>JAYQUO010000004.1:0-121837 GCA_038147995.1 Rhodobiaceae bacterium | reverse complement strand
CACAAAAACTGCTGAACCCCAAATCATAAGTGACATAGCCATCGTTTGGTCTCCCGATAGGGAATAAGTTAAGTTATTGACACTATATATGTCAATTTATATTATAAGGGCAATTAAATGGCACCCAAAGGAAACCCCTATGCGTTTTAACAGACTCGATTTTGTCTTTAATCCGAATGATTTTAGGGATGCGACCTTTATTGAGGAGAAGCCATTGGATAGCTCGCTTTTGCAAAAAGGCGAGGTGATTATCGCCGTGGACCGTCTGGCCTTAACAGCCAATACAATATCCTATGGTGTGGCTGGAAAATCCGGACTTATTCGCTATCTAGATAGCTTTCCGACGACAGCGCCTTATGCCCGCATGCCGTTTTGGGGCTTTGGCGAAGTCGTCGCTTCCGCCCACGAGGATATTCCGGTCGGAGAGCGGCTTTACGGTTTTTATCCCCTATCCACTCATATCTTGGCAAAAATCGATAAGGTTTCGGCCACGACCTGCAAGGATATGACCCCCAGCCGAGACACAATTCCGACTTTATATCGAGAGTACACGCGTGCGCGGGCCGAGCCCGGCTATCACCCAGATTTTGATGATATGCAAAGCCTGTTGCGTCCCGTCGTCAGCACGTCTCTTCTGCTCGAGCAGTATCTTGCACGACATGATTTTTATGGCAGCCAGAATGTCATCATCACGAGTGCATCGAGCAAAACGGCTTTCGCATTTGGTTATTTTTTAACCAACGGGCATAAAGATAAATGCCACGCTATTGGCCTTACATCTAAGAACAATAAAGACTTTGTCAAAAAAATAGGCTGCTACGACCAAGTCTATACATATGACGAGATAAACCAATTACCACGCGAGACCAGCGTTGTTTTTGATTTGGCGGGCAATGCAGAGCTACGCGCGCGTTTACATGGGCATTTGGGTGACTTGATTGCCTATAGTGGTATTGTTGGCGCGACGCATTGGGAACAGGGGACGCTAGAGGATGATGATTTGCCTGGCCCGCGCCCAGCATTCTGGTTTGCGCCCGATGAAATCGCTTTTTTGGCGACAACGGGGCAGGCAAAACAATTTTTGGGTCAGATCAATGACCGCGCCACACCGCTCATGATGGAGGTGGCAACTTGGTTGAAGGCCAACAGATATGGCACCCAGGCGACAATAAAAAAGGCCTATCTCGATATGCTCGACGGTAAAATGGCGGCCGCAGAGGCAACTATTTTTGATGTTAAAAGCCTGACACAATGAGACACTGACTGTCTGGCTTGGTTGCTTCGCGGCTCAGCCTTTTCGGTTTGTTATTAGGTTGGTATTTTTTACGACAGCTATCGTAGTCTGGCCGTCGTTTAAGCAATGTCATTGGAGTTGCATATGAAGCCTAGAATTCTCAGTATGGTAATGGTCGGGTTGACGTTACTGGCCACCATCGGGCATGTGGATGCAGATACCTATCGCGATCAACGCGTTGCGATTGCGGCGGTCGAAGAAGTTGATCTCGAACGGTATCAAGGGCGTTGGTTTGAGATCGCGCGCTTTCCATTTTTCTTCGAGCGCGACTGCTTTGCGGTAACAGCAGACTATCGTTTGCGCGATGATGGCACCCTATCGGTGCTCAATCAATGCGCCAAGGGCAGCGTGTCAGGCTCCATAAAATCGGCGCGCGGCGTGGCGTGGCCCGTTGCGGGTGGCAAATTGAAAGTTAGCTTTGTCCCCATCCCATTTGTCAAAAAATGGATTGCTGGTGATTATTGGATTTTATCGCTCGATCCCGACTATAGCATTGCCGTCATTGGCAGTCCGAAAGGCAAGACGGGATGGATATTGGCGCGCAAACCGCACGTGACGGATGCCGAACGCGCCCAGGCTTTGGCAACTCTGAGGCAGTTTGGCTACGATACAACGCAACTCATTTTTACCGAGCACTGAGGCGTATCAAACGGTTTTTGAACCGCTTAAATTTCACACCCCGTATCCAGACCAAGCACATGGGTCATACGTCCGAGCCCCATCCACATGGCGATACAATATGTCAAATCGGTGATCTCAGCATCGCTAAAGGCAGATTTCATATCGGCCCACAAGGCTTCATCGGCAGACAAGTCGCGCGGGGCCGTGCCCATTTTAATCGCGAAAGTAATCGCCAATTGTTCCCGGTGGCTCAAATTTGAATAATCGCCATTGAGGACGGCTGCATAGAAAGCTTCATCAGGTTGCTCACCATTGCCGTCAACGCCATTGGTAATCCCCATGGCTTTGACATCACGCGCGGCTCGCCAGTTCATACATATTTGGCACCCGTTGAGAACGGCAGTCGCAATCCGCGCCCCCTCAAACTCGCGCAATGGCAATTTACTATGCGCGTAAACAGCAGCAGCAAAACCGTTCGCGGCTTGCGTCATTTCAGGGATATAAAAACTTCCGGGATCTACCCCTTGCGAAGCTTGTGGTTCACTGACTTCAATTCTCATCACTTACTCCCGTTTTTAGTTCAGACTTAAGGCTAACCCAAACGACAGCCGTCGGGCAAGTCTACCCTTGCCGGGGCGACAGCAGGTCGGTTAGGCGCGGGCCTTGCGGCGTTCAACGATGTCTGCCAAATCCGACCTTAAAATAACACGACCATCCGCCGCTAAGGCCTCCGACAGCACGCCATCCGGCGCATAAAGGCTGAACAAGACCAAAGCACCCTCATCGCCGCCGCGTTCCATGTGGACATCGCCCGGTTCTTTGGCGGCATAATCGCCTACTTCGCGCACATAGCGGTCGATTTCTGCGCCCGTGTCGGGGTCGATCGTTGTCACATGAAGCGACCCAGCCAACACAACCGATGTCGTATGCGCTGTATGCCGATGAAAATGGCAGTAGCAGTGGGGTTCCCACTTATATAATAAGTCGATATGCCCATCTTCTCGTAACGACAATAATGCCGCCGAATAGTCAATCGGGTAATCAAAACGCTCATCCCCTGTAAAACGTCGCCATTTAAGGCCCGCAAAATTCAATAGATTCATTAAACTTAATTCCTTCATTGTTTTGGGGGATAAGCTATAGAATATGACAGGCGCTGGTGTGTCAATCGAACAAGCTTAATTGCGACAGCGCTTATAAGTCAACACTTGTTGATTTATTTTATGGTAACTAAAGATTTTCCGTCCTAGGAGGGGCTAACATGCAGAATTTTAGAGATAAAACCGCCGTGATTACAGGCGGCGCCAACGGCATTGGCCTCTCCATCGCCACGGCACTTGCCCGCGAGGGCGCGCATTCCGTCATTGCCGATCTTGACCAAGCCGCCTGCGACAGGGCCGCCGAGACCATCGCAGCCCTCGGTGTTCGCTCTGTGGGTATAAAATGCGATGTCACATCAGCAGCCGATATTACAGCGCTGGCCGATCGTGCTTGGGACCAGTTTGGACAGATTGATTTATTATTTAACAATGCCGGCGTTGGCGCGGGTGGGCCGGCTCACAAAATGGATGAGGCCAGTTTGCGATGGGTTTTTGAAGTGAATTTTTTTGGCAATTGGGCCTGTTGTATGGAGTTTCTGCGCCGCTTTAAAACCCAAGGGCGCCAAGCCCATATCTGCAATACCGCTTCGGAAAATGCTATTGGCGCTCCCGCGCCTTTTCTGGCCGGCTACAATGCCAGCAAAGCAGCCGTCCTGGGCTATTCAAATATTTTGCGTATGGAGTTGCCCGACTTTATCTCTATTTCCCTTTTATGCCCCGGCAGTACCAAGACGCAAATCGGCCAAAGTGCCAGCTTGCGACCTGAAAAATTTGGCGGACCACTGCCGCCTGCACCAGCCGGAACAGGTGTTGCGGCCTATGGCTATGAGGTCGATACAGTCGGAGCACACACGCTGGCCGAAATTAAAAAAGGCAGCTTCTATATTGTGCCGCATTATGCCTCACGGCACCTTGCCGAAGAACGCTGTAACGAACTGATGGCCGCTTTTGATGCCCAGACCCAACACGAAGAGGGTTGGGAGCGCTATGACACCCGCCGCTATTTTGCAACGCAAATGCAAAACCGTGAACGAGACAAAAAATAGCCTAAAAGCTGAAGCTTCTGCCGACCATCTTTTCCGATACATCCCAGAGGCGCTCCGCGGCAGCTGCATCATAAGCGCATGGCCGAACGCCATAGCCCTTCGGGCTTTGAGGATCTGTCAGGCGCTGGGCGATTTGGCAATCCTCGAGATAAACACCCCCATGACCGGCTATCTCTGGTGCTGTCGCCGCGTAGCACGACGTGGCGGCGCCCTGTTCCACGGTTTTGATGCCGCCATGATTAGGATCTGGATCTGGATCGCTGGCCTGACGTTCCAGCGTTGACTTCATCAGCGCATCGAGATCCTCCCGAGACATATGCCGCGCTAAACGGGTTTGGATAATTCCCGGATGCACCGAGAACACCTCAACTTGATGCGGCCGCAGACGCTCATTGAGGGCCAAAGCATATAGCGCGTTCGCCGTTTTCGATTGCCCATAGGAGACCCAGCGGTCATAAGGCTGGCTTTCGAAATGAATATCATCAAATAAAACCGGCGACATGCGATGCGCGAGCGAACTCAAACACACGATGCGCGCGGGCGCCGCCTGCATCAAATATTGCACCATCAGATTGGTGAAATAAAAATGTCCGATATGGTTTGTGCCAAATTGCAACTCAAACCCGTCTTCGGTTTTACCCTGCGGACAAGCCATAATCCCCGCATTATTAATCAATAAATCGAGCCGATCAAAAGACTGGCCAAACGTCTCAACCGCTGACGCTATTTGACGCAAAGAACCAAGTTCAAGTTCGAGAAGACTAATCTGATCCGATGTGTCGGACGCCCCAAGACCCGCGAGAACGTCTGACCGCACCTGCCCCGCCATGTCCAAATTACGCGCGGCAATAACAACCTCGGCACCATGTGCTGCCAGCGCCCGCACTGTCTCAGCGCCAATACCTGAGGCCCCGCCTGTGACCAGGGCTCGCTTGCCCGCCAAATCGATACCCGCCAAAACATCGTCAGTCGTACTTTTATTGTTAAATGAACGCTGCCCCATTTCACTCTCCTCTGCTCGAACTGCAGACTTAGCCTAACCACGGAAACGCCGCGGGTCGACCACTAAAATAAAAAGGGCGGCTCGAAAGCCGCCCTTCTCGTATTCTTTTTAGCAACAATATTAAAAGTTCACTTTCAATCGCATACCGAGCGTACGCGGTGCGCTGATTGTACCAAAGGTCAAGAACGGAGCCGCATTTGGCGCGATCACTGGCAAACCATTGGCATCCGACCCATAATTGGAAATTTCTAGAATATGCGTAAAGAAGCGCTCATCGGTCAAATTCTTGCCGAAGAACGATACTGAGACATTTTCCGTTTCATAGGTCATAGACGCGTTTAAAATGCCATAAGCTTCAACCAAGGCTGGGTTTTTATCCCAATAAGATATGGTTGTTGCGCCGATATAATAATCGTCCTTATAGGAATAATCGGCGGCGAAAATCAGCCGGTCACTGCCACGATCAACCGTGTAAGACGTGTTGAAGTTATAAGTGAACTCGGGCGCCCGTACAAACTCGAAGCCCGACTTATCAAACGGAGTACCGGTGCCGAAGCCACCACTATTCGGGTCAATATATTTGTCAAATTTGGCATCGAGAATACCGACATCAAGACCGACCAACCAATTATCTGTCACCAAATATTTGACCTCGGCTTCGATCCCTTCGACCGTCGCGCTAGCAGCATTGGCGACATATGTCGACGTCGCAGTCGCGGCCGAAGACGGGATAATAATGTCTTGCTGCTTGTCCTTATAGTCCGTGCTAAAGACCGCCAGATTGGCCTCTAAACGGTTATCCAAAAGACGCGACTTGATACCTAATTCAATATTTTCGACTTCCTCGGGATCATAAGGCCCAAAGGCTTGGATGGCATCGGCCCGACCATTAAAGCCGCCCGAACGGAAGCCTTCCGTGTAAGAGGCATAGATCATGGTGTCGCCCATGTCTTTGCTAACCGCAAAGCGGGGCATAAATTTATCCCAATCCGCTGTGCCCGAATTGCCAGCAACATAAACCGGGCTCGACGCACAAGCACCCCACCGCGCGAGGTCGGTATAGGTACCGTTAATCGGCATACCCGAGCCACCGCAGGAAGTTTTTTCGTCTTCAACATATCGGCCACCAAAGGAAAGCGTCAGATCCTCCATGACATCGACATCAATCTGACCAAAAAAGGCCGTGCTCTTGGCTTCTTCATCATGACTGTAGCCAGGGATAACGACTTCAGGCAGGGTCGGTGCACCAACGCCAGCGCCTAGCAACCACGCATTTTGCTGAATATGATATTCGCTCTCGAAATAATAGGCACCGAGCACAAGCTTATAGCTGTCGGTTTCGCGATGATAGCGCAACTCATAAGACGTTTGCTCAGATTGCTGCGGACGATAGGTTCTGAACAAGGTCGTGGACGTGCCGTCAAAGTCTTGATTGGCGAATTCATCATTTTCCCGCGTACCAATGATGGCGACCAATTTGCTGACGTCGTCGAGCTCATAAGTTGCGTTCAAGGTCAGGGCATCAATATCCATGCCTGCGCTCTGATGAATTTGCGAGTCCGACGTCGAGTGGAAGTCCTCATCGCTTGTCGGGTGCGCATTTGTGACATTGGTCACTGGACGCGTTGGTGTGTTGTCGTTGATATAGTCATAGGTCAAAGTCATATCGAGACGGTCGTCTTGATATCGGATCTGCGGCGATACCATCAGCATATCACTATCGCCATGGTTCCCTTTTCTTTGGCGATCACCAAAATAACCGCCACCATCGAGGCTAACAAAAGCGATTTTTGCGCTGATATTGCCATAGGCACCGAAATTCACGACACCATTGACATCCATGCGGTCATTTTCGTCAATCACAACCGACACATTGCCGCCAAATTCACCCGTCGGTTTTTTCCGTTTGACGTGAATCACCCCACCGATCGTGTTGCGTCCAAACAGCGTGCCTTGCGGTCCACGCAAAACCTCGACTGCCTCGGCGTCAAAAACATTCAACAAGGCGCCCGTGTTATTGGCCAAATAGACGCCATCAAGGAACACCCCAACAGCAGGGTCAAACGATTTTTCAACATCGCTCAGACCAAGGCCACGCATGTAAACACTCGCCGTGCCATTGCCGAGAGTCGGATCGACAATAATATTTGGCGCGATATTTCCCATTTGCGACAGGTCATTGGCAAAGCGCCCTTCAATTTCAGACGCGGACAAAGCTGACACCGCCAGCGGCACATCTTGCAAATTTTCGACGCGACGTTGTGCCGTCACAACAATTTCCTCAAGCGCAGCTTGAGCGAGCGCCGGAGCCGACACACCGACCGGCGCGATCAGGCACATAAACGCTACTCCCGTAATTAACTTTCTCGACATAGCTTCTTCTCCCAGAGTAAGTCTTAGTGCAAAGAGAGTAACAAGGTCGGCCCGCAAACCAAGCTTAAAAGGGCACTCAGAGCAAAAATATCGAGACAGTGTCTTTTGAGCAACAGTCGTTCAGCGGCTAGGCCGAGGGTTAGACCATTGCAGATATAAGCTCTCCAGCGCCCAGACAATGCCGCCTCGGGTCGCTCCAGCGGCGCGTCCAGCAGCAAGGTCGAAATGGCCAATTTTTTCAAACCAGTGACGATAAAAACTATCCATCTCTTTGCGCGCCAAAAATTTACCGAGACAGGCATGTGGCCCCGACCCAAATGCAGCGTGACGAAACAGCGAGCGATCGAGGTTAATGGTCAAAGGGTCGTCATTTTGCTGCGCGCTCCAGCCCACAGTAGGGGTAAGGATGATTGCCATATCCCCCTCGCGAAGCGAGACCCCGCCAAACTCGTAATCCTTGGCGATATAGCGGGCCATGTTGATCGCTGTATAGCGGCGCATGAGTTCCTCAGACAAATCTGATATGCGATCTGGGTGGGCAATCGCAAAACTCTGCAAATCCGGATCGCGCGCGAGGTGCTTCATACTGAAAGAAAGGGCATTGACCAAAGTATCGAGCCCCGCCAGAAATAACATGCGCGCAATCGACATCAGTTCATCGTGATTAAATTTTCGGCCTTCAAAATCCATATGCACGATTTCGCTCATCACATCTTTTTGCGGCTTACCACGCTTGTCTTGAATTAATTCTTCCATAATTTTGGCAATGGTCAGGGCATACTGCTGCGCTTCGGGCGAACCAGCGGCACCAAAAAACTTCAGCACAATCTCCCGAAACTCGTCAAAGCGCTCGAGCGGAAACCCCATAAGCTCCATAAACACCGATATCGGGAAACGTTGGCTAACCTCGCTGACAAACTCACAGCTGCCTTTATCAGCGACATTCTCAACAATTGTCGACGCCCAATAATCTATGCGGGGCTGCAAATAAGCGATCGCCGTGGGCTCAAAAAAAGGTCGCAACGCCGAGCGATATAATCGATGATCCGGCGGGTCGAGCGTCAGCGGAATTAACGTGCCCTGTTCTTCCAACGGCGGAATGGTGAAATAGCGATTGGAGAACACGTCTGTATTGGCCAAAGCCTGCAAGGCCAGCTCGCCGTTGTTAATCACCCAATGACCGCCATTTTCCGGCGTCCAAAAAAGTGGTGGGGCAGCTTGATAAAGCTCGAGATAGGTCGCATGCACATCCTCAACAACACCCGGCGCGTTGTAAATATCGAAAATAAACTCTGGTTGGCGCATCGATGATTTTTCAAGTTGAGCCACGATTTGTCCCCCTACCTCGTTGTGCAAACCGCGCGACCCAAAAGCCAGCGTGCACGATCCTGCTAGCCTCCAGTAATTTGTCCCATTGCCGCTGGGGCTAAGATCTCAATCCAATAGTCATCGGGATCTTGGATAAAGGCAAGCCCCTTCATGGCGCCATCATCGGGGCGTTTGATGAAACGAACCCCTGCTGCTTCAAAACGTTCGCAAGCAGCATAGACATCTGGTACCGAAATGCCGATATGACCGAAACCGCGCGGGTCGCTATTGCCGTTGTGATAACCGGCAAAACCCGCATCGGTCTCGGTGCCCCAATTATGGGTTAGTTCTAAAAGCGCGGGTTGGGCAAATAACCAAACCACACGTTCCTCGCGGCTGTCGGGCATAGGGGTCGTAAAGCTATTGTCGTAACCCAAGAAATACAGTGAGAACTTCATTGCTGGAAAATCAAATTTTTCGATCAGTGTCATGCCGAGCACATTGGTGTAAAACCCGATAGACGCTTCGGGATCCTTGATCCGAAGCATGGTTTGGTTCAATCGATAGGCCTCGGTCATCACTAAATCCTTGCGTTAAAAATTTTCTGCATCTTAAATAATACAGAAACATTTAGCTGAGGCTAGAAATTTGCGAGGGGTATTATGAGTGAAGCTGTAAAATTCAATCCAGACTACGATCCAACCGGCATTGAAGGGGGCGTTGACACCAATACGACGCCATGGATTGATCTCCCAGGTGTCAGCGGGGCCCGCTTCAAGGCCCTCCGCGCCAGCGCCGAGAGTGGCATGTTCTCTATCATTTTGCGGCTAGAAGCCGACGCCGATTTGGCACCTGGCTTGTGCATTGGCGGGTTGGATCTTTTGGTGCTCTCTGGCTGTCTGCATTTCGCGAAAGATGCCAAGGTCAGCACTTTGCGGCCAGGGACTTGGGGTTATTTGCCCGCCAATAGCACGATCGAGTCGGCCAAAGCACTCGAGGCAACAGAATTGCTGGTGAATTTTTTCGGCGCCTATGCAGGGCTCGACAGCGCGGGCGGCATTGCTCACTTACTGACCAGCGCGTCAGTGCATAAAAGCGCGGAAGATGTCGGCGTCTATACCGTCCCAAGCTCGCTGGCGGGCTGCGTCGACAGCAAATTGCATCTCTCCGCGCGCGCCGACGCGCCACTTGAAATCGCCAAGGCGAATGCGGGGCAATTGGTGACGGGCGGCAACGGCGCTCTGGCGTCCGATATCAACCACCGTCATTTTGTTGATTGTAGCTCCGTGCCTTGGGCAACAGTTCCGCATCTGCCCGATGTTGGCTTGAAAATTTTACGCGTCAGTGAGGAAACTGGCGTGATTTCTTTAATGGTACGCCATAATGGTGTCGCCGCACCGCACAACCACATTGGTGCAGGTGATTTTCTCGTTCTGCAGGGCAATATTGGCTACCGCGCAGGGCCGGCCGAGGGCTACGGACCAGGGGTTTGGTTTTATGAACCAGCTGGCGCGCGGCATGACGCAACCCAACGGGTCACAGAGGACGACCTAATCTACACCGCCAATATATACGGACCCGTGATGTTCGATGAGGGCCGCGGGACGCCTATTTCAGCCGTCTTGTCTTGGATGGAATATGCGGCACTCGCTGAGGCGATTGGGGCCAAACTCGTCCCCAATCACTAGCGCTCGGAGAACACCGTCAGCCTTTAAACTCGCGCTTCAGTTTCTTCGCGAGCGACCATTTATGCACCTCGGTCGGGCCATCATAAATCCGGAACGCGCGGAGTTCACGGAAAACCTGCTCGACAATTGTGTCTTGTGAGACGCCCGTCCCACCCATAACCTGCACGCAGCGGTCAGCTATTTGAAATAAGGTTTCTGCCACATGGGTTTTGGTCATCGAGCTTTCGGCGGTTCCCAGTTCACCGCTATCGAGAACTTGCGCGCACCAGTCGATCATCAACTCTGTGTGCTTCAAATCGATCAGGTTTTGAGCCAATAAAAAACCAACCCCTTCGTGATCAATTAACGGCTTGCCGAAAGCTTGCCGCTTGCAGGCATAGGCGACGGCAATTTCATGCGCTCGGGTACAGGCGCCGTGCCACCGCATGCAATGCGTCAGGCGGGCGGGCGCCAGACGGATTTGCGCATATTTAAATCCTTCGCCGCTCTCGCCCAGCATATGCTCGGGCGCAACCCGCAAATTATCAATCGAAATCACCGCATGACCGCCCGGCATGGAGCTGTCGATGGTATCGAGTACACGCTCAATTTTAATCGCCGGATTGGGCAAATCGACGAGGAACATGCAGGCGCCATCCTCCGATTTAGCCATGACAATGCCGACTTTTGCGCCCTCGGCGCCGGTGATAAAAGCTTTGCGACCATTGATAACCCACTGATTACCATCGCGCTGGGCCGTCGTTTGCATCATGGAGGGGTCAGAGCCAGCGCCATTTTCGCTGGCTGGTTCGGTCATGAAAAAAGCCGAACGTGCCCGTCCCTCGACCAGGGGCTTTAAAAATTTCTCTTTCAATTCGGGGCTGCCGACCTTGCCCAGCAGATACATATTCCCCTCATCGGGTGCGGCGGTGTTAACGGCCACGGGACCGAGTGGCGACAGGCCAGACTTGCGCAAAATCAGAGCCGTTTCTTGATGCGAAAAATGCCCGCCATCGTCGCGAATATGCGGTGTCATTAAGCCTGCTTCGCGGGCCAGACCGCGCATTTCATGCACAAGCTCCTCGCTCGGGCCATGCGCGCCACAGCGCGGGTCGTGCTCATAAGGCGCAATTTTAGTCCGCACAAAAGCCTCAACGCGCGTCGCGCACTCAATGGCGGCTGGTGATAGTTCTGGCTTGCTCATGCTCGGCTTCCCTCTCTATTCTAGCATCCTCATCCGAGGCGCAGGTTAAGCTGTTCAGCCTCCGATTGCCAGAGCGGAAAGCCTAGGAAAAGGTACAGGCAAATATGGTATCGGCGAGGGTATGATCGTAGCATAAGGCCGAAATAATGGCTTTAATACGGTTTGTAAGCCTCTTGTAAGGTTTTTAGGGCTATAGTGCGTATTCCAATTTATGAGGCACATTAATGTTCACACAACAAAAACATCTTCGTCTTCCTTTCGCGCTGATCTTTGCCAGCGCGCTCCTCTTTCTCTCCCCAGAAATAGCGATCGCGAATGATCATATGGAGAATGATCATGGAGATCAAAAACTCGTTTATAAAGTTTTCCGCAAGGGCGATAATATTGGTCGCCATGAAGTGGAATTCGAAAATGAAGAAAATGGAACACTCAAGGTTGAGATCGATACCGATGTCAAAGTGAAACTAGCCTTCGTTACGGTTTATCGCTTTGACCATGAGGGCGAGGAAATTTGGCGCGATGGCAAATTGGTCGGTTATCGCTCGAAAACCAATGATGACGGTAAGAAAAAAACTTTACAGCTGAGTGGTACAGCCGACACTGTTACGGCAGAAGGCTCTGCTGGACGCTTTACCTTTCCCCAGCCGGTCATGCCAGCGAGCCTGTGGAACATTGCGACAGTTGAACAAACACAGCTGATGAACACGCTGGACGGTCACATGATGGCCGTATCGATAACCCGGGTGGGCGCAGAAACCATTCGCGCGGGCGGACAAGATATCGAAGCCGTGCATTATGTCATGACGGGCGAATTAGAGCGCGAAATGTGGTATGCTGAAGATCGCTTGGTTCACCTCCGCTTCAAAGGGTCGGATGGGTCAACCATTGATTATGAACTGCAATAGGATACTCATGTGCGTTTACTGCTGGTAGAGGACAATCCGCGGCTTGAAAGTCTGCTTTCCGCTTTTCTCTCCCAGCGCGGCTTTGCCGTAGATGGTGCGCCTTCGCTGCAGAGCGCCCATGACTACCTCGCCACAATTGCCTATGACGCGATTATTTTAGATCTCGGCCTTCCCGATGGGGATGGCCGAGACTTATTGCGTGATTTGCGGAGCCGCGGCAAAAACACCCCCGTTTTGATTTTAACCGCCCGCGACGCGATCGAAGATCGCGTGTCAGGTCTCAATTTAGGGGCAGACGACTACCTTCTCAAACCCTTTCACAATGATGAGCTTGAGGCGCGCTTACGTGCCATTTTACGGCGGCCTAGCGACGTTCTGGCACAGCGCATCGAGCTCGGTCAGCTCAGCTTCGATATGGCCGAGCGCGCAGTTTTTTTTGGCGATCAAAGGCTCGAATTGGGCCGACGTGAGGTTGATGTTTTAGAGATTTTATTGCGTCGCGCTGGCAAAATTATCTCGCGCACTGCGCTCGCCGATGCTGTTCATAATGCCGATGAGCTGGTCACGGAAAATGCGCTTGAAGTTTGTATTCATCGCCTTCGTAAAAAACTAGCGCCCCTCAACTGCGGATGTGAAATTCATACCATTCGCGGGGTTGGGTATATCCTGCAGGAGCTCAATTAGATGCAATCGCTTCGCTTGCGCCTTGGCGTGATCATCTTAATTATTGTCAGCCTGTCATTTGCGCTGAGTGCATTTTTTATCTCGCTGGCGATAGACGCGCGCATGGATACGCTAGACGACAAATCGCTCAGTGGTCAAATAGATGACCTAAAGCGCCACATTGGCTGGCGTGACGGGGCCGTCTTCATCTCTATCCCCGAGGACTTGCAGCGCGAATATAGAGCGGGTGCCGGGCAATTCATTTACCTGATCTCGGACGAACAGGGTGTTATTCTCGATCGGTTCGGTGCGCGCACCCTATTGCGGCAACGCCAAATGCTCGACCGCGATAATCCGCAAGCCCCGCCACATCTGTTTTCAACAGTGCGGGATCTCGCAGGTGAGGACTTGCGGTTTTACGGCGCCGACCAGTGGTATTCGCCCGATGGTGGGACGCACTGGGTCAACATTCAAGTGGCGCAAGGCCCTCTGCATGACAATGTCGTGGCCGATGAAATTGTGCATGAACTCGTCGAAGGCTATGGCGCCCCCATGGTTGGCATGATACTCGCCCTGATTATCGGTGTGTCTTGGACCATCAGCCGTTCGCTTCGGCCCCTGGTGCGGCTCGAAGCACAAGCGCGCGACCTCAGCCCCGGAGCAGACCATCAGCACCTCGGAACCAACGGGCTTCCGAGTGAAATAAGACCGCTTGTTGAACGCATGAATGAAGCGCTAACGCGGCTTAATGATGCATATAAACAGCAAAAAAACTTCACCGACATGGCGGCGCATGAATTACGAAGCCCCGTTGCCATTATCCGCGCGCAAGCCGAAACACTGCACCAAGATGCCACCCGCGATCAGCTCATTGCCGACATTCAGCGCTTGGAGCGTTTGCTCGCGCAACTACTGCAACTATCGCGCTCTGATGCCTATGCTTTAGCCCCCGATACGCAACTCGACTTGGTGAAGACGACCTCCGAGATTTTGGCTGATATCGCCAGCCCACTGGTAACACGCGGCATCTCGGTCGAGCTCGATGGTCCACAAAAGCCGGTTTTTATCCATGCAGACAGAAATATGCTGGAAATTATCTTACGAAATTTGATCGATAATGCGGTCAATGCCGCGGGCAAAAAAGCGGTCGTAAAATGTATTGTGACAGAAGCGGGCGAATTGCAAGTCTGCGACAATGGTCCGGGCTTGCCACCCGAACTTTATGACAAAGTCCAACAACGCTTTTATCGCCTGGATCAGAGCCGATTGGATGGCGCTGGTCTCGGGTTCAGCATTGTCAAGAGCCTCGCTGAGGCCCACAGAGCCTCACTTTCATTGAGCCCCGCCGCTATTGGCGGGCTTTGCGTTAGTCTCAAATTTCAACGCTCGATGTAAGCCAGTTGTAAGTTAGGGCGCCTATACTCCAAGAGTAACCGGAGTTTAGTATGCCTTCTCAAGCACCCTATATTGTATCTCCCCAGCATCGCGATAGACTGCGCGCTGAAGATTTTATCAAGACGCGTTATGCAACTTGCTATGGCGCAACCATCTCGCACTTCCCTGAGCGACTTTTGGTCTTAAAAAACGCAGCTGGCGATATTATCGCCTGTTGTGGTCTTCGCGATGCACAGGAGGGGTTTATTTCTGCTCGTTATATCGAAGGGGGTGATCTTGGCAGTCAAATCACCAATACCACCCTCAATCAGTTGTGGGAATTCACCACGCTAGCCGCGAGTGATCGCCACAGCTTGATCACCATTATTCAGGCCGCCTGTGACTTTGGGCGGCAAGCCGGTAAAACAGCGGCGATCTTTACGACAACTGATTTCATTTGTCGTTTTCTCCAAAAACGCGGCGTCGATCTTGTTCACATTGTGCAAGCCGATGAGCGCAATGCCCCCGCGCCCGGGCCTTGGGGGACGTATTACTCGGGTGGCGCGAGCGTCTACCTGGTGCCAGATACATTAAACGCGACGGGCAGCTTCGCGCGTCGCGCGCCCCAAATGGGAGAAGCGCATGCCGCTTGAGGCGGATGACACGCTCACATCGCTTCTCTGCCTCGCGTCGAAGTCACAAGAGTCCACAATAGCGATCCGCGATGCGTCTCGATCGTTGAGTTTTGCCAGTCTTCATAATCGCGTGGCCAATCTTGCGCGCCACCTCGCTGCTGCGCCACATCATATCGGCTTGATCGCCCATAACAGTATTGAATGGGTTATTATTGATCTCGCCTGCGCCGCCGCGGGAAAGGTCTTTGTACCAATCCCTATTTTCTTTACACCGCAGCAAATCCAACATGTCGCCCAAGATGCTTCGCTCGATTTAATTTTCTGTGATCGCGATCATCGCCCCTTGCTCGATGCAATCGCGGTCGAGATTCAAGATATTGCATCCCTGCCCATGACCGAAGAACCAGCTTCCCTGGCACCCGTCCCTAGTGCTTTGCGGGTGATCTACACGTCTGGCACGACGGGAAACCCGAAAGGCGTTTGCCTCGGCACGACACAACTGAATTTTACCATGCGGGCCCTGACCAACGCCATATCCGCCACCGCCACAGACCGATATTTGTCGGTTTTGCCGCTGGCTCTATTGTTGGAAGAATTATGCGCCATCCATGTGCCACTTCTGGCTGGCGGGCAAACAATTATCGACGGCGAAACAGCTGGTAAAATGGCGACCGGCGATATTATGGCAATCCAGAGAGCCGCGACCACGCATCGCCCCACTGTCATGGTTCTGGTGCCCGATCTGTTGCGTGGTTGGCTCGGCGCTTTGCTGTTGAGTCAGGACAAGCCACCCGCATGTCTGCGTTATGTAGCGGTCGGTGGAGCCAAAATATCAGATGAAATCCTAACTCAAAGTTGGGTCGCTGGGCTGCCCGCTTATGAAGGCTATGGCCTTTCCGAATGTGGTTCCGTGGTGGCTGTGAACCGCCCTGAGGCAAACGCCATCGGAACAGCCGGCCATGTTCTTGATGGTGTAAAGGTAACCATTCAAGACGGTGAAATTTTTGTCGATGGGCCAAATGTCATGCAGGGTTATCTCAATCGCGATGCTGCGTCGCGACCCCTCGCCACGGGCGATCTCGGTCATTTTGATTCCGAGGGCCGCCTGATCATCACTGGTCGCAAGGATAGCGTCTTGATTACAGGCGCAGGGCGCAATGTCAGCCCCGAATGGGTTGAGGCTATCTTGACGCAGGATTTTCATATCGCACGCGCCATCCTCGGGCTAACTGCAGCGGGGCAACTGACCGTGGCACTGGTACCAACCGGTTTGGGCGAGCAGTTTTTAGACCCGGCAGCCCGAAGCCAGGCCGATAGTTTACTTGCAACCTTGGTTGAGACCCTGCCAACCTATGCCCGCCCGCGCGAAAGCTTATGGATTTCAGCCGAGGAAGCACGCAAGGCCGACATATTTACGACCAGCGGACGACCACGCCGCAAAGCCTTTCAAACGTTTTTAGGCGCTTAAGGCGCCAGCCCTTTTCACAACAGGAGACCTCCCATGCCTGATTTTTTTGATGTCTTAACCGCACAAACCGAAGCCACCCGCACCGCTTTCTTCAGCACCCCCATGCTGCTCGAGGCGGCGCAAAATGGTGTCGAGCGCGGGCTTTATATCAATTACCTGACCGAAGCCTATCACCATGTTCGCCATACCTGTCCGTTGCTTGCCGCCGCTCTTGGGCGCTGTGGCCAAGGCGATGAGATGCTCCGCGAGGCCTTGATCGAATATATCGACGATGAAAAAGGTCACGAGAGATGGATCTTAAATGACATCGAAGCAATTGGCGGCGCGAACGCCCGTTCAGCGGCCTGTTCACATGAGGGCAGTCTGGCGGTTCGCGCCATGGTTGGCTATGTCTATTACGCGATTGACCGCATCAGCCCTTACGCCATGTTGGGCATGGTATTCGTGCTCGAGGGAACATCGGTAGATATTGCCAGCATTGCCGCAGGCTCAATCGCCAAACGCCTCGATATTCCGCCCACCAAGGGGTTTAGTTATCTGACATCGCATGGCGCCGTCGATCAGGACCATATTCGATTTTACCGCGACCTCGTGAACAAAATTGACTGTCCCGAAAAACAAGCAATAATCATTGATACGGCAAATATGGTCTATCGATTATGGGGCCAGATGTTTAACGATTTGGTCGTCGAATGGGAAAGCGGAGAACAGGCGCATGCAGCCATCGGGGCATAAGGTCTTAATTACAGGCGGAACGCGTGGCATCGGTGCAGCGCTGGCGGAAAAATTTCTGGCCAATGGAAATTCGGTCATTCTGGTTGGCCGAGGCGAGCCGGATACACCTCTTCAAGGCGCGATCTATCTCACCAGCAACCTCGATCAGGAAGCCGATCGAGCGCAGTTAATCGAAACACTGCACCGCGACCATAAAGATCTCTCGGTGCTTATAAACAATGCTGGTATTCAGCATGAAGGGCGCTTCGGCGAAGATTGGCACTACGCCGATTACGCGCGCGAAGTGGAAGTGAATATTGGTGCAGTCTTACATCTCTGTGATGGGCTGATACCTCTATTACGCAATAAGTCTGAGGCGGCTATCGTTAATGTGTCGTCAGCTCTCTCGATCCAGCCCAAACCCTCGAGCCCTATTTATTGTGCGACCAAATCCTTTGTCCGCTCTTTCTCAACAAGCTTACGGCTTCAATTGGCGACATCGTCGATTAAAACCTTCGAGCTTGTGCCACCCCTAGTTGACACCGGGATGACGAAAGATACCAAGGGGTCAAAAATCACGCCCAGCGATTTAGCCAATGCCTTTTGGGCCGGCTGGTGTCGGAACCAGCCCGTTATTCTGGCTGGGCAAGCCAAGGCCTTGCATATCATAAACCGCTTGTCGCCTGCCTTAGCGGCACGCCTGGTGCGCGGCGACTAAGCGAGCGGCTGGTGTCTCTACCTAGAGACCTTTTTCAGGTGGCGTGAAAACATTTGTTTTGCGATTGAAGCGACCCTTGATCCAGCGATGGGTTATTTTCGACCAATAGCTAGTGCCCCCCTCATTAACGGGCTTGAGCTCTTGAGGGTCACTTGGCCGTTGTCCAGGCTTGTTATGGTTCATGCAATGCCGATAAAGTTTCGCAACAGTTTGATCTTCGAGATCGGGTAATTCCGTGTCGATACCCTCAAGAAATGTTTTCATGGAGACCAAAGCAATTCGCGCGCGATTGACAGGCACATTCTCGATTGTTTGCACGGATCCTCCGGGAAACCATAAATGCACGTCGAAATAGCTACTCGATGTTTTATAGGTCTGGGTCAGATTAATCGGTTTGCGCGATTTAAAGCGATACTCTTTGCGATAAGCTGGCACATCGATTTGATCTAAAAACTCGACGGAATAAATAACCTCCTCTAGCGCACGATTGAGGTCTTTTTCGAATTGGTTATGTTGCAAGCCCTCTTTGCCACGCACACCGGCAAAGGGATCCAAGTGGACGGAGGGGTTAAACGCAAGATCGAGCGGATAGTCCGCCTCTTCCAGACCATAATGTTTGGCGGTTAAATTATAGAGACGGATTATATCGGGGTGCGATAAATCAGGGTCGGAGGGCTTGATCTTTGAGTAAAAAGCCAATAATCCGACCAGCGCCACACGCACTTGTTTGCGCGGTATATTGCGCTGGGCACGAACGATGCGGCCCGCCCATTTCACATAAACATCGGCAGCATCGCGATCAAACTCGCTGACATAATTCCAATTCGGCGGATCTTCTTGTTTTTGCTTCGCCCGCTGCCGAAAACGCTCAATAAGAGTGCCCTTAACCTGCGCTTGGCCTTTACCATCCCAGAGATCAATCGACTTTTTGATGCCGTCCAGCGCATCATTGAGATCGACCTCAAACGGATCGAGCGCTTTTTGATTGGTGTTGGATTTCGCCTTTACGCCGCGAATACCGCCAAACGGATCTGTTCCATTATCACCCAAAGCGACACATCTCCCAAAACTCTAAGTCAGGGGCCGAATTTAGTTAATTGAGGCGATTTAAGCAAGTAATGGTAACGGCGCCTGTGCATGAGACGTCACCGATTCCAAAGGATTGATTTAAGACAAATTACCCCCTAGCCTTATGACCAAAGCAATAAGGAGGCAAAAAATGCCCAACGCCGTTCAAAAAACTTCGCCACAATCGACACCGTCTAACGGGCCCATTTTTGTCGCTTATTTATTGATGTTAGTTGGAACCTTAACGGGTATTGCCGCCATCATCGGGGTCATCGTTGCCTATGTTGTACGCGGCGATGTTCGGGGGAGTCATTTAGAATCGCACTGCACTTTTATCATCCATAGTTTTTGGTATGGTATCGTGCTCGCTATTATTGGCGGGGCTTTGGCGCTTATATTTGTGGGCTATCTGGTTCTGCTATTTTTACTTATCTGGTTTATTGTCCGTTGCATCCGCGGCATATTACAGTTGGGAAAAGGTGTTGCCATCGACAACCCAACGGGTTTCATGAGTTTCGGATAAAGACATGCTAAAATATCTTGATGTGGCGCTGGCTGATGCTAAGAGCTTCGAAAATTTAAAATATTTTTTCATCTCTTTTGCCATAACGCTGATTATTTTCTTTCTCGGCTATCGCGGTATCCTTATCACCAGCGAAATCGGACTGGATCAATATGGCGTCACCAATGATTGGCTACGCTCGTTTTTAAGCTTTGTCGCACAGATTTTGATTTTACCGATTGCCTATTTCTTGATGGCGCCGGTTATATTTCTGGTGCTCTCCTTTTTCTCCGACGCGATCAGTCAGAATATTTATCGCAAGAGATATCAAGCCGTTCCGATTGAAGCGGCAATTGGCCCCGTCGAGGCGGTATGGGAAACATTAAAAATTACAGCCAAGTATATTTTGTTGTTTATTATCGCATCGCCCGCACTGTTGCTTTTCGGGGCTGGGCATCTGCTTTTCGCTGCGATTAGTTTTCTTTTGTTTCGCAGGCTGTTGCTGATCGATGCATTGGGAGGGCACATGTCGCTCGCAGACATTCGCGCCCGCTCAGACATCTTCAACGGCGGCGCCCATGGGCTATCCTCTTTCATGCTTTTTTTGCTGAGTTTGGTGCCCGTTCTGAACCTATTTGTGCCCTATCTCGCCATCTGTGTGATCGTCAATGAATCGCTGGCGCAGCGCCTCGAACAAGAGGCCGCGTCTTAAATATCGGACTTAGCGGTTGGCTGCGGATTTGTCTTGGCTTGTGGCTGACCTTGTAAACACGGCGCAATAATTTTTCGGCACAATTGCTGGCCAGATGCCGAGCTATACTCACCCGTTACGCCCACGACTTTGCCGGCTTCCGTCCAAAATGCGAGACGACATGTGTCCTCCTCGACATCCATATTGTCCAGAAAAAAAGGGGTGTCGCACCACATAGATGTTGCGCCCCACGGACACGAACCCCATCGCCGGAAAGTCCCGAATGGGCTTGGCTCCACCGAAATCCGCCGTTTGCTATAGAGCAATGCTGAGGGGCCGCTTTCTAATTTCAGCGATCCATCGGGTAAACCTGCGCAGGCCATAATCGCTTCTTCAGTGTAACCAACGAGCTGCCCCGTTTGGTCATTAAAATCGACACGTGGCGCCTGCGCACAGGCCGCCACAAGGAGAAGCGCGCCCATTGTCAGAATCCGAATATAAGTCGCCATAGCGATACCCTTTATCAAAACGTGAGTTCGTTATGCTTAACCTACATGATAATGGGCATTATATTCTATAGTCCCGATGACAAATTTAGGGCGCTGGGGCGATTAATCGCGCTTGTCGCCACGGGGATCGTCTCCCAATTCTTCCCAAACATAATCAATGCTGGGCGTGTCGCCCAGCGACCACCATCGGGCCCGATAGAAGGTGCCATTAAAATCCACCACATCGCCGCCGGCATATGACGCGGTGGCATCATAAAGTGTTATGTCGGGATCAGACGCTGTATGCACCCGCTGTTTTTCGTTCTGATCAGCCTTGCGCTGCTTGGGCAGCCTGACACGGGCTGGCGCGGGACTGGGTTGGTCATTGGCACCCTGCCAGGCGCGCGACTGCGAGGGTAGATCGCCGATCGAGGCGCGCTGGGCGATCCATATTTTGTCGTCATATAGGACAGTGTCGCCAGCAGCAAAATGCGTGTCAGGGCGCCAGGCGGGCACAACATCACTTGCTTTGACTTCGCGCCATGCTGGTGACCGGTTGGGCGGGGCGCCTTGCGTCCACCAACGGTTGATAAATATTTTGTCGCCGAAAATCACATATTGTGCACCGGGCTTGTCGTAAACTTTGTGCGCCAACCACCGCTCTGGTTTGATCGATGACAGTGCGCCGCTGGGCTGTTCTGCTCGCGTCACATCGGCGAGCAATATAGCTCCCAGCATTAAACCCCAGACCAAACTTGGCCCCGAAAAAAGAAGTGTTCTTATGCCCATTTTTGGATCTCTTTTTATTGTTTTTTTTAGCCGTGCGCGCGCCGATGGTGCACCCGTAAGGCTTCCAACCCGCACAGGTCATTATGATAACAAAGATACTAATTTTACGTTTACAATGCGGGAAAACCGCGACACGAAGCGGCAATGACCCATAGTTACCGTCTATAGAAACGCATATTCATTCAAACCTAGAACTGTGGTGAGAATATGGCTTTAGAAAAAATTACACTGGCAGCTTAATTTCAGGCTATTGTTAAGCAACAAATTAGACACTCGCCCCGTCCTCGACGGCGCCTAATCGCGCGGAGATTTATGATGCAAAACTCCATTCCCAGCCTCTTGCAAGCGACAGATGCCGTTAAGCTCAGTCATGAGGGACGTATTTTATTTCTTGATGCCACTTTTCATCTCCCAAATGCCGGCCGCGACGCGACGGCAGAGTTTCTAACAGAGCATATAGCAGGCGCTGTTCGCTTCGACCTCGATGAGATGTCGGACCGATCCTCTCCCTTTCCGCATACCATGCCAGCATCGGATTTTTTTGCACACGCCATGCGGCGCCTTGGAGCCAATACCGAGGACCATATAATTGTTTATGACAATTCTGTCTTTCTCTCATCCGCCCGAGCATGGTGGATGCTGCGCTATTTCGGGCATGACCGGGTCTCTATTTTGGACGGCGGGTTGCAGGCATGGAAAGCTGCTGGGGGAGCGTGCGAGACCGGCCACCAAGCAAAACAAGAGGGCGATTTTACAAGCGGCCCATCGACTCTCAAACTGGCGACACGTCAAGATGTACAGGCCGCCATTCAGCAAAACGGGATCACGCAAATTATTGACGCGCGTGGTGTTGGACGATTTTCAGGGGCTGAAGCTGAACCCCGCCCAGGCATGGCCTCGGGACATATGCCGGGAGCGATTAATTTGCCCATATCAAGCCTCCTTGAAAATGGGTTTGTGAAATCTGTCGACGACATTCGAACAAAACTTGACGATGCGCAGATCGCCCCCGACAAGCCGATCATCACCACCTGTGGGTCGGGCGTCACAGCCTGTGGACTGGCTTTTGCATTTCATTTGCTGGGTATAGATAATGTCGCTATGTATGACGGCTCATGGGCTGAATGGGGCCATGGCGACCAAAACCGCGACGCCTGCCCCGTGGCAATATCAGCGCGCGTTTAAAGGGTGTAAGGAGATAGGGCGATGTATGAAACAATCTCGGTAGACCGCAAGGGTAATGTCGCATGGTTGACCCTCAATCGGCCAGACGTGCTGAATGCCATCAACACCAAAATGGTCGAAGAGCTCGGCGCTTTCTTTGATGGCCTTTTTAACGATGATGAAATCCGTCTCGTGATCATGCGCGGTTCTGGGCGCGCGTTTTGTGCTGGGCTTGATTTAAAGGACAATGATGGCATGAGCCAAGCACCGATTGCGGGCGGCTTTGGGTTTCAAGGTTACCTTGCCGACGTTTATATCAAGATGCGCCGTTGTCCACAGCCGATCATTGCCCTGGTGCAAGGCCCGGCCAGCGGCGGTGGTTTTGCTTTTGCCTTGGCGGCAGATATTCGCATCGCGGCTGAAAGCGCCCGAATGAATGCTGCCTTTATTCGCATTGGCCTCTCGGCTTGCGATATGGGCGTCAGCTATTTTCTGCCGCGCTTGGTGGGTGTCTCGGTGGCCTCTGAACTCATGTTAACAGGACGCTTTATTCACGCCGAGCGGGCGCTGGCGACCGGTCTTGTGTCGGAAGTGGTGCCAGATGGTGAACTTGAAGCCGCTGTGCAACCCTATATCGATGAAATGCTCCTGACCTCGCCCATGGGTTTGCGATTGACCAAAGAAGGATTGTCGATGGCTGTTGATGCGACCAGCCTACAAGCCGCCATGGCCATTGAAAACCGCAATCAGGTTTTATGTAGCCGTAGCAGCGATTTCAAAGAGGGCGTGCAAGCCTTTATGGAAAAACGCAAGCCCGCTTATGCTGGATCAGACGGATCATAATCTTCAGCAGGAAGCGTAAAGATGGCAAACGACAAATCCTATCTCGGCTGGACGATAGACTTTCTGAACCCCTCAGGCGCGCCCGCCTTTACCGCGCCCGACAGTATGAGTTGGCAAATTTATAAAAATCCGATTGCTCTAGCCATTGGCGGCATCTGCGCTGTTTTGCTGGAGTTCGCCGACCCACGTATTCGCTCAGGGGTGTGGGATCATTCTATTTTCAAAACTGATCCTCTGGGCCGCGCGCAACGAACTGGCACGGCAGCCATGGTGGGCGTTTATGGACCGCGCGAGGCAGCGCAGCGCGTCATCAAAGGTGTCAATAATATGCACGCAAAGGTCAGTGGCAAAACGCCAGATGGCATTAGCTATTCCGCCTTGGATACGGATTTGGTCGATTGGGTCAGCGCGACAGCGCGTTATGGCTTCGTCATGGCCTATCACAATTTCGTCCGCCGCCTATCGCCCGACGAGATGACGCGCTATTTCAGTGAGGGTGCGGATGTCGCTAAACTTTATGGCGTTACCCATCACGTTACATCTATCGCCGCGTTCGAGACTATGATGCTTGGCCTTGCAGATCGTTTCGAACCACATCCTATTAACACGGAATTTCTTGAAATCATGCGCTCAGGGCGCGCCTCTGCGGGTCTACCCAAAATTGTTCAACGTGCGATTGCGCATGCCGCAATCGAGATCCTGCCGCCGCTGGTGCGCGAAAAACTGGCCCTGAGCGAAGCCTATAATCTGACACGGACACAGGGCCAAATCGTTAAGGCCTTGGCGGTGCTCGCCGATCATATCCCAAACCGGTCGAGCCCTGCCGCGCAGGCCTGCCAGCGTCTTGGCTTGCCTGCGAGTTATCTGTGGCAGTCGGAGCGACGGCGCCATAAAATTTTTGCACAGTGGCAAAAACAACACATAGCAGCAGAATAATTTTATCTTTGGTCTGTTTTTTCGGGACTGCCACTATTTAGCCATGGTTACTATACAAACAGTATGGTCAAGGCTATAGATAAGCTATTGCGTGTTGCAAGCGATCTTGTTTAAAAAAAATAGCGTCTCGCCTTAATAAATAAAACACGAGAGAACCTAAAATGAAAATTTCTACCCCAAAGCATCTTATCTTTGTCACTCTGATGGGCACCTTGAGTTCGGCCTTAGCGGGTTCCGCGGCATGGGCAGGCGGTAATCCGGATGAGCCGATCCTGCAGTCGCAGCGCGAACGCGTCCAACCACAAGAAGAATATCAACCGCCCGTCGCCGCCGAAGCAATGCCGTCGCTGGCTGGTTTTGAACCCTTTTGGGAGATCGGTGGCTATCTCGGCTATCTCAAAGCCCGTAACACCAGTGTCGACACACCCTTGGCGGTGCCGACACAATTTGATACGGGGTGGAAGGAATCGAATAGTGACTCACCCTATAATTGGGGCTTACGCGCCACGCGCTGGTACGCCGAGGGACGCGGTATTGAAGTCGATTACGCCGAAAGTCGCTTGAAGGCCGATGCGGCAGACATCGTTCCCGTGGGACTGAGCCGATTAGATATTGACCGCCTGCGCTCTCTCACTGTCAGCCATATTTGGCGTTTCGATAATAACCCTATCCTTACCTTAAGCCCCTATGCTGGGCTTGGCGCGTCGCTCGACTATGTCAGGGCTAAAGTCGTTCAGACCAATGGCCTGTCTGTCTCAAACGGGGAGCCCGCTGGGATTGGGTTAGGCGCAAAACTGGGGTTGGCCAAAGCGCTGACGGAGCAAGCCGCCGTGTTTGTCGAAACACGCTATGCCTATCGTGGCCTAGAGTTTGATATCAGCCAAAACGACGTCGATATCGACTTGGAAACATTAGGCATTAATTTAGGCTTGTCTTACGCGTTTTAATGCTATTCATGGCGGAAGCTGAGGCCGGCATGTTGGGTCAGCCGCGCAATCAGCTTCTCGCCCATAGCTGGCGCGGGGGTGTAAATACCTCCCGCCAAGTCAGCGCAATCCCGCACCAAGCATAAGGCTGCCTGCGCAATCATTTTTGAGGTCGAGCCATAGCCCGGGTCCATGTCCCCAGACACAGCATAATGAATCTCTGATGTGCCATCGGTGCCAATAAACAGGACATCATAATTACCTGCCTCACGACTTTCGCGCGACGGCCCTTCTCCGGGTTTGGGGACATTGTCGCCTTGCAACGGGTTATGACCAGCAACAAATTCAGCGATGGCTTTGCCTTCATCGCCCTTACCAGCAATCATCATTTCGTCGTAAACAAAATCCTCACCATAGGCATAGCCCAGCAAAGCATTCGACCGGTGCACATTTTTAGTGTTGATCGGTGCCATGATGAAGGGAGCAAGCCACTCGTCACGATCAGCATCAAACGCAACGCTGTTGCCATCTGGCTGCGCTGGACCGATTTTTTTTGCCGTTAAGCAGAACGGATTGGTCAACACTTCAATCAACGATGGATTTTTTCCCAGCATCGCCATAGTGGTATTCAAAGAAGCCGCTGTGCCACCTGAAAACTCACCATTCATGGCGCGAACGCGACACTTCACCCGCGCCACAGCATGCCCGAGCTCTGATTGCGCCGCTTGCTGAAGGGCGAAAACCCCAAGGTCAAATGGGATACTGTCGAAGCCGCAAGAGAACACGATGCGGGCGCCAGACTGTTGCGCCGCCGCTTCATATTTCGCAATCATCTCATGCATCCATAGAGGCTCACCCGTGAGGTCGACATAGCCGATACCAGCCTTGACGCAAGCCTCGACCAAGGGCGCCCCATATAGCGCATAGGGCCCGACTGTCGTCAGCACGCAAGCCGTACGTGCGGCCAACGCCGCCATGCTCGCGGCATCTTGCGTATCCGCCACAATAATCGGAATATCTGTAGAAATTCCCATTTCATCGCGCACGGCGGCTAGTTTGTCACCATTACGCCCGGCCATCGCCCAAGCAACAGGCTGTCCCTTTTCGTGATGCGTCGCAAGATATTCGGCGACCAGACGGCCTGTGAAACCACTGGCGCCAAACACCACAATATCAAATTCTTTTCCGTGAGACATTTTGTCTGTTCTCCCTATCTGTGTAGCTCGTAAGCTAGAGCATTGCGGCAAATAGGCCAATGCGACAGATATGTATGTTTATCGCTCAAATCATGGTTAGCTATTGGCGGGAGGATTGAAAAAATATGCAGTCAGAAATTTCTTCGCCATACGCGACGGCGCGCTCGCGTCACTATGCTTTGGCAATTTTATTGGTGATCTACACCTTTAATTTCATAGATCGGCAAATTTTATCGATCCTGATCGAGCCCGTGAAACAAGAGCTAGGCTTGAGCGATACACAAATCGGCCTGCTGACGGGTTTCGCCTTTGCGCTGTTTTACGCCACACTCGGTATTCCGATTGCGCGGCTCGCAGATCGCTCGAGCCGGCGAAACTTGGTAGCGGCTTCGGTTGGTATTTGGAGCGCGATGACGGCGTTGTGTGGCGTTGCGCAAAATTTCTGGCACTTACTCGCCGCGCGCATTGGCGTGGGCGTCGGGGAAGCGGGCTGTAGCCCACCAGCGCATTCGATGATCGCCGATCTCTATCCCGCCCATCAGAGAGCTACGGCGCTCGGCATATATTCGCTGGGTATTCCATTTGGCATTATGTTCGGACTTTTTGCTGGCGGCGTTATCAACGATCTTTTTGGCTGGCGGGCCGCCTTTTTCGTTGTCGGTCTCCCGGGGCTTATTTTAGCTGTCGTGATGCGGTTTAGTGTTGCCGAGCCCTTGCGGGGTGCGGCCGAAGGGCGTATCGCGTCAGACAATCAACCCAGTATACGCGAAACACTAACCTATCTGATTGCCAAAAAATCGTTCCGTCACCTGTCCTTCGCCGCCGCCCTGACGGCTTTTGTTGGTTACGGCTTTATTGTTTGGGCGCCCTCCTTTCTTATTCGCTCTTATGGCCTAACCACCTCGGAAGTCGGCACCCAATTTGGTCTCATTTTGGGCGTTGCAGGCGGCATTGGGATTTTTCTGGGTGGATATTTGGCCGACAAATTTGGCCGCAAGGATCCAAAATGGTATCTCTGGGTCACAGCCATCGCGCTTCTGATCATCGTGCCCTTTAATCTCGTCGTCTATTTAAGTGATACACTGACTTATGCGCTTTTGGGGATGATTATTCCGGTCATGCTCGGCAATTTTTATCAGGCAACAAGCTTTTCCCAAACCCAAGGGCTTGTCGAGCTACGCATGCGGGCCGTGGCCGCTGGCATTTTGCTGTTCATCATCAACATTATTGGGTTAGGGCTGGGGCCGCAATTGGTGGGGATCCTCTCGGATTTACTCGAGCCAGTCTACCAAACGGAATCCTTACGTTACGCGCTTCTCATTTGCTCTTTGATCAATGCTTGGGCAGCCTTGCATTACTTTATCGGCGGCAAATATTTGAGAGAAGAGTTGGTCACCGAGGGACATTAATCTAAATCTTTTCTATGACCCAGCACCAACCTGCGCCCATGCGCCTGACCTCCATGTTTGGCGAGATCCTGCCGCTGTCGGCCTTTTTTATCGGCTTTCAGTTAGGCGGTATTTTTACCGCCGCACTCGCCGCGCTCGCCGCGGCGACAATCGCCATCCTTCTCTATTGGGTGCTTGAAAATCGCATTCCGCGCTTTGTCGTGTTTTCCACGCTGCTCTCGGGGCTTCTAACAGCGGCCGCGATTAGTGCGACGGAAGCTATGTTTATTAAAATCCAGCCCAGTCTCTTTAGTTTCTTTTTTGCTGCAACATTGCTGGGCGGCTTGTGGCGGGGCAAAGCCATGATGAAAACATTTTTTGGGGCGCAGTTTCGTCTTACCGATCAGACATGGCGCCTGTTGTCACTGCGCTGGGGCCTTTTCATGCTCGTGGCCGCCTGTGCCAATGAGCTGGTCTGGCGCATCGCCGACGACGCCGATTGGGTGTTTTTTCGCGTTTTTATTATGGCGCCAGCGACAGGATTATTTATGTTAGCACAATTGCCGCTGACGCTCAGAGGGCGGCTACCAGAGTCCGAAGACGCATAAAGGGGATCGCATGACGCAGACCAACGCCGGAAACATCAAAGCCGTGATCTGGGACTTTGGCGGGGTGATTACCTCAAGCCCCTTCGAGGCTTTTAATCGCTATGAAGAAAGCCATGATTTGCCCAAAGATTTTATTCGCTCGATCAATGCCCGCGACCCCGATCGGAATGCGTGGGCGCAATTTGAGCGCAACGAAATCTCGCCTGCTGAATTTGATACACTGTTCGCGTCTGAGGCCGCGGCCTTAGGCCATAGCGTACCTGGGCGGGACATTCTTGCCTGCCTGGCCGGCAACATTCGGCCAGAAATGGTTGCCGTCTTGAACGGGCTGAAATCACGCGGCTACAAAATCGCCTGCATTACCAATAATGTGCAAACGGGCAGTGGTGCAGGTATGGCGCGCACCGAGACAGCGGCGACAGAGATTGCGGCCATCATGGCATTATTTGATCATGTTATTGAAAGTTCCAAAGTCGGTATCCGCAAACCAGATCCCGAGATTTATCGCATGGCCTGCGCGGCGATTGCGGTGGACCCCGCGCAAGCTGTGTTTCTCGATGATCTTGGCATTAATCTAAAGCCTGCGCGGCAACTCGGTATGCAAACCATTAAAGTTTTAAGCGCAGCGCAAGCCATTAGCGATCTCGAGGCTATTCTCGGACACACCCTGCCTTAGGGCAGGCCGATAAAAAAAGCCCCGCTCAAGAGCGGGGCTTTTCGTATTTATGATGGAGCGCTTAGCTAGTGCGCCAAAGCTCCAGACGGTGCCCGCGGTGGCGTTTTACGCGGAACAAGTTTCTCGAGTACCACAGCCAAGGCCGGCAATACCGTTACCGCCATGATCATGTTGATCATAAACATAAAGGTCAGCAGCAAGCCCATATCAGCTTGGAACTTCAGTGCCGAGAAGGCCCATGTCGAAACACCCACGGCCAAGGTTAATGCCGTAAAGACCACGGCCATCCCCGTTTCGGTCAATGTTTCTTTAAAGGCTGCCGTCACATCCATGCCAACCGATAAGTGATATTGGATCCGGTTATAGATATAGAAGGCGTAGTCCACACCCAAGCCAACCGCCAGCACCATCACCGGCAAGGTGGCCACCGTCAGACCAATTTGCAGAACCTCCATGAACCAATATCCCAAGAAGGTAGCTAAGGTCAGCGGAACGCAACAGGCTAATGTGGCGCGCCAATCACGATAGGTGATCACGACCAGGAAGATGATTGTGATATACACATATATCATCATCGGGAGCTCTGACTTCTCGATTTCTTCGTTCACAGCCGCCTGAACCCCCATATTGCCCGACGCCAAACGTAATTTCATTTCGCGCACCGAGTGGTTGGTCACGTTCAGCCCTGAGGCACGAACTCTTTCAAGCAGCTCATCCGGGTTATCCTTGTTGACGTCATAAATGACGGACAGGGCGGACTCGAAACCGTTGTCGATCACATCGGTCTTGATACCCAAGTTGAGACCAGCTGGTGGGCTCGACAGTGGTGGATCCGTCTCAACAATCAAGGCCGCATTCGGCGGCGGGGTTTCCTGACGATAGGCCTTCACGGCCCCCGTTACCCGCTTGATGGTTGTCGCCTTGCTGTCTTCGAGGAAGATCAACACTGTCAGCAATTCACAAGTCTCGTTCAGAAGACCTGTCGACGTGCCAATCGGGCTCACCGACTGAACCAAGGCATATTTGTTACGCGGCAGCGCCTGCCATTTCAGATTACCCTCGTTAAAGCCCGAGAAAGATTTCCGGGTCACATAAGGTAAAGACAGAACCAATGAAACGCCCTCGACATTTTGCATGTACCAATTGAACTCATCCAAATATTTCATATAGGGATAATTGATACAGGCTTCCGCAGGCGTTTCCACGATCACCGTCAACAAGTTCAGGCCGAGCGAGAACTTGTCTGCAATGGCGCGGCTGTCGCGGTTATAGCGTGCATCTTCGCGAAGCTCAGGTGAGCCCGCATGCAAGGCACCAACATGGCGATCCTGACTTTGTATATAGGCCGTGATGAACAACACAACCCCAGCAATCACAACCACAACTGATGTCCGCGGATTGGCAATATTGCCGAGTTTCCGCATCAAGCGGATGCGGCTTTCGCGCGCCCGCGCTACGCGTTCCGCAAAGCCTTCATCAATTTTGAAGAAACTGGCCAAGATCGGCAGCATGATCAAATTGGTCAAAATTTTGAGCGCCACACCAATCGAGGCGGTGATCGACAGCTCTTTGATCATGCCGATTTCGATCAAATACAGCGTACCGAAGCCAACGAGGTCGGTAATCAGCGCCATACTACCGGGGATCAGCAAGCCGCGGAAGCTCGCCCGAGCTGCCTCTTCGCTGGATTTGCCCTCGGAAATTTGTGCCGTGATCAGGTTAATCTGTTGCACGCCATGGCTGACACCAATAGCAAACACCAAGAAAGGCACCAAGATGGCGAGTGGGTCTAGGCCATAGCCAAGAATATTCAAAATGCCGAACTGCCAAACCAGCGAAGTGAGCGAGCAAAACAGCGGCAAGAAAGTCAAAATGGCCGAACGGGCATAGATGTAAACGGCTAGAACGGTGAGAATAAAGGCAACGATGAAGAACTGGATGACCGTCCGCGCGCCATCGGCAATATCACCGATCATTTTGGCAAAGCCGATAATCTGGATTTCATATCGATCGTTTTCGAACTTGCCGCGGATTTGGTTTTCCAACTTATCGGCGAGATCAAAATAATCTAATTTCTCACCCGTTCTGACGTCTTTTTCGAGAAGCTCAGCGCGCACCATAGCCGCCGAGAAGTCTTCGGCAACGAGGCTTCCGACGAAACCACCACGAACAACGTTATTTTCAATGATGTTCAGAGCAGGCTCACATGACGTCTGTAAGCTGGCCGTTTTAACGCGCGATACGCAATCGGATTCAATATTGTCGAGCGTAATCGTGCCGGGGATCACGTCGTCGGCCACAAACCCATCTTCGGTAATCTCGAAGTAACGTGAGTTTGGGGTCCATAGCGATGTCACTGTATGACGCGCGACGCCTGGGAGGAAGAAGATGGCGTCTGTCAGCTCTTTATACTGGACAAAGAAGTCTTTATTCCAGATGGTCTTGCCGGGCTCTTTTTCCTTAAGAACGACAATAATACGGTTGGAGCCGAATAATTTGTCCCGATATTCTTGGAAGGTTTTGATATATTCATGCTGGACGGGAAGTTGCTTATCAAAGCCTGCCGTCATCCGAAGTTGAGTGGCGTAATAGCCGCCATACAATGTAAACGCGGCGAAAACAGCCAAAATATAGATTTTGAAACGAAAAATGAAATTCTCTAAAAATCCAACCATAAACCCCTCCCAGAGTCTCAATAGACAAATCAGGCCCACTTACTGACCTGAATTGCGGTCATCATTGCAGTTGAGAGTGAAAAAGCAAGCAAAATACATAACGCGCGGCAAAACGTGCAATTTTGCCGCAATCCAACTCTCTAACAGGTTCCTTAATCTACTTTAGATAGCCTAGACTGCCTAGAGAAATACGAAAAGAAAGTCGAGCGTAACTTTGCCGAAAACCCAACGTCCCGCCTTATCGGAAGAAGCGCTGCGAATTCGACGCGGCTGCATTCGGTTTTTTACCCGCTTAGGGTTTGCCTGCCTTATCGAGGTGCCGCTCCCGAACCAGCGGCGCGCCGATATAGTTGCCATTGCGCGCGATGGTAAAATCACGATCATAGAGGTCAAGAGCGGGCTAACCGATTTTCGAGCCGACCAAAAATGGATGGATTATCTTGGCTTTTGTGACGCTTTTTACTTTGGCGTCGACGTTGATTTTCCAAGCAATGTCTTGCCCGCAGATATTGGATTTATCTGCGCCGATGAGTTTGATGCAGAAATAATGCGCCAAAGCGCCCTCGAGCCACTAAAAGCTGCGCGGCGTCATGCGCTGATGCAGCGCCTGGCGCGCTTGGGAGGGTTTCGTTTAACAGCGGTGCATGATCCACGCCTGCGCACAGGCATTATCGACCCTGAGGATTAACGCGGGGCGCGTTTTGCCAAAATGCGCTGCAGTGTCCGGCGGTGCATGTTAAGGCGACGGGCCGTCTCTGACACATTGCGATCGCAGAGTTCGAATACTCTTTGAATATGCTCCCAACGAACGCGGTCAGCCGACATCGGATTATCTGGCGGCTCTGGGCGCATATCCGCCGATGCCGTTAAGGCAGCAAAGATCTCGTCGGCATCCGCTGGCTTGGCTAAATAATCGACAGCGCCGCGCTTTACCGCATCAACAGCTGTCGCAATATTGCCGTAGCCTGTCAGCATAATAATGCGGACATCTTCGCGCGCCGCGCGCAACAGCGGAACAATATCAAGCCCGTTGCCGTCCTCTAAACGCATATCCACAACGGCATAAGCGGCCGCTATTTTGGGCACAAGAGTGCGGGCTTCGGCCGCCGAGGCCGCCAAATGCACGGTGAAACCGCGTTGTTCCATAGCCCGCCCGAGGCGCGTGAGCCACGCTTGGTCGTCGTCCAAAATGATCAAGTCGCCCAAGGCGCTTGCAGCTTCACCGCTCATCCACTTAACCTTTTAATTCGCCTATTACCCTATGTAGGGCGCCTAGCCCGCAAAATCAAATGCGGCGCCTCATTCTATTGGCTCCAATGCCGCGCGTGGCCAACGTAAATGCACTTCGGCGCCCAGAAACTTGCGCGCGCGGTCATGATCTGGCGCTTTTTGATTGGTAATGGTCAACCGCGCGCCGCTGCGCTCGAGCAAGGTTTTAGCAATAAAATAGCCTAACCCCATCCCCGATTTTCCCGACGATGCGCGCTGACTTGTGTAAGGCTCGCCAAGTCGTTCAATAATATCTGGATCGAAACCGGGGCCGTCGTCAATAATCCGTATTGTTATCGATTTGCTGTCATATCGGGCCGCAATCTTGACCTGCGTCTCTGCAAAATCAGCCGCATTTTCAATCAGGTTGCCCAAGCCATAAATAATTTCCGGCCGCCGTAGCATGCGCGGGGCAGACCCCTCCCCCGTGACATCGATGATAAAGTCTTTACCCTCCGTATCGGCCTCCTGACACGCTTCTTGCAGCATTTCGCGCAAATCGAGATGCGATATTAACACATCGCTCTGCGTTGCCTCGTCGGTCAAACTGGCCAGAATCTGTCGACAGCGGTGGCTTTGCTGTACGAGCAACTCAATGTCAGCTCGTGTTTCCGCATCGAGATCAGGCTTTTGCGACAATTCCCGTGCAATCAGAGTAATCGTGCCAAGTGGCGTCCCCAATTGATGCGCCGCCGCCGCGGCCAAGCCATCCAAAGCCGACAGGCGCGTCTCGCTCTCGAGCACTTTTTCAGTCGCCTCTAGCGCCCGCGACATGCGGCGACGTTCGTGCGATACGCGCCAAATAAAACCCGGGATAAAGAAAATAGACAAAATCAGTCCGGCCCAGATGCCATCTAAATACATATCCGACAGCAACAGCCCAGGGATGAACATTTCCGTATAAAACAGCCGTAATCCCGTTACGAGCGTGGCGCCCATGATACCTAAAACGAGCACAGATCGAGCCCGCAAAACGGTTGCCCCCAAAGCCAAAGGTGCCAAAACAAGAATGGCAAAGGGGTTGGCCAAACCGCCCGTTAGATATAACAGCACGGCAAGTTGCATAATATCCAAAGCAAAAAACAAGGTTGCTTCGCGGTCTGTCAAAATATGGTTGCGAGGATATTGCAAGGCCAGCCAGAGGTTCAAAGCCACCGAGCCGAGAATTGTCAAAATGGTTTCAGGTAAAGGAAGGTCAACCTGCAGCGATAGTTCGACAACAAGCACTGTCGTCAGCTGGCCGAGGACCGCCAACCAACGTTGCATAATGTGAACCCGTAAGCGGACCCCATGCTCATCCCCCAAAAGTGGGGTCGAGAAAAGGCGGGTCCACCACATCTTATTTCTCAGATTTATTCAAAAGGCTAATCAGCTGCCCAAAGCGTTTCTCGCGCGCCCAGTCTAAAGCCGTGCGGCCTGTTCGGTCTGTCTCATAGCGATCAGCACCAGCCGAGAGCAACAGGCTCACAATCGAGGTATTGCCGGCGCGCGCCGCCTCGATCAAGGGGACCTCATTATCGGCCGACAGGCGATTTGGATCGGCGCCTGCCTCGAGCAAGGTTTTCACAATATCGGCGCGATCGCGCCCAATGGCGGCGCCAAGCGCGGTCAAATTATTTTGGGCGCGCATATCGATTTGTGCGCCTTTTTGCAAGAGAAGGCGCACCGCGTCATGTTGCCCGGCCTCGGCCGCCACGACGATAGGTGGCACGCGATAGCGACCGCGATCATTGACGCTAATCCCATTGTCCATGGCCATGATAATGCCGTAGAGATTTCCCTCGCGGGCAGCTTCGATCAAATCATTATCTTTCAGGGTTCGCTGCTTTTGCGCTAGGGCTGGCGCTAGCCCGCTCAGCATGAAGACCGCCAAGACCAGCATAAACCGCGTGATCATGTGCCGTAATGTCATCTGCATATCGAAAAGCCTCCGCGCGCTACTGTTAAATTCTCTGCATGTGTGATAGCACAGGCCCGTTACGGGAACAAAGGTCAAGTCGCATGAAACCACTAAATAAAGTTAGTCTCAGTCTCGCCATTATTGGCCTTGTTGTGATCCTTGTTTTATTGCTCACGGAACTGCAACAGCGTCAAGAACCTAATGAGCTTGCGTTAACCCAGTCATTGCCCGATTTAACACTGGATTATGAGTTGGTGCGTCATGACGGATCGGTCATGCGCGATGAAGATCTGCACGGCAAATATCAGCTGATCTATTTCGGCTTTGCTTTCTGCCCTGACATTTGCCCATTTACGCTCGATTTGATGGCAGACGCGCTGGCTAAAATTGGTGCCAAAGCTGACTTGGTGCAACCCGTCTTTATTACGCTCGACCCGGAGCGCGACACGCCATCTGAACTCGAGGCCTACATCAACGCATTTTTTCCTGGCTTTATCGGGCTAACGGGCTCGCCCGAAGCCATTGACCATGCCGCCAAGGCTTTGAAGGTCTATTATCGTAAAGTTGATAGTGAGAGCCCCGCGGGAGACTATGTTATTGACCATTCGTCGATCATCTATCTATTCGATCAGAAGGGTCAATTTATCAAATTCTTCACACATCAAGATACGAGCGACACTGTCGCCGCCGCGCTTGAGCAATTAATTTCCGAACAACCAGTCGAATAAACCACGACGCTTCGCATCTGGCTTCTTGCTGCCGAAAGGCGCCATAGGGTTCATCTTTGCTTCGGCCGTCATGAAGGTTTTAAAAATTTGCGCCGGGATCGAGCCACCCGTGATCCGATCCATTGGCGATCCATCGTCATTACCGACCCAGACCCCGACCACCAAATCACCCGTCATGCCGATAAACCATGCATCGCGCCAGGTTTGTGAGGTGCCGGTTTTGCCGCCTATACGAAGCCCTTCAACGCGGGCACCTCGCCCCGTGCCGCCTTCAACTGCCGCCACCAGCATATCTTGCAGATTTGCAACAATTGCGGGGTCAATGATCGGAACCGCCGCACCAGCACGGCGGCGATAAAACTCATTCCCCGAATGGCTCACCACATCTTCAATAATATAGGGAAATGTTCGAAAGCCGCCATTGGCAATGGTGGCATAGCTCGCGGTTAATTCGAGCAAGGAAAGTTCGAAAACCCCGAGTGCAATCGACGGGTGCGGGTAGAGAGGGGATGTGATGCCCAGACGCCGCGCGGTTTCAATCACGCGCTCGCGGCCAACAGCTTCGCTTAATTGCGCTGCCACCGTATTCAACGAATTGGCGAGGGCATCGGTTAATGTCACGGGACCGCGGTAGAGGCGGTCATAATTCTGTGGCGACCAATCGCCGACGCTAAACGGCGCGTCCTGCATAATATCGCCAGGCTTATAGCCGGCTTCCAGCGCTGTCAGATAAATCATTGGCTTAAACGCCGAGCCGGGTTGGCGCTGCGCCAGAATGGCACGATTATACTGGCTGTTCTCATAGGAGCGCCCCCCCACCATCGCCCGCACGGCGCCTTGCGGCGTCATGACCACCATCGCCACTTGTTCAACATGGCGGTCTTGGCCACGCGTATCCAACACCTGCCGCGCCGCCTGCTCGGCCGCGAGCTGCATGACCGGATCAAGTGTTGTCACAATATCGAGATCGGTACGCGGTCGACCGATAAAGCCAGGCAGCTGCTCCAACGCCCAATCGATTGCATAATGCGCGGTGTCATTACTGCGCGTGACAATTCGGACTTCGTCGAGCGGATTATCCGCCAAGCGTTGAGACGACAAATAGCCGGTCTCTGCCATAGCCTGCAGAACCAATGTCGCCCGTTCGCGGGCTCCTTCGGGATTGCGATTGGGCGCTAGCCGTGATGGCGCTTTCAGAAGGCCGGCGAGAGTCGCAGCCTCCCCGAGCGTCAACTCGGGAACCGGGCGATTGAAGTAAGTCTCGGCGGCGGCATGAACGCCGTAGGCACCGGCGCCAAAATAAACGCGGTTCATATAGAGCGCGAATATTTCTTCCTTACTCAGGGTCGCCTCCATCCAAAAAGCCAACAGAAGCTCTTGGACTTTCCGCTTCAGTGTTCGGTCGGGATCGAGGAATACATTTTTCGCCAATTGCTGGGTTAAGGTCGACCCGCCAGCCACCACTGCGCCCGAGCGCAGATTGCTGACCATGGCCCTTGCCAGCCCCCTAAAGTCAATTCCGAAATGGGAGAAGAACCGTCTATCTTCAATCGCTACAACGGCTTGCACCAAATCAGTTGGCAGGTCGCGGTAAAGCAATGGTCGCCCCTGCAAACGCCCGCGCCGCGCCAAGAGCTTTTCTTGGGCGCCGTAAAACCGAAACTCGGGACTGTTCTCGACCTTCCATAATTGTTGGGTATCAGGCAGATCCATGGCGTAATAGCCGACCAATCCGGCCACGCCAATACCAGCCCAAAGGCACAAGACGGCCCCCCAGTAGAGACCGCGCGCCCACAAGCCAGTTGCTGCCTTGCCCGCCTCTGTTTTGCGCTGTCGCGTCACCCGAGCCTACCCACGGAACTAATCAAATATCGAGATTTGCAACCGACAGGGCATTATCCTGAATAAATTGCCGCCGCGGTTCGACAACATCGCCCATGAGCTGTTCAAAGAGATTATTCGAATCCGCGACATCGCGGATCTTAACTTGTAATAAGGTACGCGCATCGTGATCGAGCGTTGTTTGCCACAATTGGTCGGGGTTCATTTCGCCCAACCCCTTATAGCGCTGCAGGCTGACCCCTTGGCGTCCAAAATCTAGAACGGCAGCCAGCAAGTGACTAGGTCCATAAATCGGGATTTTCTGATCTTTGATCTGCAAAATACCGGGCTCGAGATAGGCCGATTGCAAATCAGCCGCCATGCCATCGAGACGACGCGCATCGGCCGAAGCAATCAAGGGGCCATCAATGTGGATGGTCTCCTGGACACCGCGCAACGTCCGCGTGAAAGCCAAGCCCCCGTCGCCAGACGGCGTACCTTGCCAACCCCGCTCCACCTCATCCTCGAGACGGTCCAAACGACGCGCAATATAAGCCGAGGTTTCGCCAGCCAGATCTTGGTTCGACAGAATACTCGGCGTCAAAGCGCCGGCAATGGCGGTTTGTTCAATGGCTTGCTTGGGGTAGCGCGGTGGCAAACCGTTCAGCATAGCGCCAATGCGACGCGCCTCCTCGACCAGACCACGCAAATCCTCGCCACTTCTTTGTTCGCCTGAATACAGGGTCAAAACGGCGTCCTTGACGCCTGCGTCGATCAGATAATGCTCCAAGGCACCTTGATCTTTCAGGTAAGTCTCAGAGCCTTCCCGCTTCACTTTGTACAAGGGGGGTTGGGCAATAAACAAATGGCCGCGCTCGATAACCTGTGGCATTTGACGATAGAAAAACGTCAGCAGCAAAGTTCTGATATGAGCACCGTCAACATCGGCGTCGGTCATGATGATGATTTTATGATAGCGCAGCTTATCAATATTAAAATCTTCGCGCCCAATCCCCGTCCCAAGCGCCGTGATCAAGGTGCCGATCTCATTGGATGACAGCATTTTATCAAAGCGCGCGCGTTCGACGTTGAGGATTTTACCGCGCAAAGGCAGCACCGCTTGATTGGACCGATTGCGGGCCTGCTTGGCCGACCCACCGGCGGAGTCACCCTCGACGATAAACAGCTCGGCGCGCGATGGGTCGCGCTCTTGGCAATCCGCCAATTTGCCCGGCAAGCTTGAAATGTCCAACGCGCCCTTGCGACGGGTCAACTCGCGCGCCCGACGCGCCGCCTCGCGCGCCGCCGCGGCCTCGACCACCTTCGCGATAATCGATTTTGCCTCGGCAGGGTGTTCTTCAAACCAGTTCCCCAAAATTTCATTCATCACGCTTTCCACCGCCGGACGGACTTCCGACGAGACCAACTTATCTTTTGTTTGGCTGGAAAATTTAGGATCGGGAACCTTGACCGATAGCACTGCCGTCAGTCCCTCGCGGCAATCATCGCCGCTTAAAGCAACCTTTTCTTTTTTCGCGATACCGCTCTCTTGCGCGTAATTATTGATCGCGCGGGTCAACGCACCGCGAAAACCAGCAAGATGCGTGCCGCCATCGCGTTGCGGAATATTGTTGGTGAAACACAAAACAGTCTCGTGATAGCTATCATTCCACCACAAAGCGACCTCAACACCGATCTCGTCTTGTTCCGACTTTATAGCGATCGGTGCGTCGAGCAGGGCGTTCTTGTTGCGATCGAGGTAGCGCGCAAAGGCTTCCAGCCCGCCTTCATAAGACAGCTCGGTGACAACGGGCTCAGGCTTTCGCGCATCGGTCAAAACTATGTTGACACCGCTATTGAGGAAGGCCAGCTCGCGCAACCGATGTTCAAGCGTATCGAAACTAAACTCGGTCATGGTGAAAGTAGCCGCCGAGGGATGAAAGGTGACCATGGTGCCGGTCTCTTCGGTATCCCCCTGCACGGCGAGATCACCCAGCGCTTCGCCATGCTCAAAGCGCAAATTATGGATCTTGCCTGCGCGGTAAATGGTGAGCTCGAGCCAGTCGGAAAGCGCGTTCACGACTGAGATACCAACACCGTGCAGACCACCCGAAACTTTGTAGCTGTTCTGGTCGAACTTACCGCCAGCATGAAGTTGCGTCATGATCACTTTCGCCGCCGACATGCCTTCTTCTTTGTGCATGTCAGTTGGAATGCCGCGGCCATTATCCGTCACCGTCACAGAGCCATCGCCGTTCAGGGTCACGCCGACACGGTCACAATGGCCAGCCAGAGCTTCGTCGATTGCGTTGTCGACGACCTCATAGACCATGTGATGCAGGCCCGTACCGTCATCTGTGTCGCCAATATACATACCCGGCCGCTTGCGAACAGCTTCGAGGCCTTTCAAGACCTTAATCGCATCGGCGCCATAGGCATTTTCGGTTGCGGTGTCATCAGTCATGATAATTTTCCTAAATAATCTCTTTCATATGTCTCATCTGCGGGCGCGCCCGCATGCGGGATCAAGGCATCATCGGCCACGCCAAACACGGTGCTGAGCGGTGCAAAAGCTTCAAAACTTTGCAGATCAGTCCCCGTAATCCATACCTGCCCACCCAAATCATCCAGCGTCTGGGCCAAAGCCTGCCGACGATCCGGGTCGAGATGCGCCGCCACTTCATCGAGCAGCAATAGCGGCACGTCGCCAGTTTGCGCCGCGATCGAATGCGCTTGTGCTAAAATAAGGCCAATCAACAAAGCCTTTTGTTCGCCTGTAGAGCACTGGCCCGCCGGCATGTTTTTACCAGCATAATAAACGAGCAGATCCGAGCGATGCGGCCCTAATAATGCGCGCCCGGCAACAGCGTCCTGCGCCCGCCCCGAGGCCAAGCGATCACGAAACATATCTTCGACCGCCAGCAAACTCTCCGAGCGCAGGGCGGTTTCCAAATCGCCTTCTAGGCCGATGCGCGCCCGCGGAAACCCCGTTTCTGGCATATGGGCAATACCCGCCGCCAAATGGTCCAAAGCTTCAAGGCGAGCCAAAGCAACCGCCGTCCCATTTACGGCCATGGCTTCTTCGAGGCTATCAAGCCAAACACTTTGCGGAGCGCTTTCGGCCAGCAATCGGTTGCGCTCGCGCATCGCTTTTTCGTAAGCCGCCGCATTGCTCGCCAGCGATGGCGATAAGCTGGCGGCGAAACGATCAAAAAATTTACGGCGACCAGATGCCGCCTCAACGAATAAGCGGTCCATCGCTGGCGTCAGCCATAATTGCGGCAGCATTTGCGACAAACCATCAAAGTTCATCCCACGATCGCCATTGACCAGCAAATCGCGCCCGGCACCATTGAAGTTCACCCGCACACGGCTCGATCCTTGCGCCAGCGATACATCGGCGCCAATCGCCCAAGTCGTTGCCGCATCGCGACGGGTGAGATCGGCAAATTGACTGCCGCGCAGCCCACGCCCAGCGCCCAACAAAGAGACGGCCTCCAGAATATTCGTCTTCCCCGCCCCATTAGAGCCGAGGAGAATATTGGTCCGCGGTCCGAAGGCGCATGACAGGCTGGTATAATTGCGGAAATCCTGCAGCCGCAAATGGCTGATATAGGGCGCATCAAGAGTTTGCGGCAACGTGGCGACAGGACGGGCCAAGCTAGACCCGCATTGGCATCAGAACATAGAGCGCGTCAGCATCAGCTAGATCACGCACAATGGTCGGAGAGCCAGAATCCGCGAGCTCAAAACTGGCTGTCTCGCCCTCGATTTGCGACATAATATCGAGCAAGTAGCGGGCATTAAACCCAATCTCAAGCGGGCTAGCGTCATAGGCCACAGCGACTTCGTCGGTGGCACTGCCGCCATCTGGATTGGAAACGCTAAAGGTCAGCTTATCGCTCCCCAGCATCAATTTAACCGCCCGCGATTTTTCGCTCGAGATCGCCGACACGCGGTCAACACTTTGCGAAAAAGATTTAACATCAACACTTAGCTGCTTGTCATTATCAACGGGAATAACGCGGCTATAATCGGGGAACTTACCGTCGATGAGCTTCGAGGTCAGGACGATGTTTTCGAAAGCAAAATTAATCCGCGTGTCTGACAGCTGGATACTCACTTCGCCGCCACCCTCCTCGAGCAATTTCTGGATCTCATTGACCGTTTTACGGGGCACAATGATAGACGGCATGCCTGCGGCACCAACAGGCTGAACAATTTGCGCTTGCGCCAAGCGGTGCCCATCCGTTGCGACGGCCCGCAACAGAGCGCGGTCGCCAGCCTCTACTGTGTGCAGAAAGATGCCGTTTAAATAATAGCGCGTTTCCTCGGAGGAAATGGCAAATTTCGTCCGGTCAATCAGCGTATGCAAAGAGGCCCCAGGAAGCGCGAAGGCAACCGGCATTTCATCTTGCGACATGGTTGGGAAATCATCGCGCGGCAATGTTTGCAGCGTAAAATGCGACGGCCCCGACGTCAGGTTTAAACGCCCGCCATCGCCCTCAAGCGCCAGCTCAACTTGCGCCCCATCAGGCAATTTGCGGACAATGTCATACAACATATGCGCCGGCGCTGTGATCGCGCCATCTTGCATGACGTCGGCTTCAATTTTTTCGCGGATTTCAATCTCAAGATCGGTCGCGGTTAAAGCCAACATGCCGCCCTTAGCTTGCAGCAGAACATTTGACAAGATCGGGATTGTATTACGCCGCTCAACGACGCTTTGCACGTGATTTAGAGCCTTCAGAAGAGCTGATTTCTCGATAATAGTTCGCATACAAACCTCTCTGTGCCGCTTTGCGGCGCGGCAATCGCTTCGTCCCCTCGTCCGCCATCACAGGTCGCCGAGAAGCCGTTCTTCTATTTTGTGGGCACCGGTCGCTGACGCGTGCGCAGAGACGACATTTATGGCTCAGGAACCGGGCGCAACGCCCCATGATCAAGCCACGAATCAGGCCCCAAATTTCCCGAAAACTATAGCAGAATTCGTCGCTGATGGTGAAATGATTTACCGCAAAAAGGCTGGAAAACTTCTAGTTTTCCAGCATTCTGCGAAGCAAATCGACATCCTCGTCGAGGGCTGGGTCTTCCCCGCGCAATTGTTCGATTTTTTTAACGGCGTGAATGACTGTCGTATGGTCGCGCCCGCCGAATTTCCGACCAATTTCAGGCAAAGACCGCGTCGTCAGCTGTTTCGATAAATACATTGCAATTTGCCGCGGCCGGGCAATTAAGCGCGAGCGCCGCGCCGACAGCATATCCCCAATGCGGACATTAAAATATTCCGCAACACGACGTTGGATCTCGTCAATGGTAATACGACGCTCAGAGGCCCGCAGCAGATCACGCAATACATCTTGCGCGACGTCGAGGGTGATCGGACGCCCGACAAAAGCCGCATAAGCAACGACGCGGTTCAAGGCACCCTCGAGCTCCCGCACATTATTCGTAATGCGCTGGGCAAGAAACTCTAACACCGTGCGCGGCACCGTGATTTGGTCACCGCGGGCCAAAAACGTGTCTGCTTTGGACTGCAAGATGCCCAAGCGAAGCTCATAATCTGTAGGGTGAATATCCGCCACAAGCCCCCATCCGAGGCGCGAGCGGATACGTTCTTCAATACCCTGCAAATCCGAGGGAGAGCGATCTGCCGAAATCACAACTTGGCGATTATGGTCGATCAGGGCGTTGAAGGTATGGAAAAATTCTTCCTGCGTTGAATCCTTGCCAGCAATAAACTGAATATCGTCAATCATCAGCACATCAACTTCGCGGAATTGCTGCTTAAAGGCCATAGTATCCTTGAACCGCAAGGCGCGGATAAACTGATACATGAATTTCTCAGCTGACAGATATAAAATGGTTCTGTCTGGGTGCAATCGGTTGATTTCCCAAGCAATGGCGTGCATCAGATGGGTCTTGCCGAGACCTACACCGCCGTAGAGAAATAGCGGGTTAAAGCCCACCGCCTCATTTTCTGCCAAGCGACGGGCGGCGGCATGTGCCAGCTCGTTGGATTTACCGACAATAAAATTGTCGAAGGTAAACCGTGGGTCAAGCGGCGCACCCATATCGTGACGGATTGCTTTACGCCCTTCAGCCGACGGCAGTGGCGGCGCAACAGCCCGACGCTCTGTCATTTGCGGTAGGCGGCTGGGCGGCGCCTTTTGCACCCGGGTTTGTGGCGCGGGTGGTGACCATTCCGGTTGCAGATCAATATCAATACGCTTGACGGCCGCGTCTTCGGATTTCCAATAGTCGAGGATCCGCGTTAAATAATGCGCTTCGATCCAACTGCGAACGAAACGGGTTGGAACCTGTAAAGTAACCCGACTTTTCGTCTTACCCTGAACCGTCAGCGCCTTAAACCAGCTGTTAAACGTCGCTTCGCCAAGCTCCGCACGCAATCGCGATTTGACGCGATGCCACTGCCGCTCAAGCGTCGCCGCTTCATCATTTTCGGGACCTGCTTTATCGACACCCATATTCGTATTCTCAATCCGATCCATATCTTCCCGATGCATTAATGCGCGCTCCCCAAAATTACTTCACCCGTCACGCTTGGCGCCACGGTAAACCATCGTGTTTCCAGCCATTGACGGAGCCGCGATGGCCTTCCGCATTGGCGTCTCCCTCGAAACCGCCCGCAACATTATAAGCATGCTTATAACCACAAGCCGTCAAAACCCGCGCCGCCGCTTCTGACCGTGCCCCAGAACGGCACAATAAAAAAACCGGCGCGTCCGGATCGCTCAACTTTGCCTGCGCTGCGCTGGCAAAATTACTATTCTTTTCCATCGTCGGAAAACTTTGCCACTCGATCGCCAAAAACTGCTCCGCCGACAAAACTGGCACCCCGACAAATTGCCACTCGGCGATTGTTCGGACATCAATGAGACGGGCCTGGCTATTTTGCGCAAGCGTTTGAAACGCCGTCAGGGGCGATACATGGCCGGCAAAACCGTCGAAAGATATATCCAAAATCTCTATGCCAGCCATGGTCCAATATCCTGAAATTTTCAATTTCATTTTAATATTTTAGGAACAACACTCATGCGGCTCCTGCCGCTTCCCAACCAGCCAAGCATGTCCGATTTTAGTCAAAGATAAACTCGTCAAGGAATTGATATTACTTGATAAAATTTATCTCTACTTGGCCGAACTTAGCTGCGGAAAGCAGTCACGGAGTATACGAACACCGCGATGAAAAATGCAACGGGAAGGAAACAAGAACATAGACCAAAAATTTCCATTCGCCGCGAAGTTAAAATTTTTTCGCTTAAAAATCTTATGTTTGGGTCAGCATATTTTTTTAAAAAAAATTTAAAAAAATTTAAAAAAAAACGGCCCTCGAGAGGGCCGTCTTGAAAACCTATCACTAACGCGAGATTAACCCAGCGCGCCAACACGTTTGGTGAGGCGTGAAATCTTGCGAGACGCTGTCCGCTTATGCATGACACCTTTTTGTGCCGCGCGCATCAACTCTGGTTGAACATCGCGTAAGGCCTGCGCCGCAGATTGTTTTTCACCCGAAGCGATCGCTTCTTCTACCTTGCGCAAGAATGTCCGCACACGGCTGACGCGGCTTTTATTCCGCTCCGTGCGACGGGCGATCTTACGAACCATTTTCTTGGCAGATCTTGTATTTGCCATCGTATTCCTACCTATCTGGACAATAGAATTCGCTCCGCCAAATGGCGGATATTGGGCGGTTTATAGGCCGTCGGCCGCGCCGCGTCAACAGCAAAATCGGCCTATCCTGTTAGCGGTGCGAGAACTTGGGCGGACGCTTCTCAACAAAAGCAGCCATACCTTCGGTTTGGTCGTCAAAAGCGAAAAGTGAGTGGAATACGCGGCGCTCGAAACGCACCCCTTCCGACAAGGTGGTTTCATAGGCTCGATCGACGCATTCCTTGGCAATCATAGCAGATGGCAAAGATTTTGAGGCGATGGTCTCGGCCACTTTCAATGCTTCCGTAAGCAATTGATCGGCGGCTATAATGCGGCTGACAAGGCCCGCCCGCTCAGCCTCCTCGGCGTCCATCATCCGCCCCGTCAAGCACATATCCATTGCTTTTGACTTACCAACAAAACGGGTGAGACGTTGCGTGCCGCCAGAACCTGGAATGACGCCAAGGTTGATTTCTGGTTGCCCAAACTTCGCTGTATCAGCGGCAAGAATGAAATCACACATCATAGCCAACTCGCAGCCACCCCCGAGCGCATAACCTGCGACGGCAGCAATAATGGGCTTGCGCATGCGCGATACGGCTTCCCAATTGGCCGTAATAAAATCTTCGCTCAAAACATCAATGTAACTCTTGCTCTGCATTTCTTTAATATCGGCACCTGCCGCGAAAGCTTTTTCTGAGCCCGTTAACACCACACAGCCAATATCTGGATTAGTGTCAAACGCCTCGACGGCATGGGTGAGCTCGTCCATCAAAGCGGCACAAAGAGCATTGAGCGCCTGTGGTCGGTTGAGCTTGATCAAGCCAACGCGACCATGAGTTTCGACCAGTATATTTTGATAATCCATCTTGTCCTCCTCAACCATGAGCGATCGCCTACATGGTGATTTTGTTTCTGTAACAAAAGTCCTACTAGGCCACACCCGTCTAGGCAAGCCCCTCTCCTCGCGGCGCGTTCACACCGCCCCACGCCAGTTGATTATTTTTGACACTGTCCGCAATAAAAGCTCGATCGGCCAGCTTGCACGATCCGGCGCACCGTGCCGCGACATCCCGCCCGCTGACAGGGCGCGCCGGCGCGGTCATAAACCGCAAACTGGTGCTGAAAATAGCCGAGTGAGCCATCTTCATGCTTAAAATCGCGCAAGGTCGAGCCACCGGCCAAAATAGCTTCCTCGATGACAGCAATAATGGCTGGCACGAGCCGCGCTAGGCGTTGCCTGCCGATGGTGGAGGACAGCCGGCGGGGCGAAATCCGGGCGCGATACAAGGCCTCGCAGACATAGATATTGCCTAGGCCTGCGACAATCGTCTGGTCCAGCAATGCCGATTTAATTGGCGTTTTTTTACCCGCGAGGCGGGTCGCCAGCATTTCCGGCGTTAAATCTTGATTGGGCTCGGGCCCGAGATTTTTAAAGCCGCGATAGTGAGATAGTTCGGCAACAGGTAGCAAATCCATAAAACCAAACCGGCGCGGATCGATATAGACGATCTGGGTGGCATCATCGAGCTGTATAATCAAGTGGCGATGCGCGCCGCCGTCGGCCTGGTTATGAAACTGCCCGGGCTGAACGGCATGTTGACCACGCTCAATAGCAAATCGTCCTGTCATGCCCAAATGCGAAATCCACACCATCTCCGCATCATCGCGCGTGGTGATATGGATCAGCAAATATTTGGCGCGGCGGTCAAGCCTTGTGATGAGGGCACCGCGCAAATGATCGGCAAATTTATCTGGAAAAGGAAACCGTAAATCTGGGCGCTGCTGATCGACCGTCGCAATACGGCGCTGGGTCATGGCGGGCTCAAGGCCCCGCTTGACCGTCTCGACTTCGGGTAGCTCGGGCATAGGTTGTTATAGCGCAAGCACCTGGCAGACAATAGCGCAAAGCATGATTGTCTGGTGGCCTTTAAACAGTTTTTCGGCTATCGTCCCGGCCATGACCGATAAGATAACAGATCAAGAGCCAGAGCTCGCCGACTTTGGGTTTAACAAAGTTCCCGCCGCCGAAAAAGCAGGGCGCGTGCGGGCGGTGTTTGATCAAACTGCGAAAAAATACGACATTATGAACGATGTGCTATCCGCAGGACTACATCGGTTATGGAAGGCGCACCTCATTGCACGACTACCCTTGCATCACGACCGACGCCCGATCGCCATGCTCGATGTCGCTGGTGGCACAGGTGATATCGCCTTTAAAGCACTTGCAACAAAAGCAGGTCGGCATGGCTGCTTAAATATTTCGCTGTTGGATATTAATGAAGAAATGTTGGCTGTTGGTCGCGACAACGCGCAGCGCCGTGGCTATGACGGGCAACTGGAATTTATCGCTGGCGACGCCGAAAAGCTCCCCTTTAACGATGCCAGCATGGACATCTACACAATCTCCTTTGGTATCCGAAATGTGACCCATCGGGCGCGGGCGCTGGCCGAAGCGCACCGCGTGCTCAAGCCGGGGGGCATTTTTGCCTGCCTAGAATTTTCGCAATTACCAAACAAGCTTTTACAACGCGCTTATGACGCTTACTCTTTCGCCGTTGTCCCTAAGCTAGGGCAGTTTATTTCCAACAACGCCGCATCTTACGAATATCTCGTCGAGAGCATTCGTATGTTCCCCGACGCCGACAACTTTGCCTCGGAAATTCGGGATGCTGGCTTTGCTCGCGTCCGCTATGAACGGTTGAGCGCCGGCATTACCGCGGCGCATTTTGGCTGGCGGGCATAGCCGTGAAGATTGGCGGTTTTTTTAGGCTGTTACGGATGGCGCGAATTTTACTCGCGCAGGATAGTCTTTTGCCGCCGCATTTTAAAACTGAAGCGCCGCCCATGCTCCGCGCCATGCGCACAATTCTCACATTCGGCGCCCCCCGTTTCGACAGCAACGAGCGCGGCACGGCACTATCATCCCGCATCGCTAAACTTGGCCCCACCTATATCAAGCTGGGACAATTCCTTGCCACCCGCCCCGATGTCATCGGGGATAAAATGGCCGCCGATCTTCAGCATCTGCAAGATAAAATGCCGCCCTTTGACACAGCACAGGCGCGGGCCATGCTAGAGCAAGACATTCCGGCAGCAGATAAACTGATTAGCAATTTAAGCGAACCCGTTGCGGCGGCCTCGATTGCGCAAGTCCACATGGCCGATGACGCACGCCAGCCGGGCCGCAAACTCGCGGTCAAGTTTTTGCGTCCGCATATCGAAGCGACCTTGCGCGATGAACTCCTCGTCTTTCAATCGCTGGCGCGATGGCTAGAACGCCTTAGCCCGAAATCGCGACGCCTGCGTCCTGTTGAAAGCCTAAAAACATTGGCCCGCACGATGGCGTTTGAAACCGATCTTCGCCTCGAGGCGGCGGCGCTGTCGGAAATGCAGCAAAACAGTAAAGACGACCCTTATTTTACGGTGCCCGAGGTGGTGTGGGAGGCAACCAGCAAACGCATTTTGAGCATGCAATGGATCGACGGCATTCCGGCAAGCGACCTCGTTGCCTTGCGCGCGGCTGGTCACAACATGACGCTACTCGCCGAGCGGTTGATCCAGACCTTTTTACGCCACGCTCTACACGATGGGTTTTTTCACGCTGATATGCATCAAGGCAACTTATTGATTGCTAGCGACGGCACTTTGGTCGGCATCGATCTCGGCATTAATGGACGCTTAAGTCCGGACAGTCGGCGCTTCTTAGCCGAAATATTGCACGGCTTTATCATCCGCGATTATGAGCTTGTCGCGCGCGTCCATTTTGAAGCTGGCTACGTGCCACGCGACAATAATATGGCGGAATTTGCTCAAGCCCTGCGATCGATTGGGGAGCCCATTCGCGATCAGAATGCTGGCGATATTTCAATGGCCCACTTACTCAATCAGTTGTTCGAAATAACCGAACAATTTCAGATGCAAACCCAGCCACAATTATTGCTGTTGCAAAAAACCATGGTGACAGTTGAAGGCGTCGCCCGCAGCTTCGATCCCGATCTTAATTTTTGGGATGCGGCGAGCCCTGTCATTAGCGATTGGCTGAAAAAACAACTCGGGCCAGAGGCGCAATTACGATCGGTACGCGATAGCGTCCTCGGCGCTGGTCGCGCGTTGCAAAGATTGCCGCAAACGCTCAGTGCGCTGGAAACGGCATCGCAAAAACTTCTGCAAGATACGCCGCGCGCAGATCGGATGGCGCGTTGGCTCGGTGCTATCGCGATGCTCGCCGCAGCAGCGGCCATGGCTTTATTCTGGTTGGCGCCGTAAATTAATTTAATATACAAAATTTTTATGTTAATCATGTGGCACCCTTATTTTGTGAAGGGGTTTAAAGGAATGTGGTCTCCATGCAGGCGCAACGCGTTTTATTGATCATTGGTGGTGGTATCGCGGCTTACAAGGCCCCCGACCTGGTGCGGGCTTTGCGGAAAGACGGCTATCAGGTGCGCTGTCTGTTAACAGCCGCCGCAGAGCAATTTGTATCCGCGCTGTCGCTGGCTAGCGTCTCGGGCGATAAGGTCTATGAGAACCTGTTTGACCTCACCGACGAAGCCGAAATGGGGCATATCCAACTATCCCGCGATGCCGATATTGTACTGGTGGCGCCAGCGACCGCCGATCTGATTGCCAAAATGGCGCAAGGCACCGCGAATGACCTCGCAAGCACGGCACTGCTGGCGACAGATAAGCCTGTTTATATTGCGCCCGCTATGAATGTACGGATGTGGCACCATGCGGCGACCCAACGCAATATCGCGCAACTCAAATCCGATGGCATTCGGCTGATTGGGCCAGAAGAAGGCGACATGGCGTGCGGTGAATATGGTTTAGGGCGCATGGCAGAGCCAGCGCAAATTGCGGCCTCTCTTAAGGCATCGATGAGAGCGCCGCTCGCCTCTGGCGCTTTAGCGGGACGGCATATTCTGGTTACCGCGGGGCCGACGCATGAGCCCATTGATCCGGTACGCTATATCGCCAATCGTTCTTCGGGTAAGCAGGGCTATGCCATTGCCGATGCCCTTGCGCAAGCCGGTGCCAAGGTCACCCTGATCAGTGGGCCGACGCAATTGCCATATCCGCAAGGTGTCAACACCATCGCCGTCGAAACCGCGCAGCAAATGATGGACGCTGTTGAGGCGGCCCTGCCCGCCGATGCCGCTGTCATGTGCGCGGCCGTTGCCGACTGGCGGGTCGCAGATGCCAGCGCGCAGAAACTCAAAAAAGATAAAGCGGCGACGGCGACAAGCTTATCCTTGATCGAAAATCCCGATATTCTGGCTTGGCTGTGTCAAAAAGCGAAACAGCGACCGCCGCTTATTATTGGCTTTGCCGCCGAAACCGAAAATGTGCTCGAGCACGCGCTCGCAAAACGCGCCCGCAAGCAATGCGACTGGCTGATCGCCAATGATGTTAGTGAAAGCTCAGAGGTCATGGGGGGCGACTTCAACACGGTGCACCTGATTACTGCCGACGGGCACGAGAATTGGGCCCGGATGAGCAAGGCCGATGTGGCTGCTGAATTGACCTACAGGGTTTGCCAAACGCTTGGCGCCAAAGGCTAATCAAGGATGGTGTAATATGGACAAAGTCGAAATTAAGCTGCTTAAACTACCGCATGGCGCTGAGCTTGAGACACCTGCCTATGAAACGTCTGGTGCCGCTGGCATGGATTTGCGCGCCGCTGTAAGCGCGCCAGTGACACTAGCTCCGAACCAGCGGGCGCTGATTGAAACTGGTTTTGCCATGGCCTTACCACAAAATTATGAAGCCCAAATTCGGCCCCGCTCGGGATTGGCGGCAAAATTTGGCGTCACGGTTTTGAACACACCTGGCACCATTGACTGCGATTATCGCGGCGAGATTAAAGTGATTTTGATCAATCTTGGGACGGATGATTTCACCATTCAGCGCGGCGACAGAATTGCGCAAATGGTTATTGCGCCAGTGACGCAAGCGCGTATCGCTGCGGTAACGAGCCTCGATGAAACGTCGCGCGGCGCAGGTGGCTTTGGGTCCACAGGAGGGGCTTGAGCATGTCGGTGTTGTCGCGCAAAGCTCTACTTGCCCTCGAGGCCGTGATTGACGTCGCACAACACGCGCGACCCGACCCCGTCCAGGCGCGCGATATTACCGAGCGGCAAAAAGTGCCGCAGCGTTATCTCGAACAAATCATGCAAGCGCTCGTTCGCGCCGACATATTGCGTGGGGTGCGCGGGCCGCGCGGGGGTTATCGTTTGGCGCGCGAAAGGCGGCGCATCACGGCGGGCGAGATAGTCACCGTCATCAATGCCCTCGAACAACAAGAGGAAAAACCCTCTGTTCGGTCACATTTAGGTCAAATAACCCTAACGCCCTTATGTGACCGATTGGTTGACATGGTGCAGGCCGAACTGGCGACAATAACCATCGAAGATTTGTGCCGCGACGCCCCTCTTGCCGCGTCGCATAATGATGATTTCACCATTTGAAGCAAAACAAAGAACTGGAGAAAGCGATGTCAGAAACACCGAGAACCGAAGGGCGCGGACGCGTTTACGAGTCGATTGTGGACACGATTGGCAATACGCCGCTCGTCAAACTCAACCGCTTAATGGCCGCCGAGAATTGCCCTGCTACTTTGCTCGCGAAGCTTGAGTTTTTTAACCCAATCGCCAGCGTCAAGGATCGCATTGGCGTCGCCATGGTCGAAGCGCTGGAGGCCGAGGGTAAAATTGGCCCCGACACAGTGATCGTCGAGCCGACCTCTGGGAATACGGGCATCGCGCTCGCTTTTGCCTGTGCCGCGAAAGGCTATCGTTTGCTTTTGTGCATGCCAGAGAGCATGTCGCTAGAGCGGCGCAAAATGCTCTTGCTGTTGGGGGCCCAACTAGAACTCACGCCAGCTGAGTTGGGAATGAAAGGCGCCATAGCGCGCGCCGAGGAGCTTCTCGCGAGCAACCCAAGCTGGGTGATGCCGCAACAATTTAACAACCCGGCCAACCCTCAAATTCATCGCGTCACGACCGCCGAAGAAATCTGGAACGATACCCAAGGAGCTGTGGATGCTGTGGTTTCAGGTGTTGGAACGGGCGGCACCTTTACAGGCGTGGGCTCGGTGCTTAAAGCCCGCAAGCCGTCTGTGCGGATGGTCGCCGTTGAGCCTGAAGACAGCCCCGTTTTATCGGGCGGCGCCGCTGGCCCGCATAAAATTCAAGGCATCGGGGCGGGCTTTGTTCCCGGCAATGTGGATGTCGCCCTGCTCGATGAGGTGATTACGATTTCCAATGAAACGGCGTTCGAGACCGCGCGCCGATTGGCCCGCCTCGAGGGCATTCCAGGCGGCATTAGCTCTGGCGCCGCAGTGGCCGCAGCTCTTGAACTCGCCGAGCGCGATGGCATGGCGGGCAAAACCATCGTTATCATTCTGCCAAGTTTTGCCGAACGTTATCTGTCGACGGCATTGTTTGAGGGACTGTGACGACCGCTGATCTCACGGACACTGCCGAGCGCTACAAGCGCCATTTGCTGTTGCGCGAAATTGGCGGCGCGGGTCAACAAAAAATTGCCAAAGCCCGCGTCCTCATTGTTGGCTTAGGCGGCTTGGGAGCGCCCTTGGCGCAATATCTCGCGGCTGCCGGAATCGGTGAATTGGGACTTATGGACCACGACCATGTCAGCCTTGCCAATTTGCAACGGCAAATTCTGTTCGCCGAGGGTGACATTGACAAGGCCAAAGTTGCGGCGTCTGCTGCGCGCTTACAGACACTGCGCAGCGATGTGAAGCTCAATCTCCATGCCGAAGCGTTCAGCGACGCCCAAGCTGAACTCTTGCCGCATTATGATATTATCGCTGACTGCCTTGATAATTTTGCCAGTCGGTTCGTTTTAAGCGACGCCTGCTATTACGCACAAAGGCCGCTGGTGTCGGCGGCGGCTATCGGATTTAAAGGTCAGCTCTCGAGCTTCATGCCTTATCGATGCGACGAGAATGATCGGCCCTATCCGACTTATCGCTGTCTGGTACCAGAAACCGTTGCTGCCGCGGAAGACTGCGAAACCTATGGCGTGTTGGGTCCGATCACGGGCGTCATGGGAAGCCTGCAGGCGCTGGAAGTCATAAAACTGATCACTGGCGCCGGCACACCATTGCTCGGGCGGCTCTTGATTTTTGACGGCCTGACGGGCGACAGCCGTGTCGTCGGCTTGCCATGGGACCCGCATAATCCTCTAACGGGGCGACCAGCAGAAGCGTGATTAAACCGGCGCCGTACTCGGCAGGACGCGGTCGGGCGGCCGGTGACCATCCGCATAGGTTCGAATATTAATAATCACTTTTTCCCCCATGCTTTGTCGGCCTTCGCGCGTGGCCGAGCTCATATGCGGGATCAGAGTTACATTGCTCAATTTCAACAAGGCTGGATCAACGGCCGGCTCACGCTCGAACACATCCAAGCCCGCGCCACCAAGATGGCCATTGGCCAGAGCCGCCGCCAGCGCGGCCTCGTCGATCACCTCGCCGCGGCTGGTATTGATGACGATGGCATGTGGTTGCATTAACGCCAAACGCCGTGCCGACATCAGATGGTAGGTTGCCGGCGTATGAGGGCAATGGATTGATAGAATATCAATATGGCGCAACATACGATCAAGGTTTGGCCAATACTGCGCCTTGAGTTCGGCTTCAGTCGTCGCATGGACAGGGTTGCGATTAAAATAATGCACTTCCAAGCCGAAGGCGGCGGCGCGGCGGGCGACGGCCTGGCCAATACGCCCCATACCGATAATGCCAAGCTTTTTGCCCCCGACCCGCTGGCCGAGCATCCAATTGGGTGACCAACCGGTAAATTGCCCTGGGCGGTGCATGATCTCGTGCCCTTCAACCAGTCGTCGTGAAACCGATAGGATCAGCGCCAAAGTCATATCGGCTGTATCTTCGGTTAAGACGCTCGGCGTATTGGTCACGGCGATACCTTTTGCATAGGCCGCGTCGACGTCAATATTATCGACGCCATTGCCAAAATTGGCGATCAATTTTAGCCGTGGGCCGGCCGCCGCGATCAACGCGGCATCGATGTGATCGGTGACGGTGGGCACCAGAACTTCGTGGCGCGACATCAGCTCGGCCAGTTCCGCACGCGACAGCGCTTGATCGTCGGGGCTAAATGTAACCGTGAATAATTCATCCATGCGCGCCTCGATGGAGGCGGGCAAGCGACGCGTTAAAGCAACATGAAGAGACTTGGTCGGCACGACAAAACTCCTTTGAACTAGAGTAGCAAATCTCGTCTCGGCCTGCATGATTTTTCTGGGGGGCCTAGGGCGCTGGTCGCCATGCCTCTTGTTCACAAAGCGATGGCGGTTTAAGTATGAGGCATGCAGACGAAAATAAAAATTTTGGTTTGGTGCTTGGTCATGGTGAGCTTTGGGGCCGCCTCGATCGCAAGCGGTGCTGGCGTTAAAAATGGGCCAAGCGGCCTTCCTATACCGCGCTTCGTCAGCCTTGCCCATACGAAAGCCAATATGCGGGTTGGCCCAGGCGAAGAATTCCCCGTGTTATGGCAGTACCGCCGCCTTGGCCTACCCCTGGAAATTATTGGCGAGCATGGCGATTGGCGGAAAGTGCGCGACAGTGATGGGCAGGAAGGTTTTATGCTCAAGCGTCTTGTCGCCGGGACCCGCACTGTGATCATCTCAGCGGATGACGGCGCGGCGCGTTTGCGGCGTCGGCCAGCGTCCGATGCCTATATACAGGCCTTTTTGAGCAACAATGTCGTGGCCGAAATCCAACAATGCTCGCCGCGCTTTTGCAAAATAAGCGCTGGCGAATACACAGGTTGGGTGGCCCGCGATGACATTTGGGGCGTTTATGCTGACGAAATTATTGACTGATCTGCCACCTGCTTAGGCGGCAAAGTCGGCGCCCAGCGATGCCCGCGTGTCTGCGCTCAAGATCGTCATGTGAGCATAATTCTCGTGCCCGATACCGAGGATAACTTGTCCTTCGCCAGCACGAAAGGCATCAATCAAATGATCTGGGAAGGGAAAGTGCAGAAAGTGCACCGAGGATGTTTTGCCATCTGATGCCGTGCGCTCCACTTCTTGCTCTGGCACAGCAAATACTTTCTCACCCGCCACTTCGATATAAGCCGTTAACTCGACATCGGTCAGGCGCCGCAAAATCGTGCCACGACGCGCGGGGTCGTCAATTTCGAACATCAAGGTGACGGTCAACTCTTTACCTTGCGGGATCATAGGATTATAGGCCGCCAGCTCATCGGCGATCTGCTCTTCACCACCTTTTTCGATGTACAGCATTTCTTGAATCTGCTGCAGCATCGTTTCGTAATTTTCGAAATAAAAGGTTGCATAGGGTCCGACATCAATCCGACGCGGTTTTTTCAGTGCGACGATGCGTTTGCGCAACTCAGCGCGCTGAGCGACGTAAGCCTCCATCGGCATGATATCTTGAGGTGTAATTTCATAGGGAGTAGCCATTTTTATTTCCTTCCATCAAATTAAGTTTGGGCCCTCAAATTAAATTATAAGCGCGCGCCAAAACTTCGATTGGATGCGCCGCTTCAGGCGGGTTTTCCATGGCATCCATATCGCTGGTCAGTTGCACCAAATGCTTGGCCGCCAAGGGACAATCCGAGCACACGGTTTCGGCATTCGAGGCTGCCACGCGTTTGGCCGTGGGCTTGCCAATTTTGACAGCCAGATCGTGGGTTTCTTTTAAGACCCCAAACGTGCCGCCGTGACCCGAGCAACGTTCGATAACGGTAACGTCAGCTTCAGGGATCAAGCGCAACATTTCGGCCGATTTGGGACCAATATTTTGCGCCCGCGCGTGACATGCAAGATGCATGGCGATGCCACCCTTTAACGGTTTCAAGCCCTCAGTTATGCCCTCTTTTTCCGATATATCGACGACATATTGTGAAATGTCGCGGGTCGCAGCCGACAGGGCTTTGACATCCTCATTATCGGGTAAAATCAAAGGCCACTCGAATTTGAACATCAGGCCGCAGCTCGCGGTGAGGGTGATAATATCTTTGCCAGCATCGACCAGCGGCCGCAACGCTTTGGCAACCTTGGCCGCATTCTCGGCCACTTTAGCGATATTGCCTTGTTCTAAGAACGGCATGCCGCAACAGCCTGGATAATCTGTCTGAACCTCCACCCCCAAATGGGCCAATACGCGCGCGGCGGCCTCGCCGACGGTCGGATTATTATAATTGACGGCGCAAGTCGCATAGAGCACCGCTTGGCGACCTTTCGCCGGGCCATCTGGATTGGCGGCATAGGCGCCCGATTTAGCGGCTTCTGCGGCGCGTTTCATAAACGTTTTACCGGCAAATTTCGGCAACTCGGCTCGCTTGTCGATCCCAAGCACCGCATCCATTGCGGGGCGCGTTAAGGCATTGCCCTTTTCGCTCGCCCAGTTAGCGAACCCAGCAACGGGAGCCACAGCTGTGCCGTTACGATCCATTTGCGCCAATTGATTTTGGACAAAAGGCGCTTTGCCTTTCTCTCGCAATTCAACGGCGCGGGCCCGCAACATCAAATGCGGAAAATCGAGATTGAATTCGTGCGGCGGCACATAGGGACATTTGGTCATGAAACACAAATCACACAAAGTGCATGCCTCGATGACGGCTGGGAACGTGTCGCTCGACACGCTGTCGAGTTCGCCGCTCTCGCTTTCATCGATGAGATCGAAAAGACGGGGGAAGCTATCGCACAAGTTAAAGCACCGCCGACAGCCGTGACAAATATCAAACTGGCGACGCAATTCTTCGTCGAGCTCAGCGCGGTCATAAAAAGCCTCGCTTTGCCAATCCAACGGATGGCGAATTGGCGCTTCTGTGCTGCCTTCTCTCATCATCTCTCTCCTACAGCAGGACGGCTGTCCTGCCCGCAATCAGTAAAGGGATAGTGCGGTCCGGCGTTGAGGGGAGCGCCGGACCGCGGGGGGAAAACCCAAAAGCTTAGTCCATCGAGTCCAAAGCTTTTTGGAAACGACCTGCGTGGGATTTTTCAGCTTTCGCAAGTGTTTCGAACCAGTCGGCAATCTCGTCAAAGCCTTCTTCGCGAGCCGTACGCGCCATACCTGGATACATGTCGGTATATTCGTGGGTTTCACCGGCAATGGCAGACTTCAGATTGTCCGAGGTGGCGCCAATTTTCTCGCCCGTGGCTGGATCACCAACTTCTTCCATGAACTCAAGGTGACCATGCGCGTGACCCGTTTCGCCTTCGGCAGTCGAACGGAATACAGCAGCGACATCGTTATAGCCTTCAACATCGGCTTTTTGCGCAAAGTACAAATAACGGCGATTTGCTTGGCTTTCACCAGCAAATGCATCCTTCAGATTTTGAAGGGTTTTTGATTCAGCAAGAGACATATCTCACTCCTCTAAAAGGTTAAGCCAGCGTCACACTGGGGTTATCAGGCGGAGCTCGTCTCCACCCTGCCCCCTATATAGCGTGGCCTAGATACTCTGTCAAGTATTTTAGAATAATTCTAATAAAGAAATGTGATTTATTTGCTTTTCGGCTCGAGGCGCAACACCACATCGACCCCTGAGACCCTAAATCCATCGGGGGTTTTAGGCATTTCCGTAATGGCAATCGACTGCGGCGGCACATCGATAAGCTCACCCGTGCCGTCGACATAGAAATGAAAATGGTCGGTCAAATTGGTGTCAAAATAGCTTCGCCCGCTATCGACAATCACCTCGCGCAGCAAACCAGCTTCGAGGAATTGGTTTAGCGCATTATATACTGTTGCCAATGAAACCGTTAAGCCCGCGGCCTTGGCTTCCGAAAACAGATTCTCGGCCGTTAAATGGCGATCACCTTGGCCAAATAACAGATGCGCCAGCTGGATACGCGGCTGGGTCGTGCGTAGATTTGCCGCCCGCAGCCTTTGAATGAGGGCGCGTTCGCGCGCTGGCGTTAGACCTGCGACCGCGGTTTTGCTTGGACCTGTAAACGCTGAGGGTGACGACATCGGTTCTACCTAACTTATAATAATTCCAAAATACAGAAATTAAATGGGCTTGTCAACGGATCATAAATAATCCGTTTTACGGCGACTTCGCTTTGCCCCGACAGGCGCAACATGCTAGTTTTCGGCGTATGGTTTTTGGACGGCGGAGATCAAACTTCCGTCGAGAAAGTAAATTATGACACGACCCAACTCTTTTTCTTACGACGACCTCATATCTTGCGGGCATGGCGACATGTTTGGACCTGGAAATGCACGGCTGCCTTTGCCGCCCATGCTGATGTTCGATCGCATTACCCAAATATCGGAAGATGGCGGCGCCTTTGGCAAAGGGCAAATCATTGCTGAGTTGGATATTAAACCGGACCTATGGTTTTTTGCCTGCCATTTTGAAGAGGATCCAGTAATGCCGGGCTGCCTCGGACTGGATGCCATGTGGCAGCTAATTGGCTTTTACCTCGGCTGGCTCGGTCAGAAGGGGCGCGGGCGCGCCCTCGGTTCGGGCGAGGTGAAATTTACCGGCCAAGTTCTGCCCGACGCCCGCTTGGTGCGCTATGAAATCGATATGCGCCGCGTCATGACGGGACGCCTTATTATGGGGATTGGCCACGCCCGCATGTTGGTTGACGACAAAGAGATCTACCAAGCGAAAGATTTACGCGTAGGGCTATTTGGCGCCGAAGCATTTTAATGGCATGATCAGGTCAAATTTGGCCGATTTAACAGAGGGGTCGTAAATGCGGCGAGTAGCAGTAACAGGTATGGGAATTGTTTCATGCTTGGGTAACAATGTCCAAGAAGTCGCCGCCAGCCTTTATGAAGGGCGCTCAGGCATAACCGCACATGACGGGTTCCGTGACCTCGGCTTCAGGTCACAAATTGCCGGCGCGCCGACGATAGACATCGAGGCCGCGGTCGATAAACGTGTCCGCCGTTTCATGGGCGACGGCGCTGCGTGGAACTATATTGCAATGGAACAGGCCATTGCCGATGCGGGCTTGGGCGAGGACGATGTTATAAACCCCCGTACCGGTCTAATTATGGGCTCTGGCGGTCCGTCGACAAAAGCGCTGATCGCGGCAGCCGATACGGCGCGCGAAGCCAGCCCAAAACGTGTTGGCCCGCTGGCTGTTCCCAAATGCATGAGCTCCACCAACTCAGCGACGCTGGCCACGCCATTTGGCATTAAGGGCATTAATTATTCCATCAGTAGCGCCTGTGCGACCTCGGCACATTGCATTGGCAATGCCGCAGAAATGATCCAATGGGGCAAACAAGATGTGATGTTTGCTGGCGGCGGTGAGGAACTCGACTGGGCCTTGTCGGTTTTATTCGACGCCATGGGCGCTATGTCGAGCAAATATAATGAGACCCCCGCCACCGCGTCGCGCGCTTTCGACGTTAATCGGGATGGCTTTGTGATTTCCGGCGGCGCAGGTGTGTTGGTACTAGAAGAGATGGAGCGCGCCAAAGCGCGCGGCGCCAAAATTTATGCCGAATTGGTTGGCTATGGTGCCACTTCGGATGGCTATGACATGGTGCAACCCTCAGGCGAGGGAAGCAAACGCTGCATGGAAATGGCCTTGGCAAATGTCGAGGGGCCGATCGATTATATCAATCCGCACGCAACCTCCACACCCGTTGGGGACAGCAAAGAAATCGAGGCCTTGCGCGCCTTGTTCGGCGCCGATTGCGCCCCCATCAGCGCCACAAAATCGCTCAGCGGTCATAGTCTTGGCGCCGCAGGCGTCCAGGAAGCGATTTACAGCTTGCTCATGATGCAGGGCAATTTTATCGCAGCATCGGCGCATATTGAGGAGCTTGACCCCGAATTTGCCGACATGCCGATCGTGCGTGAACGCATTGATAACGCCAAACTCGATTTGGTGATCTCAAATAGCTTCGGCTTTGGCGGCACCAACGCCACATTGGCGTTCAAGCGGGCATAAAAAAGCCGCCACGGCGTGTGGCGGCTTTTCTCATCGTTTGAGCGGATTTACGCGTCGTCGCTGGCTTCGAGATCTTCGCCCGTTTCTTGATTAACGGCTTTCATCGACAGGCGCACTTTGCCGCGATCATCAAAGCCGACCAGCTTGACCTTCACGACGTCACCTTCCTTAACAATGTCCGCGACTTTTTCGACACGATCGGCGGCGAGTTGTGAAATATGCACCAACCCATCGCGCTTGCCGAAGAAGTTCACAAAGGCGCCGAAGTCCATGACCTTGACGACTTTGCCTTCATAGATCACGCCCACTTCGGGCTCGGCGGCAATCGATTTGATCCAATCAATCGCAGCGTTAATTTTGTCGCTATCGCTTGATGCAACTTTAATCACACCATCATCCGAGATATCGACCTTCGCACCCGTCGTTTCGACGATTTCGCGAATAACCTTACCACCCGAGCCAATCACCTCGCGGATTTTATCGACAGGAATGGTTATGGTTTCGATCTTCGGCGCATATGTACCCGTTTCTGACCGAGCAACATCAAGGGCTTTCGACATTTCACCCAGAATATGGGTCCGGCCACCCTTGGCTTGGTCGAGAGCAACACGCATAATTTCTTCCGTGATGCCCGTAATCTTAATGTCCATTTGCAGTGAGGTGATGCCGTCTTCGGTGCCAGCCACCTTAAAGTCCATATCCCCAAGGTGGTCTTCATCACCCAGAATATCCGACAGCACAGCAAAGCTATCACCTTCTTTGATCAGGCCCATGGCGATACCAGCAACGGCTTTGCGCAGCGGCACACCAGCATCCATCATGGCGAGCGAAGAGCCACAAACTGTGGCCATTGAGGACGACCCATTCGACTCGGTGATTTCAGACACCAAGCGCAAAGTGTAGGGGAACTCTTCCTTGCTCGGCAGCATGGCGTGCAGAGCCCGCCAAGCGAGTTTGCCGTGACCGATTTCCCGACGTCCCGTGAACCCCGTGCGACCAACTTCGCCGACCGAATAAGGTGGGAAATTGTAATGCAACATGAAGTTCTCTTTATAGGTACCTTCTAGCGCATCGATCATTTGCTCATCATCGCCGGTACCCAAAGTCGCCACCACAAGGGCTTGCGTTTCACCACGGGTGAATAATGCCGAGCCATGGGCCCGTGGGAGAACGCCAACCTCGGAGACGATTGGGCGAACATCTTCGAGGCCACGCCCATCGATCCGCTTCTTGGTCGACAGAATATTACCACGAACAATGTCGCTTTCGAGGCTCTTGAGAGCGTCGCCGACAGCGATGACATCATCTGGGCTACTGGCATCGGAAAGTAGCGCCGTTTTGGCTGCATCCTTAGCCACCGCGACACGTTCCTGACGAGCCTGTTTGTCAGCAATCTGATAGGCTTCCGCAAGGCCATTACCCGATAAATCTTTTACCTTTGCCTTCAGATCATCGCTATTGTCTTCAGGAACATTGCGGGGATCCTTGGCGCATTTTTCGGCCATCCGAATAATTGCGTCAATTACAGGTTGGAAATGCTTGTGGCCAAACATCACCGCGCCAAGCATGACGTCTTCAGTCAATTCTGAGGCTTCCGACTCGACCATTAAGACAGCGTCTTGCGTCCCGGCCACGACCAGGTCCAGATCGCTATCATCATAGCGATCCATTTCCGGGTTCAGGACATACTCACCATCAATATAACCGACCCGCGCAGCGCCGATCGGGCCAAGGAACGGCACACCAGAAATGGTCAGCGCCGCTGAAGCCGCAACCAAAGCGACGATATCTGGATCATTTTCCAAATCATGCGACAGAACCGTAACAATCACTTGGGTTTCGTTTTTGAAGCCTTTGACAAAAAGCGGGCGGATCGGGCGGTCAATCAAGCGCGATACCAGTGTCTCGCGCTCGCTCGGACGGCCCTCGCGTTTAAAATAGCCACCAGGAATTTTGCCCGCGGCATAGGTTTTTTCCTGATAATTAACGGTCAATGGGAAAAAATCGATGCCCGCTTTTGGCGCGCGGGCAGCGACGACGGTTGCGAGAACTGTCGTTTCCCCATAAGTGGCCAGAACCGATCCATCGGCTTGCCGCGCAATGCGGCCTGTCTCGAGCACGAGCGGACGTCCGCCCCAATCAATTTCTTCGCGTGTAATGTCAAACATGTGTTTCTAACTTTCTCTCTCTACATCCCCACTTTGGCCACTCCGGATGAGCGACCAGGCATGCTGATTTATGCCGCCCTTGCGGCACTTCTGACACAAGCCCATAGAGCCTGCTTGTGTGTCAATACTATCGTCAACCGTTCATCAAGAAACGGTTGCGTACCGGGCTCAGCGGCACAAATCTTTTTTTGGAAAAGACCGGGCTTAGCGACGAATACCAAGACGCTCAATCAGCCCTTGATAACGCTCAACGTTGCGCGACTTCACATAGTCAAGCAGACGGCGGCGTTGGCTCACCATTTTTAACAAGCCGCGGCGTGAATGATTGTCTTTTTTGTGCGACTTAAAATGTTCGGTCAGATTGCTGATCCGTTCTGTCAGGATCGCAACTTGAACTTCCGGCGACCCTGTGTCGCCTTCTTTGGTGGCAAATTCTTTGATTAGCGCTTGTTTGCGCTCTTCTGAAATCGACATCGTAACTCCGTTTTATTGGTCCCGTAGGACATGGTTAAAAATACGCCGCGGATAGAACACCATTTGTTCGATATGCCCCAACGCAACCGCTTGATTTTCGTGTTGCGCCCAAGCCATCTGGCAATCATCCATCGCAGCTCGAACTGGCTGGCCATGTCGTAATTGACGGGTTTGCTCTATGTCCACCAGAAAGGCCGGGATGTCGTCCAGCGAAGCCTCCAATGGTATGAGCAACCGATCCATGGCTGCCAAGTCGGCGGCACTATGGCCCAAATCCATAAGTTTTTCTAGTCCTATTGCATCTTGCATTGAAAAATTCCCAACTTGTGTACGACGTAAGGCACCTAAATGCCCCTCTGACCCCAGATGTTGCGCCAGATCGCGCGCCAACGCCCGTATATAGGTGCCCTTGCCGCAGGTGACCCGCAGTCGAAGCTGGTCGGCATCGGGTCTGTCGAGAACATCGATGGCGTCGATTTGCACCTGACGCGGCTGCAATGCAACTGTTTCGCCCTGCCGCGCCAGATCATACGCGCGACGCCCCTCAATTTTAAGCGCCGAATATTGCGGCGGCATTTGCGAGATCGCGCCCACAAATTGCGGGATTGCTTGCTTAATTTCCAGATCGGTCGGCCGCTTTGCACTCGTACGCAATACAGCACCCGCGGCATCATCTGTGTCGGTGGCAGCGCCAAACACGACCAAAGCCTCATAAACCTTGGTCGCATTGGTCAAAAAATTAATGGTTTTGGTCGCCTCCCCCAAGGCAATTGGCAAAACACCGCTGGCGGCGGGGTCGAGCGTTCCTGCATGGCCGGCCTTCCGCGCCTCAAACAATCGCCGGACGCGCGAGACAGCGGGCGTCGAGCCTAGGTCTAATGGCTTGTCGAGGATAATCCACCCGCTAATGTCGCGGCCTTTTCGTGCCATGCTCAGGACTTGTCCAAATCTCGTCGCACTGCTTCGCTGTTCAGCAATTTATCCATCGCCGCCGCCTCGTCAAAGCTATCATCGGCTTTGAACACCACCATGGGAATGTGCCGTAAATGCAGGTCGCGGCCCAAATATTTACGAACCGCCGGCGCCGCCTCGTTTAACAGTCTAACAATCTGATCGAGTTGATCACCGCCCAGCGGCATCACAAAAGCAGTTGCCTGTTTCAAATCTGGGCTGATGCGGACTTCCGTGACCGTCAAGCGGGCGCGATTAAGCGCAGGCTCATCAAATTCGCCCCGCGAAATAAAGTCGCTCAACCGATGTCGAATGGTCTCCGCGACCCGCAGCTGCCTTTGGCTTGGTGGGCGGCCAGCAATCGCCGCCCGGCCCTTGCCAGATCTCCCCGCCATCGTGTCTCCCTAGCCCTCGAGCGTCCGCGCGACAGCCTCGACTTCATAACACTCGATTACATCGCCTTTTTTGAGATCACCATATTTCTCGAAAGCCATACCGCATTCCTGCCCCGATGGCACTTCCTTGACCTCATCTTTAAAGCGCCGCAGAGACGATAGCTCGCCTTCGTGAATAACAACATCATCACGTATCAAGCGCACTTTGGCGCCGCGCCGGACCAGACCTTCGCGCACCAAGCACCCCGCCGCCTTGTTGTTTTTGCCAACACTAAAGACTTCCAGAACTTCGGCATTGCCAAGCATATTCTCCCGCAAATCTGGTGACAGCATGCCGCCCATTGCCGCGCGAATATCATCGACCAGATCATAAATCACATTGTAATAGCGGATTTCAATGCCAGCCTGCTCGGCAGCTTGCCGCGCTTGCACATTGGCGCGAACATTGAAGCCGACAACGATCGCCGTTGATGTCGAGGCCAGCGTGATATCACTTTCTGTGATACCCCCCACGCCAGCGTGAATGACACGCGCGCGAATTTCATCATTACCCAGCTTGTCGGCGGCTTGTGAAATAGCTTCGACCGAGCCCTGCACATCACCCTTAACGATCAAGGCAACTTCTTTCATGTCGCGGTCTTTAAGTTGCGTCATCATTTGATCGAGGCTTGTCCGCAAGCCCCGAGCGCTCATATCTTCGCGCGCTTTACGAGCGCGGTAAGCCGCCACTTCGCGTGCTTGCGCCTCGCTCTCGACGACGTTGAAAACATCCCCTGCCCGTGGTACGCCGCCCGAGCCGAGAACCTCAACCGGCATTGAGGGGCCAGCCGTTTGGACCTGCTCGCCCCGGTCATCGATGAGCGCGCGCACGCGGCCCGACTCTTGCCCGACCACAAAAATATCGCCAACCTTCAGCGTTCCGCGTTGGACCAAAACCGTCGCCACCGGACCGCGACCGGTGTCGAGCTGTGCTTCGATTACAAAGCCTGACCCTTCGCGGTCACTATTGGCTTTGAGATCCATAATTTCTGCTTGCAACAGAACTGCGTCGAGAAGCGTGTCCAAGCCTTCGCCCGAATGTGCTGACACTGGCACCATTTGCACATCACCGCCCATTTCCTCGCAAATGACTTCATATTGCAAAAGATCGTTCTTCACTTTGCTCGGATTGGCATCCGGCTTGTCCATCTTATTGATGGCAACAATCATCGGCGCGCCTGCGGCGCGGGCATGGTTGATTGCCTCAACGGTCTGCGGCATCACGCCATCATCGGCTGCGACCACGAGGATAACGATATCCGTGACTTTGGCACCGCGCGCCCGCATTGATGTAAAGGCCGCGTGACCTGGCGTATCGATAAAGGTGATGATACCAGAATCCAGCTTGACCTGATAAGCGCCAATATGTTGTGTGATGCCGCCCGCTTCGCCGCGCACAACATCGGCCTTGCGGATCGCATCGAGCAAAGATGTTTTACCATGATCAACATGGCCCATCACTGTAATGACAGGCGGGCGCGGGCTCTTATCTTCTTCACGATCATCGAGACCTTCGACGCCTTCTTCAATGTCGGACTCGGATACACGCTTAACGCTGTGGCCCAATTCTTCTGCGATGAGCTGCGCTGTATCGGAATCGATGGTGTCATTGATCTTCGCCATCATGCCCTGTTGCATCAAGATCTTGATCACATCCACGGCCCGCTCGGCCATCCGGTTAGCCAATTCTTGAATGGTGATCGTGTCGGGAACAACAACCGTCCGTGAGATTTTTTCCATTGGCTCGTTGGACATGCTCTGGCGGCGGTCGCGTTCGCGGCGACGGCGAATAGACGCAAGCGAGCGTATACGCTCCTCTTCGTTCAGCGCATTACTAATCGTCAACCGGCCTTCGCGGCGCTTACGGTCAGATTTAGCCGGTGCTGGGCGCCGTGTTTCGCGCGCATCGGCAACGGCATCGGCCTTGGCTGGAGCTGCGGCCCGCCGCTCATCAACCACAGGGGGTTCGTCATCAATAACGGCTTTCTTAGCTTCACGCTCTTTCTCGCGCGCCAGTGCTTCGCGGCGTTTCTGTTGCTCGGCCTCTTCGAGCGCCTTTGCCTCAGCCCGCAATGCGTTTTCTTCCGCCCTGCGCGCGTCTTCCTCAGCGCGGCGCTTAGTTTCTTCAACGGCTCGGACCTTCGATTCCGCAACCGCTGCCATGCGTGCCTCTTGCTGACTTTTACTCAGGCGCTCTTCGGCAACAGATTTTTTAACAACGGGTTCAGGCTCCGCAGCAGGTGTCGGCTGGGCTTCGTCGCTACGGCCTGGAATAATCGTCCGCTTACGCTTCTTTTCAACCACAACGGCCTTACTCCGCCCATGCGAGAAGCTTTGCCGGACTTGTCCAGATTCCACTGTGCGGCGCAGGCTCAATGTCTTGCCTTGCCGTGTCTCTTGTCCACCATTTGCTTCGTCTTTACCGTCGCTCATTTTCTTCCTCACTCGCTGGGCTGATAGCCCATTATCCGATCGCACTCTGTTTTCAATTGTGCCGCCGCCGAAGGGTCAATGACGGCGACATGCATTATATTAGGGCGTCCCAAGGCCCGGCTTAGCTCCTCGCTACTCAAGATGGTCCAAACCGGTACCATGACCTGCCGCGCCAAACGCTCAATGCGACTCCGTCCATCGAGCGCGGCATCGCGCGCTTGCAAAACAAGATGCGCGCGATGTTTTTCCAGTGCGCTGGATACTTTCGTAAATCCTATCACAATTTTTCCAGCTTTGCGCAGTAGGCCGCACATATTCTTTAATTTGGTGTAAAGCAGCGCCTCGACACGCGATGCCAAGTCGGCCGCGGCGTATACCGTTGCGTCAGTTTGGTCAGCAGAAGCGTGCTGGCTGAAAAGCGGAATGGCGCGGGCAATCAGGTCATAACGTGCCCTGACCCACAGACCTTGCCCTGGCAAGCGACGATCGAGATCAGGCGTTACAGTGCCATCTGGCGCTATGACAAACCTGATCATGTCGTCGCATGACAGCGTTTCGCCAGTGACTAAACACTGGCGCGCATCGGCCTCGCTCGACTGGCGCGGGGAGTGGGTGCTAACCTCAAAGCGCTCCATCTGTTGCCAGATCCTCCCCTTGATCAAGCTCTTGATCGTCTTCCGCAATATCTTCCTCAGGCGCCATCATGGCGTCGAGATCGGCCTGCGTAATCCATCCCATCGCAACCCGCGCACTCATGATCAAATATTCGGCCTCTTCACTGGTTAAATCAAAGCCATCCAATATGCCGGGCTGGCGCTCGCGCTTACGATCAACGATTTCAAACCAGCCAATAAGATCATCCGGAACACAGCCGGCGAAATCCTCAAGCGATTTAACATCGTCCTTACCAAGGGCGACCAGCATTGCGGGGCTCAAGCCCTGCAGACCAGCAAGGTCATCCGTCACACCGAGCGATTTACGCTCCGCATTCAATTGCTCGTTCAACCGCTCCATATAGTCGACAGCGCGGTTTTGAATTTCTTCGGCCGTATCTTCATCAAAACCTTCAATGATCGAGATTTCAGACAGCGGCACATAAGCCACTTCTTCGACGCTCGCGAAGCCTTCTGACGCTAGCAATTGCGCGATCATCTCATCAACATCCAAGGCGCCCATAAAGGCCTGCGTGCGGTCGGCAAATTCTTGTTGCCGGCGCTCCCGTTCATCGGCTTCGGTGACGATATCAATATCCCAGCCCGTAAGCTGCGATGCCAAGCGCACATTCTGACCGCGGCGGCCAATAGCGAGGCTCAATTGCTCATCGGGAACGACAACCTCAATGCGTTGGGTATCCTCGTCTAGCACCACTTTCGACACTTCAGCTGGCGCCAGAGCGTTCACAATGAATGCCGCCGAGTCTGGTGACCACGGAATAATATCCACCTTCTCGCCTTGCAGCTCGCCGACCACGGCTTGCACACGGCTACCGCGCATACCAACACAGGCCCCAACCGGATCAATGCTCGGATCATTTGAAATCACGGCGATTTTGGCGCGGCTTCCTGGATCACGGGCAACGGCGCGTACTTCAATAACGCCGTCATAAATTTCGGGCACCTCTTGCATGAAGAGCTTGGCCATAAAGGCTGGATCCGTCCGCGACAAAATGATTTGCGGCCCGCGCTGCTCGCGGCGCACATCCTGAATATAGGCCCGGATCCGATCACCATTGCGAAATACCTCACGCGGTATCAGGTTATCACGGCGGATCACTGCCTCACCGCGGCCGAGGTCCATCACGACATTGCCGTATTCGACCCGCTTCACGACACCGCTTAAAATTTCGCCGACACGGTCTTTATACTCTTCGTATTGACGTTCGCGCTCGGCATCACGCACGCGTTGCACAATAACCTGCTTGGCAGCCTGGGTCGCAATGCGGCCAAACTCGACGGGCGGTAATTCGTCAATAATTTCGTCGCCAATTTGCGCTTCCGGATTGCTGCGTTGCGCGACCGGCAGGGAGACTTCGGTGTTATCGTTCTCGACAACCTCAACCACAGTCACGACGCGCAGCAATCGTGTGTCGCCGGTCTTCGGATCAATGTCAGCCCGAATGTCGTTTTCCGAGCCGTAACGCGCCTTCGCCGCTTTTTGAATGGCGTCCGCCATGGCCGCCAAAACAACGGCAGGCTCAATACCCTTCTCGCGCGCAACAGCATCTGCAATTTGCAAAAGCTCTAATTTATTTGCACTTATACCAGTTGCCATGATCCACTCCTTCTCAATCGGGATATCATTTCTTGGCCTGTTGAGCGGACTTACCCGCTTTTAAAGCCGATTTCAACATGTGATCGGAGATCACCAAGCGTGCCTCTGCAATCATTGGCAGAGAAAATCCTAATATTTGCGGGGTTTTTTGCCCGTCTATGATGGTTTCCAAAAGAGCCTCGCCGGCTTCAAACCCCGCCAAGCGGCCACGAAACCGTTTTTGGCCTTCAACTGGCTGTTGTAGCTCTATCTTGGCTTCCTCGCCGACCCACCGTTGGAAATCAATTGGACGGGTGAGCGGCCGCGCCATTCCGGGCGACGAGACTTCAAGCGCATATTCACCCGAGATCGGGTCTTCGACGTCGAGCGCCGGAGAAACCGCATGCGAAATTGTCTCACAGTCATCAATATCCAGCATACCGTCATCGCGCTCGGCCATAATCTGTAAAATCGGCGCCGCGCCGTCACCCGTCAAACGAATACGCACAAGGTGGTAGCCCAAATCGGCCACGATCGGACGGACAATCGCTAAAAAGGATTGAGCTGGCCCAGGGGCCAGCAAATGCGCATGCTCAGCGTATGGCTCCATATCGTCGTAAAGGGTCTCAATCTCTGTCATCGTTCCGACCGTTATCGGCTCCTCGTATCGCGCGTGACAAGACACGCACTTGCGGCGCTGATTTTTGCAATAAAAAAAGCGGGGCCCGTCGGGCGTCCCACTTGCATAAAGAGCAGCGATGTAGGGGCTTTATATCACATTCGGCAAAAGCCGCAAGCCTAAACGGTTTTGATAAAATGCAGATATGTCGGCTGTCGCCCTGCCTTCACCGCCTTGGCTTCATACCGCGTGCCGGGCCAGTCGGCATCCGCTTGGCGCCAATCATCTGCAGCGCGGGCCGTCCAGGTAAATCCGCCGTGCTGACGCATATGCGCCAGGGCCCAGCTCACATAATCATCAATATCCGATGCAAATATAAACCCGCCCCCCGGTTTGAGGATGCGATACAGCTCAGCCAAATTATCGGGGCTGATAAAGCGGCGCTTATTGTGGCGCTTTTTCGGCCACGGGTCGGGGTAAAGGAGATAAACACAATCTATGCTGGCCGCGGGCAGGCGCGGTAAGAGATCACGCACATCATCTGGATAAATTCTAATATTGGTGAGGTTTTCAGCCGCAATCGCAGCGACCAATTTCGAGACGCCGTTGACAAATACCTCGCTCCCGATAAAGCCTGTGTCGGGCTGCTGCTGGGCGCGGGCGGCCAGATGCTCGCCACCTCCGAAACCAATTTCGAGGGCATATTTGCTATAGCTGTCAGGGCCTTGAAAAACATCTGGTGGCGCGCAACGATCGGGATCGATGCGCAGTTGCGGCAACATTGTTTGCATCAACCCTGCTTGGCGTGGGTGCAATTTATGCCCTTGGCGGCGACCGTAAAATTTTCGCCGCGGCGACTGCATTTTTTTAGAGCACGGCCTTTAACGCGTCCGTGAGATCTGTTTTCTCCCACGAAAAACCACCATCGGCCTCGGGCGCCCGACCAAAATGGCCATAAGCCGCGGTGCGCGCGAAAATCGGGCGATTCAGTTGGAGGTGCTCGCGGATACCGCGTGGGCTCAGATCCATAACCTGCATGAGCGCCTGCTCCAATTTGGCTTCCTCAACTTGGCCCGTGCCAAAAAGATCGACGAGGATCGACAAAGGTTTCGAAACACCAATCGCGTAGGCTAATTGCAAGCAACACTTATCCGCCAATCCCGCAGCGACAACATTTTTCGCCAAATACCGCGCTGCATAAGCCGCCGAACGGTCGACTTTAGTCGGGTCCTTGCCCGAAAACGCACCGCCACCATGTGGGGCAGCGCCACCATAAGTGTCGACAATAATTTTCCGCCCCGTCAATCCAGCATCGCCATCAGGACCACCAATGACGAACTTGCCTGTAGGATTAACATAAAAATTTTCCTCGGAGCACATCCAGCCATCGGGCAGAACATCGAGAACGAAGGGGCGAACGATGTCGCGCACATCGGACTGCGATAAATTTTCGTCATGCTGGGTCGAAACCACTACGGATGTCGCGCCAACCGGCTTGCCATTCTCATAGCGCAACGAAATCTGACTTTTGGCATCGGGGCCAAGGCCTGCCACGGCGCCGCTGTGACGGGCAGCCGCCATATTTTGTAGAATCTTGTGCGAATAGGCGATCGGCGCCGGCATCAATTCGGGGGTCTCATTACAGGCATATCCAAACATGATGCCCTGATCGCCCGCGCCTTCGTCTTTATTGCCGCCGTCGGCATCAACGCCTTGCGCGATATGCGCCGACTGGCCATGGACGTGAACCTGCACCTCGGCGTTTTGCCAATGAAAACCATCTTGCTCATACCCGATTGCGCGTACGGCGTCGCGGGCGGCTTGCTCCATTTCTTCTTTAGAGACAAGTTCCTTCGGCCGCACTTCGCCAGCCAAAACAATAAGATTGGTTGTTGTCAGCGTTTCAACCGCGACCCGCGCTTGTGGGTCTCGCGACAAGAAAAGATCAAGTACGCTATCAGAAATCCGGTCGCAAACTTTGTCGGGATGACCCTCTGATACAGATTCACTCGTAAACACGTAATCTTGTCTAGCCATGATAGCCTCCTGTCACGCGCGACATCCTCGCGCATTCATATAAAGAAAGCTTTATATGGCAGAGCGTGGCGCCGAGGTCAAGCGAGGATTTCGGCGACACGCAGGGCGTTACCGCCGCATCGGGATAGCTTTTGACAAGTCGGTAATCAAGGTGAGCAAATCACGCCTGAGCGCTGCGCTGCCAATGTCCAGGAAGGCTTGGTTGAGCTGCAGGCCTTCAGCACTGCTCACAAAGGCGAGATACGGGCTCACGCTCGGCGCCTCACTCTCCTGCATACCTTGGGGTTGAAGATGATCTTCCTCACCCGTCAAACCATCGAAGAAGTAATCAATCGGCACATCAAAAATCTGTGCCATTTCATATAGCCTGCTGGCCGAAACACGATTGGTTCCTTTTTCATATTTTTGTATCTGCTGAAAAGTAACCGATAATCGCTCGCCGAGAGACTCTTGGCTTATACCCAACATTAATCGACGTAGTCTAAGCCTAGATCCAATATGCGCGTCGATAGATTTTTCTGTTTTTCTGGACACCCGATAATCCTCTACTTTTTTATTATTTTGATCCGGAGTTCACCCTACGCTACACGCGTAAAGATTAATTTTTTGTTTTCTTACGCCACCACACTGCGAGAATATAACAGACTAGGGAAACGATGAACATAGTCGCAAAAATTGTATGGGGCGATGTCTTCGTCAAAGTGGCTTGAGGTTGCGGCAGTTGCACAGTAATCGTGTCGCGCTGCCCCAAGGCGATAAAAGCAAGGGTCCGGCCCTGTCCATCAAAGGCCGCCGTAATCCCAGTATTGGCAACCCGCATAAGCGGCAACCCCGTTTCGATGGCCCGCAATCGCGCCTGCGCCAAGTGCTGGTGCGGCCCAGCTGTATGACCAAACCACGCATCATTGGTAATATTGATTAAGGCCCGCAGACCTGGCTGATAGCGCCGCGGGAAAATAGCTTCATAGCAAATCATCACACCAAAGCGCTGACCATCTGCGCCAGTGATCGCGGCTTCGGGTGGGCCCGCGGCAAAGCCGCCGCGTTGCTGGGTGAGTTGTCGAAAACCCAACCATTCGAGAAAATCTTGGAACGGTAAAAATTCGCCGAAAGGAACCAGCTTATTTTTGTCGGCCGTATCGAGAAGTTCGCCGTCACCGCTCCAGACTTGCAGCGCATTATAATAAGCCGTCTCACCAGCGGCATCGGTCTGGCGCCGTACTGCGCCAGCAATCAAAACGGGCAAAGGCGCCAGCCGCGCCGCGACGAGGCGTGGGAAAAAAGCTTCTTCATCAAGCAAAAAAGGGAGCGCGGTCTCGGGCCACACCACCATCTGTGTCTGCTCCGTTACGCCCTCGCTGGTCAAATCCATCACCTCGCGGACAATGCTCAATCTTTCTTGTGTGTCCCATTTCCGATTTTGATCAATATTGGGCTGTACCAGTGTGACCGTCAGTGCCGCTCCTGGCTGAGCCGGCTGACTTAAGCGCCAGGCACCAAACCCCGCAAGCATGGCCGTTGATACCGCAACACACAAAACGGCAAGTGCGCGGCGACGCCCGAGCCACAATGCCACCGGAACCACTAACCAGAGAAGAATGATCAAATTCAGAGCATGCTGCCCGAATACTGCAATGGTTTGGCTGAGCCATGACCACTCGGCCCAAATCATCACCGGCGCATTCCACGGAAACCCTGTCAGACTATAGGCGCGCGCATATTCCCCCGCCGCCAAGACCAAGCAAAATAAAATCGCATCGGGAACTGGTGAGGTCGATCTAAACTTCGACCACAGCGCCAGCGCCACCGCGTCAAAGACCGCCAAAAATGCAGGCAACCCAAAGACGGCAAACGGCAGCATCCACCAAAATGTGTCGGCTTCGACAAGAATGGCCGCGCCCGTCCAATACAGCCCTGTCACAAAACGGCCAAAACCAAAAACCCAACCGAGCCGCGCGGCCGCCCTGTGGGATCGGCTTTGATAGGCAAAAAGAAAGAAAAAGCCATAGGCAAAAACGGCAATGGGCAGCATCCCATAGGGGGCGTAGGCAAGCGGCAAGAGAGCCGCAACGACGAAGACCGTCCAGCCGGGGGAGCGTTGCAAAATTCGGATGGCGCTCATGTCACGCCCACCTAATCTACAGCGGCAGGGCTTTGGCGTAATTTAAGCTCCAGAGATTTGATCCGCCGCGGATCAACATCACGAATTAACAACTCCATGACCCGACCGTCGGAAAGCGGCACATTCAAAATTTCTCCTCGTTGCGGCACGCGTCCTGCGAGGGTAAAGGCCAAGCCACCCAATGTATCGACTTCTTCAAAATCTTTCATATCGAAGTCAACACCAAGTTCCTGTCGCAAATCCTCAATATCCATGCGCGCCGACGCTTCCCAGTGATTATCGCGCTTCAGCACCAAAGCGGGATCGTCGGGATCATCGTCATGTTCGTCTTCGATTTCACCGACAATTTCCTCGACCAAATCTTCAATCGTGACCAGTCCATCCGTGCCGCCATATTCGTCCACCACGAGCGCCATATGGGTTCGCGTCGATTGCATGCGCAGTAATAAATCAAGCGCGGGCATGGAGGGCGGCGCAAACAAAACAGCGCGCACAATTCGCGTCAGCGAAAACCCCTCTTTCCCGTTCGGGGCGAGTGGTAAAATATCTTTGATATGCACCATACCGATCGGATGATCGAGCGTTTCGCGATAAACAGGCACACGCGAATGCGCGCAATCAACAAAACAGGCCAGCAGTTCGTCATAGCCGATGTGCTCTTCGACACCCGTAATGTCTGCCCGCGGCACCATAACATCCTCGACCCGCACGTCGCGAAACCCGAGCAAATTGCGGAGCATATGATGTTCCACCGACGATAAGTCTGACGACCCGTCCGATGCCTCGGTCAAAACATCTGTGATGCTCTCGCGCCAATCCGGGTCGCTGAGGCCAATAAAATTCCGAAGCCACGAAACCCCTGCCCCAATTGTATCGAACATGCCATTGGCCATTAGTCTTCCTCTCACCCCTTGTGTCCAGCTGCACTAACGGTCTCGGCGCCGCCAGCTTCGTGCGCCGCATCATAGGGGTTTGCAAACCCCATCGCGGCGAGTAAATGAATTTCCTGGCCCTCCATCAGAGCCGCCTTGGCGTCATCTTGATGATCATGCCCCAGCAGATGCAAAAGTCCGTGCACCAGCAAATGAGCGAGGTGGGCTTCAAAAGGCTTTGCTTGCTCAGTGGCCTCTCGGGTGATCGTTTCATAGGCCAACACAATATCGCCGAGCAAGTGTTCTGGGGCGTTTGAAAGCTCCATCCCCTCGGGCGCAAAGCTCAAGACATTTGTGGGGCCCTTTTTGCCACGATAAGCCTCATTCAGGGAGGCCATCTCGCCGTCATTACACAAATGCACACTAATCTCGGTATTTTTCAGCGTCAAATCCTGCGCACTTTGCCGCAAACAGGCCTCAATAAAATCATGAAATGCGTCCCATTCCGGCATCGCTCCGGAAATTTCTATGCGCAGTCCCTGTCGCCCGTTGGCATCATCGGCCGGCATTAGTCTTGGCCCCGTGCGCCTTCTGACTTTGCCTTATCTTCAGGCTCTGGCTTTAAATTAAGGGTCTTGCCGTCACGGCGATTATAGGCCTTCACGATACGCGTCACGAGGTCATGGCGCACAACATCTTCTTCGGCGAATTGGGTAATCGCAACCCCTTTGATGGCTGGCAATATTTCCATCGCGTCTTTAAGGCCCGATTTAGACCCAAAAGGCAAATCAATTTGGCTGGGATCACCCGTGATCACCATGCGGCTATTTTCGCCCATGCGGGTTAGAAACATTTTCATTTGCATGGGGGTTGCATTTTGCGCTTCGTCGAGAATAACAAACGCGTTGCGCAAGGTGCGCCCACGCATAAATGCCAGCGGCGCTATTTCAATCTCGCCCGTTTCTAGACTGCGGTTCACTTGCGGGCCTGGCAACATATCGTATAGCGCGTCGTAAAGCGGCCGCAAATAAGGGTCTACTTTTTCGCGCATATCGCCAGGCAAGAAACCAAGGCGCTCACCTGCCTCGACAGCAGGACGCGACAGGATAATACGCTCGACTTCACCGCGTTCAAGCGCCGCCGCCGCCGCTGCCACCGCCAGATATGTTTTACCCGTACCGGCTGGGCCGATCCCCACGACAAGTTCGCTCCGCAGCAAATCCTCAATATAACCCGCTTGGTTGGGCGAGCGCGGTTTGACATAGCGCTTATTGGTCCGGATTTGCGGCAGATCATCGCCGCCATTTACCCCTGTCGGCCGTCCCGCCATCCGAATTGCGCCGTCAACATCACCCGCGGTGATATTGGCCCCTGTTTGCAGCCGCGCATAAAGACCGTTTAAAACCTCACCCGCCTGCTGACACGCCTGCGCCGCTCCCGACACAACCACGCGATTGCCGCGATTGGCGATGCTAACCCCGAGGATTTCCTCAATCCGGATAAGATTTTGTCCCTGCGCTCCATAGAGCTCGGCGAGCAATTGATTGTTATCAAAATCCAGAGTGAGCGGCGCGCTCTTCTCCGCAACTGGACGGAGTTGTTTTAAGTCCGATCTAGCCGATCCCACGCGTTACCTCGCTTGGCCAACTCCGAAAATGAACAAGTCTAAGTCTAGTCATCTAGAATAAATATCTCTGTTTTCGAGCGCCTTGGCAAGCCTTTATGCGGGCTCAGACGGAGCAACGCCGCTGAGCGAATTCGCGTGCGCGCGAGTGATCTCGATCGGCACAATCTGGCCAATCGCGGCGCGAGGCAAATGGACATGTACCGGCTGTAAATACGGGCTGCGGCCTGTCAGTTGACCATCTTGTTTGCCGGGCTTTTCAAACAGAACCGGCAACACGCGCCCAACCAAACTCTCATTGAAGGCCTTTTGCTGACGGTTCAGCAAAGCTTGAAGCTCGGCCAAACGATCCGATTTTTCGGTCTCGTCGACCTGCTTGCCCTCGGCTGCGGGGGTGCCAGGGCGGGGCGAATATTTAAAAGAAAAGGCTTGCGCATACTGCACCTCTTCAACCAACGCCAAGGTCGCTGCAAAATCTGCCGCGCTCTCGCCCGGAAAGCCAACAATAAAATCGGAAGACAGCGCGAGGTCAGGGCGCACGGTGCGAAATTTTTCGACCAGTCGCAAATAATCTGCAACGCTGTGATGACGATTCATCGCCTTTAAAATTCTATCCGATCCCGCTTGAACGGGCAGATGCAAATAGGGCATTAATTTCTCAAGATCGCCATGCGCCGCAATCAAATCCGCGTCCATATCGTTAGGGTGCGAAGTCGTAAAGCGGAGCCGCGCCAAGCCTTCAATCTCTGCCAAGCGACGCAACAGACCACCGAGGCGCAGGCCGCTCTCGCGATCTTGCCACGCATTGACGTTTTGGCCCAAAAGCGTGATCTCACAAACCCCTTGCGCCACCAAGGCTTCCACCTCGGCAATAATCTGACGGCTATCGCGCGACACTTCCGCGCCGCGCGTGTAAGGCACAACGCAAAAAGTGCAAAATTTATCGCACCCTTCTTGAATGGTTACAAAGGCGCTTGGCAAGCGTGACAAGGGCGTGCGGGCGAGGCCGTGAAGGCTGGCGAATTTTTCATCGGCAGGAAACTCTGTGCGCACGATATGCGCCGACCGCCCCGCCTGCCGCTGGCTTTCAATATCACCCAACATGTTCGGCAGGTCGTGATAGGTTTGCGGCCCAAACACCAAATCGACGTCGGGCGCACGGGTGATCATTTCTTGGCCCTCAGCCTGTGCCACGCAACCGGCAACGGCAAAAATCATGTCTTTGTTTTTAGATTTTAAGGGGCGTAAGCGGCCGAGCTCCGAGTACACTTTCTCCGCCGCTTTCTCGCGAATATGGCAGGTGTTCAAAATAATCATATCGGCGTCTCGCGGGTCATCAACCTGCCGATAACCAGCCTGCGCAACGGCCTCGGCCATGCGTTCACTATCGTAAACATTCATCTGACAGCCATAGGTTTTTATGTAGCAGCCCTTGGCATTGGGTGCAGCTGTGTCCTCGGCGTTCGCGGCGGCGTGTTCTTGCGTCATGCTGTTGCCTTATCGATTTTCCGACCGATCGGCAAGTCCTGAGATAAAATTTGCGCCATGCCATCGGCCGCTAGGGCTTCGCAATAACGCGCTAAATCTTTGCGGTGTGCGGCCACCTCCGATGAAGGAAGCGAATGATAATAAAGCTCAACCGTACAAGGGCTGGCGCCGAGCACGAAAAGAAGGTGGGGCAGAAGTTCGGTGTCGCCATACCAGCCATAGGCCGCTCTTTGGCGACGCCCCATCATGACGCCATGCTTTCTGGTATAGACCATACTGACCGGCTGGACGGGGAATTGCAGTTCCCCCGAGCGCGGCATCACGGCGGCAAACAAGGATGACTTAAATGGCAGAACCCGCAAACCGTCGCCACTGGTTCCCTCTGGAAACAGCACCAGGCAATCGCCTTCTGCAAGCCGCGCCGCAATCGACATATTCTGAGTCCTTGCTTGGTGCCGCCGTTCGCGGTCGATAAATATAGTACGATTTAATTTTGCCAGCTGGCCGAACAGGGGCCAAGTCGCAACTTCTTTTTTGGCGATGAAATGCGCTGGGCGTTGAGAACCAAGCACCAAAATGTCGACCCATGAAATATGATTGCTGACGATGAGTGTGCCCTGTCGCGGTGGGTCACCATGGGCGCGCACCGTAATCCCGAGCAATCGCAAAACCAGGCGAAAATAATAAACCGGCAGCCAACGGGCCGCGGGTGGCAGAAGCAGCAAAAACCCAAATTGCACCAGCCCCAAAGGCAGGGTGATCACGATAAACAGCGCGCCGCGCAGCAAAATCCTCAGAAAATACATTTTGTCGGCCTAGTTTTTCTTCAGAGGTACACCATAAAGTTCAAGCCGGTGGTCGATCAAACGATAGCCGAGTTTTTCGGCAATTTGGCGCTGTAGCTCCTCGATTTCATCATTGGAAAATTCGATAACTTGCCCCGATTGGATATCAATCAAATGATCGTGATGTCCGTCCGACACCGGCTCGTAGCGGGCGCGGCCATCGCCAAAATCATGCCGCGTTAAAATGCCCGCTTCTTCGAACAATCGCACGGTTCGGTAGACGGTCGCAATCGAGATCGCCGCATCTTGTGCCACAGCGCGGCGATGCACTTCTTCAACATCTGGGTGGTCATCAGAGTCCGCAAGCACGCGCGCAATCACACGGCGTTGCTCGGTCATCCGCATGCCCGCCTCTTGCGCTTTCAGTTCGAGCTCTTCGCTACGATCCATATGTTTCCCCTTGCGCCCCCAAATCGAGCCGCATGGTCAGTCCAGCCTGATCCCCATAATAGTTAGGGCGTTTTCCGGCTAAGGAAAATCCTAACTTGCGATACAATGCCAAAGCAGGCTGATTTGCTTCTGCAACTTCCAAAAAAAACTGTTGGATACCTTGTTTGCGGCATTCTTCCTGCGCCGCCGCAACGAGACCATACCCAAGACCTGAGCGCCGATTTTCGGGCCGCACCGCAATGGTTAATATTTCGGCCTCTTCGGCGACACGCCGACACAAAATAAACCCGCATAAGGCATGCTCTTCGTAACCATAGCCAAAAACACCAGCCTGCGGCAACAAATCGCGAAAGCTGTCGACCGACCAAGGCCGCTCAAAACTTTGCCCGTGAAGATCCGCCAAAGCGGCCGCATCGCGCAGCTGAAGCGGTCTGAGCCGTGCCGCCCAATCACGCATGAGGTGCCGGAGCATGGGCGGGGCGCTTCGACGGGTCGGGCAGGCTGGCATCGGCGGGGCGCAGATAAAGGGGCAGGGGAAGGCTAGCGGTGGCTGGGGCAGCTTGCGCAATTTGGCCGACATAGCGGGCTTGTGGATAGGGGGGTGCATCGCTCACCGTCATCAGACCCGCGGCATTCAGTGTCTCGACGCCGACGCCGATACCGCGGAACGGAACCTGCGGTAAAAGATGTTGCAAGGCCGCCAGATCATAGAGTTGTGGCGCCGTAATCGCCGTCCGCGACGCGTCAAAAAGCTGCGCGTAAAATTGGCCGCGTCGAACATCGACAGCAACCAAGACGGGTTCGGGCGCAGGCTCTGCCATCGCCATGGCCTCGAAACTACCAACGCCCAGTAGCGGAATTTCCAAAGCCACGGCATAGGCCCGCATCGCGGCCAAACCCAATCGCACGCCGGTAAAGCCGCCAGGCCCCGTCGTAACACCGAGGCGCGTCAAAGCCGAGGGCAACACCCCCGCCTGCTCGAGCACCGCCGCAATCATCGGCATCAAGGCTTCCGCATGTCCACGCTGCATGGGTTCGACGCGTTCTGCGAGTAATGCATCGTCGCGCATCACTGCAACCGAGCAAGCGCCTTGAGTTGTGTCGCAAGCCAGCAAATAAGCCGGCGCCGGATCGTCAGATAATTTGGCAGGCATCGGCAAAATCGAGGCGGGGACTACGGGCAAACAGGCCCGCTTCATCGCCATGCCCCAGGCAACAAATAAAGTTTACGGCGCATTCGCCATCGGGGAAAAAGGCGGCATTCACGCCACCCGCATCAAAACCCGACATTGGGCCGACATCGAGCCCAATGGCGCGCGCCGCGAGCATGAAATAGCCACCCTGCAACGAACTATTGCGAAAGGCTGTCTCTTGCGCCAGATCTTCGCTATGGGCAAACCATTCGCGCGCTCCGGGATTGTGGGGAAATAACTGCGGAATGAAATCATAAAATTTCTTGTGATAGGCAATCAGAGCGACCACGGGAGCTTGCTCAACTTTGGATCGATTGCTCTCCAACATCAGCGGCAACAATTTTGCCTTGGCCTCCGCTGAGCGCACAAACACTACGCGTGCAGGCGAGCAATTGGCGCTGGTTGGGGCCATTTTCATCAAATCATAGAGCGCGGTCAGCTCGGCATCCGATACGGGCGTATCGTGCCACGCATTATGCGAGCGGCCAGCGCGAAAAATTTGGTCCAGAGCTTGATCGGCGACGGGATTAGACATGGGGCTCACACAACAGCGCGCACTTCGCGCACCTCCTCAATATAATGTTTCAACAAATTCTCGATGCCTTGTTTCAACGTGGCCGTCGAGCTGGGACATCCGGCGCAAGCGCCACGCATATGGAGAGAGACAACACCATCGGTAAAGTCATGAAACACAATATCGCCGCCATCCTGCGCGACGGCGGGACGAATGCGCGTATCGATCAATTGCTTAATGGCAGCCACAATGGGGTCTTGATCCTCTGTCGCTTCTGCAGCGGTAAAATCATCACGGACGATCGGCAACTCGGCCACAAAGTGATCCATAATAGCGGCCAGCAAGGCCGGCTTAACATGTTGCCACTCGCCGTCGGTTTTCGTGATGGCAATAAAATCCGCGCCCAAAAAAACGCCTGCCACGTGACCGGTCTGAAACAAGGCGAGCGCTAGCGGAGAAGCTTGCGCAGCGTCGAGGTTCGGAAAATCCGCGGGCGGACGCTCGCCCATCACGCTTCGGCCAGGAATGAATTTGAGGGTTTCAGGATTTGGGGTTGCTTCGGTTTGAATATACATCGCTTCTTCTCGTCTCAAATTTTCTTTCAGCAGGCGCGCCCTTAGGTCAGCGCATCAATATCGTCATCCGATAATCCGGCTGGAATAACGGTGACCGGAATGGGAAATCCGCCGCGCCCACGCGCCAGTGCAGAAACCAGCGGGCCCGGGCCAGCCGGGTCGCTACCAGCCGCCAGCACCAATGTTGAAATCGTCCCATCCTCTTGCAACAGATCGGTGATGATATCAACGGCATTGCCTTCGCGCATATATTGTTCTGGCGTCTCGCCCCCAAGCGCCTCTACGCGAGATGACAGATCGCGCAACACAGCCTCTGCCTCGGTGCGCGCCTCTTCTTTCATCAAATTGCCAATGCCAGCCCATTGTTTGAACTCGTCATGCCCGAGCAATAAAAGAAGGGTGACCTTGCCACCCGTGCCATGCGCACGGCGTGCAGCAAACCGCAAGGCGGCATGGCTTTCTGGCGTACCGTCCACAATCACCAGGAACTTGCGCTGTAAATGTTTATTAATATCCATCGGCCTAAACTGACATCCCTATGCTGTAGCGGCAAGTCTCATTTACGAGGGGCCGAGAGAAATCCCACCTTATTGCGCACATCGGCCATGATCGGGGCGGCGATCGCGCGGGCGCGTTGGGCGCCATCAGCCAGAATAGCATCAACATGATCTGGCGCCGTCATCAGTTTTTGCATTTCGGCTGTGATCGGTGACAGCTTTTCGACCGCCAAATCCGTCAACGCTGCTTTGAGCGCCGAGAACTGCGCGCCAGCAAATTGCGCCACCGTCGCCTCTAGCGACTGATCTGCGAGCGCGGCATAAATGCCGAGCAGGTTTTGCGCCTCAGGGCGGCCATCGAGCCCATCTTTGCTTTCGGGCAAAGCGTCGGGGTCGGTTTTGGCTTTGCGGATTTTGCGCGCGATGTCATCGGCACTGTCCGACAGCGTGATCCGCGACATATCGGATGGATCCGATTTCGACATTTTATTGTTGCCATCGCGCAGCGACATTACCCGCGTCGCCGGCCCCTGGATCAGCGGCTCGGGCAACGGAAAAAACCCCGGCCCCCCTTCGGCGGCATCGAAATCATTATTGAATTTCTGGGCTATATCGCGCGCCAACTCAAGATGTTGCTTTTGGTCTTCGCCGACGGGAACGTGCGTCGCTTTGTAGAGCAAAATATCTGCGGCCATAAGATTGGGGTAGATATAAAGACCAACTGACGCGTTTTCGCGATGCTTGCCAGCCTTCTCTTTAAACTGGGTCATCCGGTTGAGCCAGCCTATGCGAGCGACACAATTCAGCACCCAAGCCAATTCAGTGTGCTCGGGAACCTGGCTTTGGTTAAAAATAATATGCGCCTTCGGGTCAACGCCGGCGGCAATAAAGGCCGCCGCTACCTCTCGGGTTTGCTGCACCAAATCTTGTGGATCCTGCCACACTGTAATGGCGTGCAGATCGACGACGCAGTAGAGGCATTGATGGGTTGCTTGCAGAGCGACAAAGTTCCGAATGGCGCCGAGATAATTGCCCAAATGCAAATTCCCCGTCGGTTGCACCCCCGACAAAACCCGTAATGTTTGATTTGGATCTGCCATATTTGCCTCTCTCTCTGCCGCGTTTATGGCTAATTCTGCCGATCAGCGCAAGCGCCGAAGATCCCCCAGCCGCAGGCCGCCAAAGAGCATTGCCAAGACCGCGTAAACACCAGCGCCGAGGCCCACCAATGCCAGCACATAAAGCAACAAGGCGCCCAAACCGATCGGTGTAACCAGATAGGACTGCGCGGCATATAGTGCCAACGCCATGCCCAAGGCGGCCACAACCTGCCCGACCAAATGCCGCGCCAGCGTCAGCTCAAAGCGCCAGTAGCCGCGCGCATAAATCCTGATGATCATTAAGACCAAGGTTAACCAGCCTGCCGCCGATGTTGCGATAGCGATGGCAAGGTGCCCAAGGCTGTCGAACAAAGCCAAGCTCAAGCCAATATTCAGAACGACCCCGCACGCGCCATCGACCAGCGGTGAGCGCGTATCCTCACGGGCGAAAAAGGCGGGTTGGACAATTTTTATCAACACAAAGGCGGGCAGCCCGAGACAAAAAGCCCGCACCGCTAGGGCTGTCGCGCTCCGATCGGCAATAGCAAAAGCCCCGCGCTCAAAAAACAATTGCACAAGAGGTTCTGCTAACACAGCCAGCCCAACACTGGCTGGGATCGTCAGCATCATCGCGATAAAAACGGCCTGGCTTTGGCTGGCACGGGCCTGACGGTCATCGCCAGCCGCCAAATCCCGCGACAGGCTCGGCAATAGCGCGACGCCGAGTGCCACGCCGATCACCCCCATCGGCAATTGATAGAGACGATCTGCATAATAAAGCCACGCCGCCGCCCCGCTTTGCGCGGTTGCTATCGATGTGCCGACCAGCAAATTAATTTGTCCAATACCGGCCGCGAGAATGCCAGGCACCGCCAGCCGCCATAATTTCCGCACGTCGCCGTCAAGCTGTGGACGAATGAGCGGGATCGTGATCCCCCGCCGCGCGGCCGCGATGACCACCCATAATAATTGTACCACCCCCGCAAGGGCGACGCCCCAAATCAGATATCCCAGAGGCATCGCGCCCAAAACCGCGGCCAGAGCGAGAGAGGCGATCAGAACAAGATTCAACAAAACGGGTGCAAAAGCAGGCGCAAAAAATACCCCGCGGGCATTTAAGAGGGCTGCGTAAAACGCCAAAAGCGACATGAAAACCAAATACGGAAAGGTAATCCGAGCATGGTAAACGGCGAGGTCAAATTGCGCAGGATCCTGCGTAAAGCCCTGCGCTATTGCGACCACCAAGGCCGGCATAAAAATCTGCGCCAAGGCTGTAAAAAGAAGCAAGGCCGCCAGCAAGACCGCAAGCACCTTGGCGGCAAACTGACGGGCCGAAGCTTCGCCCTCGGCCTCGAGCCGCCGCGCATAAAGCGGCACAAAGGCGGCGCTAAAGGCGCCCTCGGCAAATAAACGGCGAAACAAATTGGGCAACCGAAAAGCGACAACGAAAATATCGGCGAGGGGGCCTGCGCCCAAGGCCGCCGCTATCATAATATCGCGCAGCAAACCAGTAACGCGACTAATCATCGTCGCCCCCCCAATCGATGCGGCAGCAGCGCCTAACCCTTTACGCGGACGCGACTGCGGGGTCATGCAACTCTCTCGCCTCGTCGCGCTGGGCTGGCCCCAGCGACGGGATCAGCAATAATATCCTTTAGCCGTGCGACCAACCGCGCCTTCTTGGTTGGATTGATAATTTTATGTCCCACAAGGTCGGTGACATAAAACACGTCGACAGCACGCTCGCCAAAGGTCGCGACCCGGGCCGCCGTAATCGACACATTTTGATTAAAGAGATCCCGTGTCAAAGCGTGCAACAAACCCGGCCGGTCAAGCCCTGTGACTTCAATCACGGTGGCTTGCTCAGATAAATCATTATCGATCCGGACGCGTGGCGAGACGGTGAAGGCATTTAATTTGCGCACGCCGCGCGGCGTCGCAAAATGCTCGGGCGGGCGTAACTCGCCCATTAACACGGCCGCAATCGTTTTTCGTAACCGCTCTCCGCGCTGGCCATCCAGCGGCCCTTCGCTCTCTGGATCGCGCACAAACAGCGTGTCTACGGCCATGCCATCTCGCGTCGTGGTGATACGCGCATCAAGAATATTCAATCCAGCCACAGCACAAGCGCCCGTCAGGCGGGCGAACAAGCCTGGGTGATCGGTACCAATAAAAGTCAAGGCGGTGACACCGCGGTTGGCATCATAGTTGAAGTCTATCACCATTGGCGCCTGTTCGGCCTGCTGAAGAAGGTCAACATGTCGCCTTTGTGTTGCAATGTCGAAATTCAACCAATAAGCATCTTGGTGACGGCGGACATAAGTCTCGACCCACTCTCTTGGTTTATCGGTAATTTGCTCAGCCAGCGCTTCGCGCGCCGCTTGTAGCCGCAACTGCCGATTGGCCATCGATCCGCCGCCTGTCAGGACAGCTTCGGCTTCGAAATATAATTCGCGCAACAATTGGTCTTTCCAACCATTCCAAACCCCAGGGCCAACGGCTTGAATATCGACAACCGTGAGCACGAAAAGATGTTGCAGCTGTTCGACGGTTTGAACAAATCCAACAAAATCTTCGATCGTCTTGGGATCCCCAAGATCGCGCCTTTGGGCGACATCGCTCATGACCAAATGATGTTCAACAAGCCAGGCCGTCAGCGCCGTTTCATCGGCCGTAAATCCAAGCCGCGGCCCCAAGCGGCGGGCAATCTTTGCGCCCGCTTGCGAATGATCCTCGGGCCGGCCTTTGGCGATATCATGCAACAGAACCGCGAGGTAAATTACCCGACGGTTGATGGTCGACGCCATTAACCGCGTCGGCAAGGGCATCGCCGCCTCCACGACACCACTATCAATTTCGGCCAGAATACCGATCGCCCGCAGCAAATGCTCATCTGCTGTATAGTGGTGATACATATTGAACTGCATCATCGCAACGATGCGCCCAAAATCCGGAATAAAGCGGCCAAGAACACCCGCCTCATTCATCCGTCGCAAGGTCCGCTCGGGATCTTTTTTCGACGTCAAAATTTCCAAGAACAGCTTATTGGCCTCCTCAGATTTTTGTAAGCTGCGGTCAACCAAATGGAGGACGCGGGTTAAAAGTCGCATCGTGTCGGGGTGAATATCGAGACCATACCGATCGGCGAGTGCAAACACCCGAAGAATATTGACCGGATCGCGTTGGAAACTATTTTTCTGTTTGGCGTGCAGGCGGCCCGTTTCAATGACAAAGCCATGGACATTTTTTTCACGGCGGAACAACGCCGGCAGGCGCGCTAGCCTGCCTTTTTTTGTTTGTTCTTCTTCGAGCGCGGCGCAAAAAATTGCCGTGAGATCGCCAATATTTTTGGCGACGAGAAAATATTGCCGCATTAATTTCTCAACTGGATTAAGGCCCGCTGACGCGCGCACGCGCATGCGGCTTGCCAATTCCGGTTGCATATCGAAACTCAAACGCTCTTCCGCCCGCCCCGCCAAAAAGTGTAAGTGGCACCGTACCGTCCATAAAAATTGCTCGCAACGACGGAACAGGCTCAATTCATCGGCGGTCAACACCCCTGCATCAACAAGCTGCCCGAGCCGCTCAACGGCGTAGCAATATTTGCCGATCCAGAACAACGTATTGAGATCGCGTAAACCGCCCTTGCCTTCTTTCAGATTTGGTTCAACCAAGTAGCGCGACCGCCCCGCCTGCTCGTGGCGTTTATCGCGCTCTTCCAATTTAGCGGCAACAAATGCGCGGCTCGTCCCGCGCATCACCTTGCTCTCAAAGGTTTTGCGAAACTCTGCAAAGAGATCCTCTTCACCCCACAGCAAACGCGCCTCGAGCATCGCCGTGCGCACTGTCATATCGTCTTGCGCCTGCGCCACACAATCGGCAATCGAGCGCGTGGCATGACCGACCTTGAGACCGAGATCCCACAACATATACAGAATGAACTCGACAAATTGCTCGGCCGCGGCGTTGCGCTTATAGGGCAGGATGAACAGCAAATCGACATCCGAATAAGGTGCCAATTTTCCGCGTCCATAACCGCCAACCGCAACGACACCCACCTTCTCTTCGGCGGTCGGGTTGGCCAAACGCAGCTCATGGACAATGGTATAGTCGGCCAAGGCGCCGATAATCTCATCCATCAAAGTGCTTAAATAGCCTGCGCACTTATCGCCCTTAATCTTGCCATCTAAAAGATGGGCGCGGGCATAATCTTGTCCCATCGCCAATGTCTGTTTCAAAAGCGACAAAACCGCGGCGCGGGCGACCGTCTCTTCCCCGCGATGCGCGCGGGCAATTTCAGTTAGCTCGAGGCGAAGTTTATGCCCATCAACAACAGATTTCGGCAGTTTCATGTTTTTCATACCGCGCAATATAGCGCATTATTCGTCTTTTAGCATTTTTCTCAATCGATAAAGCCAATCCAATGCCTCGCGCGGTGACAATTGATCGGGATCAATGTCGCCTAGGGCTTCGCGCAGCTTATCCGCGCGGGGCGGCGGGGCAGCGTGGGCTTCAAATAAAGGCAAGCCATCAAGCGATGCGGTCAAGGTCGATGCGCCCCGGTTCTCTTCCAGCGTCGCCAAAATATCTTTCGCCCGCTGTGTGACAACATCTGGCAAACCTGCAAGCTCGGCAACATGAATACCATAAGAGCGATCGGCCGCGCCTTTGCCAACTTCATGCAGAAACACCAAGCTACCGCCATGTTCCTTTACCCGCATGGTGATATTGTCGAGACGAATGAGGCGCTCCTGCAAGGCCGTCAGCTCGTGATAATGGGTCGCAAATATCGTCCGGCAGCCAATAATATCATGCAAATATTCGATGCACGCCCAAGCTAGGGACAGGCCGTCAAAGGTCGCGGTACCGCGGCCAATTTCATCAAGGATCACGAGGCTGCGTGGCGTTGCTTGTTGCAAAATCATCGCCGTCTCAACCATCTCGACCATGAAGGTTGATCGCCCGCGCGCCAAATCATCGGCGGCGCCGACGCGCGAGAAAACCCGGTCGACAAGACCCAGCTCAGCCGCTTGCGCTGGCACATAGCTGCCCATTTGCGCCAAAATAGCAATCAAGGCGTTTTGTCTAAGAAACGTCGACTTCCCTGCCATATTCGGGCCCGTCAAAAGCAATAATTGCGCGCCGTCAGACGCGGTAAGGCTGCAGTCATTGGCAATAAAGGGCTTGTTGTCAGCCACCAGAGCTCGCGCCACCACCGGATGTTGGCCCGCCGTGATGTCAAACCGCAGATCTTTATAAAATTTCGGCCGCACCCAATCGCGTGCCATCGCGAGATGCGCCAAGGCGCTCAGCGTATCGACCATGGCAAGCTCTTGCGCCACCTGCTCTAGCGGTTCTGCGATCGCAATCACCTGAGCGCGCAAGCGCGCATAAATTTCATGTTCGCGATGCAACGCCGTTTCAGCGGCACGGCTAATTTCTCCCGCCAGATCAGCCAATTCGCGTGTCGAGAAGCGGACCGAATTCGCCAAGGTTTGCCGATGAATAAACTTGTCGACAAAGGGTGGGCTTTGCAATTTATCGGCCTGTCCTGCCGGCACATCAATGTGATATCCCAGCACCGCATTATATTTGATCTTCAGCGCTTTGATGCCGGTCGCATCGCTGTAGCTTTGTTGCAGGGCGGCGATAATGCGGCGGCTCTCATCACGCAGACTGCGCGCTTGATCGAGCGCCGCGTCATAGCCGGGGCAAATAAAATTTCCATCGCGAATAATCAGCGGCGGCTGCGCTTCAATGGCCCGTTCAATATCTGCCTGCACGGCCATGATACTGGCCGGCAAGGGCTGGTGCCATGGCGCGAACAGCGCGGGCGGCGCATCTGTAGCGGCCGCCTTTAACAAGTCGGCAATGTCACGATACGCCGAGACCGCTTGCGCGATAGAGCGCAAGTCACGCGGGCCCGCGCGATCCATCACCAACCGCGACAGCGCCCGAGCAACGTCTGATACGCTCTTCAACAGCTTGGCTATATCCTCGCCACAGCGCCGATTGGCGGTAAAAAACGCAACCGCATCAAGCCGCTCTTCGATGGGCGCCGCATCAATCAGGGGAGCAGATAGCCATTGGCTCAACAGCCGCGCCCCGGCGGCCGTCACCGTCATATCAATGGTTGCAAGCAGACTGCCCTTAAAGGCACCGCTTTGCGTCCGGTTTAGCTCGAGGTTTAACCGCGTGGCCGCATCAATCTCCATTGTCGATGTCTGGTGGTCGAACCGCGGCAACTGCAACCGCAAAGCTGTATCAATTTGCGTGGCTTGCAGATAATCGAGCAGCATGGCAGCGGCGGCGCGCGGGGCGCGCGCTAGGTTCTCGGCTGGCGCGGCCGAGCCGTAACACGCGGCAAAAAGCGCGTCCGCCCGCTCTGAAAGCCCCTGCACATTATCCCGCTCCGTTACAACACTCTCTGGACAGGCTTGTGTAATGGCGACTTGATACTGGGCCCGACTAGACGCTGCCAGGACAATTTCGCTCGGGGCAATACGCGCCAAATGCGTCGCGATATCATTGGGTTTTACGCTTGCGAGCCAGAACTCGCCTGTCGACATGTCGAGCCAGCCAAGAGCCGTTTCCTCGCCCGCCGTGGCAATAGCAGATAAAAAATTATGTCGCCGCGCATTTAGCAACCCCTCTTCGCTCAAAGTCCCAGGCGTCACCAGACGGACAACATCGCGCCGCACCACGGCTTTGCTGCCGCGCTTTTTCGCTTCCGCGGGGTCTTCCATCTGCTCACAAATTGCCACTTTATGGCCCTGGCGAATTAGCCGGTGCAGATAAGTCTCCGCCGCATGCACCGGCACCCCGCACATAGGCGTGTCTTCACCAAGGTGCTTGCCCCGATGGGTGAGCGTAATATCAAGCGCCTGCGCCGCCGCCACAGCGTCGTCAAAAAACAACTCATAAAAATCGCCCATGCGATAAAACAGTAAATATTCTGTGTGCGTCGCTTTGAGCGCTAAATACTGCTCCATCATGGGTGTTGCGGCGGGTGCCGCACTGGACGTTGAAGATGTCATGGCGGCAGTCTATCAGAGCATTGCGCAGGAAAAAGGCTTGGCTTGTGCAAAACCGAAATATTTTCACAGGAAGGGCGCTTGAGCTTGTTCTTGTACAAACAAGGGCTTAAAAGGGGATAACAGTCGAAACGGGATCATTATGTCCGAGGATAAAAGTTTTACCGATCAGGAAGCGCTCCGCTTTCACACACGGGGCAAGCCTGGCAAGCTTGAGGTCGTGCCAACCAAGCCGATGGCAACCCAACGGGACCTGTCGCTCGCCTATTCGCCAGGCGTCGCCGTGCCGGTCAAAGCCATCGCGGAAAACCCCGATGCGTCTTATGATTATACGGCTCGCGGCAATATGGTGGCGGTGATTTCAAATGGTACAGCCATTTTGGGACTTGGCAATTTGGGGGCCCTCGCCTCTAAGCCTGTGATGGAAGGCAAGGCCGTCCTTTTCAAGCGCTTCGCAGATGTCGACAGTATTGACCTTGAGGTCGACACCGAAGACACCGATGAATTCGTCAGCGCTGTGCGCTATTTAAGCCCTTCTTTTGGCGGCATTAACCTTGAAGATATTAAAGCGCCCGATTGCTTCGTGATCGAGCAGCGCTTACGCGAAGTCATGGATATTCCGGTGTTTCATGATGACCAACATGGAACCGCAATTATTTGCGCCGCTGGACTGATCAACGCGCTTCACCTGACGGGTCGTGACATCAAGACCACAAAAGTTGTGGTGAATGGCGCCGGCGCCGCTGGTATTGCCTGCCTTGAGCTGATCAAAGCGATGGGGCTGCCCAATGAAAATGCCATTTTATGTGACACCAAAGGCGTTATTTACAAAGGCCGCAGTGAGGGCATGAACCAATGGAAATCAGCCCACAGCGTTGACACGGATAAGCGGAGCCTAGCCGAGGCGCTTGAGGGTGCTGATATTTTCCTCGGGCTTTCGGTCAAAGGTGCGGTCAATGAAGCCATGATCAAGTCGATGGCCGATAAGCCGATTATTTTTGCGATGGCAAATCCTGACCCCGAGATTACGCCAGAGGAAGTTGCCAGCATTCGTGACGATGCCATTATGGCGACGGGGCGTTCTGATTATCCGAACCAAGTGAATAATGTACTTGGCTTTCCGTATATTTTTCGCGGTGCGCTCGATGTCCGCGCCAGCACCATTAACGACGCCATGAAAATTGCCTGCGCCGAGGCGCTGGCAACGCTCGCCCGCGCCGATGTGCCGGACGAGGTTGCGACCGCCTATAGTGGGGAGCGGCCGCGTTTTGGCCCTGACTACATTATCCCCGTTCCCTTTGATCCGCGCCTTGTGGTCGAGATTCCCGTTGCCGTGGCGCAGGCCGCCATGGATAGCGGCGTCGCCCGCAAACCCATTGTCGATATGGATCAATATCGCGAACAGCTGTCGGCCCGCCTCAACCCGGCCGCGCGGTCGCTCCAAATTATTATCAACAAGGCACGCAAGCAGCCCAAGCGCATGATATTTGCTGAAGGCGAGCAAGAGCAAGTCATTCGCGCTGCTGTGGCGTTTAAAGATATGGGCCTTGGGGATCCGATCCTAATCGGCACTGAAAAGATCGTGCGCGATCAGATGTATAGCCTCGGCCTTCATGAGCGCACCGACATCACCATTCACGATACGCGCCTATCAACGCGGCAGGACGCCTATACTGATTTCCTATATAAACGCTTGCAACGGCGCGGCCGCTTATACCGCGATGTCCAACGCTTGGTGAGCAATGATCGAAACATTTATGGCGCCTGTATGCTGGCAAATGGCGATGCCGATGCCATGGTGACAGGCGTCACGCGTAACTATTCCATCGCCTTGGAAGAGGTGCGCGAAGTCATTGACCCACGCCCCGGCCATCGCGTCATCGGCGTCACCATGATGATCGCGCGTGGGCGGACCGTCATGGTCTCTGACACCAATGTGATCGACATGCCGAGCGGCGAGGAATTGGCTGATATCGCTGTACAGACAGCGCGTATGGCCCGCTCACTGGGCAATGAACCACGGGTGGCAATGCTTGCTTATTCTACCTTCGGTCATCCCGAGGGCGATCGCTCCGTATATGTGCGCGAGGCCGTGCGGCTCCTCGATCAGCGAAAAGTTGACTTTGAATATGAAGGTGAAATGGCGGCCGACGTGGCGCTGAACCGAGATGCCATGAAGCTATACCCCTTCTGCCGTCTGAGCGAGCCAGCCAATGTGTTGGTCATGCCCGCGATCCACTCAGCGTCAATTTCAACGAAAATGCTCGAAGAACTGGGCGGCGCGACCATGATTGGTCCGATTTTGCTTGGGCTTGAGCACTCGGTGCAGATTGCCCGTATCGGCTCAACGGCGACGGAAATCCTAAATATGGCCGCCATCGCAGCTTATGGGCTCGAAACGATCGACTAACTATAATGCGCAACGTAGCGTTCTGTCGCCTGTTGAAGCGGCAGCAGGACGAAAACATCTGTTGTCCCAAAATTAGCGTCGATCACGGCGCCATCGCCGACCATGCAGCCAGCACGGATGTATCCTCGCAAAACGGGCGGTAGGGCGCGCAAAGCTTGGCGTTCATCAAACCCATGGCGTGACAATTGATCCATGGCAATAAATTTCGAAGCCTGCGCCCGCACCCGCCACGGAGCAGGGGCGGAGAAATTATAGTGAAGCAGGCTTAATGGCGCAGCGAGCGACGCAACATCAAGCGTCGGGAAGGACGCACAGCCCATCAAAACATCAACGCTATGGGCTTGAATATAGGCGTAAAGCCCGCGCCACAAACGATCGATTGCATGTTTAGAGCGATATGTTGGCGCGATGCAGGAGCGCCCGAGCTCCAGAATATTAAGCCCGCGCCCGACACCCTCGAGGAGTGGCGTAAGGTCAAACTCTTGCGCACTATAAAACCCGTCTTGCGCCCGCGCGCCCATCAGCAGTCTGTAACAGCCAATGACCGTTTCGCCGGTCTCTAGCCGCGCCGCAGCCGTGACGCCCTCAGCTGGTCCGTTCACTGTTAAGATAAGATGATCGCACAGAGCGTCGAAGCGGTCATAGTCGCGGCGCAACATGGATTGCATCGGGGTCGGGATGGCCGCCATTTCTTGATAAAAAACTTGGTAGCGAAGCGCTTGCGCCGCAATGCGCTCGCGCGGCGTCTTCGCCAAACGAGCTGACAGTGCGCCAGCTTCATCGACAGGCGGCGCGGCTGACGCAATTGGTGGGTGAGAATAACGACGATCGACGAAATCAAGTGCCATATGGCCTCCTTTTTAATGTTGCACGTTACATGCAGGTGAAATTCGATGTGTGTGCGACGGTTCTATGACAAACTTATGAAATTTCTTCCCCCAGCAGGCTGCCGTGCCGCCAATTCAAGGCCGTGGCAACGGCACTTGCGGTAATCTGGTCTTGGTCCGCAAGATCTGTTATCGAGCGGGCGACGCGCAACAAGCGGGCAAAGCCGCGCGCTGATAATTGATTTTTAGCCACCACATGATCGAGCAGACGCTGGGCGTCGGGATGTAGCTGTATGTGTTTCATCAGGGCATCGCCTGAGAGATCCTTATTCAAGCATCCTTGGCGCTGCTGCTGGCGGGCGCGCGCCTGCTGCACGCGGCGCGAGATGCTGGCCGAGCTCTCGCCCTGATCGGGCGATATCATATCGATCAGGGGCGCAGGGGGGACATGCAGAACCATGTCAAAACGGTCAAGCAAGGGGCCCGACACGGAGCTCACATAATCGCGCCGACACTGGGGTACGCGTGGGCAGGCGCGCGCTGGATCATCGGCATAACCGCAGCGGCAAGGGTTCATTGCTGCGATTAATTGAAACCGGGCGGGGTAGGTGATGTGCAAGGCCGCGCGCGCAATATGAACATGGCCTGTTTCGATCGGCTGCCGCAAAGAATCCAGAACATTTCGCGGAAACTCGGGCAACTCATCGAGGAACAAAACACCATTATGCGCGAGCGATATTTCCCCCGGGCGGGCGGAGCGCCCACCCCCCACCAGTGCCGCCATGCTGGCAGAATGATGCGGCGCTCGATAAGGGCGCCGACGGGAGAGTTTTTCAACCGCCCCATTGCGCGCCAAGCTTGCAATCATGTTGACTTCGAGGGCTTCAGTTGGCGTCATGAGTGGCAACAAAGATGGCAACCGGCTCGCGATCATCGACTTGCCAGCCCCCGGCGGGCCAATCATCAAAATATTATGCTCGCCTGCCGCCGCCACCTCTAGAACAAGCCGTGCTTCGCCTTGCCCACGCACATCGGCCATATCGGGAAGTGCGCCAGCATCGTCGAGCGCGAGTGGTGTGGGATCCGGCAAAAGATGGCGACCCCGCAAATGATCGATCAGGGCGAGCAAATGCGGCGGCGCAATAATGCCGGGTAGGGCACGCGGCATGCCCGCGAGCGCTGCCTCACCACCATTGGCTTGCGGACAGACCAACCCCATGCCCAAAGCATGCGCGGCCACCGCAGCTGGCAAACATCCCGGCACGCCGCGGCAACTACCATCGAGCCCAAGTTCGCCCATGACGACGAACCCATCGAGCTGATCCTGCGCGAGCACGCCCATGCTGACAAGCAGGCCGAGAGCGATTGCGAGGTCATAATGACTGCCCTCTTTTGGCAAATCCGCTGGCGATAAATTGATCGTGATGCGCTCAAAAGGCAAAGCAAGCCCCGCAACATGCAAGGCGGCGCGCACGCGCTCGCGGCTTTCCGCAATCGACTTGTCGGCGAGGCCGACGACCGCAAAAGCGTGTTGCCCCGGTGCCAAATGCACCTGAACATCAACCAAAACAGCGTCCATGCCTTGAAAAGCAAAGGTTTTTACGAGCGCGACCATTATTGTTTTTCTCTCGTGACGACCAGATTAACATGATAAACATAGGTGCCAAGTGGATTTTTGCTTGACCACCCTGTTAGATATATTAAGTTTTTAATGTTTTGGGGTTTGGATGATGTTTCGTAAAAAAATCATCAGTGTCGCCATTGGTGACCTGTTCGAAGAGTCGCTGGCTGGCTCGAAGAAGCTATTCGCCGCCCTCAATATGCAAGCGCGTGACGCGGCATCCTTGAAAACGGTTTGGGCTGTTGATGAACTTATCTTATTCAACGACCTCGAGCATGCCCGATTAATTGCGCGTGATACGGGCGAAAGCCGTTTGATCTCGATTGCTATTCTTCAAGAACAAAAAACGTATAAAAAAATATCTGCCGCGTAAAAATCTTCAAACCACCGCAGCGCGGCGGGCCTCAATCGCATCCCAAATCAGCCCGCCAATGTCAGGGCCTCCGAAATTTTTGATCTCCCGAATGCAAGTCGGTGACGTCACATTAATCTCTGTCAACAGCCCGCCAATAACATCAATGCCGGCGAAAATGAGCCCCATCTCCCGCAACAGCGGTCCAATCTCGGCGGCAATTTCGTGATCGCGCGGCGTGACCTCGGCGAGCTCCGGCCGGCCCCCGACATGCACGTTTGAGCGCGCATCACCAGCGGCCGGAACGCGGTTCAGCGCACCGACTGCCTCTCCCTCAACCAGAATAACCCGCTTATCACCGTCGCGCACGGCTGGCATATAAGCCTGCGCGATAACTTGCTCGCGACTGGTTTTTAAAAACATCTCGAGCAAAGAGTTAAAATTCTCATCATCGGGTCGCACCCGAAAAATCCCAGCGCCGCCATTCCCGTATAGGGGCTTCAAGATGACGTCCTTATGCTCGCGACGGAAATCCCGTAATTCTTTGACATCGCGCGTGATCAGCGTTGGCGGCATGAGGTGCGGAAAGCGCGTAACTAAAAGTTTTTCGGGTGCGTTGCGCACCGCGCTGGCATTATTCACAACCAGTGTTTTGGGCGCGACCGTGTCCAGAAAATGCGTTGTCGTAATATAGTGCATATCGAAGGGCGGATCTTGCCGCAACAAAATGACATCAAAATCATCAAGCCAATGGACTTCAGGCGACCCCAAAGAAAAATGATCGCCGAGAATATCTTGCACGCGCACTGATTGCGCCCGCGCCCGGACCCGACCATTGATCATCGCCAGCTGATCGGGCTCATAATAAAAGAGATCATGTCCGCGGCCTTGCGCCTCGAGCGCCAAGGCAAAACTGGTATCTCCCGCAATATCAATGCGGGAAATCGGGTCCATCTGAATAGCAACACGCAAACTCATTCTCATTTCCTCACTCGTCTGGCAGCACGGCCAAAACCCATATTTGCTTCTTTATCGCATCCCATCATATATCCGCCAAACATCTTTTTGATGTCGCGGCAGAGGACTGCATAAAACGCTATCAAAGCGCCACACCAAATGCGCCAATGGCGGGTGCAGTGCCACAAAATCGGTCGCGGCATCATAAATCCGACGCCACTGCTTGGCCGTGATCGCATAATAAAGGGATTGATGCTGTCGGCGAAACTTCACCTCAATGAAAATTAAGGCGGCATCGCGCCTCATAATGAGATCAATCTCGCCGCGACGACTGCGAAAATTGCGCGCCACCAAGCGATAGCCTTTTAAAGTCAATAAAAGCATAGCGCTCCATTCGGCGATAAAACCAAATTTCTGAGCCCGACGTCGCGTCATGTGTCACGGCGAAGCTGTAGAGCACGCCCATATACATCCTTACGCGACAACCCATAGCGCACCGAAACCTCAAGCGCCGCATCCTTGACGGTCAAGGTTTCAAGCGCTGTTAAAATCGCTTCATCCAAACTATCTTGGAGTACCGTCTCACCACCCTCGAGATGAAACAACACCACGCACTCGCCGCGCGCCCCGTCGGCAAAATGCATCGCCAGCTCAGCAGGTGTGCCAGCAATAATTTCCTCGAATTTTTTTGTCATTTCGCGCGCGACAACAGTTCGGCAAGGCCCCAAAACATCCGCCATGTCATGGAGGAGGTTGGTTAATCGATTGGGGCTCTCAAACACAATGACCGTGCCCAGGTCCCGCGACAGCGCCGCCAGAGCGGCCCGTCGCGCTGCCGCCTTGGCCGGCAAAAACCCGAGAAAGACAAAGCGATCGCTTGGCAGACCCGATGCGCTCAACGCCGCTATCGGCGCCGAAGCACCGGGGACAGGATGCACGGGATGGCCAGCAGCGATGGCCGCTTTAATAACCCGGTAACCCGGGTCGGAAATAACCGGCGTTCCAGCATCGCTCACCAGAGCAACGCACTTGTTGTCGGCCAAGGCGGCGAGAACATTTTGAGCGACAGCTTGCTCATTATGCTCATGACAAGCTTGCAAGCGCGCCTTCACGCCGTAAATGGTCAGAAGTTTGCGGGTCACGCGGGTGTCTTCGCACAAAACCAGGTCAGCCGCGTTCAAAACATCAAGAGCGCGCAACGTGATATCACGCGCATTGCCGAGCGGCGTGGCAACAATATAAAGCCCGGCGGCCACAGGGCTTGATGAATTTAAATTAAGGTCTGTCATGCGGCCCCTACATGCGGGTGGTGTTTCGGTCATGGCAGGAGAGCGTCATAGTCCTGCCTTTATTTGCGGTTCCACTCAGTCTATACAAAAGAAGCGGTATTGAAACAGCGGAGTCATTGTGCGGCGACTTTCTTTTTATTTTATCAGCCTCGTTTGTCTGAGCTTGGTCGCTTGCGCTGGGCCGAGCCAACGCGGTGGCGGCGCCAGTTCTGGCGAAACGGTTTTCGGACAATCGCGTTTTCCATCGCCCGGACGCGCTGGTGGTGGAGGCGGCATGGCGGGCGCTGTGCGGGGTGAAGGCGCGGTTGCCGTCGCTGTCTTGCTTCCCTTCAACAGCCCGGATGAAGATATTCAAGCCTTGGCCGTCGATTTGTTTCACGGCATTGAGCTAGCTTTATTCGACCTCGGTCTGGAAAATATCTTACTTCTGGTCGAGGACACGCAAGGCACCGATAGCGGCGCTGCGGCGGCGGCGCAAAACGCAGTGCGGCGCGGCGCCGATATTGTCATTGGTCCTTTATTTTCGCACGCCATTGCTGCCGCTACGCCGATTTTTCAGCGCGCGGATATTCCCGTACTGGCGCTGTCGAATGACCGTCGCTACGCCAAACCCGGCGTTTGGGTGCTCGGACATCTGCCCGAACAACAAATTGAGCGCATTATTATTCACGCAACCCAGCAAAACCTAACGCGCTTTGCGGTTCTGCTGCCAGAAAATGCCTATGGCGCCTGGCTGACAGATATCATCGAGCCGATCATCTCATATTATGGTGGTCGTCTCATCGTGCTCGAGCAATATCCTGCCGATGCGCAAGATATGTTTGAGCCGGTACAAAGGCTGGCCTTTTATCAAGAGCGCAAAACGGCGCATCAAAAAGAAGTTGAACGGCTAACGGCCATCGCCGATGCCTTGGTGCCAGAAACCGTTGATGAGACCCAGCGCATGAAAAAACTGAAAATCATTGCGCCCGAAACCGCTGCCGCGCTTGAGGCCCTATCGCGCAGCGAAACGATTGGCGAAATTCCCTATGACACTGTTTTAATGCCAGACGGTGGCTTGAACTTGCGCAATCTCGCACCACTCTTGCCTTATTTCGATGTCGACCCGAAACATATCCAGTTTCTTGGCTCATCGTTGTGGGATGACGATGCCCTGATGAAAGAGCCGCCCCTGCATGGCGCTTGGTTCCCCGCCGCGAACCCCGAGGGCTGGCAGGTCTTTGCATCGCATTTCGAGAAAAACTATGGTCGTCGCCCGCTGCGTGCCGCGAGCCTCGGCTATGATGCGCTGAGCCTAATCGGGACCTTGTCGCAAATGGGGGGACGAAAACCATTTTCAGAACGGGTGATGACGGAAGCACGCGGCTTTGCGGGCATTGATGGTCCGTTACGCTTAATGCCCGATGGAACCAATCAACGCAGTTTTGCCGTTATGGAAATTCGCAGCAATCGCTTCAAGCCCGTGGCGGCGCCGGCCGATAGCTTTGCGCTGTGGCAAAATCAGCGCGACGAGGCTCACCTGAACGCGGAAAGTTTGACGCGGGCACCCGAAATTAGCTGGCAAGGCGGATCACGCCTACCCCCGCCCGCTTTCTCCTTGGAAGCTGGTTCAGTTGGCCAATAAGCGCCCGAGGCTATAGTCCAAAAGCTTCCGCCCGTCTGGCGTCGTGCGAAGATGCGTCGGGGTTTCCTCGAGCAGCCCATGATTGATCAAACGTTCTTTTTCGTCGGGATCAATCATCAGACCACGCGCCCGCACTTGCGTCAGCACGTCATGTGCAACGCCCTCAACCAGCCGCAGGCCAAGAAAGATTAATTCTTCCGCTTCCTCTTGCGGAGATAAACGATCATATCGACCCCATTGATACGGCGCGGCATTAGCATTGCTTATCCATTGCGCTGGATCACGAGCCATTTCAGTGGCATAGCGGGAGCCTGCAACGGTGATGCGGCCATGCGCCCCCGGGCCGATGCCTATATAATCGCCGCCCCGCCACGTCGCGATATTGTGTCGACATTCACGTCCGGGCGCTGCGTGGTTGGAAATCTCGTAAGCCGGCAATCCCTGCGCCGCCATCATCTGCCCTGAGAGATCATAAAGCTCGGCCGCCTGCTCACTCGGCAAAGGAGACAAATCCCCGCGTGCTGCGCGGTAGCCGAAGCTTGTCGCAGGCTCAATCGTCAATTCATATAGCGACACATGGGATGGCGCGAAAGACAACAGATGCGCGAGCTCGGCCTGCCACGACGCCGTACTTTGCTGTGGGCGGGCATAAATCATATCGATCGAATGCGACGGGAAAATATCCTGCGCCATTTCGATAGCGGCCGCGGCCTCGGCTGCGGAGTGATGCCGGCCGAGAAATTTCAGGGCCGCATCGTCAAGCGCTTGAACGCCGAGCGACAATCGCGTCACGCCAGCCGCCGCCAATTGTTGCAAAGCCGCGCGGCTCAGGCCATCGGGATTGGCCTCGAGCGTTATCTCAGCCCCAAACAACAAGCCAAAGCTCTGGTCAATGACATCGAGAATTTGCCCCACCAATGCGGCGGACATCAAAGAGGGCGTGCCGCCCCCGAAGAAAACGCTGCCGACGCCGCCAGCGCGCAAGGCGCGCGCCGCTGCCAAATCCGCTTTGTAAGCAGCCAGCCAAAGCGCCTCATCGACGTTACGGTTTTTATAAACATTGAAATCACAATAGGGGCAAATCTGCAGACAAAATGGCCAATGCACATAGACCCCGAGCGATTGCAGCTTAGCGGTCAAAGCAATCCTCGACCAGCTGGCGGAAGGCATCGGCCCGATGCGACATAGCGTGCTTGGCGGCAGGATCAATCTCGCCGAAGGTTTGCGATGATCCTATCGGCTGAAAAACCGGATCGTAGCCGAAACCGCGGGAGCCGCGGGGCGGCCAGACCAACGTACCGTCGACGCGTCCCTCGTAAGACTGCACCACGCCATCGGGCCAAGCGAGGCTCAGGGCGCACATAAAATAGGCCGCCCGCGACGGGTCGGGCTGCGCCGCCAGCGCATCCTCGACACGTTGCATCGCATATGCGAAATCACGCCCGCCATCGGGATGCTCGGCCCATCGCGCTGAGTAAATGCCCGGATCGCCACCAAGCGCTGGCACCACAAGGCCACTATCATCGGCGAGGGCGGGCAACTGGCTGGCAAGGGCGGCGGCCCGCGCCTTTAATTCAGCATTACCAATAAAACTGGTTTCGGTTTCTTCCGGCTCAGGAAGCCCGAGGTCGCCCGCGCTGACCGTGACCATGTCGAACGGCGCCAGCAAGTCAGCGATCTCGTGCACCTTGCCCTGATTGTGGCTGGCCACAACGAGTGTGCCGGGGGTGAGTTTGCGGCTCATGCACCCTGACCAATAGCGTGTTTTTGTTTTTCAACAAGTGTCGCAATGGCCGTTTTTGCCAGCCCCAAGAGGGCTGCGAATTCGTCCTCGCTAAAGGCTTCGCCCTCGGCGGTGGCCTGAATTTCGACGATCTGCCCATGTCCAGTCATGACAAAATTCCCGTCAGTATCGGCGACGCTGTCCTCGGCATAATCGAGATCCGCAACTGGCGTACCCTCAAAAATGCCGCAAGAGATCGCCGCCACATGATCGCGCAAAACATCTTGTGTGATCGCGCCCGAACGGCGCAAGCGGTCGAGGCAAAACCACAAGGCGACCCAGCCGCCGGTGATTGACGCAGTTCGTGTGCCACCATCAGCCTGAATGACATCGCAGTCGATGGTGATTTGCCGCTCACCCAGCGCCGATAAGTCAGCGACCGCTCGCAACGAGCGGCCGATCAAGCGTTGAATTTCTTGCGTCCGCCCCGACTGCTTACCCGCGGCAGCTTCGCGCCGCATCCTGTCACCCGTCGCCCGCGGGAGCATGCCATATTCGGCCGTAATCCAACCCTTGCCGCCGCCGCGCAACCATGGTGGCACGCGTTCTTCGAGCGACGCCGTACATAAAACATGGGTGTCGCCAAATTTAATCAGGCACGATCCTTCGGCGTGTTTGGAGACATGCGGTGTGATTGATATTTCGCGCAAAGCGTCAGCCGTGCGGCCTGATGGTCGAGACATAAGATACCTTTTCATTGCGTTACAGTCAGAGCCAGATGTACCGACTTACTGCCGCGGGAGCAAGCCTGTCATAATTTTCGGTCATCCCCTCTGGGATTTTGCGGCGGCATCACTTAAATATGATGCCATGACACAATTATCGGGATTGAGCGAACGCGCGCGCCAAATTTTTCGCCTCATCGTCGAGAATTATCTCGAGACGGGCGATCCGATTGGCTCAAAAGCGCTGGTCAGCGGCTTAGGCGAGAGCTTATCTTCTGCCTCCATTCGAAGCACCATGTCAGAGCTTGAAAATCTCGGACTTTTATATGCCCCGCATGTCTCGGCGGGCCGCCTGCCAACCGAGCAAGGTCTGCGCCTTTTTGTCGATGGTTTGCTGCAAGTTGGCGAGCTCAATTCAGAGGAGCGCGCCGATCTGGCGCCGGCGCTGGCGGCGGGGCAAGAATTGGGCGATGTCGTAACCCAAGCCGTCGAGAGCCTGACCGGCCTAAGCCAGTGCGCCAGCCTGGTCGTTGTGCCCAATCAGGCCGAGGCCATCAAACATATTGAATTTGTCCCCGTCAGTCGCCAGCAGTTATTGGTTGTGTTGGTCGACGGTAGCGATCGCGTCGAAAACCGCTTGGTGAATTGGCCCGCGGGCATCACCCACGCCAATCTGGTGGCCGCGGGTAATTACCTCAATGCGCGACTGAAAGGGCGTAGCTTGGACGATCTGCGGGCGTCGACGGAACAGGAAATTAAGCGCGCCGAGGCGGAACTTGATGCCCTCAGCGCCCGCGTTATTGAGGCGGGGCTGGCCGAATGGGGCGGGGCGGAAACAGCGTCAGGCTTTGGTCGCAATGATGCCATTTTGGATAAAACGTTGATTGTGCGCGGCCAGTCCAATCTTTTAAATAATTTGGCCGCCAATGAAGACTTGGAGCGCATTCGAATTCTGTTCGACGACCTCGAGCGCAAGAAAGACATTATCGGGCTATTGTCCAACGCCGAAGAGGGCAGCGGCGTCCGTATTTTTATCGGTTCGGAAAACAAGCTGTTTTCGCTTTCGGGTTCAAGCTTGATCGTGAGCGGCTACCGCGATAAAGAACGCAAAGTCGTCGGGGTTCTCGGGGTCATTGCACCAACGCGGAGCAATTACGCCCGCCTCATCCCCTTAGTTGATCATACGGCGCGCCTCGTGTCGCGTGCTCTGGGTGTTATAGAGAAGGATTAAAGGATCGTTATGAGCGAAACAGAAAACAACGAAACCGAACAGCCACAAGAGAGCACGGCCAGCGACCCGCAAAACGAGACAGCCGCCCCAGAAGTATCGTCAGACGCGGCCGATGCGCCGCCAGCAGAGGCGGCGCCACCCTCGCTAGAAGACCAACTCGCTGAGAGCAATGACCGCCTGTTGCGCGCACTGGCCGAATTGGAAAATACGCGACGGCGCGCTGAGCGTGACCGCATTGACGCGCAACAATATGGCATGATGCGGTTTGCCCGCGATATGCTCTCGGTCATCGATAATATGGAGCGCGCCCAACAAGCACTTGGCGATGACGCGGAAATCCCAGAGGCCCTTAAGGCCGTGATGGAGGGCATCGTGGCGACCGAGCGGGATTTGCGCGCCATTTTGGAACGCCACAATATTATTGCCATCTCGCCCAAAGGTGAGAAATTCGATCCCAATTTTCACGAAGCCATGTTCGAGGCGCCTGGAACGGGTGCCGATGCCGGCACCGTTATTGACGTGCTTGAGACCGGCTACCGCATTGGCGAGCGATTACTGCGGCCGGCCCGCGTCGGCGTCGCCAAGGACTAGATTGTTAATCGGGTTTGCTGACGCGCCGTAAGGTTAAGTTAATCCGCCCCCCCGCTCTGAAAGCCGCATGCTCGGCCAAGAGCGTTGATGAACCGTAGAAGATGCGGTCAATGCCGTGGAAATAATGGCGCGCCGGACCGCCAAAAACAAAAACGTCGCCGGAGTGGAGCTTTAATGATCGTGTCGGCCCTTTGCGGGTCGCGCCCCCCATCCGAAAGGTTGCGCTGTCGCCCAACGAGACAGACACGACAGGCGCGTCAAGCGCCGTTTCGTCGGCATCGCGATGCAAGCCCATTTTCGACTGCGCCTGATCATAATAATTCACCAGACAACATTGTGGCGGTGCGCGATAACCTGTGACATCAAACCATAAATCAATCAAGGGTTGCGGGATCGGCGGCCAGTTAGCGCCCGTCTGCGGATGCTGGTCTTGGTAGCGATAGCCGTTGCGGTCGGACACCCAACCTAGATTGCCCAAATTGGTCATCACGATCGACCATGGTTGCCCCGTTCGCGGCATAGTCGGGCGAAAAAACGGGGCCTGTTCAAGGGCTTGCCCTAAATCAGTCAAACTGGCGCCTTGCGCCGCCCGATCCCAATATCCTGCGATATATTCTGTGCCATCACCCAACATGTTGTAGCTCCAAAGAAAATAGCTATCTGTCTTGTAGCCTTGCCTACGGTTCCCTATATAGAGGGCATATGGGCCACGATTTCAGCGCCCGAATATGCAATTTAGCTGGCGTGGCCGTCGTGTCCACAGCATTGAGTGAGGTAAAACAAATGGGAAAAGTCATCGGGATTGACCTGGGAACAACGAATTCATGTGTCGCAATTATGGAAGGCGCAACGCCGCGCGTCATTGAGAACGCCGAAGGCGGCCGGACAACACCATCGATGGTCGCTTTTTCGGACGATAATGAGCGGCTGGTTGGCCAGCCCGCCAAACGGCAAGCCGTCACCAACCCGGGCAATACTCTATTCGCGATCAAACGCCTGATCGGTCGGAATTATGACGATCCCGAAACCCAAAAGGACAAAAAAGCCGTCCCCTATAATATCGTTAAAGCAGATAATGGCGACGCTTGGGTCGAGGCGCGCGACGAGCGCTATTCACCGTCGCAAATTTCAGCCTTTATTTTGCAGAAAATGAAAGAGACAGCGGAAGATTACCTCGGCGAAAAAGTCGATCAGGCTGTTATCACTGTGCCGGCTTACTTCAATGACGCACAGCGTCAAGCAACGAAAGATGCCGGCAAAATTGCTGGTCTTGAAGTCTTGCGCATTATCAACGAGCCAACTGCGGCCTCTCTCGCTTACGGTCTCGACAAAGTCGACGGCCAAACCATTGTTGTCTATGACCTCGGCGGCGGCACGTTTGATGTTTCCGTTTTGGAAATTGGTGATGGTGTTTTTGAAGTGAAGGCGACCAATGGTGACACCTTCCTGGGCGGCGAGGATTTTGACGCTGTCATCGTCGACCACTTGGCGACAAAATTTAAATCCGAGGCGGGAATTGATCTGCGCAGTGACAAGCTGGCTCTGCAGCGCCTCAAAGAAGCGGCCGAGAAAGCAAAAATCGAGCTATCGTCATCGAGCCAAACGGAAGTCAACCTTCCCTTTATCACCGCCGACCAAAGCGGGCCGAAACACTTAAATGTCAAAATGACCCGCGCCGATCTAGAAGGTTTGGTCGAAAAACTGGTGCAGCGAACCCGTAAGCCATGCGAAGCGGCGCTGAAGGATGCGGGTGTCTCAATATCCGACATTGATGAGATTGTGCTTGTCGGGGGACAAACGCGGATGCCGCGCATTCGCCAATTTGTCAAAGAGGTTTTCGGCAAAGAGCCAAATATGAGCGTGAACCCCGATGAGGTTGTCGCCATGGGGGCCGCCATTCAAGCGGGCGTTTTGCAGGGCGACGTGAAGGACGTTCTGCTTTTGGATGTCACGCCTCTGTCGCTGGGCATCGAGACTTTGGGTGGCGTTTTCACGCGGCTCATTGACCGCAATACAACGATCCCGACGAAGAAATCGCAAGTTTTCTCGACCGCCGATGATAATCAATCCGCGGTCACCATTTCGGTGTATCAGGGCGAGCGTGAAATGGCGGCCGACAACAAACTCCTTGGCCAGTTTAATCTCGAGGGCATTGCACCCGCGCCCCGCGGCATGCCGCAAATCGAGGTCTCTTTTGATATTGACGCCAACGGTATCGTAAATGTCTCGGCGGCTGACAAGGCGACCGGCAAGGAGCAAAAAATTCGCATCGAAGCGTCAGGCGGGCTATCGGATGATGATATTGAGCGCATGGTTAAAGATGCTGAGGCCAATGCCGATGCCGACAAGAAACGTCGGGGCGAGGCCGAGGCTCGCAATAATGCGTCGAGCCTCATCCACGCCACGGAAAAGTCGATTTCAGAAAACCGTGAAAAATTAGATGATGACGATGTTGCGGCGGCTGAAGCTGCGATAGGCGAGCTCAATGAAGCGCTCGAGGCCGATAATATCGACACCATCAATGAGAAGGCACAAGCTCTGAGCGCTGCGGCGATGAAACTTGGCGAGACGCTCTACCGCGAGCAACAAGCCGAAGCCGAAGCGGCGGCGGCCTCTGATGCAGCGGAGGACGACGACAATGTCGTGGACGCTGAGTTTGAAGACGTCAGTGACGATGACAATCAGCGCGCTTCTTAAAGCAAGGAGCGTAGCGGGCCATGTCAAAGCGCGATCTGTATGAAGTTCTCGGCGTCGACAGATCTGCGTCTGCGGCAGAGCTGAAGTCAGCCTATCGACAGCTGGCGAAAAAATATCACCCCGACGTCAATCCGGGTGACGCTGAAGCAGAACGTCAATTCAAAGAAATTAGTCACGCCTACGACACTTTAAAGGACGATCAAAGCCGCGCCGCTTATGACCAATTTGGCCATGCCGCGTTTGAGGGCGGTGGTTCAGGTGGTGGTCAGGGCGGTGGTTTTGGCGGCTTCGGTAATTTCGGCGATTTTGGGTCGATGGGCGATATTTTCGAAGAGTTCTTCGGTGGTCGCCGCGGCGGTGGCGGGCGGGCGCGCCAACAACGCGGTAGCGACCTTCGCACCGATGTTCATATTTCGCTTGAAGAAGCCTTTTCGGGGGTTGAGCGTCAAATCAAACTCAACCGCAACGCCCCTTGCGGCACCTGCGATGGCAGCGGCGCCAAACCGGGGACAAGTTTGAAAACCTGCGGCACCTGCCATGGGCACGGCAAAGTGCGCGCCCAACAAGGCTTTTTCATGGTCGAACGCCCCTGCCATGTCTGTCAAGGTGCGGGGCAAATTGTCGAAACCCCATGCGATGATTGCAAGGGGCGCGGGCATATTGCGCAATCGCGCACCCTATCGGTTGCGATCCCCGCTGGTGTCGAAGATGGCACCCGCATTCGTCTCTCTGGCGAGGGCGATGCGGGCGGGCGGGGTGCGACCGCAGGCGATCTCTACGTTTTTGTCGGCGTTGAGCCTCACCCCGTTTTGCAACGCGATGGCGCCGATTTATTTTGCCAGCTCCCCGTCACGCTGACGCAAGCAGCGCTGGGTTGCTCGGTTGAAATCCCTCTGCTGAACGGTAAACGTGTCAAACTCAACGTTCCCAAGGGCGCCCAGCCTGGGCAGCAATTCCGTCTGCGCGAAAAGGGCATGCCGGTTTTGCGCAGTCGCGCCCATGGCGATCTCTATATTCAGCTCGCCGTCGAAATGCCCGCCAAACTCTCGCGCGAGCAGGAAAAACTGCTGAAACAATTTGCCGATATCAGCGGCGAGGATACGTTTCCGCAAGCGGCGCGCTTTCGCAAACAAACAGGCGCGAAATAACGGCCACCGGCAGCCGAAAATCATCGGGTGACAGTACCCTGTTTGCGCTGGTATAAGCTTTGTCATGAAACTCATTATTAACGGTTGCGCTGGGCGCATGGGTCGAACGCTGTTGCGTATGGTCGTCGAAGACGACCGGCTGGAACTCGCGGGTGCCCTCGAATCTTCTGACAACCCGCATCTCGGGCAAGATGTAGCAGCGCTAATTGGCGGCGCACCAACGGGAATTCAGGTCTCCGATAAGGCGCTGGAAGCCGTAAGCCAAGCCGAAGGCATTATCGATTTTTCGCACCCCGCCGTGTCAACCGAGCTTGCCGCGCTGGCCGCCCAGTCGCGCATCGTGCATGTGATCGGCACCACCGGGTTTTCTGCGGCCGAAGACGCGGCGATTATCGCCGCCGCGCGCCATGCCATGATTGTGAAATCAGGCAATATGAGCCTTGGCGTCAATTTGCTCTCCAGCCTTGTCGAACAGGCGGCGCAAGCTTTGGCTCGTGATTGGGATATCGAAATTCTTGAAATGCATCACCGCCACAAAATAGACGCACCCTCTGGCACGGCCTTGTTGCTTGGTGACGCCGCCGCGCACGGTCGGGGCGTCGAGTTAGCTTCTGTGCGCGACAGCGGGCGCGATGGCATTACAGGCCAACGGTCAAGCGGAGCGATCGGCTTTGCCGCCTTGCGCGGCGGCTCCGTGGTGGGTGACCACGAGGTCATATTCGCAACCGCTGGAGAGCAAATTCGGCTGTCGCACCGCGCTGAAAGCCGCGATATTTTTGCTGCGGGTGCTTTGCAAGCGGCGCTTTGGGCGCATGGCAAAGCCCCTGGTCTTTATTCGATGCGGGATGTTTTGGGCCTTGCTTCGGCCTAACGTTGCAACAGGCTTTTTTGCTAACGATATCAATATCGGAGACACATATGAGTTTATTGGTTCTGGTCCGTCACGGGCAAAGTGAATGGAATGAGAAAAATCTTTTTACGGGCTGGCGCGACCCCGATCTGACCGCGCAAGGGGTAAAAGAGGCATCTGATGCAGGCCAAGCCTTGACAGACCGCGGCCTTCGCTTCGACACGGCCTATACTTCCGATCTGCAGCGCGCGCAAAAAACCTGCGCCCTTATTCTCGAGGCCATTGGGCAAAGCGAGCTGAATGTTATTCGCAATCAAGCACTCAACGAGCGTGACTATGGCGACTTGTCGGGGCTAAATAAAGACGAGGCGCGGCAAAAATGGGGCGATGAGCAAGTTCATATTTGGCGCCGCTCATTCGATACGCCGCCTCCCGGCGGCGAAAGCCTGAAAGACACCGCCGATCGCGTCCTACCCTATTTCAACGCCACCATCATGCCGCATCTGCAAGCGGGTGAGAATGTTTTGATCGCGGCGCACGGTAATTCTCTGCGCGCTTTGGTGATGCAACTCGACGCTCTCTCGGCGGAGCAAATTATCGAAGTCAATATTGGCACGGGTGAGCCTTATATTTACGAAATTGATCCCGCGGGCCATGTCATAAGCAAAGAAATTATTGCGTCGTAATATTTTCCAAAGCAAGCAAGCGCCGCTTAACCGCCAAGCCCCATCGATAACCGCCCAAGGCCCCAGATTTCCTAAGCACGCGGTGGCAGGGCACAAACCAAGCAATCGGATTGGCGCCAACGGCGCCTCCAATAGCCCGTGCACCCGACTGCAGTTGCGCCGCCAAGTCCCCGTAACTCGTACTCTGCCCAGTCTTGAGGTCGCATAAGGCGCGCCACACTCTGTGTTGATAGCTCGTACCATGCAAATGCAGCGGCGGCGGAGCACCAAAGTCGAGCACAAGATCACGGTTCCGCGCGCATTGGCGAACTGGCCATAGCGCGCCAAGCGGCTCAATCACATCGGCGGCGCGGTTCGTAAAGCCAAGGAAAACCAGCGCCTCATCGTGTTGTACAAAACAAATGCGACCATATTCAGTGGTTTGCAAATTATACTGCAAATATGCGCCGCGTAAGGCAGCGACCGATTGAAAGCGCGGCTTACCCACGACGGACATGCTCAAGCGCTTGGGCCAAAGCGCCATGAAGCTCTTGCCGCTCAGCCGGAGATAAAAATTGGCCGATCGATAGGGTTTGGCCGTGCGACGAAAAAACCAATTCATTCATATCTGGAATTCCAAAATCTCTATCCGCTTGATCGCCGCTTGTTTCGATCAAATTAATCCGCAGCCAATGCGGGTTATAAGACCACGCCTGGCGCTCACCACGGGGCGAAACATGCTCAACCAAAACCCGCTCTTGGCTCAGCCGCACCACTTCGAAACGCCGCGCGACAAAATAATTCCATCGAAACGCAGCATAGAGCAAAGCAACTTCGAGGCCAAAGAACCCCAAAACAGGCCATGCGCCGAGCAAAGAAAAATATACGCCAGTGCCAAAACTGACCGTCATCACAAACGCCATTAACCAAAAAAATCCTTTTTGGCTTAACGCTGCGTGAGGTCGCAAAACAAATTCATATGCAAAAGCCGTCTCTGACATAGCCCGATTTTAACCGATAAAGGGTGGCGCGCCAACTCAGGACCTATTTGCGCCGCACCGCAGGCACGGCTAAACTCGCGACATGAAAAAAGATGATATTCGCCTCTTCTTCCAGCGGTTAGCCGACCAAGAAGAGCGGCCAGAGACCGAGCTCAATTTTACCAACCCGTTCACCTTAACGGTCGCTGTGGTGCTCTCCGCGCAAGCCACGGACAAAGGGGTGAATCGGGCGACTGAAGAATTATTTCGCTGCGCTGACACGCCAGAAAAAATGGTCGCCCTTGGCGAAGATCGCATTCGCGATTTGGTTAAAACAATTGGTTTGTTTCGTACCAAGGCCAAAAATGTTTATTTGCTCTCGCAAAAACTCATCGCCGATTTTAACAGCACAATCCCACAAACCCGCGAGGCCTTGATGTCGTTGCCGGGCGTCGGACGCAAGACCGCAAATGTTGTTATGAATGTTGCTTTTGGCATGCCGACCTTTGCCGTTGACACACATGTCTTTCGATTATCCAACCGCACCGGATTGGCACCTGGAAAAACGGTTCTTGACGTTGAGGCAAAATTAGAAAAACGTGTGCCCGATCCCTACCGAGTGCATGCGCATCACTGGCTTATTTTGCATGGGCGGTATATTTGTACGGCACGCAAGCCGCGCTGTCCCGATTGCGTGGTCGCCGATATTTGTAAATTTAGGGGCAAGACAAAGCTGCCCACGTAATCTGATTTGAAGGAGAGTGAGATGAGTAAAAAGCCGTATTCCGTAGTCGGCATGGGCGCCGCCTTGGTTGATGTGTTTGCGCATGTCACCGAAGATGAGCTTGCAGATATCGGCAGTGCAAAAGCCTCGATGGCCTTGATTTCGCCTGAAGAAGCACAAGCGCTTGAAAGCCGTGTCGATATTCATACCCGTGCATCGGGTGGCTCGGCGGGCAATACTGTTGCTGGGATCGCCGCCTTGGGGTTATCGACAGGCTTTATTGGCAAGGTCGGTACGGATGCCTTGGGTCAATTCTTCTCCGATGATTTACGACGCGTGCAGACCGCCTTTGCTGGCGCCCCGCATCCAGAACTGCCGACTGGACGTTGTCTCGTGCTGATCACGCCCGATGCAGAACGCACCATGCATACTTTGCTCGGCGCGAGCGTCGCCACGAGTATCGATGATCTCGACCGTGAGATGCTGGCGCAAACTGAAATTCTATTTGGCGAAGCCTATATTTGGGACAGCCCCTCAGCCCGCGAGGCCTTTCTCCATGCGGCGGCGATCGTCCGCGAAAATGGCGGACGGGTCGCCCTTTCTTTGTCGGATCCGTTTTGCGTTGGGCGGCACCATAGCGCCCTCGAAGCCGCCCTTGAAAGCCATGTCGACATCATGCTCGCCAATCTATCCGAAGCAGAGGCTCTGTTCGGCACCTCAGACCGCTCAGCCCTAACGACGGCGGCACGGGCATTCGGCATTGAGGCCGCCATCACCATGGGCGCCAACGGAGCGCTTTTAATTTCTCATCACGATGCTCTGCATGTTGACGCGGAACGCGTGCAGGATGTTGTTGACCTCACGGGTGCAGGCGATCAATTTGCCGCCGGTTATTTGTCGGGCCGCGCCTTGGGCATGGACCTCGCGCAATGTGGGCGCCGCGGCACCTTGGCCGCCGCCGAAGTTATTCGCCATATTGGCCCGCGGCCGCAAAATGATGTTGATGCTGTTTTTAAGGCCGCGGGTCTCGCGTCTTAGATTTTGCGCAACAACACGCGGTCGATGCTGTGGTCTGTCGATTTGTGTAAAATCAAATCGGCACGCCCGCGGGTTGGTAAAATATTTTCGTTTAGGTTTTTCAAATTGATCCGCGTCCAAATATCTGTCGCGGTTGTGATGGCAGCATCTTCGGATAAATCAGCGTAACGCTGGAAATAAGCCCCCGGCTGGCGGAAAGCTGTCTCGCGTAAACCTAGAAATCGTTCGACATACCACTGCTGTACAATATCGGTTTCAGCGTCGATAAAAATTGAGAAATCAAAATAATCGGACACGAAGGTCGCATCGCTCTCCGCGGCCCCAACGCGCGCCGGCTGTAAAACATTAAGCCCCTCGACAATTAAAATATCTGGACTAGACACGCTGATCTGCTCGTCGGGCAAAATATCGTAAGCGATATGCGAATAAACCGGCGCCGACACTTTCGGCACGCCAGATTTAACATCATTCAAAAAACCGCGCAGGCGGTCTGTGTCGAAACTCTCTGGAAACCCCTTGCGGTCCATAATCTGGTTTTGTTCCAGAATAGCATTGGGATATAAAAATCCGTCGGTCGTCACCAGATCCACCTTCGGGTGGTTAGGCCAGCGTGCAAGCAAATGCCGCAAAATGCGCGAGAAGGTACTTTTCCCAACCGCCACCGATCCAGCGACCCCAATAATGAAGGGCACTTTTTGCGCTGACCCCAAAAAGGCATTGGTGGCCCCAAACAGCGATTGTTTCCCCTCAACATACAGGCTTAGAAGACGAGACAGCGGCAGATAAATTTTTTCGACTTCGCGGAGGTCGACAGTTTCACCCATGCCGCGCAATTGATCGAGCTCCGCTGCGCTCAGGGTAAGCTCTGCTCCTTTGCGCAAAGCTTCCCACTCGCGCGCCGAAAACTCGCGGTACGGCGATAGGTTGGTATTTTGCATTACGTATCCCGCGAGGCTTTTTCGACAAGGCCCGACAGTCCAAACCGTCGCTTCAATTCATCCGTGACCTGCTCGAGACCAATATCGCGCGCCGCCAACACGACCAATAAGTGATAGATCAGATCGGCCGCCTCGTTGACGACGGCCTCATCAGGTTCGGACAGCGCTGCAATTAACGTTTCGACAGCCTCTTCAGTAACCTTGCGGCCTGCCAAAGCTGGCCCGCCAGCCAAAAGTTTGGCCGTGTAGCTGTCATCGGCCGAGGCCCCTTTGCGCTGTTCAATGACAGCAAATAATTCTGTGAGAACTGACTGCGCCATATGCACCCCCGTCATATTCGTTCCGGAGATGTAGCAGTTTTAGGCTCGAAAGCAAAGTTTTCCGGCAGCCGAACCGCAATGCCTGCTGCCGCCATGGCTTGCTTGGCGTCGAGAATGGTCATGTCGCCAAAATGAAAGACGCTCGCAGCCAAGACGGCGCTGGCCCCGCCATCGCGAATTCCGGCAGCAAAATGGGCGGCCTGACCGACGCCGCCCGAGGCGATAACCGGCACGGTAACGGCATCAGAAATTTTTCGTGTTAGTTCGATATCAAAACCATCGCGGGTGCCATCGCGATCCATCGAGGTCAGCAAAATTTCGCCAGCGCCACGCGCCACCATATCTTGGGCAAAGCCGACAGCCTCAATACCTGTGGCGGTGCGCCCCCCATGCGTGAAAATTTCCCAGCGATCGTCGTCAACTTTTTTTGCATCTATCGCCACGACAATGCATTGCGCACCGAATTTTTGCGAGGCTTCAGCCACCACATCAGGATTATGAACAGCCGCTGTATTGAACGACACCTTGTCAGCGCCAGCCAATAATAAGGCGCGGACATCCTCGACCCGGCGCACGCCGCCGCCGACGGTCAAAGGCATAAAGCATTGCTCCGCGGTACGCCGGACAACATCAATGAGCGTGCCGCGATTTTCATGTGATGCACTAATATCTAGAAAACACAGTTCATCAGCGCCCGCCACATCATAGGCGCGAGCCGCTTCAACAGGGTCGCCGGCATCGACAAGATCGACAAATTTTACACCCTTTACGACCCGCCCATCATGGACATCAAGACAAGGTATGACGCGCGCCTTAAGCATTAAACCACTCCGTCCAAGGCCAGAGCGGCAGCTGCATCCAAGCGACCATCGTAGAGGGCGCGTCCTGAAATAGCGCCACAGACACCACGCGCCTCGACGGCGAGCAGGGCTTTGATATCATCGAGACCAGACAGGCCACCCGACGCAATGATCGGGATCGAAACAGCATCGGCGAGTGCCGCCGTCGCCGTGACATTAACCCCCGACAACAACCCATCGCGATCAATATCAGTGAAAATAATAGCGCTGACGCCACAATCCTCGAACCGGCGCGCGAGGTCTTGTGCCTCGAGCTCACTCTCCTCGGCCCAACCCGCGACCGCGACGCGGCCTGCGCGGGCGTCGATGCCAACCGCAACATGGCCTGGAAACAACCGGCATGCCTCGGCAACAAGATCGGGGTCGCGCACCGCTATCGTGCCCAAGATCACGCGGTCGAGCCCGTGGCTAAGCCATTGCTCGATGGTTGCCAAATCGCGGATGCCGCCGCCGAGTTGTTTATAGGCTGGGCTGGCGGCGCAAATGGCTTGCACTGCGGCGGCGTTGACCGGCGCGCCAGCAAAGGCGCCGTCGAGGTCGACAATATGGAGATGCGAAAAACCGACTTGCGCAAATTTTTGCGCTTGATCGGCTGGATCATCATTAAATTGCGTCGCCCGCGCCATGTCGCCTTGCTCGAGGCGGACGCATTTCCCTTGTTTTAAATCAATCGCTGGAAAAAGTATCATGGTCGCCACCGCAAAAAATTTTCAATTAAGTGTCGCCCGGCGCGTTGGCTTTTTTCGGGGTGGAACTGCGTACCGATAATATTATCGCGCCCAATGACGGAGGCAAAGCCAGCGCCATAATCGGTCGTTGCCAGCACCAATGCCGCGTCGTCGGGTTGAGCAACATAGCTGTGAACGAAATACATATGCGCCCCATCAAGGCCAGCCGTCACCGGGTGCGGCGCGCGCAACGACAATTGGTTCCATCCCATATGGGGGATTTTTTCATTTGCGTTTGTCGGCAGTGCATCGACCACGCCATCGATCCAGCCGAGCCCCTCATGGGTGCCGTTTTCCAAACCCGTTCGGCAAAGCAACTGCATGCCGACGCAAATGCCTAAAAACGGTGTACCGCCCTGAACCACAGCTGATGCAAGCGCATCGAGCATTCCAGGAAGCGCCCGCAAACCAGCAATGCAATCGGCAAAGGCCCCGACGCCAGGAAGAACAATATGCGCCGCGCGCGCGACACTGTCGGGATCAGCCGTCACCTGAACGGGGCGACCCTCGGCGGCGGCTTGAAATGCCTTTTCCGCCGAGCGTAAATTGCCCGAACCGTAATCGATAATTGCAATGGACATAGACTTAGCTACCCAAAACGCCTTTGGTTGACGGAATATCGTCAGCTTTACGCGGATCAATTTCGATCGCTTGCCGCAGCGCCCGCGCGAGGGCTTTGAAACAGCTCTCAATAATATGGTGGTTATTCTCGCCGTAGAGATTTTCGACATGTAGTGTTATGCCGGCGCTTTGCGCGAAAGCCTGAAACCACTCTTTAAACAACTCGGTGTCCATATCGCCGAGCTTTGGCTTGGTGAAATTCACGCGCCAGATCAGATATGGGCGTTGCGATACATCGAGGGCAACGCGGCTTAGCGTTTCATCCATCGGGATCAGCGCCGAGCCATAGCGCGTCAGACCCTTAAAATCGCCGAGCGCTTGCAAAACGCACTGACCAATAACAATGCCTGTATCTTCCGTCGTATGGTGATAATCAATGTGCAAGTCACCGGACGCCTTGACCGTCAAGTCAATCAGCGAATGACGCGAGAGCTGTTCCAGCATGTGATCGAGAAAGCCGATACCTGTCGATATCTCATATTGTCCTGTCCCGTCGAGATTAAGGCTGACCTCGATGGTGGTTTCTTTGGTCTTGCGTTGCAAACTCGCAGATCTTTGCATGGCTCATCCAATCTCTTAACAATGTCGTAGTTCTTAACAGGAACCGCACGATATCTCCAGTCAGAATATCAGGTTTTACGGCGCAAGCGTATATAGAGAGCGCCGCTGCCACCATGCGCGGGCTGTGCCGTTTCAAACCCCAATATTTTGGTTTTTAAGTGCGGCGCCGATAACCAATCTGGCACAGATTGGCGCAGCACGCCCTTGCCACCGACACCCTTCCCCGTAATCACGATTACCCATGTCAGCCGCTGTGCGTGAGCGGCATCAATAAACTGCTCCAGGCGCTGCTGCGCCACTGCCGCTGTCAGGCCATGCAGATCCAGCCGTGCCTCAGGGACCCTTTGGCCGCGGCGGATTTTACGGGTTTCATTGGGATCGAGCGGGCTCTGGCGGGCATTCTGCTCGGAACGTTGCGGCGCAGATATGCGTGAAGCCGGGGCCGCTTGGTTGTCGGCTGGCGGCTCTGGCGAGCGCGCTTGGCGGGCAAGAAGCGGTTTGGTTACACGGGTGGCGCGGGGCTGTCGGCCCGCCAGGGGCCGGACGGTTTGCGTCAGTTTTTCCCAGATGCGGGCGTCATCTTCATTTGGTGGTGGCACTTTGCGTCCCACGCGACTACACCGTCTGGGTTGCCGTCAACCGCCAATTGGGGTTGCTGTCAGCGACGCGACGCTCGAAACTCCACAAATCCTCGGTTCGTTCGGGCTGGACCGCATCATCGTCAGCTAACGCCGTCTTGATATGTGCAACAAAGCGCACGGTTATTCGCGCGAGACCCTGGTCACAGATCAACTCATCGATGACGGGTTTAGCCATGCGCGTTATTTCCGTATGTAGCGTCTCGCCTCGCTGCGCGCGGGCGTCGATTTCTGCAACAAAGCCCTGGTAAACCTGATCGCTCAATAGTGGCTGTAGCTGATCTTTATCGCCGGCGGCAAAGGCCATTAAAATCATTTCATAAGCGCGCTGCGCTCCGTCGAGGAACTGCGCCTCATCAAAATTGGGATCGACCTCTTTATAGCGCGCCACGCCAACAACGGGCCCATCCTCTTCGACGGGCTCCTCGGCACTGACGACCCGCAATTGCGGCTGCGCCTTGCGCGGTGCCTGCTCGCCAAAAGCGCGGGGATCATAGCCGAAACGATCGGGGCTTCCCGATGCGTCGTCATCATCGCGGGTCCCCAAAAGGCTCCGCAGGCGATAAAAAATCAATCCAACGACGATCAGAAGAATGAGATTAAGCGGATCTATGGCAAGCTCCTCGCGATAAAATTAACCAAATGGCAAGCATCAGCCCGTTACCTTCGACGGTAAATCAATTTTGAGCCTAGCCGCATTTTGCTGTATATCTAGTTTAAATATAGGAATAATTTTGTAAATGTCCGTTCTGCCGATATTTATTTTAATTGGTCTGCCTTTGGCGGAAATCTATCTCTTTGCCGCTTTTGGCGAGCGCCTCGGGGGCGGCACAATTGTTGTGCTGTGCATTCTCTCTGCCGCCTTGGGGTTGTTTGTTTTGCGCCGCCACGGCGTTGGCGCAATTTTGAAAGCGCAACAATCTCTGGTCGTTGGCAAGCCGCCCGTAAAAGAGCTATTGACGGGTGTCCTCGTTATAATTGGTGGTTTTTTATTGGTTTTACCGGGCTTTATTACCGATATTTTGGGCCTTTTGTTGTTTACCGAATGGGGGCGCTTGATTTTGGTCGTGGCCGTTTTACGACACATGCGGCCGCAATTTTTTACCTATCGTGCGGAGCCACACACCGACACAGGCCAGCACAGGCGGCCGCAAAATCCTTCCATTATCGAAGGCGATTATCGCGTCGAAAACGACCCGAACGACAAAAAGCATTAAGGCTTTCAGGCTTTGGCCAAGAATGCTATGACACTGCCACAAAAAGGAGACAGTCATGAGCGAAGAAAACAACAACCCAGCCGCCGGCATATCCCAAGACGCACCCGCGGGCGCTGTTTTGCAAGTGCTCGCGCAATATGTGAAGGATCTCTCTTTCGAGAACCCGAATGCGCCAGACAGTCTCAGAGTTGGTGATGGGCAACAAAATATTTCCGTTAATGCCAATGTTAATGTCCAACAACTTAACGAAACAGAATATGAGGTCGGGCTTGCCTTTAAAATCGAAACCAAGCGCGGCGATGATGTCTCTTTTTTAGTCGAGCTAACCTATTGCGGCGTGTTTCGCGTCGAAAACATTCCGCAAGACTCGCTGCACCCGGTTTTGCTAATTGAGGCGCCGCGACAACTATTCCCCTTCGCACGGCGTGTCTTGGCCGACGCCACGCGCGATGGCGGCTATCCACCATTACTGCTCGATCCAATCGATTTCGTTGATCTCTATCGGCGCAATATGGAAGCGCGCGGCGGCCAAAGTGAGCAGGCGCCCGCGGGCGACGAAAAGCCAAATTAACGCGCCAATATGGCGCTAATGGCGCCACATCGCGGATACCGGCAAGTTGTTCAAAAAGGTCTCATGCGCCGCTAACTCAGCCTCGGTTACCCGGGGCGGCAATGCTTCGGGGCGCTGCGGGCGCGGTCCCCGCGAGGCCTGACCACCAGCCGCCTTCGGCAGCGCCGGACCCTCCGCTTCCGGATCATAGATAAAATCAGGCTGATCGCCGCCCATTAAATTGAGATAAACTTCGGCCAGCAATTCCGAGTCGAGAAGCGCGCCATGTTTTTCACGCGAAGTATTATCGACCTTAAATCGCCGACATAGCGCATCCAGGCTCGCTGGCGCGCCTGGAAATTTCTGCCGGGCCATCGCCAAAGTATCAACAACCCGCGCTTGCGACAGCGGTGCTCGACCGATACGGTCAAGCTCGGCATTGATGAACTTCATATCAAATTCTGCATTATGAATAACCAGCTCATCGTCGCCAATGAACTTCAAAAAATCATCAACAATATCTAAAAATTTCGGCTGGCCCGCCAATTTGTCATCGGTCAGGCCTGTGATTTCGATTGATTTTTCACTGTTCGGCCGCTCGGGATCGAGATAGCTGTGATAGACCTGCCCTGTCGGCTTCAGGTTTAACAGCTCAACACAGCCAATCTCGATAATCCGATCGCCCGTTCGCGGGTCTAGGCCTGTGGTTTCGGTATCGAGAATAACTTGCCGCATGATTTACTCTTTTCGTCGATTAGCTCTGTTTGAGACGGTGCGCTAAAGCTGTCCCGGGGCGCCCAGCGAGGGCTGATAAAATATCGCCCACCTGTCGTCGCGCGTCATCAACAGAGATCGAGCTATCAACAATAAAGTCGGCATGTTTCCGTTTGTCGGCGTCTGGCATTTGCTTGGCGACGATAGCGTTGAGTTTTTCTTCCGTCATATTCGGCCGTGCGAGCACACGTTGACGCTGAATTTCAAACGGCGCGCTAACCAAAACAACCACGTCAACACGATCTTGGGCACCCGTTTCGAGCAACAAGGGGATGTCGAGAACAACAGCCGGCGTCCCCGCATCGAGGTGATGGCGCAGAAATTTAATTTGTGCCTGCCCCGCGAGCGGATGTACGACGGCTTCCAGTCTCTTCAGGGCCGCCGCATCATTAACCACATGTGTTGATAGTTTGCCGCGATCAATTGCGCCATCAACAATCACGTCGGGGAACAGCGCCCCGACAGGCGCAACCGCCGCGCCGCCCTTGCCATAGAGTGCATGCACCGTTGCATCGGCGTCGTAAACTGGCACGCCCTGTTCTGCAAACAACAGTGCCGTTTGTGATTTCCCCATGCCGATTGAGCCGGTTAATCCGATCAACAACATCTCACGCCTCGCTTTCAATATCTGCGACCAGTAGGGCGCGAAGTCCTGCATCAACGTCTGGACGCACGCCAAACCAAAGGTCGAAGGCGGGGACGGCTTGATGCAACAGCATATCCAAACCATCCACTGCGACCAAACCCGCCGCGCGCGCGCGGCGCACCAATGGCGTTTCAAGCGGGGAATAAACAATGTCGAAAACAATACCCGCAAAGCCATCGAGAGAAAGCTCTAAGGCAGGCTGACCCACCATGCCAAGGCTGGTTGTGTTGACCAAAAGCTTGGCCTGCGGCAAAGCCTGTTCGCGCGCGCTCCAGTCAACCAGCCTTACCGTGCTCCTCGATCCAGCCGCCAGCACCGCCAGCGCTTCGGCCCGGGCACCATTTCGATTGCTGATGAAAATTTCGGGCACACCAGCGTCAATCATGGCTCCCAAAATCGCGCGCGCCGCGCCGCCAGCACCGAGAATATAAGCAGGTTCAGTCGCCCACGCCCGACTGCCGAGGCTGTGCTGCAGCGCCGCCGTAAAGCCATAGCCGTCGGAGTTATCGGCATAAACGCCGGCCTCCGAGAAACAGAGAATATTCGCCGCCCCGAGACGTTGCGCGTTGGGGCTGCTGGATGTGGCGTAAGCCAGCGCCCGTTCTTTATGCGGCACGGTGACATTCGCGCCAACCCACCCCTGTTCGCGCAAACCGTCCATTGCGGCAGCAAAGTCATCGTCTGGCGACACGGCTAAGCGGTCATAATGGGCGCTAATTTTGTGTTGCTGTATCCAATAATTATGGATCAGGGGGGAACGCGAATGCGCCACGGGCCAACCGATCACGCCAAGCTTCATAGTCATGATGGCACCACCGCGAGGCGCCGGAGTTCTTGCAAGAGCGGCAACAAAGGCAACCCTAAGATCGAAAAATAATCGCCAGCGATCTCGGTAAAGAGGTGTGCTCCAAATGCCTCCAGTCGGTAGCAACCAACAGAGGATAAAATCCGCTCTCCCTCTTGCGCCAAATAGGCGTCTAGAAACGTCTCGGATAGCTCGCGCACCGTCAACGCGATTTGATTGCTATAAGACCAAATTTCGCCGTCGCGTGTGCAAAGGCTAACGCCATTGACCAAATAATGCGTTCGCCCAGACAAAGACTGCAACGTCTGCCGTGCGACAGCCAGTGACGCAGGTTTGTCGTAACGCTTGCCATCACACACCATGATCTGGTCGGCACCCAGCACAATCTCGTCTTCGCTCAAGGGCACGGCTTGTGCCTTGGCCCTGGCCAGCGCCAAGACAAGGTCCGCATCAGACCCAGAATGGTCTGCCTTGATAGCATCTTCATCAACACCCGAGACCCGCACATCGAACATAATGCCAGCTTGGCGCAATATAGCAGCGCGCGATGCGCTGGCCGAAGCCAACACAAGATGCCGCGCAGACAGGCTGGATACGACTTGTGTCACCGTCCATCCCCTCCCAGCGATTGATCAAGATATTGCTGGTGTAAATTCATCACAGCGGCGGCTACCTCTTCAATCGATCTTCGGGTCACGTCGATGACAGGCCACCCCTTGCGGGCGCATAAGCGCCGGGCTTGCGTGATTTCCCGTTGCACGGTTTCAGGGTCAACATAATCTGTCTCGGTTTCCTCATTGAGGCTCAAAAGGCGGTTTTTTCGAACTTGCCGCAAGCGCTCAATCGACGTTGTTAAACCAACCACCAGCGGCTTGGTAACCGCGAGCAATTCTGCCGGAGGATCGATGCCCGGAACCAGCGGCACATTGGCGGCTTTAAATCCGCGATTGGCGAGATACATACAGGTTGGCGTTTTTGACGTCCTGCTCACCCCGGTTAAAATAATATCCGCGTCGTTGAGGTCGCCTTGGCTTTGTCCATCATCATGCATCATGGTGTAGTTCAAAGCAGCAATCCGCTTGAAATACTCGCTATCCATATTTTGCTTCGAGCCTGCTTTACCGCTGATGCTCAAATTCAAAAAATTTGCCATCGGGGTAATAAACGGATCGAGCACAGAAAAGCATGGCATATGTAGTTTTAAACAGGCTGCCTCGAGGCGTTCGCGTAAATCTGGATTGATGATCGAGAAAAACACTGGACCAGGATACAGATCAATATTGGTGAGCGTGCGCTCGAGCTGCTTATCGCTCCGCACCAACCCGTAAACGTGTTCGATCGGCTTAATATCTTCAAATTGCGCGCAAACGGCACGCGCCAGAGCATTGACGGTTTCGCCCGTACTATCGGAAACAAGGTGGAGATGAAAATTACGCCTGGGCACGGACTTCAATATCTCTCTTTGCGCTGTGGATAATGTTAATAGAGTGGATATATCCGCCTGCCAAGACAAGAGGGCAATTTTGTCCCCATTCAGCCTTTTTTTGCCGAGCTGTTTTAAGCCATTTAATAAATTCTGTGGCGCGACTGTTGAAAACCAGAATTCCTTTATTGTTCATTGATGTTAAGTGTTATGCACAGACGACAAATTATAGAAAGGCTTTTTTTATATTGGTTTTTGAGGGGCTTAACATTGTTTGAGCCATATTATTCAGGTTCGCCAGCGTTAGGC
>JAYQUO010000003.1:0-122280 GCA_038147995.1 Rhodobiaceae bacterium | reverse complement strand
GTCCTCAGTGTAGCGGCCACCAAGGGTCAGCTTCAATTTCGGAGAAACGCGATAGTCGGCTTCGAAGAACACAGCTTGCGATTCTGTTGTCTGCGTGACCGTTTGCGGTACGGGGATAACAACAGGCTCGGTGTTTGGTGCTGGGCATGCGAAACCATATACCACGCAGGCAAAACCGATATAGCTGACGAGATTGATTTTATATTCAGAGTCCCAGAAATAAATGCCCGATACAAAGTTGAATGTATCGCCGCTATGCGTCAAACGCAATTCGTGGGTCTCTTGCTCGGCATCCGCAGGGCGGTCGGTGTGATACAGAGTAAGAGGCGTGGAGTCCCAATCCTGCGTGACCTCTTCTTCCGTTTCCATTTTACCGTATATGTATTTCAATTCGTAATTGTCACCAAGATTATAGGTGGCACGGAAGATCGTTAGATCCATGTCGAATTTTGAGTTTTGGTTCAACGGACCATTGCCCAAATTCGTATACCGGTCGCCTGATTGAGGAACCGCGCCATTGGCTTGACCGCATTCTCCGAACACCGAGCAGAAAGCGTCGGCTGAGGTTGCTAGGTTCGAATACATCGATGGGTCTTGCTCGGTCTCTTGCCGGTCATAACTAAGCTCGAGCGTCAGCGCTTCCGAAGCGTTCAGCAAGAAGTGAATATTAGCCGACTGAAAATCCTCAGCGCCCTGATCTTTACCTTGGGTGGCGTTTCGTCCATAGCCATCGGTGCTACGATCTGCGACCGAGAATTTAACTGCCAAATTGTCAGACAGTGGCAGGTTCACGAGTGCTTCTGCGTCGAGGCGATTATCTTCACCAGCCAACAAACGCACTTTGCCTGAAAACTCATTTGACGGCTTCGAACGTGATACTTTCATTACCCCGCCGATAGCGTTGCGACCGAAAAGCGTGCCTTGTGGACCACGCAGAACCTCAACGCTATCAATATCGATAGCCTTCATAACGCTACCTGAGGCGGCTCCGAAATAGATATCGTCGAAAACCACGCCCACTGATGGGTCGATACTTCTCTCAACATCTGAAATACCAATACCGCGAATAGTTGCCGCAGCCACACCACCAGGGCCTTGACCAATTTCATCGATAATGACGTTTGGGGATATGTTAGCAAAATCGCGAATGTCGGAGTCAAAACGCCGCGCAATTTCCGCTGCGGACAGAGCGCTCACTGCGGCACCGACATCTTGCAGATTCTCGGTCTGTTTCCGCGCCGTAACGATGATCTCGTCGAGCGCTTGGGCTGATGCAGGGGAGCTCGCGACGAAACTCCCTGCCGTTAGGCAGGTAGAAGCTAGAACCGCTACGGCCCACCCTTTTAAAGTAGTCTTAGATAAAGTCATAGTAAACCTCCCTCAAGCCAGTTCGGGGTTTTCGAACTGGATTAGCCGAAATGGCCTGTTACTCGATTATCGCCTAAGCGGTCAGCTTCGGACGAGCAATCGAAAAAGATGATAAAACAACTTGTTTGTGACAAGCAAGTGTATTTAAATAATTTATCGGCTATGTGGCATTGTTGCATCAGTAACCTCGGGTGCAAGGAAGAGATGACATTATTTAAGGGAGAAGGCGATGGCCTATTTTACGACTGACATGAACAAGAAGATCTATTACGAACACCACGCCGGAGGAAAACATGCCGTGGTTTTGATCCATGGCTGGGGCATGTCGTTGCGCGTTTGGGATACGACGCTAAAATGGTTGCTTGCCAACGGCTACGAGGTGCTCGCCTTTGATCAGCGCGGTTGCGGAATGTCAGATAAAGACTTTCCAGCGGTCACGATTGATCAGCTGGCGCAGGATTGTGTGGCGTTGGTTAACGCCTGTAAAATCAAAAAGCCGGTTCTCAATGGATGGTCGCTGGGGGGAGCGGTGGCCGTGAATGCGGCAGCGAGATTGGGTGCGAATTGTGCGGGTGTTATTTCGACATGCGGCGCAACTCCGCGATATACGCAAACAGATGGCTTCCCATATGGCGGTATGGCTGATGATGTGGCAGCGACGGTCGATGCTATGCGAGCTGATCGCGCGACATTTTTTCATGGCCTGTCGCGCGCCGTTTGCGCCAAACCCGTCGGACAAGCGGTTGAGGATTGGATGTGGTCGATTTTCATGCAAACCGCGCCTTGTGCAGATAACGCCCTGTTTGAACTAGCAAATTTAGACCAAAGGGATGTGCTGGCTGGTCTCAGTGTGCCGTTTTTGTCGATCGTTGGAAGTCTTGACGGCTTCACAGCGGCCGATATTGGTCGCGCCGCAGCGACACTTGCGAAGTCTGGCGAGCTTGTTGAATTTGCCGATGTCGGCCATGCTCCATTTGCTGAGGTGTTTGATGATTATATCGCCGCCCTCGGTGGTTTTTTGGCTAAACTTTAGAACCTAAATGGGAGTTGCACGATGACGAGACCTGTCCGTTTTGGCCTTTGGTATGACTTCCGTAATCCTCCGGAGTGGCGCATTCCCTTTGGCGACATGTATCGCACTTATCTCGACCAAATAGTTGCCGCCGAGAAACAGGGTTTTAACTCCGTTTGGTTGACGGAGCATCATTTTTGCGATGACGGCTATACCCCATCACCCTTTGTTATTGCCGCTGCCATTGGTGCGCGCACCGAAAAAATGCATATTGGCTTTAATCTGATGATCTTGCCTTTGCATGATCCGATTCGGATTGCCGAGGATGCTGCAACATTGTCGCTGTTGACAGGGGGGCGCTTTGATCTCGGGGTTGGTCTAGGTTATCGCCAATTAGAATTTGATGCGTTTAATCGAAATCTAAAAAATCGTCCAAGCTTGATGGAGGAGTCGATAGAGATTATCCGCCGCGCTTGGGCTGGAGAGACCGTCAATTTTACGGGTAAGCGCTTTGTCGTCGGTGATCATAAAATAACCCCGCAACCAGAAAAACGTCCTCGTATTTTAATGGGCGGCATGAGTGAGCCTGCAATTGATCGGGTCGCTCGGATTGGTGATGGGTTTTTATCGACCGGCGGCATTGGCGAGGAAATGTATATTGAGGCCTTGGCGCGTCACGGCAAAGACCCGAAAGAAGGCTGTATTGTAGCAGGTAGTTGGGCGCTGATTAGTCCCGACCCGATTGCCGAGGCTAAACGCGTTGCGCCCCATGTTCTGTATCAATCAAATAAATATATCGAATGGGGCGCGTTTGGTCCTCCGGAAACGACACCGCTCTACAAAGACGCCACGCAGGCTTTGGCCGAGGGCCTGTACACGGTGTGGACGGCTGAGCAAGCCATAGAATCGATCGCAACTCTTCTCGATAAATTTCCGCAAATGGAAGATATTCATTTCTGGGCTCAGTTGCCGGGCGAACCGATTGAGCAAGGGCAGGCACGGGTTGATTATATTGCTAGTGAAGTTCTGCCGGCACTAAGAAAAATGGGTTATGTTGCCCCCTGAAAGCACGCATTAGGAAAGCAACAATATTGAGAGTCGCGCAGTCACTTGGTGCTGGTCGAGCGGCATAAGTGGTGATGAGATGAATGAGAAAACAGAATGCATAGCCATTATTGGTGGCACGGGGGCTTTGGGTAATGGTTTGGCGCGGCGCCTCGCGCATGCTGGCTATCGGGTTGTAATCGGGTCGCGAGATGCGGAAAAAGCCAAATCTGCGGCGCGATCGATCACCGATGATATTCCAACCAGTCAAGTCAGCGGGGATACGCTCACGGGCGCCGCGCAAGACGGCGACATGATTTTTTTAGCAGTCCCCTTTGGGTCGCATCGCGAAACTCTGGAAATGCTGAAACCTTACGTTCAAAATAAGCTCTTGGTCGATGCCACCGTGCCACTTGTTCCACCAAAGGTTATGCGGGTGCAATTACCCGCCGAGGGAGCGGCCGCTCTCATTGCGCAATCAATCTTAGGCGAGGGTGTGGAGGTTGTCTCGGCCCTGCAAAATGTTGGGGCGCGACATTTGCCCGATCTCGATCATGAGATCGATTGCGATGTTTTGGTCTGTGGCGACAAGCGTGAGGCGCGCGGTCGGGTTATTCAGGTTTTGGCCGATTGCGGGTTACGTGGGTTCCACGCCGGATCACTCGCCAACGCTGCGGCTGCAGAGGCACTGACCTCGCTGCTGATTTTTATGAACAAGCACTATAATACCGATCGTGCGGGTATCCGATTGACCAATATTGATCCCGAAGCTCAAGCTTGAGGTGGTGACAAAACCAGACCAGGAATGGGATTGAAGTGGTGGATTGTCACTTTACGCTTTTTGATTTTCCAAACGCCATCACGACGTTCAAAATCATCGGCGTAAGTTGCCGCAACGGTTTGCGATAAATCATCAGCCGTCGTGCCGATGCAATCGACATCGCATAAGCCTTTCGCCATGTTTGGCCCGGTAAAATCGACCACCAGATTTGTTGTATAGTGACGTGACTGTTGCCACGCTGGCCACAAAACATCGTAAATTGCTGTGTGGATTCCATTATGGCCCGTAAAGCTTCCAAAAGGTGGGCCGATATCCCAGATACAATCTTCCCACCAAATGCTCAAAAAGCGATCATAATCGCGTTTGTCGAAACCGTGACAATAGTTTGCAACGAGTTCTCCAAACGCCGTTCTTGCTTCAATTTTCATAATTTTATCGTCGGTCGAGTTGGACATTTTCCCCTCCATGTAGCTAGGTCAGTTAAGCCCGAATTTTTGTCCGATTTATCCTCCGGCTTACCCTTTTTTGCCAAAAAGTTTCGCCTCGGCCTCGAGACGTTTAGTCGGCACGTGATAGGACGGAAATTTTGAAGTGACTGGCTGTCGTTCGCGCAAGATATCGCGGGCGACGGAAATTTTATGCACCTCGGTCGGCCCATCGACGATCCCCATTTCGGGAACATATTGCCACATATCCATTAGTGGCGTCTCATTCGACATGCCGAGCGAGCCGTGCATATGCAGGGCACGATAGACGACGTCGCGCAAGACGCCTGGCATCGCCGCCTTAACGGCTGAGATTTCGCGTCGCACGCGCCGCGAGTATCCTTTGTCTTGATCGAGTAGCCAAGCCGCGTAAAGAACGTGTAAGCGGAATTGTAAAATTTGCGTGTAAGAGTCGGCGATTTTTTCCTGCACCATTTGTTTTTGCGCCAGCGGTTCGCCCTTGGTGATGCGGCTGACGGCGCGTTCGCACATCATATCCAAGGCCTTATTCAGCATACCAACCGTTCGCATCGCGTGATGAACGCGGCCGCCCCCTAGTCGTGACTGGGCGACCATAAAGCCACCGCCCTCTGGCCCTAAAAGGTTTTCCTTTGGCACGCGGCAGTTTTCAAAGCGAATATAAGCGTGAACGCCGGAATCAAAGTCGTCTTTGGGGCCAACAGCTGTGTTTCGCAATATGGTCATGCCAGCTGTACCTTGGGGCACAATCAACATTGATGAGCCATCATGAACCGCCACCTGATCATTTGTGATGGTCATGACAATCAAAAATTCTGAGAAGCGAGCATGCGAGGCGAACCATTTTTCGCCATTAATCACCCAGTGATCATCCTCTAGATGAGCTTTGCAGGTAAACTCGCCTGGGTCCGCTCCAGCTTGCGGTTCGGTCATCGAAAAACAGGATGCTATCTCACCATCAAGAAGGGGTTGCAGATAGGTTTGTTTTTGTTTTTCGGTTCCAAACCGGGCCAAAATTTCAGCATTTCCAGTATCTGGCGCCTGCGTACCAAAAACCGACGGAGCGAAACGACTGCGCCCCAAAATCTCATTCATCAAAGCAAGCTTTAATTGCCCAAAACCTTGCCCGCCGAGCTCTTCACCCAAGTGACAGGCCCATAAGCCGCGCTTTTTTACCTGTTCTTGTAGGGGCTTCATCAGTGCGCGGGCCGGAGAGGCTGGATCCCAAGGGTCGCCGGGGCCGCGGAAAACCAAATCAAGCGGTTCGACTTCGGCACGAATAAAATCGGCCATCCAGTCGAGTTCTTTTTGAAATTCAGAGTCCGTGACAAAATCCCACGCCATTCTATACCTCTCGCGATATTGTTTATTTCTTTATAACGTACGGTATGCTTACATTTAATAACGCCCTATGCAATATACTTGCTTTAAACAAGTAAAGAAAATAAGGTCATAAAATCAGAGTTATGGCCCATCGCAGACGACCCTTGGAGCATACTGACTGGCCGATGAATACGACATCCATGCACGCGATTGGTTTGACGGATATTCCCGATATTGTTGCCGGTGACGACCTTGCTGCACTTATACTTAAATCGCTGACGGCTGCGGGCGTTCGACCCGAAGCTGGAGACTGCCTGGTTGTTGCCCAGAAAATAGTCTCGAAAGCCGAGGGTCGTCATCAATATTTATCGTCGGTGAAAGCCAGCGCCCGCGCCCTCGAATTGGCGGCCGAAACGGGGAAAGACCCGCGTTTGGTGGAGCTGATTTTGGCCGAAAGTAGTGCCGTCATGCGCGTGCGTCCCGGGCTAATTATCGTCCGGCATAAATTGGGGTTGGTAATGGCTAATGCCGGAATAGATAAGTCCAATATTGTTGCGCCACAGGCGGATGATGAGGTCGTTCTTCTGTTGCCACAGAACCCAGACTTTTCGGCGTCGCAAATAAGGCGCAAGATAATTGACGCATTCGGCATCCCAATTGCCGTTATTATCGCAGATAGCTTTGGGCGGCCTTGGCGTATGGGAACCACCAATGTGGCGATCGGGTTGGCTGGTTTTGCGGCGGTTGAAGATCTTAGGCAAATGCCAGATCGATATGGGCGAAAACTGGAAGTTAGCATGGTGGGTGTTGCCGATCAGCTCGCTGCCACGGCCGGCGTTATTATGGGGGAGGCTGATGCAGGGATCCCCGCAGTTTGGCTTTCGGGAACCAAACTGCCGGAAGCGCAAGGGTGCCTCGAGCATATTATCCGGCCGATCGACTTGGATTTGTTTACATGAGGGGTGAAGCGCCGGTTCTGGCTTTGAGCGGAGGAGTGGGGGGCGCCAAATTGGTGCGTGGCCTAGCTAATGTGCTTACCGAAGGTCGCCTGCATGTCGCATGCAATACGGGGGATGATTTCGAGCATCTTGGTTTGCTGATTTGTCCCGATTTCGACACCGTCATTTATACTCTTAGTGGCCTCGTCCACTCGGGGCAAGGATGGGGTCGTGCCGACGAGACGTGGCAGGTGTTGGGGGAAGTCGCGAAGTTAGGAGGGCCGTCTTGGTTTCGCTTGGGAGACCGCGATATTGCTTTACATTTGTTGCGACGGCAAGCGCTCGATAACGGCATGAGCCTTGAAGATGTTGCCACGCTGCTGTGCGATCGGCTTGGCTTAACCTGCTCTGTTTTTCCGGCATCTAATGAACGTGTCCGCACTCTTGTGCATAGCGATGACGGCATTTTATCGTTTCAGGAATATTTTGTTCGCGATCAATGCAAGCCCAAAACGCAGGCAATTACTTTTGATGTCGACACTGCCGCAAAGCCAGCAGTAAAATTAAATGCATTACTGACGGCAAGCGACAACTTGGCCGCCATTATTTTTTGTCCCTCGAACCCCTATTTGAGCCTTGACCCAATTTTGGCAGTGCCCACTCTGCGCCAACGCATTTCTGCCAGTCGCTGCCCCCGCATTGCCGTTAGTCCGATTATTGGGGGGTCTGCCATTAAGGGGCCAACTGCAAAAATTATGACGGAATTAGAAATCCCTGTTAACCCTCTAAGCTATGCGCGACATCTCGATGGTTTGATCGATGCTCTGGTGATTGACCATAGAGACGCAGATTATGTTGCAGAACTTGAGGCCGACGGCTTGCAGGTCTTTTGTGAACATATCATCATGTCAAATGAAGATGACAAACTGCGCTTGGCCAAAACCGTGATGCGAATAGCCGAGGGGATGTGATGCAAGAGATCATTGTAGCCTTTAAAGGGTGGTCAGGTGCCAAATCGCGCCTCAATTCAGTTTTATCGGCCGGTCGACATAGTCAGCTTGTGTTGAACATGTTAACGCATGTGATTGAGATTGCAAAGCAGGCGGAAACGGGGCGTGTTATTTTGCTCTGTGGCTCGCCTCAGATGGAAGGCTTTTGCCGTCGCGCTCATATCGACCTTCTCTGCCTATCTTCGGATACAGGCGCTGATTTAAATACCGCCCTCAATGCGTTAGATAAGCCGCGCGCCCCTAGGCTGATACTACCCGCTGATTTACCATATATTGAGGCTAACGATATTCGACAGCTATTTACGCACTATGATGCAGTCGAGTGCCCTCTGGTAGTGCCGTGTCATAAAATGGCGGGAACAAATGCTTTGCTGTATGGTACTCAGGATCATGGTGCCTTTTCTTTCGGGCCTCACTCCTTAGTTGCGCATATGCGAAACTGGTCCGGTCGGGGCGGCCCCGCTTTGCAGGTAGAAAATCCGAATATAGCGCTTGATATTGACACCGGAAGTGACTTGGCTTTGTCGCCAGCTCCGGCGCTGGTGGCCGCGAATGGATAATGTGGTAACGGGTCAAAGCCATATTAACATGGCGCTGGTGGCAATGCCTTGGCAAGCCTTGGCCAAACGCGCGGCGCATAAAAACTTAACCCATGCTGGACCGGCGACCGTCACCTATTCTCGCAAAGTATTTATTCCGCTGACGCGTTTATGTCGGGATAGTTGTTCTTATTGCACTTTCGCCAAATCTCCGCGCCAAGTGCCTAAGCCTTATCTCGCGCTTGACGAGGTTCTTGAAATTGCGAGGGCGGGCGCTTCTGCCACCTGTCGAGAAGCTCTCTTCACTCTGGGCGAGAGACCGGAGTTACGTTATCAAGCGGCACGCGATTGGTTGACGGAAAACGGTTATCAATCGACCCTCGATTATGTCGCCATCGCGGCGCGGGCGGTCTATGAAGAAACTGGCTTATGGCCGCATATTAATGCTGGTAGCTTGACAGTAGTTGAAGTCTTGCAACTTCGGCCCGTAGCGTTTTCCATGGGTATGATGTTGGAGTCTCTTGCGCCGCAACTCACACATCGTGGCGGCGCCCATTTCGCGGCTCCCGATAAATCGCCGGAACTACGACGGGCGGCATTGTTGGCAGCGGGCGAGGCTCAAATTCCCTTTACAACAGGCTTGTTGATCGGGATTGGTGAGAGCCGCGCTGATCGCTTGGCGGACCTTGCTTTTATTGCTGATGCGCACAAGCAGCATGGGCATGTGCAAGAAGTCATTATTCAGCCCTTTCGCGCTAAGTCGGATACCCGTATGCGCAACGTCGCCGACGCTGACGATAATGAACTTTTATGGACGATTGCGGCGGCGCGCGATGTGCTTCCCGAGACGATAATTATTCAAACGCCGCCCAACCTGATCTCGGAGGTCGGTTATCAAGATTTGATTGCCGCAGGCGTTGGTGATTTCGGAGGTATCTCGCCGGTCACGCCGGATCATGTAAATCCTGAAAAACCGTGGCCGCATGTGGCCGATCTGGCGGATCAGCTGACGCCCTACAATTTGGTAGAGCGATTTACAATTTATCCGCGATTTTTACGGCAAGCGGATAAATGGCTCGATCCGCGCCTGCGGAGCGCTGCAATCGCTCAGCAGGATGCGGCTGGCTTGCCTATGGAAGATGATTGGCGCGCCGGCGCCAATAAAAAACTTCCCGCCCTTAGTCATTCCATCGGCAAACCCGATCCGTCAATTGTCAGTATGATTGATAGCTGTTTGGCCGGAGAGGATTTACCGGCGGAAGCCATTGCATATTTGTTTTCCGCCCGTGGTGCCAATTTTGAGCATATAACGCGGGCGGCCGATCAAATGCGTGCCGAGTTAGTTGGTAACTCGGTGGGCTATGTTATTAATCGGAATATAAATTATACCAATATTTGCCTTTATAAATGTGGCTTTTGTGGCTTCTCAAAAGGTAAAACGGCCGCGCATCTCAGAGGCAAGCCTTATCGCATTTCGTTCGAAGAAATTGCCTCGCGCGTTGAAGAAGCCGTCGCTTATGGTGCTACAGAAATATGTATGCAAGGCGGCATTCATCCAGAATTTACCGGGGCTGATTATTTAGAAATTTTAACCGCGGCCAAGCGGGTGGCGCCGCAGATACATATTCACGCTTTTTCGCCCCTAGAGGTCATGCATGGCGCAATGACGTTAGGGCAATCCATCGAGCAATTTCTCATATGTCTGAGACAGGCTGGCCTTGGTAGCTTGCCGGGAACGGCGGCCGAAATATTGGACGATGACATTCGGAAGGTTATTTGCCCCGATAAGGTGAATACGGCCGAGTGGCTTGACATTGTTGCGACCGCACATGCTGTTGGCTTGCCGACAACATCAACCATCATGTTTGGTCATGTCGACAGCTATGATCATTGGGCCACGCATCTTTTGGCGCTTAAGAAACTTCAGGCCACCACCGGAGGTCTTACGGAGTTTGTGCCCTTGCCTTTCGTACATATGGAAGCGCCAATTTATTTGAAAGGAAAAGCGCGACAGGGACCGAGTTGGCGTGAGAGTGTTTTAATGTATGCGGTTGCGCGACTGGTTTTTGCCGGCTTGATCCCAAATATTCAAGCCTCCTGGGTCAAGCTCGGCACGGGAGGGTTACGGCGCGCGTTGCTCTCGGGTGCAAATGACGCTGGTGGCACGCTGATGAACGAGTCGATTACGAGATCTGCTGGCGGAGAATTTGGCCAATCGCTTGATGCCGGCGCGCTGGCGCAGCTCATTGAAACAGCGGGGCGGCGTCCCTACCAGCGCACAACTCTCTATGCCGCGGTACCAAAAAACGGCCCGTCGCGAGTTTGCCGCTGCCCAGATAACAGCTTAACGTCGCAATAAAAACTGGCCGGCTTTTGGCCGACCAGTTTCTGAAGTCATCAATCTAATAATTGGAAAAGGCGACTTACGCGGCCTGCTTCCAAGATTGAAGCTCAGGGAGAACTTTTTCTGCAAAAAGTTTAAGGCTTTTTTCAGCATCGGCAGGATCCATGCCGCCATAACTGACTTGGATCGTTAAGTCAAAATCACCGATGGTTTTACGACGGGCTTCGAGCTTGTCGAGAATTTGCTGCGGCGTGCCGAATGTATTGATATCGACAAAGGCATTGCCTGCCTCTTCCATACCTAGACCGCGAAGCAATTCTGCATTCGAGGCATAGTCACCATAGCCCTTCATTTTTTTGAAGTGATCACCAGCCATGTCATAATGTTCCATCACCGTGATGTAGTAATTAGCCATGTGTTCGCGCGCTAATGCCTCGGCCCGCTCACCACTTTCGTCGCAGGCTAAGAAGTCAACACAGACGGGTGGCGGAGGGGCGACCCCATGATTTTCTTTAAACTGGCTCTTATAGGCTTCGAAATGCGGCACCATGTCTTCCCAAGGTTTTTGGGCAAAGGTCATCATGCGGGCGCCTAACCGAGCGCAGACAGGCACCGAATCGGACGACATGGCCACACAGTAGAAGCGATCTTTAAAGCTCTTATAGGGCCGTGGGCGGATTTCTGTTAGCATATTGTTATAGATCGGGCCCTTGCCTTCAAAGGTTCCTGACTCCAACGCATCGCAAATCAGTTCAGCAGCTTGGTCAAAACGATCACGTGCTTCGTTCATGTCGACACCAAAACGATCATATTCGCGTTTCGCGAGGCCACGTCCGATGCCGAAAAGCGCGCGTCCATTGCTTAAATGATCGAGCACCACCATGCGCTCAACGACCCGAAGCGGATCATTCCAAGGCAGGATTACCGCCCCTGTCAGGAGCTTAATTCGCTGCGTTTTGGCTGCCATGTAAGCCAAGAACTGCAAATTATCTGGTGACATTGAGTAATTAAAGAAATGGTGTTCAACGGCACCTAAAGTATCAAAACCTAAAGGTTCGGCCATGCTGGCTATTTTTAAATCGCGCTCCCAAGCTGCACGATCCGATGTTTGCTCCATAAAATTCTGGAAAACTATCAAAAGACCTACTTCCATGATTATGTCCCTCCTCGTCTCAATCGCCGCTTTGGCAGCGCTTCTTTGCTTACATACCAGATTAGATCGTCACTCGGAAAGACTAACGCTACAAACTTGTTTCTAGCAAGTAAAATCTATGAAAAAAGGTTCTCGACTGTGAGTGAAATGATTTAGAATATTGTTTTTTATGTATTTTTATATTTTTTCTACACCCAATATTACTGCCCGAATCGTTAAAAAACTCGTGTTCTCGACCTGTGTGAGCTACTGAAAGCGACGACCTTACCGCTTGGTTTACGATAACCCAGTCTAAACAGATACGCACTTTAAGGTTTTGTTCCAGATGCGGCTTGCGGAATTAGTTGCAAAAATGCGCCGCGTGATCTAGCATCTAACATGCTGGAACTATTGAATAAATAATAATTGTAGTGCCGTGTTTTTGTTGCGTTAAAAGAAAAATCCTGCTTTTCGATCGGGCTTGGCAACGACTTAAGTCAGGATGAACGCTTATAAATCAGCTATGCGTGCGGATAATCGGCAAGTGATAGCCTTGCGGCGATTACAAGTCTGGGGGATGGCTTAACTGTCTATCGAAGGTTTCATCATAAGAAAAAAGGAAAGAAAATGAACTCCAAGATTAGGGTGGTATTAGCCGTTATTTTTGTTGTTGGTTTGGCCTACTGGGGCTTGATGCGATACTCGGCCAAGGAATTCGAACATAGTAAACTGGGCGCCGAGTTAAGTGGGGCCATGCAGACATGTCGAAACGCTCAACTGGAAGGCATGTTGCCAGGTGTTCCCGCTGGAGATCTATCGGGAAAACTCGCCTTAGAGGGCGATCATTATGATTATGCAGATCGCGATGACGTAACCTATCCAATGCAAACGGGGTGTACAGTGACCTATGGTGATCAAACAATTACTTTCCATATGCGGAAAGAAAATAAAGATACGCCATGGATAGTAATCGGTGCCGCTCCCGATGGGATGAGCGGTGCGATTAGACGATAAGGACTACTCTTGGCTAAGATTGTGGCTGGGGTTTTTCAACGGAGTGGCGTTTCTTGAGCGCCGCTCCTAAAATCAGCTTGCTTACCGATTAAGGGTAGATTAAATCGGAAGAGAAGGAGCGGCGTTGCTCGTCGTCTTCATGGGAAAAAGCTCGTGCGTTGCTGTGATGGGTCACGGATGACGACGCTTTGAGGAGCATGGGTGGACCCGACCATTAAAATTCGCAAAGCGAGGTCTACGGATCTCGATGCCTTACTCGCCATCGAATATTCTAGTTTTCGCCATGATCGTATGTCGCGGCGGGCTCTGCGGCATGCTCTGACCAGCCCCAGCCAGATCCTCTATGCCGCCTTGATGGACGGGGTCGTGATTGGATATGCATGCTTGCATTGGAAGCGTAACCTTACGACTGCGCGGCTTTATTCCATAGCCGTCTTGCAAAGCTATCGGGGTCGTGGCGCGGCCTCGATGTTGCTGAACAAATGCAGCCGCCAGTGCCGAAAATTGGGTTTTGCGATGATGGGCCTCGAGGCTCGTGCGGAAGATACGGCGCTGATCAATTTTTATACGCGGCACGGTTTCTCGCCCGTCGCGCTGTGGCCAGCTTATTATGAAGACGGCGCCGACGCGCTCAAAATGCAGAAGTCGCTCGTTACGCGGAAGGGACGCAAGGCTGTCGACCCGCGGCGTAAACTGCTGCTCGTCGTACCGCGGTCTCAAGATCGCGCCGCCGTCGAACCACTGACCCAGCAATTTCGAACGGCGCAGGTGTTAACAGCGCGCGAATTCTTATCGACCCCCGTTTTTTTGGGTGAGTCGGTTCGCGTGATTAATCTTTGCCCCGCTGATGAGTATCTCGCTTCGGGATATTACGTTTCGCTGATCGCCGAAGCGCGCGGCAATAAGACCGTTGCCGATATCGACTCGTTGTCGGGGCTTGTCAATCGCAAGCTCTATTTACGCTATCTCGATGAGCTCAACCGACTGTTGCCGTCGCCAGAGATTCTAGCCTCCCACTTCAAAGCCGATCAGAAGAAATTTTCGCTTGAGTTTTATTTTGGGCAAACGGACTGCGATTGGGCGCGGCGCCTGTGCCGGCGCTGCTATAGCCTATTCGCTGTGCCCATTTTGGAAGTGCAATTAATTTACAAACAACGGCGTTGGCAGGTGGATTATATCTGGCCTTTGTCAATTTCCTCAGTTGATGAGAAGGATCGCCCGCGCTTTTTAGCGGCGGCGCGCTTGGCCCTTGCTGCGCGGATACCGCATCCCGTCCTGACCAAGTCTGCCTCTTTTGACTTGGCGATTTTGATTGAAAAGAATGAGGCTCTGGCGCCGTCGAATAGTCGCGCCTTGGTACAATTCGTGAAAACTGCGGCCAGCCTCAATATGCAGGCGGAGGTCATCACGCGCGATGACTTCTCCCGATTGAGTAGTTTCGACGCATTATTCATTCGTACCACGACCCAGATTGATCATTACAGCTATCGGTTTGCAACCCAAGCCGAACGCTTAGGGCTCCCGGTGATTGATGATCCGCAGTCGATATTGCGCTGTTCGAATAAAGTATTTCTAACCGAAGCGCTGACCCGTGCCGCTATCGATATGCCGCGCAGTTGGCTTGTGACAAGGTCGAATATGCAGCAATTGGCGCAGGAGATGAGCTTTCCATTGGTGCTCAAAATCCCCGATGGCTCATTCTCGCGCGGCATGCATAAGGTAAACTCGGCAGACGAATTTATCGCGCGGGCGAGCGAAATGCTCAAGCAAAGTTTTGTCATTTTGGCGCAAGAATTTATGCCATCCGATTTCGATTGGCGGATTGGCGTTTTGAACGGCCAACCGCTTTTTGCGTGCAAATATTATATGTCGCGCGGCCATTGGCAGATTTATAATCACAAGACAGGCGGGCGGGTGACATCAGGCGGTTTCGATGCTGTACCGCTTGAGGAGGTGCCTGAGACCGTTCTGTCGACAGCTGTTCGGGCAAGCCTCGTGATCGGGCAAGGTCTTTACGGCGTAGACTTGAAATTGATCGATGGCCAAGCACGGGTCATTGAGGTTAACGACAATCCTAATATTGATGCCGGGGTGGAGGATAAGCTTGCAGGGCAATCCGTCTATAACGCGATCATGGAATTATTTCGGGCCCGTATCGTGGCCAGTAAAGGCCTCGTCGCTAGCCCGAATTGAGCGCCCCAGCGTTTGACAAATCCGCCGGCAGACCAGCATAGTAGCGCGATATTTTTATACATGGAGGCGCCTATGCCAACCGCATCATCCGATCAAATTCGTGCTTTTAAAATTGCCGTTCCAGATAGTGCGCTGGCTGACTTGCGGCATCGTCTCGAGTTGACGCGTTGGGTGGAGCGCGAAACGCCTGAAGATTGGTCGCAAGGGATACCGCTTGCTTATATGCGCGACCTACATGCCTATTGGTTGACGGATTATGATTGGCGCGCTTGCGAAAATCATCTTAATGCGCTCGGCAGCTATATGACGGAGATTGATGGGCTCGATATCCATTTCCTCCATATCCGCTCGCGCCACGCTGATGCCACGCCGCTTCTCATGACCCATGGCTGGCCAGGCTCGATTATTGAATTCATCAAGATCATTCCGTTGCTCACCGATCCGACGGCGCATGGTGGCAGCGAAGATGATGCGTTTCATCTCGTCTTGCCGAGTATGCCGGGCTATGGTTTTTCGGGGAAACCGACAAGTCCCGGTTGGGGCGTCGATCGCATTGGTCAGGCTTGGGGCGTGTTAATGACGCGTTTGGGCTATGACAGCTATATGGCGCAAGGTGGCGATTGGGGCTCGGCTGTCACCATCGCGACGGGCCGGCATGATGCGACCCATTGTAAAGGGGTGCATGTGAATATGGTGATTGCGCTGCCCGACGAAGAGATTATCAGCTCGGCAACGCCCGAGGAGCAAAAAGCCTTAGCCGATTTTGCCACCCACCAGCAATGGGGCACAGGTTATTCGCAACAGCAAAGCACGCGGCCACAAACCCTCGGTTATGGGTTGGTCGATAGTCCAATTGGACAGGCGGCTTGGATCATCGAAAAATTTCAAGCTTGGTCAGATTGCCAAGGCCATCCCGAGAATATCTTCACGCGCTCTGAATTGCTCGATAACGTCATGATGTATTGGCTGACAGCGAGCGGTGGGTCGTCGGCGCGGCTCTATTGGGAGAGCTTTAACACCATTAACCCGGCGCCTTTCGATTTACCGATGGGAGCCAGCCGTTTCCCTGTTGAAATTATTAAACCGACGCGGCGTTGGGCCGAAAAGCAATATAGCCAGATTGTTTTTTGGCGCGACCATGATGCGGGCGGCCATTTCGCCGCCTTTGAAAAGCCCGAGGTCTTGGCGCAAGATATCCGCGATTGTCGGCGTGCGATCTGGTCGCTTTAAGATTTTTTCCGACTGGGCAGGTCACGAAAATTTGGTTTGCGTTTTTCGGCAAAGGCGCGAACGCCCTCTGCAAATTCTGGCTGGTCGCAATAATAGGCTTGTTGTTTGAGCTCATAATCTAATTGCGCGTCAAGGCTTGAAATCAGAGCTTGGTCATGCGCTCGCGACACCGCTTTCAGACCGGCAATAGCGCTATCGGCCATGCGGTTGGCTAAGGCTTCGGCATGGGCGGCGAGTCCCTCGTCAGCGACACAATCCCAAATCATGCCCCAGTCTTGCGCCGTTTTAGCATCGAGATTGTCGCCCAAAAGCCCCAGCCCATTGGCGCGGGCGCGGCCGATTAGATTTGGCACCAACCAAGACGCGCCGACATCAGGAATGATACCGAGTTGCGGCCCAAAGACGAGACGAAACTTAGCGCTCTCAGCGGCGATGACGAGATCCCCCGCCAACGCCAGTCCGACGCCGCCGCCCGCTGCCATGCCATTAATGGCGGTGATCACGGGCTTGGCGCAACCCGTGAGCGCGCGCACCAGAGGATTAAAGCCATGCTCCATGGCATAGGCGGTGGTTTGTCCGGGTGACCAACCCTCCTCGCGCGGCCAACCGCCGCCCATCAGATCGGCGCCGGCGCAAAAGCCACGCCCAGCGCCGGTTAAAACCACGCAACGCACCTCATCAGATGCGTTGGCCTCGGTAAAGGCCTCGATCATGGTCTCGATCAAGGGCCGGTTCAAACTGTTTAAAACATCGGGCCGATTCATGGTGAGGGTGAGAACCCCGCTCGGTGAGAGGGTGCGCAGAAGTAGGTCGGTCATCACTATCGTCTTTCTGTCGAGAGCAAGTGGTGGCTTTAGTGGTTGGCTTGCAGCCAGTTCACCAAAACGGGGTTGATTTCTTGATGGCGTTCAAAATTTAAACCATGACCACCATTTTCAACGCGCATAATTTCGGCATTGGGCATTAAGCCAGCTAAGCGGTCGGCGCTCGAAATAGCCACTGTGTCATCGCTCTCTCCAAAAATAGCCAGCGTCGGCGTATTGGTGAGCGCGAGACGCTTGTAGCTATCATCGCGTCCTGCCATCGGTAAATGGTCGAGCGTTTTGAGGAGCGCCTCAGCCGTTCCAGCATAAGCAAATTGTTCAGCAACATTCCCGCGCAACCGATTTTCGGGCGGCAAGGCGGCCATATGTTCGTCATAGGCGGCGCTAAAGCGTTGCGTCGCATAGCGGTGCCAGAAGAAACTGCGAACCAGAGGCAGGCGCATGATCATCGCCATTGCTTTCGGGGTAATGAGGTCGAGGCCAGCGGGGACGAATAGAACCAACTGCTTCACCCGCTCGGGGTGGCGGGCGGTAAATTCGGTAGCAATTATGCCGCCCATAGATAAGCCCGCTAGGGATATGGGTTGGTTGAGGTCCAATGCATCGAGTAATTGGATGAGCGTATTATCATAAAAATCGGCGTCGTAGGCGGCATCGGGTCGGGCCGACCAACCGCGCCCGTAATGATCGAAGCGTAAGACCCGAAATCCCGCCGCCGCCAAAGCTTCGGCATTTTGATCAAAAATGAATAACGGGGTCGAAAAGCCATGCACCATAACAACGACGGGCCCAGCCTCGGGCCCTTGCCAGCGATAGTGTAAAGGACCGTAGCCCAAATCGACATAGTCGAAAGGTGCTTTTTGTTGCGCCGCGTCATCGAAGGCGAGGCGCGACGATAAATGCCAAAAATGCGACACGGTTGCGTAAACAATCAGAGCGCCGACGGCGCCAAGTGCAAACAGCGAAATTTTCATCCTTAGTTCCTACAAATAAAGTTGGGTTTGCGTGACTTGCGCCACCATTTTTCCGTCGCCGCGCGTGATCGAGGTTTGCCAGACCGAGAGGCGTCGGCCGCGCGACAAGGGCCGCGCGACGCCATACAGAATATCGCCCTGCGCTGCCATTTTTAAAAAATTAGTTTTGCTTTCAATCGTGGTTGTTCCGTCTGCCCCGTCGGGAATATTTTGGAAGGCGCCCACGGCCCCAAGCGCGTCACCTAGTGACATGACAACACCGCCATGTACATTCGGGGTGTTGTTGCACAGCGCGGCTGTAATCTCAATGTGGCCAGACACTTCGTCGGCTGTGACACTGGTGAGCTGAATACCGAGATGGCGGGCAAACGGCACCATGTTTTCAAAAGCGGCAATATCCATGACGTCTCCTTGGCAAGATACTGGCGGGGCGCGGCCTTGAAGGCAAGTGCAAACCGGCATGCCCCTGCGGCAAAGTCCCAGATTGCGTTCGCGTCACTATTCTGCTCACCTAGGCGCCAAGACAGGCCGATATATTAGGAGGTTTTATGACAAATCGATTTTTGGCCCAGACAGGGGCAAAATACCCCATCATTCAGGCCCCAATGGGGTGGATTGCCCGCGCGCCGCTGGCGAGTGCCGTATGCGAAGCGGGAGGACTTGGTATTATCGAAACCTCTTCCGGTGAGACCGACATTTGCAAAGCCGAAATTGAGAAAATGTTCACACTCACCAAGGCGCCTTTTGGGGTTAATCTGCCGATCCTGTTTTTGCGTGATGACGCCATGCTCAAATATATTTGTGACAGCGGTGTCAAGTTTGTCACAACTTCTGCTGGCAGCCCGGCAAAATTTATTGGACCGCTGAAAGAAGCCGGGATCATTGTTTATCACGCCGTTCCAACGGTCGAGGCCGCGATTAAATGCGTCGAAGCTGGTGTCGATGGTTTGGTGGTTGAAGGGGCTGAAGGGGGTGGCTTTAAAAACCCTGAAGAGGTTTCGACATTAGTATTGTTGCAAGCGGTTCGAGCGGCGGTGGATGTACCGCTGGTTGCGGCTGGTGGCATTAGCGATGGGCGCGGCATGGCGGCAGCTTTTGCGCTCGGGGCTGAGGCGGTACAAATGGGTACGCGTTTTGTTGCCTCGCAAGAAAGCCCCGTTCACCAAAATTATAAAAATGCCATTATTGATGCGGCAACAACGGGGACGGTGGTGCTGAATAAAAAAGCAACCCCTTGCATCCGCGCTCTAAAGACAGAACGCACCGCCAAGATTTATGAAGAAGGGCTTATGCCGCCCGATACATTCGCGAGGATTTTAGACCTCTATTTTGGCGGTGATATGGAAGCGGCCGTCGGGCTGGCTGGACAAACGGCGGGCCTGATTGGTGAGGTGAAATCAGTGCAGGAGATTATCGCGTCCATGGTGTCGGAGTTTTTTGCTATTTCCGCCCGCATGGGGCAGCTGGCCGCGCACCAAGAGTTTTAAAACAGTCATGATGTCTGGGGTAGGGAGAAAACAATGAATCTCGAATTTAGTCCCGAATATGTCGAATTTCGCGACACAGTTCGCCAGTTTTTAAAAGCGCATGGTGATCGCGCGCCATCTTCGAGCGACCGCAGTTTCAAATCGCCAGCGCGGTTGGGGTGGCAGAAATTATTGATTGAGCATGGTTATGCCGCGCGCACCATTCCGGCTGCTTATGGGGGGTACGGGGCTGAGCCCGACCCACTAAAAGCTCGCATCATTGCCGAAGAATTTGCTGCTGCCCGACTCCCCGGTGGCTTGGCTGGCCAGGGTATTAGCATGTTGGTGCCGACCTTGCTCGAGCTGGGCACTGAGGAACAAAAACAAGCCTTTATCCCCGCGACCTTGCGCGGCGACATGATCTGGTGTCAGGGGTATTCGGAACCTGGGGCAGGCTCGGATCTCGCATCGCTGCGCACATCAGCTGTCGTCGATGGTGATGATTTTGTCATCAATGGTCAAAAAATTTGGACCAGCACGGCGCAATATGCCGATATGATGTTTTGCTTGGTGCGTACCGAGCCAGATGCGCCCAAGCATCAGGGTATTTCCTATTTGTTGTTTTCGATGGACACGCCAGGCATTGAGGTGCGCCCCTTGATGACGATGACCGAGCGCGCTGAATTTAATGAAGTGTTTTTTACCGATGTGCGCGTGCCGACATCCCAAATTGTTGGTCAACGTGGCCAAGGCTGGCAAGTGGCGAATGCCACGCTCACGCATGAGCGCGGTATGCTGGGTGATCCCGATGCGGCCCTGAACCGGCTAAATGCGATTGCCGATTTGATGCAAGAAGAGTCCATTGATGGCGAACGCTTGATGGACAATCCCGTTTATCGCGACCGCCTGATCGATTTGCAATCGCAAGTTTATGCCATGAAATTTAATGGCATGCGGTTAACCACGGCGGCGGCGCATAAGCAAAGCGCAGGCATGGCGGGGTTGATTGTTAAGCTACAGGGTTGCGAATTGAACCATCAATTGGCGGCACTGGCGATCGATGTTATGGGCGAATATGGCGCCCTGTTCGGACGCAGTCCATTTTTGCGCGATCATGGGATGTGGCAAACGCATTATATGTTTGATCTCGGCCTGATCATTGGTGGCGGTTCGGCGCAAATTCAGAAAAATATTATTAGTGAGCGTGGTCTTGGTATGCCGCGCGAACCAAAGCCAGCGAAATAGGGGCGACAATGTATTTTGGACTATCGCAAGATCAAATCCTGCTGCAGGACAGCGTTGGGAAATTTATTGAGAAGCAGGCGCCATTGGAGGCAGTAAGACGGTTTGTCGACGCGGAGACCAGTGTTGCGGACGGCGTCGAGGCCGGGCTTGTCGAGCTCGGTTTGCCGCTGATGATGCTTGACGAGGCCGACGGTGGTCTTGCCATGGGGTTGCTCGAGGCGACTTTGGTGCAACAATGTCTCGGCCGCCATGCCGCCCCAACCGCATTTACCGGGCGCACCGTGCTGGCGCCTATGGCGCTCGCGGCGCTGCCCGCGGGCGATCGCCGCAATCAGCTCATCTCTTCTTATAGTGCGGGCGCAGACCGTTATGCGGTGGCGCTAACAGAGCATACTGGGGCCCGCGAGGGCGGCGGTTTACGCTATGGCGATGGTCAGGTTTCGGGGCGGGTGAGTTTTGTTTTCGACTGGCCGAATGCAAGCCATCTTCTGGTGCCCGTCGCAGGCCAGCTCTTGCGTATCGAAGCGGCAGCAGCCACGGTAACGGAGTTGACGACGATTGATCGGACACGCCCGACGGTGACACTCGATTTCGATGCAGCAGAAGCGGAATGTCTCGCCGAAGGATATGAGGATGAGACGCAATCGCTGATAGATGCGGCGCGGGTCTTGCTCGCAGCGGATAGTTTTGGAGCAGCAGAAATGATGTTGGAAAAGGCGGTTGCCTATGCCAAAGAGCGTCAGCAATTTGGTCGCGTGATCGGGTCGTTTCAGGCGGTCAAGCATATGTGTGCTGAGATGACCGCAGCGCTGGAGCCTTGCAGATCGTTAATCTGGTATGCAGCTTATGCCCATGATGCCGTGCCTGAGGAAGCCCCGCTCATGTCGCGTCTAGCAAAAGCGCGTATGAGCGAAGTTGGTCGTGATGTCGCTCGCAGTGCGACGGAAGTCCATGGTGGTATGGGCTTTACCGATTTGCTCGGCTTACATTACTGGTTCAAGCGCATTGGCATGAACCGCCAATGGCTCGGTGGGCCGGTGCAGTTGCGCGCTGAAGCGGCTCGGTTGCAGGGTTGGGCTTGATTGCTTTATGCAACGAAGCCGTCCCATGTGGCCATATAGTCGACAAATTTTTTGCCCAAGCCCTGTTGTTTTAAATAATCACGGGACACCGGTAGTGTGGCTGGTTGAAACGCGTCATCGTTGCGCATCAGCTCGGGATAGTTGTGATGCAAAATGGCGGCCCGGCCGAGCGTAACAAAATCGACGCCAGCTTGCATGGCGGCTTTAACATCGTTCGGTGAGTTTATTTTGCCAGCCACGGTCAATCGGGTATCACCGCGCGGTCGAGCACTAAAAATCTCGATCAGCGAGCGATCGGCAAAACCCTCTTCTTCGGGCTGCTTGTTAATGTCCCACAGTGACATATCAATAAAGTCCACCTTGCCAGACCCACAAAGTCGATCGTAATAAGCGATCGCGTCATCCATGGTCATGCCAAAGCGCTCCGGTGACAAACGGATGCCGAGGCAAAAATTTGGGCGGCAGCTGGCGCGAATGCCATCGATAATTTCATCGACAATCCGCGTGCGGTTTTCTAACGAGCCACCATAATTGTCATCGCGCTGATTGATCTCACCGCTGATAAATTGACCCAGCACATAACCATGCGCGCCATGAATTTCGATACCACCGAAACCAGCTTTTTCGGCGCGCTGGGCGGCTGCAATAAAGTCATCCCGCAAGGCTTTGACCTCGTCGAGGCTCATCGCGCGGGCTCCCGTTTCCTCATTATCTGAGGGACAAATGGGTGTCTCGCCAATAACATCGGGTAATGACCGCATGCCAGCATGGTGCAATTGAACAATGGACAGGCTGTCAGCCTTGTTAATGGCATCGGCGAGCCGTGTCAGGCCCGCAATATGGCTGTCATGCGCTATGCCCAACTGTCCCGGAAAGCCTTTGCCAATGTCTTGTACATAAGCGGCGCAGGTCATGGTGATCCCAAAACCACCGCGGGCGCGCATTGTCAGCCAATCGAACTCATCGCTTGATAGCGTACCGTCGTCATGGCTCTGCAAGTTGGTTAACGGCGCCAACATGAATCGATTTTTCATTTGTTGGCCAGACTTAAAAGATAGGGGATCATATAGCATGCGGACGCCTCCTTGACGGTGGAAGAGTAGTGGGACTTGCCTCACCCCTCAAGGTCTATATCGTCGCGGGGAGGCTCTTGTCTCAATATACGGCTATGCTAAATTGGTGTCAGGGAGATTAACACATGATCAGACATCATTTTTTCGCCGCTTTGGTTGCGGCTGGGAGTATTGTTTTTTCTGCGGCTGTTGCAGAGGAGCAGCGCGTTTTGCTGTGGGGTGATACGCATCTGCATACTAAATATTCGGGCGATGCCTATGCGTTACGCAACCGTTCCGTGACCCCAGATGATGCTTATCGTTTTGCCAAGGGCGAGCCGGTGCCGCATGCTTATTCTAAGGCGCGTATGCAATTGAGAACACCGCTCGACTTTCTCGTGGTCACCGATCACGCCGAATATATGGGTGTGATGCAGATGGTCGAAGCCAATGCGCCAGAATTGCAAAAATCTGAAGCAGGCCGCATTTTGCTCAAAAATCTGGCGGAAGGGCAGTCGGCGAAGAGCTTTTTTATGCTGGCCGCTTCGCTCAACCGCGATCAGCCAATTAAAGAATTGCTGACCAATGAAATCCGCCAGCCGGTCTGGAATCTTTTGACCGAGGCTTCGGATCGCCATAATGAGCCCGGTAAATTTACCGCACTAATTGGATGGGAATGGTCGTCCTTGCCGCTTGGCGCGAATTTGCATCGGATTGTTTTCACACCCGATAATGGCAAAAAAGCGCGTAACTTTCTGCCCTTCTCGTCTTTGTCCGATAACCGCCCTGAAGGCCTGTGGAATTGGCTGGATAAGACCAGCGCCGCGCATGATATTCGCTTTGTCGCCATTCCGCATAACTCAAATATTTCGCTCGGACGGATGTTTTCTGATGTGAAGTCAGACGGCGCGCCGATTGATGCGGCCTATGCACAACAGCGCATGAAGTGGGAGCCTGTGGTCGAGATGGTGCAGGTCAAGGGCACCTCAGAGACACACCCACAATTATCGCCTGACGACCCTTTTGCAGATTTCGAGTTGTACGAAAAAGTGATGAATTTCGATACAAAGATCGTTGGTAATACGGGCATACGGGGAAATTATGTGCGGGATGCTCTGCGGCGTGGTCTTGAGATCGCGGCGACGACGGGTGAAAACCCCTACCAATTTGGCCTGATTGGGTCGACAGACGCGCATACTGGCATGTCGACCGCTGAGGAAGATAATTTTGGCGGCAAGTTCCCGCTCGACGGTATTCCAACCACGAAATTTAGCCAAGAGCTAACCCCAAATGCCTATGGGGTCGATATGAGCGCGCAAGGTCTGGCGGCTGTTTGGGCTGATGAAAATACCCGCGAGGGAATATATGAAGCCTTCCGTCGTCGTGAGGTTTATGCCACATCGGGGCCGCGCATTCAGTTGCGCTTTTTCGGCGGCTGGTCCTTTATGGCCGAAGACGCGTCCAACGCTCAACTGGCGCAGCTGGGCTATGCCAAAGGGGTGCCGATGGGGAGTGACTTGCCACCGGCGCCCGATAAGGGGGCACCTCGTTTCCTGATCCACGCGGCGAAAGATCCGAGGAGCGGTAACCTCGAGCGCGTGCAAGTGGTCAAGGGCTGGGTCGATGCCGCAGGGGTATCGCATGAGCGGATTTATGATGTTGTCTTGTCGGATAATCGCCGTGCGCGGGGCGCCAAGATTACCCCACCGCTTGCCTCAACCGTGGATGTGCAACATGCGACCTATAGCAATAGCGTTGGCGCTGTGCAGCTCGCCGCTATGTGGCAAGATCCCGACTTCGACGCCTCGCAAAAGGCGTTTTATTACGCCCGCGCGCTTGAAATCAAAACACCGCGCCATACGGTTTATGATGCCGTCGCTTTGCAAGAAGCACATCCGGAAACGCAGCACGCTGAAATACAGGAGCGAGCCTTCAGCTCTCCAATTTGGTACAGTCCGCGCTAATGCGGCGCATCGATCCGCTTTTTGCCCTGATCTTGATTGGCGGGGTTATCTTTGCTGTGGTCAGCTGGCTGGCTCCACCAGCGCCCGACGATCGCCATATTGTTGTCGACCGGCAAGCCTTGATCGAATTTGTCCAGTTTCGCACGCGTAGTTTTGATCCTGAAAAGGCGGCGCAAATTCTCGATGCCATGGATCCGGCCGCTTATGCGCAATTACGCAGCGATTTTATTGACGAGGAAATTTTATATCGCGAGGCGAGAAGCTTGCAGCTCGATCAGAGCGATTATGTCATTCGTTTGCGGATGGTACAAAAACTCGAATTCCTCAATGAGAGCCTGCTGTCCCCTGCGAACCCAAGCGCCGAGGATTTAACACAATTTTATGATGACCATCAGGATGTCTTTACCGATGCCGCGCGCATCAGTTTTGTCCATATGTTCCGCGCGGGGGATGGGATTTCATTGCCCCCATCACTCACGCCACAGAACACGGCAGAATTTTCAGACCTGTTTCCTTATCAATTATCCTATGCGGATCGTCCGCGTGATTTGATCGAGGCACATTTTGGTACGGCGATGACCGATCGCTTATTCGCGCCCGCAACGCCCCTTGATCAGTGGGTTGGGCCGCTGCGTTCGCCACATGGATTGCATTTTGTAATGATCTCGGCGCGCCATCCCCAAAGGCTGATCCCGCAAAGCGAATTGGGCGCGCGCTTGCTAGACGCATGGCGAACCGAAGACCGTAAACGGCGTGTCGCAGAGCTTATGACAGAGTTGCGTGCTGCCTATAAAATTGATTTTCAGGATAAGCAATGATGACCGCTGTGTGGGCGCTGCTGTTCACGCTCGTCGCGGGCATAAGTGCGCAAGCGCATGATAGCCGGCCAGTTGCAGTCGATTTGCGTGAAATAGCGCCCCAGATTTACCGCCTAAATTTTGTCGTGCCCCCGTCGGTTGCGCGCCAGAATTATCCGACCATCTCGTTGAACTGCCCGCAGCAAGATGGGGTGTATTTGTGCAAAACAATTGATACGCCGCATTTGCTTCTAACCTATCCTGAGGGTAACCCAGCGCTCACCACATTGGTCAAGTATAAGCCCGTGGGACAAAATCAGAGAGTTGTTGTGGTGCCGCCGCAAGAAACCGAATGGGCTTTGACCACTGCGGCATCGATGCCTCAAAATGCGCTGCGGTATGGGGCGCTGGGTGTCGCGCATATTCTCTCGGGCTTTGACCATTTATTGTTTATTTGCTTGCTGTGTTTTATCGCCCGCCAGCGGCTCATTGTAACTATCACAGGTTTTACATTGGCGCATTCGGTGACGCTGGCTCTGGCAAGCCTCGGCGTCATTCGTTTATCCGTTGCCGCTGTCGAAGCGAGTATCGCCTTGAGTATTATTTTCATGGCGGCAGAGCTAATCCGTGGCGACCGAGCTAGCTTGCCGTGGCGTCGTCCTGTGCTCATGAGCGCTGGGTTTGGTTTATTGCATGGCTTTGGCTTCGCCACGGTGCTACGCGATATTGGCTTGCCCGAGGGGCAATCTGCCTTGGCTTTAGCGGCTTTCAATATGGGTGTCGAAATTGGCCAAGTCCTGTTTATTGCGGCGGTTTTGGTGCTGGTGCGCTCGCTGTCTGCGCTTCGTTTGCCGCATCCCTCAATGACACAAATTGGCTGGGTTTCTGGATCGGTGGCCGCGTTTTGGATGTGGCAACGCATAGCACTTGCGCTGTAGCCGACTTGTCGGTTTGCGAAAAAAACACTATGTCTGATGACAGGTGGTTATAGGCACATAGCCGCGCAGAGGATGTTCACAATGACACGACTTCTAATGGCCTTGGTTTTTCTGATCCTGCCACAAATGGCGCAGGCTGCATCACGCGCTTATGATTATTCTTTCCCATCGATTGAGGGAGGGGAGCTTAATCTGGATATCTATCAAGGCAAGGTCATTTTGCTGGTCAACACAGCGTCGCAATGCGGCTTCACGGGGCAATATGAAGACCTGCAAGCTATTTGGGAGATGTATCGTGATCGAGGCTTGGTGGTTATCGGCGTGCCGAGTAATGACTTTGGATCGCAAGAACCAGGTAATAATGCCGATATCAAAAATTTCTGCGAAACCAATTTTAACACTGATTTCCCGATGACCGAAAAAGTGGTGGTTGTTGGGAATAGCGCGCATCCCTTTTATCGCTGGGCGCGCGATGTCTTGGGGGAGCGCGCGCGACCGAAATGGAATTTCCATAAATATCTTGTCGGGCGTGATGGTGAGCTGATCGATTGGTTCTCTTCCATGACAAATCCGTCATCGACCAAAATGCGGCGTGCGATAGAAAATGCCCTGACCAAGAGCGAGCCAAAAATGTCATTAACCCCCGTCGATTAGTCGGGGGCTTGGCCGTCATGTGCTAGCGCGCGGGGTGCGGCGCTTTTCCAATATTTAAAAAACCGCCGCGGAACTGATTTGGTTTCAGTGGCCTGCGGCATGATAAAAGGCTCGGGTTCCAGAACCGTTACTGTGAAACCAGACCCGAGGGACGCAATTAAATGTCTAGTTTCGGGGTTTTGCGCATTCCACGTTAGGAGTTGGTCGGCGTCATGCATCATCTTCTCAAGCGTCGTGCGGCGTGGACCAGCAATAATGTCGATCGGCAAATCAAGAAGGCACTCATACAGAAAAACACGGCGCTTCAAGCCATAGAATTGTTGCGTTAAAAAATCGTCATCCCAAATGAAGACGACCCGCCACTCCTCGGCTGAGGCGATGTCGGCTGGCAGATGCAGATGATCTTCATGTACCCAAAACAAATTTGTCATGAGACGGCCTCGGCAGGCAGGTTCGGAAATAGTCGGGCCTGCAAAGCGTCATACCCTGCGTCAAAAATTGCGTTGCTGTCACGTTCAAGGTCAAGATCGGGGCTGGCAAATTTGCGAATATTGTCGAGGTTAAAAATATAAGGCTTGTTTGAAAATGTGCTGGCGACCCATTGCCAGGAGAAATTATTGCTCGCGGGATCCGCGTCGAGCAGGTGATAGAGAAACCATTCGGCGCCGGCTTGCCAAGCGATGCGTCGCCAATGAACGACATAAGAAGCAAGGTAGAGACGTATGTGGTTGTGCAAATAGCCTGTCTGCAACAGGGTCGCGATAAATTGGTCAATTACGGCAATGCCCGTTTGCCCTGTGGCAATGTCGTCGGGCAAGGTCGTCGCATAATCCTTGGCGGTGAAGCCCGTTTTGTATGGCTCAATATCCTGCCACACAAGATCTGGCGATGCGATGTAGAGCTGTTGCCAAAAGTCGCGCCAAGCGAGCTGCCGAATAAAGCCCTCGGCGCGCGCGGCGCCAACGTGATCGAGGGCTTGATTGCGCAAGGCATTGAGCGATATCAGGCCATGCCGAATATAAGGGGAAAGTCGTGTTACGGCGCCATCAAGGTGATTGCGTGTTGACCCATAAGCGCCGACATCAATCTGGTGGCGCCCCGCTTCAGCTGCTGCGCGTCCGCCATAGATCGGTGAGGCCTGTTCATCGCTTGGCTGGCGCATGTGAGCGCGCAGGTAAGCCACGAGTTCGGCGCGGTCCGCGAAGTTTTTTTTCATGTGATGACCCATGCTGACGAGTTAGTCCCCTTGGCCTATCCGTCAAATTGTGATTAATCTTAGAGAAAAGGACAAATCATGCTCATCGCGCTTTCTGCTGTGCTTCCCATCATGATGCTCATCGCAACAGGCTTAATTGTCGTTAAGCTTGATTGGGTGTCAGAACAATTTCCGCAAGTTCTCAATCGCTATGTGATGCAGATTGCTGCTCCGGCTCTGTTGTTTCGCAATACAGCGCTGACACCTTTTCCAGACGAGCCACCTTGGGGATTGTGGCTCGGCTATTATGGTTCAATGCTGCCGATTTTTTTTCTCGGTTATGCTTTGGCGCGGCTGTCGGGGCGGGGCTATAGCCACCAAGAAGGCTTCGTGATTGGTTTTGGAAGCACCTTTTCGAATACGATTATGCTTGGCATTCCTGTCATTTTAACGGCGTTTGGACCGAAAGCTGAATTGCCGCTCTATCTTATCTTGGCCTTCCACGGTCTTTATTTTCTTACATTTATGACCTTGTGTATGGAGTTAAGCCAGCCGCGTGGCCTAGACTGGTCAAAATTATGGCGCGCCATTTTGAGCGCGCTGGCGCGGCAAAATGTTTTGGTCGCGATTATCGCCGGTGTTACCTACGGGGCTGTTGGTTTTACGTTCGCCCCCTTTGTCGATCGCTTCTTGAGCCTGCTCGGCGAGTCGACCATTCCCGTCGCCTTGGTCATGACGGGCGCTATTCTGGCGCGGGTGCGCGTGCGCAGTGCAATTAATATCGCGGTCTGTGTAGCGGGCCTTAAAATTATAGCGCAACCGCTCTTAACTTATTGCGTTGGACGTTATTTGCTCGGCCTGCCCGAACTATGGGTGGCCGTGATGACGGTTCTGGCCGCGATGCCATCTGGGCTCTTTACCAATATTTTTGCCGAGTCCTATAAAGCGGCGTCCGAGGAGGCGTCCAGTCTCATTGTTCTGTCGACCAGCGCCTCCGCGGTCACTTTAACCATTATTCTCAGTCTGTTTGCTGAGTTTCTGGTTTAGCTTATTTGCCTTTCCAGACAGGGGCCCGCTTCTCGGCAAAAGCTGTCGCGCCCTCGCGCGCATCTTCTGAGGTGAAAACGGGGCCCATAATTTTGCCTTGCTCGGCCCAGCGCTGGTCATGCGGCCAGCTGGCATATTCTTGAATAATTTTTTTCGAAGCAGCAACGGCAAGTGGACCATTGGCGGCAATCCGAGCGGCGAGGTCGAGCGCCCCCTCGAGCGCCTTACCTTCGTCAACGACTTGGTTGATGAGATTAATTTCATAGGCGCGTTGAGCGGTGATGAAGTCACCGGTCAAAGCCAGCTCCATGGCAATGCGGGGAGCAACCTGGTCCGGAAGGCGGATCAGGCCACCAGCCCCAGCGACAAGACTGCGCTTGACCTCTGGAACGCCAAATTTCGATGTCGACGCGGCGACAATAAGATCGCAGGCGATGGCGAGTTCAAAACCGCCCGCCAAAGCGTAACCTTCAATGGCTGCAATGAGCGGTTTAGCAGGCGGTGCCTCAGTGAGACCGCCAAAACCACGACCTTTGACGGAAGGGGTTTCGCCCGCCAAAAAGCCCTTAAGATCCATGCCCGAGCAGAAAGTGCCGCCGGCGCCGGTGATAACCGCAACACGAAGCTCATTGCTGGCGTCGAGTTCGTCCAGAGCCGCTGCAATTAACTCTGACATATTTTTATTCATGGCATTTTTTGCTTCTGGCCGGTTCATGGTGATCGTCATGACCCCGTTATCACGGCTAATCAGAACTTCTTCGCTCATAGTGCATCTCCGTTTTGCGTTACTATTTGATGCCTGACTGTGCCTTTTTTTAAAAGCAGATGCAATTGCGGCAGATTGCCTGTCTTTAGCTCGTATGATTAATAAATAGGCATATTATTATTCGTAAAATAATAATGATTAATAAATAGGCATATATATCGAGCTGTCCGCATAAATTGGCTAGATTTAGGCCCCAAAAAACTTGGCACGCTCTCTGTATAAGAAGCTGTGACTGGTTACAGAGAAGGAGTCAACATATGTCACAACGGAATTTAAAATCTTTGCGTCTTGGTTTGCTGGCTGGGTCTTGCTTGATGGTTATGAGCTCGGCGGGTATGGCGGCGGAAATTGAAGGAAACGCCGCCGTATCGAGTAATTATATGTGGCGGGGCATGACGCAAACCGATGATGCTGCGGCCGTAAGCGGTGGATTCGACCTCTCAACGGAGTCGGGTTTCTATGCCGGAACATGGGCGTCGAATATCGATTTTGGTGATGCAGCGAGCTATGAGCTGGATCTTTATGCTGGGTTTGCTGGTGAGGTGGAAGGTGGCTTTAGCTATGATGTCGGCTATATCGCCTATCTCTATCCCGATGCCGGTGCCGCGGATTATGATTTTGGCGAAGTCTATGCCTCGCTCGGCTACGGTCCCTTATCTGTGACCTATAGTTTCCAAGTCGACGATAGCGCTGATAGCTATGCCAATGATAGCAATTATCTGTCGGTAGACTACGAACTCCCGATTACTGAGGAATTCACTGCAAGTCTGCACTACGGCTATTACGATATTGAAGCCTCGCCCGAACAAACCGACTACAGCCTGACACTTGCCAAAGGTGACTTCAGCTTGAGCTTCATCGGGACGGAAGATGTAACGGCAGATGACGACACCAAAGTCGTTCTTGCCTACGGGTTTTCATTCTAGGCAACGCTACTCAGGACACTCAATTTGAGGGGTAATCGCAGCGGTTACCCCTCCCACGGAAAGGATCCAAACATGAAAATGATTGTCGCGATTATCAAGCCGTTCAAGCTTGATCCGGTGCGTGAAGCCCTGACGTCGGTTGGCGTTGAAGGTCTCACGGTCAGCGAAGTGAAAGGCTATGGGCGGCAAAAAGGCCAGACCGAAATTTACCGCGGTGCCGAATATGCCGTCAATTTTCTCCCCAAGGTGCGCCTCGAATTGGTTGTCTCGGACGACAAGGTCGATGCTGTTCACGATGCCATCGTGTCGGCCGCCAAAACCGACAAGATCGGCGATGGTAAAATTTTCGTCTTGCCTGTTGAGGCCGCGACGCGCATCCGAACAGCCGAAACGGGCGATGCTGCGCTGTAAGGAATTTTGAAGCTAAAGGAGCTATCCATGTTTAAATTATTACAAAAAATTACGCCCCTCGCGCTCCTCGGTGCGTTGGTGGCGGGTCCGGCAAATGCCGCCGTGGAAGGCGAGACCGCATTTGTCCTTAACTCACTTTTGTTCCTCGTTATGGGCTTTTTGGTCATGTGGATGGCGGCTGGCTTTGCCATGCTCGAGTCCGGCATGGTGCGGTCGAAAAACGTCGCCACCATTTGCGTTAAAAACGTCGCCATCTATGCGATCGCGGGGATCATGTTTTATGTTGTTGGCTATCAACTCATGTATGGCATCGACGAAGGTGGATATATTGGGAGCTTCTCAATATGGGCACCTGACAATGCAGCCTTCCTCAGTGAAACGCCTGATTTCGGCGAAGGCGACACTTATGCCCCAAGCTCCGACTGGTTCTTCCAAATGGTGTTTGTTGCGACTGCCGCTTCAATCGTGTCGGGTACGCTGGCAGAACGCATTAAACTTTGGCCATTCCTCATTTTCGTCATTGTTCTGACGGGCTTCATCTACCCGATTCAGGGCGGCTGGCAGTGGGGCGGCGGCTGGTTGAGCGAAGCTGGTTTCTCCGATTTTGCCGGCTCGACACTGGTTCACTCAGTTGGTGGATGGGCGGCGCTTACGGGCGCGCTGATCCTCGGAGCACGCAAAGGCCGTTTTACCTCAAGTGGAAGCACGCCCATGCCGGGGTCATCGATGCCGCTGGCGACGCTCGGGACGTTCATCCTGTGGCTCGGTTGGTTCGGCTTTAACGGTGGTTCGCAACTTGCCCTGGGTTCGGCCGCCAATGCCATCTCGGTTGCGCAAATCTTCATCAACACCAATATGGCTGCGGCTGGTGGTGTCGTCGCTGCTCTGATCTTCACCCAGCTGGTGTTTGGTAAAGTTGATTTGACGATCGTCCTCAACGGTGCGATCGGTGGTTTGGTTTCCATTACTGCCGAGCCTTTGGCACCGACAGGCCTGCAGGCCATATTGATCGGTGGTGTCGGGGGGATCTTGATCCCGTTGGCCGTGATCGCTCTCGATAAGCTGAAAATCGACGATGTTGTCGGTGCCATACCAGCTCACTTGGTATGCGGTATCTGGGGGACTTTGGCGGTTCCGCTCACCAATAGCGAGGTGACGTTTAGTAGCCAAATTCTTGGCGTTGCCGCGATCGGTGCCTTCGTCATCGTGACCAGCACAATTGCTTGGTTCATTCTCAAGGCCATCACAGGCATTCGGGTCTCGGAAGAAGACGAAATTGCAGGTCTCGATAAATCAGAACTCGGAATGGAAGCCTATCCCGAATTCACCAATGCTTAGACAGCATCTAAGCACGCGCGGTTGATCCCCCGACCGCGTCTTTAATCCCCCGGGTTCCCTCCCGCCCGGGGGATTTTATTTTTTGGGCCCCGCATTGAAGTCGACTTCGTCAACCAAACGGCTGGCTATTTCGACATAACTATTAATCTCGGACAGCGCCATTGCATCGGGGTTGAACTGGCCCCAACGCGCCACTTGCGGTGCCGTTGCGACACTTGGATTGACGGGATATTCGTAATTCACCGCGGCATAAATTTCCTGCGCTTCACTCGACGCCAAAAACTCCATTAGCTTAATCGCCGCTGTGGCATGCGGGGCGTTGGCCGCGAGCACAACACCGGACACATTGGCATGCACTTGGCCAGCGCTAATGTCGGGAAAAATGAGCCGCACCGAAGACGCCCATAATTTTTGTTCGGGTTCTTCTGTGTTATTTTCCATCGCCCCCATGTAATAGGTATTGCCGATGGCAATGTCGCAAATGCCAGCATAAATATTACGAACTTGGGCGCGGTCATTTCCCGCGGGCTTCACAGCTAAATTATCTTTTAACGCCGTCAGCCAGTTACGCGTCCAGTCCTCGCCCTGATGCGCGATGAGGGCTGCGAAGAGCGCGATATTATAAGGGTGTTGGCCGTCCCGAATGCAGATCCGGCCGCGCCATTCAGGCTTGGCCAGGTCGGCATAGTTGAGTTGGTCTTGCGTGACCCGCTCACGGCTGGCATAGGCAATCCGCGCCCGCCATGTCAGGCCAAACCAACGTCCATCTGCACCGCGCGCTGCAGCTGGAATATTGCTTTCCAGAACAGCCGAGCGAACAGGTTGCGCATAGGCGCTGGCTTTCATCAAATTGGCAAAGTCCGACGTCAAAATAAGGTCGGCAGGACTGTAGGCGCCTTCATTGGCCAGGCGTTCAATAAGACCCGATTTGGCGAAGATAACTTGCGTTTCAATGCCTGTTTCTTGGGTAAATTTCTCCAGTAAAGGCGCCAGCAGGAAGGGTTGGCGATAGGAGTAGATATTGACCGTTTCGGCAGCAGCAAATGTTGGAACAACGAGGCCGATGATGAGCACAAATTTGGCAAATAAGTTTTTGTTGAGGCCTTGGGTGCGGTGGTGAGTCGACGGGTACATTTTTCTTCCTATAAAGATCTAGCTTTGGCACAGCCATTTATAGGATTTATATATTGAGAATGATTATCAATATCAAGTAAATTATAAAAAATTCTTGTTCGCCATTAAACTTATTGCGCTTTAAACGTCGGCGACGTTGCGGAAACCCAAAATATCGCCGTAACGTGTAGGAAAAATGCGTCTGATAATATCGACCATATGGGCATCGCGGCCAATTAAGATACGCGCTTTGCCCTTCTCAACGCCGCGCAAAATTGTCTGAGCGGCTTGCAGGGGTGTTGACTTGACCATGGTTTTGAAATTTGTCGCTATTTCTTCGCGGCGTTCGTCACTATCTTCGCCTTGCGGCAAAATCGCATTGCGAGCGATTTGCGTATCGATACCACCGGGATGCACGCAGCTAATTTTAACGCCCGTGCCATACATTTCTTGACGCAACGCCTCCGTAAACCCATGGACGGCAAATTTGGCCGAATTGTAAGCGCCTTGATTGGGCACGCCAATGAAGCCGAATATTGAAGAAATATTGGCGATATGGCCGAAGTCCCGCTGGATCATCGATGGCAAAAACGCTTGTGTACCATGGACGACGCCCCAAAAATCGACATTCATGACGCGCTCGAAATCTTCGATCGCCAAGCTCTCGACTGGTGCGATATTCGCAATCCCGGCATTATTGAGAACAAAATCGACCTGCCCGTGGGTCGCCAGTGTTTGTTCCGCCAGATCATAAATGGCCTCGCGATTAGAAACGTCGAGTTGCACGATCGACGCAGCCGCTCCCGCTTCAGTCACCAGCTTTTGGGTTGCTTCGAGATTTTCGCGATTAATATCGGCCATCACCAAATGCCCAACACCATTGCCTGCCAGTTCGAGCGCCGTTGCCCGACCAATGCCAGACCCTGCGCCCGTTACAACGCATATTTTATCTGCAAAATAAGTACTCATGCGGTGTTCGTTTAGCCTCTGCCGTCAGCCAGTTTGCGCCGCCGGCGATCAAGTGGTTGATAGGCCAGCGCCGCGTGCGTCGGACAATAGGGGCTTCCTTGCCGCGCCCGCGCGCCACAAAAATGAAAATCTCTCTGTCCGGGGTCACCGATCGGCCACTTGCAGGTGTGTTCATTCAGGTGCAGAACGCTGGCGCGCTCCTCAGGGCTCAAAATCGGCTGCGGTGGCGCGATCGGCTCCTTGAAATTTTCCAGACTATCGCGTGTGTAGCTCGGACTTGTCTCGGCCGTCTCGGCCGTCTTCAGGCGGGATTGCGAGCCTACGCGTGCGGTTGTTACCCGTGCTGGCGTAGCACGTCCAGACAACCCAAGTCGGTGCACTTTGCCGATCACAGCATTGCGCGTTACGCCGCCCATTTGCCGCGCAATCTGACTGGCGCTCAGCCCTTCGGTCCATAATTTACGCAGTAAGTCGACCCGTTCATCTGTCCAAGACATGTTAACCTCCACCGGTTTTAATACCCACATATAGTGGTTGAATGACACCAATCTACGAGATCTGGTGACATGATGACCAGATGGCCAGCTCCTATTATCCACAATATCGAGCAGTTTTCCCCCGATAAAAGCGGCGATATGGCGTCTGAAAGCAAAAACTGGCGCTTGCGCTCGGACCGAATATGTCTAATTTGCTGGCATGGATTCAATGTCCCACAGCCCCGACAAGCCTGTCACCGATGCGCATCTTTATGCAAGCTTCGGGCAACGCCAATTTGGTGCCGTCAACTGGATGGGCGTTTGGACCCTCTATACCAAAGAGGTTTTGCGGTTTTGGAAGGTGGCGATGCAAACCTTGGCCGCGCCAATTATCACAACGCTTCTTTTTCTCGCGATTTTTTCTGTCGCACTCGGCGGATTGCGCCCTGATATTAATGGTATTCCTTTTGCACAATTTTTGGCACCGGGACTGATTATGATGGCAATCGTACAAAATGCCTTTGCCAATAGTTCGTCGTCACTTTTGGTCGCTAAAGTCCAGGGCAATATCGTTGACATATTAATGCCGCCTTTGTCGCCGGGCGAACTGACCGTCGGCATAGCGATGGGCGGCATGACGCGCGGCATTTTTGTTGGCCTCGGCACGTTTCTCGGAATGGTGTGGTTCGTTCCTTTTACATTGCACAGTGCCGCAGCCTTAATTTTTTATGCTTTTAGCGCATCGCTCTTGCTGGCCTTATTGGGGCTCATTGGCGGTATTTGGGCCGAAAAATTTGATCATCTGGCGACAATTACAAATTTTGTCATTACGCCTTTGTCATTCTTATCGGGGACCTTCTATTCGGTTGAGCAACTGCCACCTTTTGCGCATGGATTAACGCAATTTAATCCGTTTTTTTACATGATCGACGGCATACGCTACGCGCTTACGGGGCATGCGGAAGGAAATTTACTCGCGGGTGTTGTGACCTTGGTCGCCCTGAATGTCATATTATGGATTGCCTGCTATGAAATGTTGCGGCGCGGCTACCGCATCAAAAGCTAGCAAAATCTTGCTTCAGAGCTGAAAAGCAGTATTATAAAGACACGAGCCGCCACAAGAGGCGGCTTTTTTAGTTGTGATCGATTATTGCAGATTAAGGATGGAGAAACGTCGTGTCAGATCACGTCATGCCAACCTATCGGCGTCTGCCTCTGAATTTTGTTCGGGGGACAGGTAGCTGGCTAGAAACTGATAGCGGGGAGCGGTACCTCGATTTCGGTTCTGGGGTTGCTGTGAATACGCTTGGTCACGCGCATCCTAAATTGACAGCCGCCTTGGTCGAGCAGGCCGAGAAGCTTTGGCATGTCTCAAACCTATACAGTATCCAAGGGCAGGAAAGGCTGGCCGATCGCCTGTGTGACGCGAGTTTCGCTGACCGTGTGTTTTTCTGTAATTCTGGCACCGAAGCCATTGAGGGTGTCATCAAAACCATACGCAAATATCATGCGGCGGCGGGCAATCCTCAACGTTATAAAATTATTACCTTTGGCGGCGCCTTTCATGGCCGGACTTACGGCGCTTTGGCGGCAACCGGCAATGCTGCTTATCTCGATGGTTTCGGGCCGCAACTTCCGGGCTTTGTCAAAATTGAGCCGCTGGATTTAAAAGCCGTGGCGGCCGCAATCGATGACGAGACGGCGGGCATTTTAATCGAGCCTGTTCAAGGCGAGGGTGGCGCACGCTCGGTGGGAGCAGCATTTTTGAGAGGTTTGCGGTCGTTGGCCGATCAACACGGTTTGCTTTTGGCATTTGATGAAGTGCAATGCGGCATTGGACGGACCGGAGCTTTATTCGCGCATCAGTTGTTTGGCATTGACCCCGATATTATGGCGATTGCCAAAGGCTTGGGGGGTGGTTTTCCAATCGGAGCCTTCCTCGCCTCCGAAGCGGCGGCAGGCGGCATGGTCGCAGGTTCGCATGGGTCAACCTTTGGCGGCAATCCCTTGGCGACGGCAGTCGCCAATGCCGTGCTCGACGAAGTTCTACACCCTGACTTTCTTCCCGCAGTGCAACAAAAATCGGCTCTGATGAGGCAAGGGCTCGCGGCTGTGTGCGATGCCCATCCGCAGGTGCTAGATGGGGTGCGTGGCGAAGGATTGTTGATTGGTGTGCATTGTGTAGTGCCGAACACTGACTTTGTCGACGCGCTCAGGGCGCAAGGGCTTTTGAGTGTGGCGGCGGGCGACAATACTGTTCGTCTGTTGCCACCGTTAAATGTAAAACAGTCTGAATTGGAAACGGCGCTCAGGGCTGTCGAATTGGCCTGCACGGCCTCGGTTTAGACCTACCAGATAACCAAAGAGAAAGGACGGATCATGGTCCGGCATTTTCTAGATCTTTCTGATTTAACGCCACAAACGGCGAGGGCAATACTCGACGCCGCGCATGCGCGCAAAGCAAAACGGGCGGGCTTTAGTCGTGGCATGGCCGATCCAGATCAGCCTTTGGCTGGGAAAATTCTGACGATGATTTTCGATAAGCCATCGACCCGCACGCGCTTGTCTTTTGATCTGGCGATGCGGCAATTGGGTGGACAAGTGATCATCCTAAACCAGTCTGATAGTCAGTTGGGCCGCGGCGAGACAGTGGCTGACACGGCACGCGTTGTATCACGGTTTTGCGACGCCGTGATGATCCGTACGGGGGCCCATAGCATCCTGACTGAATTTGCCGCTGAAGCGGATGTGCCGGTCATTAATGGTCTTACTGCGCATAGCCATCCGTGCCAAATTATGGCGGATATTCAGACCTTTGAAGAGCATAAAGGGCCAATCAAAGGACAAAAAATCGCCTGGTTTGGCGATGGTAATAACGTTGCCGTCTCGTTTGTTCACGCGGCTGCCTTGTTTGACTTTGAACTGGTTCTGGCTGTGCCCGAGGAATTCATGTTGCCGCAAGACGTGCTGGCTTGGGCGCAGCAGAATGGCGCTAAGGTCAGCTGCACAACGGATCCGACAGAGGCGGCCTCCGGTGCAGCCGCTATGGTGACCGATTGCTGGGTGTCGATGAGCGATGACCCCAAGACCGCAAAGGCTCGCGCATCCGCCTTCGCCCCGTACCAGGTTAATGAGGCTTTGATGGCCCTGTCGGACAACGCAATATTTATGCACTGCCTGCCTGCCTATCGCGATAAGGAGGTCTCCAGCGCTGTTATTGATGGCCCGAATGCGGTTATTTTTGACGAGGCAGAAAACCGCCTGCATGCGCAAAAGGCAATTTTGACCTATTGCCTCAGCGAGGATGTCTGATGGCAATTGACGATCGAAGTTCACAGGCGCCCTATTATGACCGCGTCGTTCCCTTTCTCATCAATGATCTTGATGTCGCGGGGCGGCTGGTGCGGCTGGATGGCGTGTCGACAGAAATTTTGCAACGTCACAACTATCCGCCTGTCGTTGCCAGCCTTCTGAGTGAGCTCTTGGCGCTGGCGGCACTGCTGGGCAGCGCGCTAAAATTTGATGGGCGGTTTGTTATCCAAACAAAAAGCAATGGACCGGTATCCATGCTGGTCGCCGATTATACGTCAGAGGGCCATATCCGAGGCTATGCCCAATATGACGCGGACGCGATTGGTACAACAAACGATCTCAGCGCGCTCGTGGGTGAGGGCTATGTTGCCTTTTCGGTTGATCAAGGGCCGGATATGGAGCGCTATCAGGGTATTGTGCCGCTAGAAGGCGACACACTGGCCGATATTGCTTTGTCTTATTTCGAACGCTCTGAGCAAATTCCGACCCATATGAAACTATGTGCCGGGTCTATGCATGTGCCAGACACGGAAACGGGCTGGCGGGCTGGCGGTATTATGATCCAACAAATTGCGCGCGACGGGGGCGTGGCCGCGCATAATTTAACGCAAGATGACTGGACACGGCTTGGATTGTTGTTGTCGACAGCTTCAAGCGACGAAATGCTAGACACCGATTTGGACGAAGCCGACTTAGCCTATCGACTGTTTCACGAAGATGGCGTGCGTTTGCTCGACAGCAAGCCCGTGTCATTTGGCTGCGGGTGCTCGCAAGATCGCGTTCGTGCCATGCTGTCGGGTTTGCCCGAAGATGAGCGGGTTGATATGAACAAAGACCCATCGATCACGGTTACCTGCGAATTTTGCAGTACGGCCTATGAAATTAAGACCCCGATATAAAATTGGAGTTTATGTAAAGGCTCCTGTATAATGGCGAAAATTTTAAAACGGTTAAACGTCGCCAATCCGTATAATAGGTTATGGCGCGCTAAATGTAGGACGGTCGCAGAAGGTCGTGTTCCCCATGAAATTTCTCGAAGATGAACGAATGCAACGGCTCCGGAACTGGTTGATCCAGCGCTGGGGATTGGCGCGCCGACAGCGTTATTTCACGCCCGCTGCGGTTTTTGGTTCATTTGTTCTGGTATTTATTCTGTTGATGGTGACCAAGCCGCAAACGAAACCCTATGAGCCCGTGCAAAGAGTATGGGCCGTAAGTGCGCAAACTGTGCATTTTGGCGCTGTTAAGCCGAGCTTTACAGCCTTTGGTGAATTGGCGGCCCGTCGCGAAGTGAATTTGCGGGCGCTGGTCGCGGGCGAGGTGATTTCGACGAGTCAAAAATTTGAAGAGGGCGCGCGGGTCGAGGCGCAAGACGAACTGCTGCAAATCGATCCCTTCAACTATCAAAATGCGCTGACCGATGCCGAGGCTCAGTTGCGGGGCGGAGCGGCTCTGCTGAAGGAGCGCAAAGTTGCCCTCGATCTCGCCAAGGTCGAGTTTGAACGGGCAGAGAAATTGATTGCCAAAGGAACTGTGGCGCAAAAATATGTCGATGATCGCAAGCTCGAATTAACCATCGCCGAGTCTCGCCATGTTCAGCAACAAGCGTCGGTTGATCGCTTGAAGGTTTTGGTGGCGCGGGCTAAACGCGATCTCGAGCACGCTACCGTCAGGGCGCCGTTCGCTGGGCATTTGAGTAATGTTGCCGCGCGCGAGGGCCGATTACTTGGCCTGAACGATCAGGTCGCGACAATCAGCGATGCCACAGCTTATGAAGTGAGGTTCAATCTGTCGGATGCGCAATATGGGCGTTTTATTGAAACTGAAACCGCTCTGATCGGGCTTCCTGTTAAAGTCGTATGGCATATTGGTGGCCAAGAAATAGCGTTGCAAGCAGAGCTCACTCAAGTCGGCGCCCGGATTTCGCAAAGCACCCGCGGGGTCGATCTGTACGCACGTATTTTAGGCGACATACCGGCGACATTGCGGGGCGGCGCCTTTGTCAATGTTGTGCTTGAGGCGACGGCAGTAGAAAATGTTGTTGAGGTCAGTCGCGATGCTTTGTACGGCGAGGAGAGACTTTTTGTGATCATCAACGGTCATTTGCAGGAACGTAAGGTCACCATTATTGGCGAAACTGACGAAACAGTTCTCATTCAAGGCGGCGTCGCCGAGGGTGAGCAAATCCTGCTGACGCGTTTCAATGAGGCCGCCGTCGATGTCGCTGTAAAAGTGGTTTCTAAATGACCCCAGACCGCCGGCCGCGCACCATTATTGAGCTTTTTACGCGGCACCCAAACGCCTCCAACCTCTTGCTGATTAGTTTTATTTTCTTCGGATTGTTTGGGCTGAGCCGGCTGAACACACAATTTTTCCCGACGGTCACCATGAACGCTGTGACCATCAATGTAATGTGGCCTGGGGCCGCTGCGGGAGATATTGATCGCAATGTCGTCGAGACCATTCAGTCCGAAGTTCGGTTTATCGAAGGCGTGAAGGAATTGAGCTCGAAGGCCCGCAGTGGCATCGCCATGCTTACGGTTGAGTTTCGGCGTGGCACGAATATGCAAAAAGCCAAGTCCGAGGTCGAGGCTGCGGTTAACCAGATCACAACCTTACCGAAAGACAGTGAGCGCCCCATTATTGCGCAGACATCCTGGTATGAAGATGTCATTAGCGTTTTGGTCACAGGGCCGTTTGATGAGCGCGCAATTAAATCTTATGCCAAAGATATTCGCGATGGCTTGCTCGAAGCGGGCGTCGACCGCGTAACCTTTGAGGGCTTGCGAGATGAGGAGATCTGGGTCGAAGTGCGGCCCTCTCAACTGCGGCGGTATGATATGACAGCGGGTCAAATTGCAGCGCGCATTTCCGAGTCGAGCCTCGATGTGCCTGGCGGCGTCTTGCGCGGCGATGTTGAGCGCCAAGTCCGCGCTGTAGGCCTCGCGCTAGATGCTGGCGACGTCGGCGAGATTGAATTGCGGGCCAACCCAGATGGCAGTCGTTTACTGGTGCGCGATGTCGCCCATGTGCATGAAACTTTTGATGCTAATGAGGGGACAGGATGGTCGGGTGAAAATCGTGCTATCCGTCTCAACGTCATGCGGACCGAGAGTTCGGACTCGATTAAGACTTCCAAAATTGTGCAAGCCTATATTGCCAAGATAAAACCGACATTACCGCCGGGTTTGGACGTAAAGACCTTCGATGTTCGCGCTAATAAAATTACCCAACGGATCAATGTTTTGGTGGGAAATGGTGCTGGCGGTATGGTGCTGGTGCTGGCCACTTTGTTTTTATTCTTGAATGCGCGGCTCGCTTTTTGGGTGGCCGTTGGTATCCCTGTGTCCATGCTGGCAACCTTTGGCTTTTTATGGGCCTTCGGGATGAGCATTAATATGTTGTCTATGTTTGCGCTCATCATGACCGTCGGCATTATTGTTGATGACGCTATTGTGGTGGGTGAGCATAGCGCGACCCTCGCCGAGGATGGTTATGGCGGTATGGCGGCAGCCGAGGCTGGGGCGCACCGCATGACCATGCCAGTCATTGCGGCTGCTTTGACGACCTTGGCGGCTTTTCTGCCGATGTTGGTAATTGACAATTCCTTTGGCGATATTGTTCGGCCCATCCCTTTGGTTTTGCTGTCTGTGCTGATGGCAAGCTTGGCCGAGTGCTTTTTCATTCTTCCAGGACATTTGCGGCACGCGTTAAGTCAAAAGTCTGGGCAACCAACGGCGCTGAAACAAAAATTTCTGATTTGGTTCGAGGATTTCAAAGAAAATCGTTTTCGTCATTTTGTCGAAAAATGCTTTGACCAACGCTACACCACGCTTGCTGTTGGTGTCGGGGTTTTTCTGCTGTGCATTGGCTTGTTGATGAGTAACCGCGTGCCGTTCCGCTTCTTTCCTTCGCCTGAGGGTGAGGTGGTAAATGCTTATGTTTTCTTTCAACCTGGCACGCCGCGCGAGCAAACCATGGCGGGTTTGCGCAAAGTCGAAGCAGCCTTATTGGCGACTGAAAATAAACTGACCGACGGTAAGGGGGGCGTGGTGCAAACCATATTCACCCAAGTTGGCCGCACGCCGAGTTCGTTGGGTGACGAACGAGGCTTTGTCTGGGCCGAATTGGCCCCAAGCGAAGACCGTGACATTCGCACCCGTGAGGTTTTAAAGGTCTGGGAAGAATTGATCCCCGATATGGGCGATATGCGGATGATTTTTATCCGTGAGACGCGGGCCGGGCCGCCCAGCGATGATATTGATATTCGTCTCGAGGGCTCCGACCCGATCATCTTAAAACAGGCGGCGATGGAAGTCGTCGATGCGTTGGGGCGGTTCTCAGGCGTCAATCGGCCGACTGATGATTTGTATTACAATAAGCAAGAGCTCTTGCTGCAAGTGAATGCCCGCGGCCACGCCCTCGGCTTCGATAATCAGATGATCGGCATGGCAGCGCGAAATAATTTAGAGGGCGCCATTGCTAAACGTTTTGCGCGGGTCGATGAGGAAGTTACAATCCGCGTCTTGCAACCACGCCAAGGTGAACGCCCTCGTCGACTTGAAGATATCGACTTGCAAGTGCCGGGGAGCATGCCGCCGCGATATGTGCCTCTGATTGATGTTGTCGATATTGTGGAGCGCCCGGGCTTTTCGACCATTCGCCGCGTTGACGGTAAGGTCGCGGTTTCAGTCACCGCCGAGTTCGACCCTAATGCGGGTAACCCAAATGATGTTCTTGAGGTTATGAAGGCCGACATTCTGCCAAATATTGTGAGCAAGTATAATTTAACTTATTCCTTCGGTGGTCGCACCAAAGACCAAGCCGAGACCATGGGTAAGCTATTGACGGGGACAGGCCTTGCCTTGGTGATGATCTATCTTATTTTGGCCTTTGTCTTCGCCAGTTACACGCAGCCTCTTATTATCATGTCGGTTATTCCTTTTGGGCTTGTTGGCACAGTCCTCGGTCATTTTATTCAAAATTTCGATCTAACCTTTTTGTCAATGATCGGCTTGTTGGGGCTCTCAGGTATCTTGGTCAATAACTCGATTATTTTGATCAGTCGCATTCAAGAACGCCTGCGCGATGGTGAGAATGAGCGCGAAGCCATTATTAACGGGATTATTGATCGTTTTCGTGCTGTCGTGCTGACATCGATGACCACCGTTTTGGGGCTAGCGCCTCTCTTGTTCGAGACCAGTGTGCAGGCGCAATTCCTACTGCCGATGGTCATTACGATCGCTTGGGGTTTGGCCTTTGCAACGCTGATCGTGTTGATTTTGCTGCCCGCCCTTTTGGGTATCAAAAGTGACCTACGCGCTGCCTTAAACAAGCGCCGATCTCAGGCGGCCCAGTCATTGGCCGAGTAGTTATCCGCGCCGCCAGAAACTCGGCAGTAGCAGCACCAAAACTGTAAAAAATTCTAAACGACCCAGCAACATACCAGCACTTAAAAGCCATTTTGCGCTGTCGGGGAGGGAAGAATAATTACCACTCGGACCGACGATTTCGCCAAGCCCTGGGCCGACATTGGCGATTGCCGCCGCCGCTGCCGAAACGCTGGTGAGCATATCAAGACCGATGAAGCTAAGCGCTAATGAAAGCAGGGTGAAGCTGAGAAAGAAGACCAAAGTTAAAGAGACAATGCCAGAGGCGACGTTGTCAGATAATAGCTTACCATTATAGCGCAAGGGAAAAACCCCGCGTGGCACAGCCAGTTGGCGGATGTAGCGCCGCGTCGTCATTATTGCCACTTGCAAGCGGAAAACCTTGATGCCGCCGGTCGCTGAGCCAGTGCAACCGCCGATCAGAGCAATGAAAAAGAATGTGGCCGTGGCAACCGGCCCCCAGCCATTATAGTCTGAGGCTGCATAGCCTGTACCACTGAGCACAGAGATGCCGTTGAAGATAATAAAACTGACGCCGTCACTGGTCTTGGCAAAGGCAATTAAAACCAAGCTCGATAGCGCAAAAACCACCAAGAAAGATTGAATTTGACTGTTGTTAAAGAACTGCGTGGGACGCCCCGCGACCAACTGGAACAGGCTCAAATATGGAAGTGATGACAGGATGATAAAGAAAACCGCAACCGCATTTACGAAACCACTATTGAAATAACCAATACTGGCATCATGTGTCGAAAATCCACCCGTTGAAACGGTTGTCATGGAATGGGTAATGGCATCGAATGGGCTCATGCCGGCAAACACGTAACCGAGGGCGCAAAAAAATGAAAGGCCGAGATAGAGCTGCAAAATCGAGCCCGTTATTTGCTGTGTGCGCGGAAGAATTTTTTCCGATGTATCCGAGCTCTCGGTACGGAAAAGCTGCATGCCGCCGATGTTTAGCATCGGCAGAACCGCAATCGCCATGACGATGATGCCGACGCCCCCAAACCAGTTGAGCATGGCACGCCAAAGTAAAATACCTTTATTCATGCTGTCGAGGCCCAGTAGGACCGTTGCCCCTGTGGTGGTTAGACCCGACATTGCTTCGAAAACAGCGTCGGTGAAATCTAGACCGACTTCGCTGATCATGAAGGGTAGAGCCGAAAAAAGTGTGAGCGCCAACCAGGAGAAATTCGTCAGCAAAAAGGCTTGCCTTAAACCCAAAGGTGGCAGGGGGCCGCGATTGGTTAATATGAGCGACACCGCAATAAAAGCCGTCAGGCCGACGCTCGCCAGAAAACTCTTCCAGTCTCGCGAGTCGGTCATGATATCGGCCAGAAGCGGTAAGACCATGCCGACAGATAAGGCGGCGAGCAAGTAGCCGAGGATCAAATAAACGGTCCGGTTTTCACGCATCAGTCGTCCGGTTAATGTAAAATTTTCTTGGCATGATCACTATCTAGAGAAAACATCGGAATTTCAATTTCAAAGCGATCGCCGCTTCGCGATTGCATGAGATAGCTGCCCCGCATCATGCCTGTCGGGGTGGATAAGGGGGTTCCCGATGTATAGGCGTAGGATCCGCCTGGTCCCAAAACGGGTTGTTCACCAACCACGCCTTCGCCCTTGACCTCTTGCACACGACCCATGCCGTCCGTGATAATCCAATGGCGTGAGAGCAATTGCACTGTCTCTGCGCCGTGATTGGTAATGCGAATATGATAGGCCCAGACAAAATACTGATTGTCGGGTTCGGACTCGTTTTCAAGAAAACGCGTTTCGACAGAAACGTGAATATCGTTGGTACGGGCTTCGAACATATTTGACGCCGACCGTTTAGGCTCGACCACCAAGTGCCTGCGTAAAATCGTCGATCAGGTCTTGTGGGTCTTCTAACCCAACCGAAAGCCGCAAACTGCCTGGTTTAATACCGAGTTCTAATTGCGCTTCTGGGCTCAGGCGTTGGTGTGTCGTTGTCGCGGGGTGTGTTGCTAAGGTTTTTGTATCGCCGAGATTATTCGAAATCCGAGCAATTTGGAGCGCATTTAAAACGGCAAAGGCATCGCTTTTGTCACCCTTAATATCAAGCGCAATCAGATTACCGCCGCGTGCCATTTGTTTTTTGGCTATGGCGTGTTGCGGGTGGTCGGCCCGCCACGGATAGTAGACACGCTCGACACGCGGATGTGCCGCCAACGCATCGGCCAGAGCTTCGGCATTGTTGCAATGGGCATCAACGCGTGCATTCAGCGTTTCCAACGACTTTAGCATGACCCAGGCATTGAAAGGACTGAGCGCGGGCCCCGTTTGGCGCAAAAAATTGCTCAGCTCATCTTTGATAAAGTCTTGCCGGCCAAGAATAACGCCGCCCATGCAGCGACCTTGACCATCAATATGCTTCGTCGCGCTGTAGACGACAATGTCTGCACCCAAAGCCAGCGGCTTTTGCAGGATAGGCGTGGCGAAGACATTATCGACAACCAAACGAATATTATTGGCCTTGGCGATGTGCGCCACAGCGGCAATGTCAATGACCTCAAGCACTGGATTGGATGGCGTCTCGAGGAAAAACAGTTTGGTATTGGGCTGTATGGCGTTTTGCCAAGCCGACATGTCATTGCCGTCGATCAAGGTCGAGCTGATGCCGTAGCGCGGTAACAAAGTCTCGACGATAAAGCGGCAGGAGCCAAAAAGCGCGCGCGCTGAAACAACATGATCACCCGCTTTGAGTTGCGACAGCATGGTTGCTGTCACGGCCGCCATGCCTGTTGCTGTTGCGCGGGCATCGTCAGCGCCTTCGAGCGCGATCATGCGCTCTTCAAACATCCGCACTGTGGGATTACCGAAGCGTGAATAAATGTAACCGTCTTCTTCTTCTTTGAACCGCGCTTCGGCTTGCTCGGCGCGCTCATAGACATAGCCCGAGGTAAGAAACAAAGCCTCGCTGGTTTCTCCGAATTGTGACCGTGTTTGCCCGCCATGCACGAGCTGCGTTTGGCTGCGCCAATTTTTATCTTTTGTCACTGTATCACTCCTGATTTTGCGACCCTAACCCAAGTCGGGCGTCAAAATCATGTAAAAACCCGTGGAATGTGAAGAAAAAAGCGAGAAGCGTCAAGACAGGACGCGCCCGAGTTCGTAATATGTGGCCTACGACATTAGTGTTTTGGCTAAAATGCCTCAGAAAAGGGTAGTCATGGAGACGGATAAAGCTGCGGGAACAATGCGCGAGAACCAGCCCATGAGCCTGTTTCCGGACGATGACGGCGCGCAAGAGCCGCCCACGCGACAAGGGCAAACCCACGCCATTGGGATTCTCCCTGCGCATGGCATTTCGGGCATGGTGCGCGAGCAACAAATCTGGGCTCCTGGCGGTGTTCTCGAAGACCAGATTCAGCCTGCCAGTCTTGACCTGAGGCTCGGCGACACGGCTTATCGCGTGCGTGCCTCATTCTTGCCTGGCGCCAAAGGGCAGGTCATGGAGAAAATCGAGGGGCTGGCTTATCATAAAATAGATCTGACGCATGGCGCCGTATTAGAGACCAATTGCGTTTATCTGGTCCCCTTGATGGAAGCGCTGGCTCTGCCCGAGCAAACCGCGGCGTTCGCCAATCCCAAAAGTTCAACCGGCCGGATCGATGTTTTTACGCGGGTGATCTGCGATTATGGTACTGAATTTGATAAAATTCCGGCTGGGTATAAGGGGCATCTATATCTTGAAATCTCGCCCCGTACTTTCCCGATTTTGGTTCGGGCCGGTTCGCGCCTGTCGCAAATACGCTTTCGGCGCGGCGGTAAATCGCATTCAGATGCAGAGTTGCGGCGGTTGCACAAGGAACATCCCCTCGTCGATGGTGCGGCAAATATTGATAACGGTCTGGCTTTGTCGATTGATTTGCGCGGCGAGGGCGCCTCAGCGCCGATTGGGTATCGCGCCCGCCGGCACGCTGGGATGATCGATGTCGATCGCAGTGCTGTGTTGGATTGGCGGCAATATTGGGATGCTATCGTTCCGGATGGATCGGCGCGGCTTATCCTCGATCCCGATGAGTTTTACATTTTGGCATCACGGGAGGCGGTGACAATACCCCCGACGCACGCCGCCGAAATGGTGCCGTTTAATCCTTTGGTGGGCGAATTTCGGGTTCACTATGCGGGCTTTTTTGACCCCGGCTTCGGGGCCCGCGAAGCGGGCGGCTCGGGCAGCCGCGCCGTCCTTGAAGTGCGCTCGCGCGAGGTGCCTTTCATTCTTGAGCATGGCCAGATTATCGGGCGCTTGGTTTATGAGCGTCTGACCAAGGCGCCTGAAAAATTATACGGCATCGCTCTGCAATCGAATTATCAGCAGCAGGGCTTGCGCCTGTCGAAGCATTTTAAATGATACGCGAGGTCGCAACGGGCGTCGCGGCGATCTTGCTCTGTTTCATGGGCGGTTATGTCCTGAAGGTCGTAACGGGCTGGTTTGTGCCGGTGCCCGTTTGGGGGTTGGTTCTTCTCTTGGGGTGGTTTGGCCTTGTCGGCCATGTTCCGACAGGCATTCGTCTGGTTGGCGAATTTTTGCTACGGCATATGTCGCTATTTTTTATCCCACCAACACTGGGCCTGATCAGCATGGGAGCCCTGCTCAAACAAGATGGTTTGGCGATTGGCGTGGCGATTATTGTCAGCACAGTGCTTGGTCTCGTGGTGACAGCAACCGTCTTTAACGTCATGCGCGGGCGCGATCAATGAGCTTGCTCGGGGATAGTCTTGCCGCTTTTGTGGCGGGCTTGCCGGCAGTGCCGGATGGTCGCAATGTCGGTTGGGCAGTTCTGACCCTAGCGGTCTATAGTGCTTCGCTTTGGGTGAGATCGCGCTTCGGTGCTTTTGCGTGGAACAGCCCCATCCTGACTGCGGGTTCCATCCTGGCTTTATTTTTGCTCGTCGGCGATGTCGAGTACGACACTTATATGATGGGCAGTGGCTGGTTGGGATGGCTCCTCATGCCGGCCACGGTCGCCATGGCCATTCCGCTTTACGATCAGCGCGCGATGCTGCAGCGCTTGATGCGGCCCATTTTATCGGGCATTACCACAGGCTCGATCGCCGCCATGGGGTCTGCCCTTTTGGTCGCAACCGCCATGGGCGTCAGCCCCGAGAGCTTTGCCTCACTGGCGCCGAAATCCGTAACGACACCGATTGCGATCGGCATCGGCTATGAGATCGGCGGATTATCTGGCTTGATTGCGGCAATCGTCATCGTGACAGGCTTATGCGGCATTGTCATAGCACCGATGATTTTTAAAGTGCTGGGCTTCACCGATCGCCCGACACAAGGGATCGCCTATGGGCTTGCCGCGCATGCCATCGGTACGGCCGAGGCTTTGCGTTTAGACCCTGTCATGGGAAGTTTTGCAGCTCTTGCGCTTGGCATAAATGGCATCATGAGCGCAATTTATATCCCTTTCGTGATGCGCCTACTTGGATCGGGTCTTTAAATAGGGTAAGACGGAGCTCTGGCGGGTGTAGCTCAATGGTAGAGCAGAAGCTTCCCAAGCTTAAGACGAGGGTTCGATTCCCTTCACCCGCTCCAGCCTCTTCATTCTAAGTGTTTTGCTGTCAAGCAATCGGCGCATGCGGGGTTTTAAACCATCGCATATTGCGCCGCGCCGTATTGTAGAGCGCGAGGAAAAGAGGGGGTAATTGTAGCGTATAATAGGGCATGAGAAGTAAGATTGATGGTCTCAGCTTGGGCATAGTGGGAAGCGCATTGAGCCTGAGGAGGCAAAAAATTCGTCCGCTATAGATGGCAAAGGACAGCCATCCCAACCCCGTCGAGGCGAGATAGGGCAAGAAATGCCCAATATCGGTCGCAATGATAATCAGAAAAGCGGTATGAGCGACGCTCGCAAAAATCCGTGTTAGGAAGCTCGCGAAAAATAACATCATTGCAGTGGCCCCGACCTGCCCAAGAAAAATAACGGGGTGTCGAATATGGACGAGCAGGGTTTGGAAATGTCCTGTGAACCAACGTGTGCGCTGGAAAAACCAGTCGCGAAGATTGGCTGGCGCGGTTTCATAGTTGGGGGACTGCAGGGTCTCAATGCGATAACCAAGCCTGACGAGGCGAATGCCAAGATCAGCGTCCTCGGTGACATTGAAAGGATCCCATCCGCCAATTTTACGAAGGATGGTGGTGCGAAAAAAGTTGCCAGCGCCCGAGAGCGGCGCTGGTGCGCCGCAGCCCAACCAAGCCGGCAGAAGAAAGCTAAACTGCATGGCATATTCGATGGCGAAGAGATAGGCGAGGGGAGAGCCTTCAAAATGCGTAATCACGAGCGGTGCTTGCAAGCATGCGAGTTGCTGTCGGTTGGCTGAAAATCGTGCCGAGACCTCGCGTAAGATTTTTGGGTCGGGTCTATCTTCAGCATCGAAAACGCCGATAATTTCTGATGTTGCTGACGCCAAGCCATAATTACAGGCCCGCGGTTTTGTTTGTGGTAGGCCGCGCGGAACAACGCCGAGGCGCACATTATCGGGCCAGGTTATGAGGTGAAAGGCATCGCGCGTGGCGATATCGTCTTGCTCGACGAGTATTATCATATCGCATTTTCCAGGGGGGTAATCGAGCGCCGAAATAACGCCGGCCAGTTGCGGCATCATATTGGCCTCGTCGTGTACCGGGAAGAGAAGCGTCATGGATAAAAGGGCATCTTCGTCTGCCTCATCCATCGGCGGTGCGGGTCGCAATAGCGACATCATCATGCCGACCCAGTATAACCCCCCTTGAATACTGCAAAAAATAAACAGGACCAGAGCAACCATATCCGTGGTTGGTTTTATCAGTATGATCGCCGTGAGCAGCAGGGCGCAAATAAGTAAGCCCGCGTTCCACTTATAGAAACTGGCGTTGCTGAGCTCGGGGTAGCGTTGCAGGAGCGGATTGAGGTCGAGACGACCCTTCTGCCATATTGTGGTGCTGTCCTGAACCCCCAAGAGCGGCGGGTCTTCGTCTTGCATGTCGGACAAGGTTACGGTTTATAAATCGCACCCACCACGCACGCCAAGGCGAGCCAAGTGAGAGATGCAATTTTCTATATATTTCGATTTCAGTGGGAAAAAGGTGATCGCATTAAGGCGGGCAGGCTCTCCACGTGCTGACTTTCGGATGTTAATCCAAGCTTTAGTGTGGACATTTCAGCCTCGTTGAGCGTTTCTTGATAGCTCGAAAACAAGCGATCCCAGACCGACAGGCAAAAGCCGAAATTTCCGCTGGCGGTATGATCTATCGCGCGGTGATGAATGCGATGCATGTCAGGCGTGACCAAAAGGCGGCGGAGTTTTGCGTCCATGCCACGCAAGAACCAATTGGCGTGGTTAAAAAGGGCGAAGCTACTGAGCAAGATTTCAAATAAAATAACGGTTTGCGCCGTGGCGCCGAGTGCTGTAATGGCGGCCAATTTGACGCCGAGGCTAAAGGCCGCCTCAAAGGGGTGAAAGCGCAAGGCTGAGCTGGTATCGAGGTCTTGATCGCTGTGGTGCATTTTATGCAAGCGCCATAACCACGGCACGCTATGCAGCAAGCGATGTTGGCCATAAATAATGAGATCGAGAAGGATGAGGCATATCAGCGTCTCTGCCCAGAGCGGGAGTGGCAAAACGGCTGTTAGGTTGACCGTCCAGGCTTGCGCCTCCAGCCAGAGTGCATAGCCAACCAGACCAACGGGAAGCAGAAGGCGTACGACAAGCATGTTCAAGGCGCCAAAGACAAAATTGATCGACCATCGCTGGCGTCGGCTGTGCTGGCGCGATAGACGCGGAAATATGGCCTCCAGCAGGATGAGAGCAAGCAAAAACCCGAGAAAAATGGGCAGACGAATGAGGTCTAGATGTTCTTGCATTAGGCCCTTGTGAGCGGATCGAGGCGGATACGCGTGGCTTTCTCGATCGCGGCGCGGGTCAGTTTATCGAGCTTAAAATGATCGGAGAGCAGATCAAGAAAGCGCATTTCTTCGGGTGATATTTTGCCGTTGCGGGCGATAAACTCGACGACGATGGCAAAGCATGTCTCGCGTTCGGCGGCATTTAATCGCCGCGTGGTGAGCGAAAACATGCTTTCGAGCCCCTCGGGTCCGCCGATCAGAGCCAAGCCAATTTCCATCATGCGGGCATAGTCGTCACTGCTATTGGCGGCGAGGGCAGGAGTTGTGTTGGCAAGTGCCTCGATCAACGTAATTTCGGCGTTTTGGGGCGCGCCGTCCACCGCCGCAGCCGTCAAGAGGCACAAAATAATGGCGTCTTGGGCGGTATGAACAAGTTCTTGCGAAACTGACTTTTGCATGTCCCCAGTATGTCGTCAGCGCGTCCCCTCAGCAAGATAAGTTTGGCCCCCGACACGCAAATTTATTGACTTACCCGCGCCGGCTGATAGTTTTCGCCGATAACCACAAGGAAGGAAGTCCGATGGACCTGCAATCGCTCGCTCTTGAGAGTAAAGCGTGGCCGTTCGAGGAAGCGCGCAAAATTTTGGCTCGTTTGGAAAAAACGGGGCAAAACAAGGTTACCTTCGAAACTGGCTATGGCCCGAGCGGATTGCCGCATATTGGCACATTTGGTGAAGTGGCCCGCACCAGCATGGTGCGCCATGCTTTTTCCGTGCTGGCCCCCGATGTTGAAACCCATTTGATCTGTTTTTCGGATGATATGGACGGTTTGCGGAAAGTTCCCGACAATATTCCACAGCCCGAGATGCTGGCGCAATATCTCGAACAACCTCTGACGCGTGTGCCAGATCCATTTGGAACTCATGCGAGCTTCGGGGCACATAATAATGCGCGCTTGCAGGCGTTTCTTGACAGTTTTGGGTTTGATTATGAATTTGCCAGCGCCACCGATTATTATGCGCGTGGTCGTTTCGACGAGACGCTTCTGCGTCTGTTGCAAAATTATCAGGCGGTTCTTGATATTATTCTCCCCACGCTTGGTGAAGCGCGCCGCCAGACCTATAGCCCATTCTTGCCCTTATGTCCGCATACAGGGCGGGTTTTGATGGTGCCAATGCAACATATTGATACGCAAGCAGGCACCGTGACTTATTTGCATCCTGACAGCAACGAGCTGACCACAACGAAAGTCACCGGCGGTGCATGCAAGTTGCAATGGAAGGCCGATTGGGCAATGCGGTGGACGGCACTCGGGATCGATTATGAAATGGCTGGCAAGGATTTGAGCGAAAGCGTTAGCCTCTCATCGCGCATTTGTCGCGCCATTGGCGGGCAACCGCCAGAGGGATTGAGTTATGAATTATTTCTCGATGAAAAAGGCGAGAAAATTTCAAAATCCAAAGGCAATGGTATCACGATCGAAGAGTGGCTCGCTTATGCGACGCCCGAGAGCTTATCGCTGTATATGTTTCAAAGCCCGCGCAAAGCCAAGCGGCTATATTTCGATGTCATTCCTAAGGCCGTCGATGAATATCTGACTTGGATCGAAAAATACGCCGACCAAGATTTGGCGACGCAATTAACGAATCCGGCCTGGCATATTCATAAGGGCGACGTGCCAATGCTTGATATGCCCGTTAGTTTCGCGCTTTTGCTCAATCTGGTGAGTGCTTCGAATGCCGCGACGAAGGACGTACTTTGGGGCTATATTCGTAACTATGCTCCCTCGGCAAGCCCCGACACATCGCCCGCGCTCGACAGCCTGTGTGATTATGCTGTCGCTTATTTCCATAGCTTCGTGAAACCAACCAAATCATTTCGGCTGCCGAATGAGGCGGAGGCGATGGCGATGGCGGACCTCATCCAGCGCCTGCAAGCCTTGCCCGCGCAAAGCGATGCGGAGACCATTCAAAGCGAAGTCTATGCCGCTGGGAAAGCTGTTTTCGACGAGAATTTGCGCGACTGGTTCCGCGCCCTCTACGAAGTTTTGTTGGGGCAAAGTCAGGGCCCGCGTTTCGGCTCTTTTGCGGCGCTTTATGGTTTGCCTGAAACGATAGCTTTGATCGAAGCAGGTTTACGCGGTGAGTTCGCCTGAGGGTCTGGAGCTCGGCCGCCCAGCCTTTGTTTACAAAATTCTAATGGCTGATGATTGGCGCGCCGATACGCCTGTCGTCCCGACTACCCCACTCGACGTCAAAGATGGCTTTATCCACCTCGCAATCGGCCCGCAAATAGCGGGCGTGCTAGAGCGCTATTTTGGCCATGATCGGGACCTCGTGTGTTTACGGTTTTCGTGTCAAACTTTGTCGCAACAGGGGGATGGCTGTCTGTTGCGTTGGGAAATGAGCCAAAATGGCGAAGTGTTCCCGCATTTTTACGGTAATTTGCTGGCGTCTTGGAGCGACCTCCAGTACCTTATTCCGAAAGATCGACCGTCCCGCAATACTCTATTGCGGCATCTGCAAAAACGAGAGTTGGATGAGCATATATAAGAGCGTGATACGGCCCATCATGTTTCGCTTGGAACCCGAACGGGCGCATGAGCTAACTTTGCACGGCCTGAAACTGGTGGCGCGTTTTTGGCCCAATCCGCCTCCTGATGACTATATTCTCGCAATCGATGCGCTGGGTATGAGGTTCTCGAACCCATTCGGCTTGGCAGCGGGTTTTGATAAAAATGCTGACGTGTATAACGCCATGTTTAAACTCGGCTTTGGCTTTTCCGAGGTCGGCACTGTGACGCCGCAGGCGCAAATCGGTAATCCGGTGCCGCGGATTTTTCGCCTACTCGACCATGAAGCCGTGATCAACCGCCTTGGGTTTAATAATGGCGGACAGGTTCGGGCCGTTGAGCGGCTGCGCGAGACCCCTAAACGCGGTATTCTGGGCGTCAATATCGGCGCTAATAAAACAGCCACCGATCGGATCGCCGATTATGTGACAGGGGCGGCACGATTTAAAGACGTCTGCGATTACCTGACGATTAACATCTCCTCGCCCAACACGCCTGGCTTGCGCGATTTGCAAGCCGGTGCGCAGCTCGAAGAGTTGTTGGAGCGGGTTATGTCCTTGCGCTTGTCCTGCCCCGTATTGGTTAAAATTGCGCCCGATATTGCCGATGAAGACATTGCCGATATTGTCGCGATTGCTCAAAAGCATAAGGTTGCGGGTCTTATTGTTTCGAATACAACGATTGACCGTGAGGGCGTATCGAGCGATCCAGCCGCGTCGGAACAGGGTGGGCTGTCAGGGCGTCCCTTGTTCCGCAAGTCGACAGATTTATTGCGTGAGATTGCTCGGCAAGCTGGCCAAGATTTGGTTTTGATCGGCGTTGGCGGTATCGCAAGTGGCGATGACGCCTATGAGAAAATTCTCGCGGGGGCAAGTTTGATCCAGCTTTACACCGCCATGATTTACCAAGGGCCGACAGTGATCAAAACAATGAAACGCGATTTACGCGATCGTCTGCGCGTTGACGGCTTTAAGCGGCTTGCGGATGCTGTTGGCGCAGAAAAATAGGGATAATGTCATGATGCAGATTTATCATAATCCAAGATGTTCGAAGTCGCGCCAGACCCTTGCTCTGATCGAACAAGCTGGCAAGGCGGCAGAGATAATTTTATATCTCGAAACACCGCCCGAGCGCGATGAGATCGTGGCCCTCGCCAAAGCATTGGGGTGTGGCCCGCGCGATATGATGCGGCGTGGCGAAGCGCCCTATAAGGATCTGGATTTGGCAAATGCCGATGATGCCGCGCTATTTGATGCAATGGCGGCTCACCCCATTTTGATCGAACGTCCGATTGTTGTGCGCGGTCAAAAAGCCATTATCGGTCGCCCGCCCGAGCGTGTTCAGGAGCTTTTCTGAGACGATGGCGGGTGGTGACAGGCAAAAGAAAATGAGTGTACGCGCCCAAAAACGCATGCAAAACCGCGACGCCATTTTACGCGCTGCCGTTGGCGTTTTCGGAGAGCAGGGCTTTGGTGCGACCAGTGTGCGCGATATTATCCGTCGGACCGATCTGGCGACGGGCACATTTTATAATTATTTTGACAGCAAAGAAGATGTCTTTCGTGCCTTGGTGACGCAGGTCGGAGAAGATTTACGCGAGCGCCTGCGTGCGGCGCGCGGTGCGGCTGATAGCGTGAATAAATTTGTTGAGAATAGTTTTCGGATTTATTTCACGTATTATGCCGAGCACCCCGATATTTTTATGATGCTTAGGTCGAACCAGACTTACAATGGCAGCATTATTGGTATGGAAGATCATCAGGCGCGGACAGGGCTACACGAATTGCGGGCCGATATTGCGGCAGCGCGCCGACAGAATATTTTCCCCGATGTTGATATTGATTATCTGACAGCTGCTATCGGTGGGGTTGCCTTTGCATTGGTTGGCGAGATGATGCAGCGCCGCCCCGTTGACCCCGATGCGGCGACAGTTTTCGCAACGCAGTTGTTTTTGCATGGGATAACTGGTTATGATCAGCCGCACCATGCGCTCAATGATTAAATGACCAGATAGGATCCCCCATGAGTATGCAACGCCTGATCGTTTCCTTGCTTAAAAATCTGCCCAGCGGCTTGATTAGAACTCTGGCGGGTCAGCCACTGGAGATCGACGGCAATACGCTCGATCCGAATATTCAAATCTTGGCAAAGCTTGCTCCACCGCCCCAACAGCAATCGATTGACGAGATGCGGGCAGCGGTGGCCGCGAGTTTTAAAGACTTGAATGCGGCGCGCCGAAAATCGGTGCACGTCGTTGATACCAGCTTCAAGGGGCCCGCAAGCGATTTGCCAATCCGTATCTATGAGCCAGATGGGATCGAGGCGAATGCGCCGGCGATTTTGTTTTTCCATCAAGGCGGCTTGGTGCTGATGGACCTCGACAGTTGCGATACATTTTGTTCGATTATGGCCGAGGAATGCGGCGCTAAAGTGATTTCACTCGATTATCGTCTCTGCCCCGAGCACGAATTTCCAGCCGCCATCGAAGACGCTTTTGCATTGTGGGATTATGTTCAAGACCATGCCACAGGCCTGTCAATCGACCCGAGCCGTGTCGGGCTGGCAGGGGACAGCGCGGGGGGGCTGATTACGGCCAATGTCGCGATTAAAATGCGCAGTGAGCGCCGTAAGATTAGGCCGCGCGCGCAATTGCTGATCTACCCTTGGGTGACGACAGATTTAGAGGACCAGCCCTCATTGGTGAGTTGCGCCGAATGTTTCCCACTCAATTCTGCGACTATGGAATTGTTCAATCATTTGGTTTTTCCGAATGAGAAAAATCTGAAGTCACCTCTGGCAAACCCGCTGAAGGCCCGTAGCTTGAAAAATCTGCCACCTGCTATCGTTGCGACGGCTGGATTTGATCCTATCCGCGACCAAGGAAATGCTTTTGCCGAACGCCTTGCCGCAGAGGGCAATGCCGTCAGCCATCACTGCTTTACCAGTCTGAGCCATAGTTTTGTTGCTTTGGGAAATGTCAGTAAAGCGGCTGAAGCGGCGAGCGTTCAATTGGCCAGAGAATTGCGCGCATTGTTGCGCGATTAGCCCAGTTTCGCGAGCGCTGGAAATAAATCGAGCAAGTAACTGGCCAGGGCCTGTAGGCTACCCGTCAGGATTAAAGCGCCTGTCCCGATCAGCAACAGGCCTGCGCCAATTTCAATTCGTCGCAAGTGACGATGCAGACTTTGTCGTGTAGCAAGAAAACGATTAACACTTAGCGCGGCTAAAATAAACGGAATGCCAAGGCCTAGTGCGTAGACGCTCAATAAGCCAACGCCAGCCACAACATGGTCTGTGCCAGCGGCAAGCGCGAGAATTGTTGCCAAAATCGGTCCAATGCAGGGCGTCCACCCAAAGGCAAAAGCCAGCCCCATCGTATAGGCTAGAACCTGTTGCGCCGCGCTTGATTTTTCACCATTTAGGTGCGGGCCTGAGCTCCTAATTTCGCGCGTCAGAACGGGAATTTTAAACCAACCAATCATATGGAGGCCAAAAGCGATAATAATGACGCCGGCGATTTGGCTGAGGACGGTCTTGTATTCCAGCAACAGGCCGCTAATCGCCGAGGCCGTGGCGCCAAGCAAAATGAATACGGTGCTAAACCCAAATACGAAGGCGATTGTGCCGCGCAATACGCGGCCACGACTGGCGGTCGGATTTTCGGTGAGTTCTTGAAAGCTCATGCCCGTCGCGAAACACAAATATCCGGGCACAAGCGGTAGCACGCAAGGCGAGATAAAACTCAGCACGCCGCCCGCCAGCGCCACCAAGACGGCTAAGTAATAGCTCTCCATGCTCAACTCCGCCGAAATAAAATAGCAGTGCCCCAACCCATGAGCACCGCGATGGCAATCCCAAGCATGCCGTAAATCAAGGGCATTGTATGCGCTAGGCGAAAGAGAAAATTTTCAACACCAGCGTAATCGACATCGAGCTTGCCCGACTGCATGGCCATCAGGCGGCCGTTCTCAAACATGTAAAAATCAATGTTATATGTGCCGCGCGGGGTTCCAGCAGGGAGTAATATTTCGCTTTTGAACAAACGGTTCGCAACAATCTCGACGCCATCATGATCTTCAAAATAAAGGCCTTGCGCGCGTTTGAGGCGCGCATGGGCGGCAATAAAATTCGCTGTTTCTTCGGTCGGCTGATCCATGTCGCTCGCCTGCACCAGTGTTGCAATGCCGATCCCATGATCTTCAAGTGTCGCGAGGGGCGCAAGCTCAGCAACCGGCCGATTGCTCAACAGCGCATAAAAAACGGGAACGGGTCCCAAGCTAGTTGCATCGCCATTAATCCACAAGCCAGCCTGTCTTTGTTTTTGTCGCAACAAAGCCGTTGCCGCGGGCCCACGAATAGCGATGACGATGTCGGGCGCGGTGGTACCATCGAGAGCGCCGAACAGTAAGATTTTTTCACCGCTAAAATTAGCTTCAATTGAAATCTTGTTGATTGAGAGATCGGCAACCAGACGGGTTGTATCGGGCGCGTCATTGCTAGCCTGCACGGCGCTCACCAGTGCGAGGAGCAAGGGCAGCGCAAAGACGGACTTCAAGATATTTATCCACCTCATCGAAATAACCCTGTTTCGCTTAGGGAAAATAATTCGGCTGGATATTTCACGAGATCAAATAATAATTTACCGCCGACCAGCAATACGATGACAGCCAACATGGCGCGCAGTTTTTCGCCTGGTAAGCGTTGCCCAACGCGGGCGCCAATTTGCGCCCCGACGACACCGCCAATGATCAATATAAGCGCCAGAACAATATCAACGGTTTTATTTTCGACGGCGTGCAAAAGAGTGACCGACGCCGTCACGAAAATAATTTGAACCAACGAGGTTCCGATCACGACATTGGTCGGCATCCGCAATAAATAAATCATTGCCGGCACCATGATGAAGCCACCACCAACGCCCAAAATTGCGGATAAAACCCCGACTCCGAAGCCGATCAGAAGTGGCGGATAAATGCTGATATAAAGGTGAGAACGCCGAAACCGAATGCGCGGTGGTAATTTTAAAAACCAACTATGTTGTCCTGGGCGCCGCGTGCGCAATGCTTGACCGCGCCGCGCCGCCAAGATGGTTTGCACACTTTCACGGAGCATCAAAATGCCGATGGTGCTAAGCAGAAAAACATAACTCAGCGATATCACAATATCGATTTGACCGAGCGACCGCACAAAGTGAAATAGGCTGACGCCAGCAAAAGACCCGATGATCCCGCCAGCCATGAGGACCAACCCCATTCGGACATCGACGGCGCGTCTTTGCCAATAGGCCAAGCCACCCGAGACAGACGAGGCCACAATTTGGTTGGCCTCGGAAGCAACCGCAATGGCCGGGGGGATGCCGTTGAAAATAAGCAGGGGTGTCATCAAAAAACCACCGCCGACCCCGAACATGCCCGAGAGAAACCCGACCAAGCCGCCCATGCCCAACAGCACCAAAATATTAGCGCTCATCTCAGCTATGGGCAGATAAATTTGCATGGTTAAACTTCCCTCTCCGTGAAGGGCCTTTGCTTAAAGTGGGGTAGCATGTTCGTCGACAAAATTCTAGCGCTTGACCTAACCGCAATTCATTGCAATTCATGACCACGCCAATATCTAAAATGGGCTTGCTCGCAGTCATGATGAGCAGGAAATAGAGAGCTTATGAGCAAGAAAACACCTATGCGCCGGATGACGGTTGAACTCCGAGATGGACACGTGTCGTTATGTATGTGGCGCGGTCCCGAAAATGCCCCCGTCTTGCACTGGGCACATGCCAATGGGTTTAATGGTCAAACCTATGCGCCCTTCTTGTCGCAACTGGCTGATCGCTTTCACGTCTATGCCTGGGATGCGCGCGGTCATGGCCGGACGACGCTCGCCGCGGATCCCGATAAATTGCGCGACTGGAATATTTATCGCGACGACATGATACAGCTTATGGAGACCCTAAAAGCGCGCCATGCAGCCCCTATCTTGATGGGGGGGCATTCCATGGGGGGCTGTGTCAGCGTAATGACCGCCGCCCAGCGTCCCGACCTGGTCGATGGCTTGGTCTTGGCCGATCCCGTAATTGTTCCATGGCGGTATAAGTTCGCTCTGCGCCTTGCGTGGTTGCTTGGCCCCCGCGGCGAGGGAATGAAGCTTGCGGACATGGCGCGACGTCGACGTCAATTGTGGCCTGATATTGCGACCCTTAAGGCCGCTTATACGGGGCGGGGCGCCTTTAAAACCTGGCAAACGCCATTTTTGACGGCTTATTTAAAGGGCGGAACCTTACCTCACACGGACGGCATAAGCTTGGCCTGCGCTCCGGCCTGGGAGGCGGCGAATTTTGAAGCTTTTGGTCATGATAGCGTCGGGCCGGTCAAACGGCTGCGGGTGCCTTTTACCTTGCTGATGGCGGAGACAGGTTCCACCACGCGGGCGCCTCATTTATTTAGCGCCAATACCGCCGGCCACGCTATTCACCGTGTCCCCAACACCAGCCATTTTTTGCCAATGGAAGTGCCCGAGTTGGTTACGGCTGCGGTTCGGGACTTAGCCGATCATCTGGGGCTGACTCCGGCGGTTTGACGAGGTTGATATAGGCGCCATAGCCAGCGGCCTCCATGTCGGCGAGCGGTATAAATTTGAGTGCGGCAGAATTCATGCAATAGCGCAAGCCTGTTGGGGCGGGCCCATCGTCAAAAACATGCCCGAGATGGCTGTCGCCATAGCGCGATCTGATTTCCGTGCGCGGGATGATCATTTTCCAATCGGTACGCTCGACAATGAAGCTAGGGTCGATTGGGCGCGAGAAAGATGGCCACCCAGTGCCACTTTTATATTTATCGCGCGAGGAAAATAAAGGCTCGCCTGAGACAATATCGACATACAGACCCGCCTCCTTATTGTCCCAATAGGTGTTTTCAAAGGGGTGCTCAGTGGCTTCATTTTGCGTGACATTATATTGCAAGGGGGTCAGGGTCTGGCGTAAATCCTCCTCTTGCGGTTTCTTAAAATCCCGCCAAGGTTGGGCCGCGACAATCTGTGGCATGCTGCTCAGAAAGGTGGCGAAGATGGCGACCATGGCGGCGTATGCCGCGCGATGCGTCGGTTTATAGAATTTAGGGACGTTCTGCATTAATCAACCTCTCAAGCGAATTAAGACTTAGCATACTTAAATATATGGAAAATTTAAGGCAAGGCTGACGCGGTGATCATTCATGCGTCAAAAGCCCTTTCGAGAGAGCAAAAAGGTCGTCCACTGGTTTTTATTCTTCTTCTCGGTTGTTATTTTTCTTCAGCGGACGACCATCTGATTATGCCTTGCTGATTCTTAATTTTTCGTTAGTCTCTCGGCCAAGGGCCGGCTTTTATTGCTGGTTCATTTGATCGAACGGAAAGGAATCCATTATGACACGTGAAGCAGTTATCGTTTCATCGGCGCGTACAGGTCTCGCGAAATCTGGCCGCGGTGGTTTTAATATGACCCATGGGGCCGCTATGGGCGGGCATGCCATCAAACACGCCATTGAGCGCGCTAAAATTGAACCAGGTGAAGTTGAAGATGTCATCATGGGGTGCGGGACGCCGGAAGGCGCGACGGGGCAAAATGTTGGTCGGACGGCGGCCATTTGGGCGGGATGTCCCGTGTCAACCTCGGGCGTGACGGTCAACCGTTTCTGCTCGTCGGGCTTGCAAACAATTGCCATGGCTGCGGGCCGCGTCCTGAACGAGAATGTGCCGATTTGTATTGGGGCTGGTGTTGAATCGATTTCGCTGGTCTCGATGGGGGGGATCAATCTCAATCACTTCACGGAAGAAAAATTAATGGCGAGCTATCCAGCTTTGTGGATGCCCATGATTGAAACGGCTGACATCGTTGCCTCGCGTTATAATGTGTCGCGCGAATCGCAAGACGAATACTCGCTGCAAAGTCAGCAGCGCATGGCTGCGGCCCAGCAAAATAACCTGTTTGCTGACGAAATCGTTCCTATGGCGACGAAAATGAAAGTCAAAAATAAAGAGACGGGTGAAGAATCTGTGGTCGATTATGTCGTTGATCGCGATGAATGCAATCGTCCAGAAACGACGCTGGACGGTCTCGCCTCGTTGCCACCTGTGCGTGGCGATGGCAATTTCATCACCGCTGGTAACGCATCGCAACTCTCAGACGGCGCCGCCGCTGTGGTCGTCATGGAAGGTAAAGAGGCCGAACGCCGTGGTCTTGAGCCACTGGGCGCGTTTCGCGGCTTCGCTGTTGCAGGTTGCGAGCCAGATGAAATGGGGATTGGCCCTGTCTTTGCGGTGCCGCGCTTGCTCGAACGTCACGGTCTGACGGTTGACGATATTGATCTTTGGGAGCTGAACGAGGCCTTTGCCAGCCAAACGCTCTATTGCCGCGATCGTCTCGGCATTGATAATGCAAAATATAATGTCAATGGCGGCTCGATTGCGATCGGCCACCCCTTTGGCATGACAGGCGCACGTCTTGTCGGTCATGCGCTGATGGAAGGCAAACGCCGTGGCGCGAAAAAGGTTGTTGTCACCATGTGTATTGGTGGCGGTATGGGTGCCGCCGGGTTGTTTGACGTTTTCTAATCGATCCATTTTGCTATGATGAAACCCGCGGCGGCGACGTCGCGGGTTTTTTTAGTGCTATATTGTGGAGGATCAGCATGACAAATAGCAGCAGAGGCATAGCGATTTTCATTTTAGTCGCCGCACTCACCATTTTTCTGATGGCGTGCTGGCTTGCCTATCAGGCGGTCGGCTGGACAGGATTTGATCGTGTGATTTCCGAATCATGGGGTTTTGTCACCTTATTAGATGTCTTTTTGGGCGCTGTGGTGATGTCGATCGTCATTTTTTTGAGTGAAAAAAAGCCCTTACCAGCTGCCGCATGGGCGTTGGGCATATTCTTGCTTGGGCACACCGTTTCGGCGCTCTGGTTGGTACAGCATATTTTTCGCTCTGGACGCCTGACGCGGGTCTAAATTGCACCAGCTAAGTCCCCGAAAACCGTAAATTTTTTTTTCGAGAGCAAAAAAAATAAAAAACTCACTAACTATCCATTGACGAATTACACGGTATTAGACACTATATGTTGTGGTGCTTCGGCGGGGTGCATTCGGTAAATTTGTCGTAAAACATTGTTTTTAATACAAAAAACACCAAAAAAATAACGCGCAGAAGCAAAGTGGGGGTGCTGGCCTGTTATCCACATAGTTAACAGGGTGAGGGCCAGTTTAGAGAGGCAAGGCAGATAAACATGTTGAACAACTCGGATCAAACGTCGGATACAGATAAACACCGTGACGAAGTTGCGGCACAAAAACAGGTGCAAGACGTGTTGAATAAACTAGCCGAACGGCCCAAAGGTGCGCAGAGCGATGAGCCGCGCATGGATTTTGATACGGGACATTCTTCCGTCCAGTATCATGCGCGCCCTGTGGTGCAAACCGATCCGAGCCGCGATGCTCTGTTGACCGAGTTCGGTAAAGCGACTTTGCTCGACCGCTATTTATTGCCGGGTGAGAGCTTCCAGGATTTGTTTGCGCGCGTGGCGTCATTTTATGGCGACGACGAAGCGCATGCGCAACGCCTCTATGACTATATTTCGAAGCTGTGGTTCATGCCGGCAACGCCTGTTCTCTCGAATGGCGGCACCGATCGCGGCTTGCCGATTTCTTGCTTCTTGAATGAAGCTGATGACAGCCTTGGTGAGATTGTCGATTTATGGAACGAAAATGTTTGGCTGGCCGCGCGCGGCGGTGGCATTGGAAGTTACTGGGGTAACTTGCGTTCGATCGGCGAACGCGTCGGGCAAAATGGCAAGACCTCGGGCATTGTTCCCTTTATTCGTGTGATGGACAGCTTGACGCTGGCGATCTCGCAAGGCTCGTTGCGTCGCGGCTCGGCAGCCGTTTATCTGCCAATCGATCACCCGGAAATCGAAGAATTTATCGAGATCCGTCGCCCGACCGGGGGTGACCCAAACCGCAAAGCCCTGAACTTACACCATGGCGTATTGGTGTCTGACGCCTTTATGCGAGCTGTTGAGCGCGACGAGGAATGGGCGCTGAGAAGCCCGAAAGATGGCTCGGTGCAGGCAAGCTTGAAAGCGCGTGATTTGTGGATCCGCATGCTGACAGCACGGATTGAAACGGGCGAACCCTATATCGTGTTTAAAGACACGGTCAATAATACCCGCCCCGAGCATCAAAAACTACTCAATCTTGAAGTGAAAACCTCGAACCTGTGTTCTGAGATTACCCTGCCAACCGGCGAGGACCATCTCGGCAATAAGCGGACAGCGGTATGCTGCTTGTCATCATTAAATGCAGAAAATTTCACGGAATGGATGGGCGAAGAGCAATTTATTCCTGACGTGATGCGCTTCCTCGATAATGTTTTGGAAGACTTCATTCAGCGCGCCCCCGACGAAATGGCGAAGGCAAAATATTCCGCCCAACGTGAGCGAAGTGTTGGCCTCGGCGTGATGGGATTCCATTCCTTCTTACAGGCCAATATGGTGCCGTGGGAATCGGTGATGGCGAAGGTGTGGAACAACCGGATCTTCTCACATATCAAAGAGCAGGTTGATATTGCGTCGCGCCAATTGGCCGAGGAGCGTGGCCCCTGCATGGATGCCGCCGAATGTAATATGATGGAGCGCTTTTCAAATAAAACAGCGATCGCGCCAACGGCGTCAATCTCGATCATATGTGGTGGGACCAGCCCTGGTATTGAGCCCATTGCGGCCAATAGCTTTACACATAAAACCCTGTCGGGCTCGTTTAATGTGCGTAACCGCCATCTCACCAAATTGCTCGAAGAGAAGGGCCATAATACGCAAGATATTTGGTCATCGATTGTGACTTCGGGCGGCTCGGTACAACATCTCGATTTTCTGACCGATGATGAAAAGGCCGTGTTTAAAACGGCGTTTGAAATTGACCAGCGTTGGCTCATCGAGCTGGCTGGCGATCGCGCCGACATGATTGACCAAGCACAGTCCTTGAACGTCTTCTTGCCAGCGAATATTCATAAGCGCGATTTGCACCAAGTGCATTTCCAAGCCTGGAAGCGCGGCGTCAAGAGCTTGTATTACTGCCGGTCGCTCTCAATTCAGCGTGCTGAGCGCGACGAGACGAAATTCGCGGCCCCCGTGGCCGAGGCCAATGATTACGAAGAGTGTCTGTCCTGCCAATAGGCACCCCCACTATATTTGAACAGGAGTTATGAATGTCACTTTTGGAAGATCGCGTAGTCTATAAACCCTTCCGTTATCCATGGGCGTATGATGCGTGGTTAACCCAGCAGCGCATTCACTGGTTACCTGAAGAAGTGCCCCTGGCGGAAGACGTTAAGGATTGGCATAAAAAGCTGACCGGTGCGGAGCGTAATCTTCTGACGCAGATCTTCCGCTTTTTTGTTCAAGCCGATGTGGAAGTCAATAATTGCTACATGAAGCATTACAGCCAGGTCTTTAAGCCGACCGAAGTGCAGATGATGTTGTCTGCTTTTTCGAATATGGAGACGATCCATATCGCGGCTTATTCGCATTTGCTTGATACAATTGGTATGCCCGAAGTCGAATACGAAGCCTTCCTCAAATATGCGGAGATGAAGGATAAATATGACTATATGCAAGAATGGGGTGTCGAAACCAAGACGGATGTCGCCAAAACCTTGGCTGTTTTCGGCGGTTTCACAGAAGGGTTGCAACTGTTTGCCAGCTTCGCAATTTTGATGAATTTCCCCCGTTTCAACAAAATGAAGGGCATGGGCCAGATCGTTACGTGGTCGGCGCGCGATGAGACTTTGCACACCAATTCAACGGTGAAATTATTCCGCACCTTTGTCGAGGAAAATCCCGAAATTTGGACCGAAGATATGCAACGCGATCTTTATCGCGCTTGCGAAACTGTGGTGACCCATGAGGATGCCTTTATTGATCTCGCTTTTGAAATGGGCGGCGTCGAAGGGCTCGAAGGCGAGGAAGTTAAGCAATATATTCGCTTTATCGGCAATCGTCGCTTGAGCCAGTTGGGATTGAACCCGATTTACGATGTTGAGAAAAACCCTCTGCCTTGGATGGATGAAATGCTGAATGGCATTGAGCACATGAATTTCTTTGAAGGCCGCGCCACGGAATATGCCAAGGCTGCAACGGCTGGCACGTGGGATGAAGCTTTCGACTAAAGCGGGTGGCCGGCGCTAACGCCAAGTGATCTCTAAATCATTGGGGCGAGGTCTGAAACCAGACCTCGCCCACATCTTTTACATGGCCTTTATAATAGGGGGTCTTGAGAGGTCACCATGCTGAAAGAAATTTTACTCGGTCAAGCCACGGCGCCGATCGAAGCCGTGGGCAAAGTTCTCGATACCTTGTTTACGTCCGACAAAGAGCGTCTCGACAAACAGCTTATGTTGAGCCGTCTCGCATCTCAGTCCGAAATGGTTCAGGCGGAGATTAATAAAATCGAGGCGGGGCAAAGAACATTATTTGTGGCGGGTTGGCGTCCCTTCATTGGTTGGATCTGCGGCGTCGGGCTGGCCTATAATTTTATTTTGCGCGATCTCATGGCATGGATTTTTCGCCATAGCGGAGAAGTGGTCGCATTACCTCCGCTCGATATCGAGGCTTTGATGACATTGCTCTATGCGCTGCTCGGCCTCGGGGGGCTGCGCACCTATGAGAAGGTGACGGGACGCAGTCGGTAAGATCTACCAGCTATCGACGAAGGGCCGCTTCTTGGGTTGATTTTTTTGCCCGACAGGCATGCTCTTCAGACCACGCAAAATCCAGCTCCGCGTTTCCATCGGATCAATGACCGCATCAATCTCATGCACGGATGCCACTGAAACGGCCTTGCCCACGTCGTAAAAACTTGCCAACAGCTTATCAAATAGGGCTTGTCGGCTTGCTGCATCAGGTTGCGCATCGAGCTCGCGCTTATAGCCCAGCGATACTGCCCCCTCGAGCCCCATTGGCCCGAATTCGCCGGTCGGCCAGGCGAGGGACATTTGTGGCGCGTGAAAACTCCCCATAGCCATGGCTTGTGCCCCGAGACCGTACCCTTTTCGCAAGACGATCATGAATACCGGAACCGATAAGGAGGCGCCTGTCAGGAGCAAAGACGATGCGCGTCGCACGGTGGCTTCTTCTTCGTGTTGCGGCCCGACCATGAAACCGGGCGTATCGCAAAAGGATAGAATTGGAAGATTAAAGGCGTCGCAAAGCTGCAAGAAGCGGGCGGCTTTTTCGGCCGCAGCGGCATCAATAGCGCCGCCCAAATGCATTGGATTATTGGCGATAAAGCCGAAGGCTCGCCCTTCAATGCGCATAAAGCCTGTGATCATGCCAGCGCCATAATCGCGACGCAGTTCAACCACGCTGTCGGTATCAGCTAGCAATGCGAGCGCCGCTCGCATGTCGTAGCTACGCTTGCGGTCCTGGGGCACGATATGACGCAATTTGCGTTGATCAGCACTGCTATAAGACGCAATCTTACCTTGGAAAAAGCCCAATAGGGTTTTGGTCTGTGCAACGGCTTCAGCCTCATTGGCGACGACCAGATCGACCACGCCATTTGGGGCTTGTACATGCATCGGGCCGACCTCGTCAGGAGCATAGCTTCCAAGGCCGCCCCCCTCAATCATGGCCGGTCCTCCCATACCGATCGAACTGTCTTGCGTCGCAATGGTAATATCGGCACAACCAAATAAAACGGCATTGCCGGCAAAGCAGCGGCCATTGTTAATGGCGATACGCGGCGCCACGCCGCTGGAGCGGGCATAGGTCGCAAAAGTCATGACATCGAGCGCCGAGGCTTGAATTTTTGTCATATCGGTGTCGCCCGGCCGACCACCGCCGCCTTCGGTGAAAAACACCGATGGCACAGCCCAATCATGTGCCAGCTCTAGAACGCGGTCGGTTTTTTTATGGTTAAAGGCGCCCTGGGTACCAGCGAGGACCGTATAGTCATAAGCGAGCACCGCGACGCGGCTGGCCGCTTCACCAAATACATCAGTGTTGACCGTCCCAAAGCCAGCGACCATTCCATCGGCAGGGGTATTGTCGATTAAGTCAGTCAGATCGCGTCGCGAGCGTTGCGCCGCCAAAACCAATTGCCCATATTCGATGAAGCTTCCTGGGTCGCATAAATCCTCGACATTTTCGCGTGCCATACGGTGGCCTCGGGCGTGCCGTTTGGCAACAGCATCGGGGCGTGCTGTGTCGAGCGTTTTAGCGAGCCGCGCCTGCAGCTCTTGCAGCGCGTCGGGAATAAGGTCGAGGTCTTCATTGGCGTGCTCTTGTTTTTGTGCCCCGCTCGTAGCGGGGCTCACGTCAAGGGTGATGACCTTTGCCTTTTGATCATGCACCTCACCGGCCGTGACGTGGACAGCTGCTACAACTCCGTCAGCGGGCGCCAGAAGGGGGTGATGCATTTTCATGGCTTCCAGAATCACCAGATCTTGATCTTTTCGGATCGACGCCCCGACGGACACAAGCACGCTGTGAATAACGGCCTGCATGGGCATAAAAAGAGTGATGGTATTTTTATTCTCTGACATCGGGCCCCTCACGCGTTTGGTTTGACGGGGCTTTTTTTAACCCGCACCTACCGTCCGAAGACGATAAAGCCGGAGCGTGAACATGGCTAGCACTAAAGCGACAATCACGCCTAATGTATCACCAAGCACGTAGCTTATAATGGTCTCCAAATGCGCCTCGGTGTCTATAAAGGATTGGTAGACTAGCGTATTGCCAATCGAGTTCAGGATCGAGGCGATAAAGCCAATAACAATCAGCTTACGCCAGTTCATATCTGGTCCTTCATTGGCAAAAATTGGGTAGCCCGATAGACGTAACAATTCACAAGCCCAGATGGCAACACTGCCGCCGACCAAAGAAGCTGCAAGGTAATGCCCGACGTCTAGGTCTGCGGGATCAAAAATCATATATCCGACGACAAAATGAGCCACAACCATGGGAATGAGACTCCGCCACCCATAAAGCCAAGCCATGATCACGCGTACTCCATGCGGTAAAAAAATCAAACAGGCGAAGTCTGCGAGTTGCGGGAATAAGCTACGTTGCAACGGCATAATGAACGCTTTGTTGAATAAAAATGTTACGCCATAAAGGCAAATCGCTGCCAGCAGTAAAACAAAGAAGTTACGCCCGAACAGACAGTTAAAGACATGGGATAACATAAACAAATACCAAATTTAAAAAGACAGCCCAGCTAGCGGCAATCGACCAATTTATAGATGCCGGTTTTGCGCCCCTCGATAACTTCGATATAGCCCGCTTCGACCAAGTTTTTCAGTGCCCGATAGTAGGTCGGATCGGTTAGATCACGACAGATCGGGTTGCTCTTGACGTCGCGAGAGTTGACGGGATTTTTGCTGTCACCGATAATCATGCTAATGGCGCTTAATACGCGCCGCTCTGGTTCAGACAGCCCGTCGAGGCCAAGGTCGCGCTCCATGTCGCATAAAACACTCATTAATTTGCCAAAAGCATTCAGTTCTTTTAATCGCATCTTATCACCTGAGAAATTTGAAAAAATTACTCTCTAAAAGTCCCATAGCTAAGGCGAAAAAGCAACCGAAACAGTAATTTTGATAGATGTTGTAGCGCAGCTTTTTCTTGTTGCGCGGAGGTTTTTCATCGATAGTAAGGAGCAGTTTTGAGGAGGCATAAATGCGTAAAGAACAAATGTCAGAGGGCTATATTGATGGTCTCGATATCAGCGATGCTTTTAAGGACATTTTAAAACTGGCCATAGAACAACCTGTTGATCTGATGCGTATGGAAACCCCCGAAACGGACGAGGCGTGGCGCAAGGCCATTGCGGCTGTCGATGGCGATCGCGAGGGAGAGGTCAAGCAACTGCTCAATATGCTTCCTGTCAGCTATGCCAAGGATGAATTGGGTGGCGTGCCGATTTATCGGATGACGCCGGAAACACCGCATCCCGATTTTGCAGATTGTGTTTTTCTGCACTTCCACGGTGGCGCCTATGTCTTTAGCGGTGGTCTGTCATGTTTGGTTGAGCCCGCGGTTCTGAATATGTATCTGCCCATGGCGGCCATCAGCGTCGATTATGCTATGCCGCCTGATCACCCAGCGCCGCGTGCCATAGAAGATGGATTAAATGCTTACCGTGCTTTACTCGCATCGATGCCCGCCGACTCTATCATTACGGGGGGCACATCGGCCGGTGCGGGTTTGATGTTTGCTGTTTTGCAGGCGGCGCGAGAAGAGGGTTTGCCGATGCCGCGCGCAAGTTTTGCGGGCACGCCGTGGGCTGATATCAGTTGCACAGGCGACACGCTCACAAGCTTTGAAGGTCTCGACCGCGTTTTGGTCACCTATCATGGTTTGTTGGGTGGCGCCGCGAAACTCTATGCCAATGGGATGGATCTGAAGGATCCTCGTGTCTCGCCGCTATATGGCGATTTCACCAACATGCCCCCTTGTTTTTTGGTCAGTGGTACGCGCGACATGCTGTTGAGCGACACGGTGCGCCTGCATCGTAAATTGCGCCGTGCTGGCGTGCGCGCGAGTTTAACGCTCTTTGAAGCGCATTCGCATGCTGATTATTTATTCGGGGCGATGACCCCAGAGGCTGGTGAGCTGTTTTCTGAGTTGCATCAGTTTCTCATCTCTTGAGGTTCCATGCTCACACCGGCTGACGATTTTCCGCTCCACCAAACCGCCGACCCGATTGCTTTTGCGGGAACGGATCGTAATTTTTATGACCGCTTCTTCTTCAATGGCTATGACGCGGCACAGGATGTTTTTTTCGCTGTGGCGCTCGGCGTTTATCCGCAACTGAACATTATGGATGCGAGTTTTTGTCTGATCCATGGCGGGCAACAAGTTAATCTGCGTGCCAGCAAGGAAATGAATTTGGATCGCTTGAACCTCACTGTTGGTCCGATCACAATTGATATTTTGCAACCTTTACAACTTACCCAGATCAACATCGATGCGCCCGACCTCGGGCTCGTCGCCTCATTGCGGGCGCAGGCACGGCATCAGGCGATTGAAGAACCACGGTTTACCCGCCGGCAGGGAGCGCGGGCTTTTATGGACTATACCCGCGCCACGCAAAATGTCAGTTGGGATGGCCAGATCGAGTGTGATGGTGCGATGATCGACGTCAAGAGCACAGCATGTTTTGGTACCCGCGATCGCAGTTGGGGGGTGCGGCCTGTCGGCCTCGCAGACCCCCAGCCGGTTGTGCCGCCCATGGAACAGCAATTTTACTGGCTCTGGACACCGACCAACTTCGCCGCGCACAGTCTTTATTTTCATACCAATGACGACGCCGCGGGTGAGCCATGGAACCGTCGTGCCGTTTTGGTCGACCACACGACCGGCGACATGACGCATTTTGACCGCATGGCGGTGGAGACCGATTATCATCCCGCGAGCCGTCGGGTGCGCAAAATTGCTGTGCAGATGAGCAGTGCGCTGGGTGACTTGCAGGCGCGCTTGGTCTCCGATCCGATATTATTTTATATGCACGGACTTGGGTATGGCCATCCCGAATGGGCGCATGGCCGTCATCACGGCCCGCTCCGAGTGGCTTGCGATCGGATTGACCTTGGGGCGGCTGAGGCAGATTTACGGGCTGGGCAAATTCATTATTTGCATGTTCAAGCCCTGAGCCATGTTGAATTAGATTTGCCGCAAGGCACAATCAAAGGGGCTGGGGTGGTTGAGCAATTATTCATCGGCCCGCATGCGCCGAGCAGCTTTACCAGTTTGCTCGATCGGATTACGCCATGATCCCCGATCATCCCGCCAAAATGCCGCTGGACTGGTTGGCTGAAAAACTGGGGCAGGCGCCGTCAGCGCTGACCGGCGTTTCTTTCGAGCCGATCGGAACCGGGCAGGTGGGCGATAGCTACCGCCTGCATTTGGACTGGGCCGCAGGGAATGCATCGGCGCCGCAGACGATCGTGGCAAAATGTCCAGCCGCAAATCAAACCAGCCGCGATACGGCGCGGCAGTTACATAATTATGAAGTCGAGGTGAAGTGGTATCAAAATTTCTCCGAGGCCGCGAAAATTCGGACCCCAAAATGTTTATTTGCGGCGATTGACGAGGATATTGCCAACTTCGTGCTTTTGATGGAGGACGTGGCACCGGCGCAACAGGGCGATCAGTTGCAAGGCGGCTCGGTCGACCAGCTGCAGCTCGTTTTGCATGAGTTGGCGCATTTGCACGCCTTTAAATGGAATGACCCAAATTTAGCAACCATTGATTGGCTGAATTATGCGCGTGGAAATCGCGAGTTCATTCGTGGCTTTGTGCCGGCGATTTATCCCGAATGGCGGGCGCGTTACGAAGCCCGCATCGCGAGCGATATTCTGGACATGGGGGCGATGCTGGCTAGCCGTTTCGATGCGTATCTGGTGGAGCGCAATCATGTCACGACCATTGTGCATGGCGATTGTCGGCTCGATAATGTGTTGTTTGCCGACCCCTCAGGGCGGGCGATTATTGTTGATTGGCAAACCATCAGCGCTGGTAATCCGATGTCGGATGTCGCCTATCTCATCGGCACCAGCTTTACCGATGCCACAAAGCGCGCCGCGCAGGAGCAGTCTTTGGTGCACTCTTATCTCGAGCAGCTGGCGGCCAACGGCGTCAGCGATTATACCGCCGCGTGGGACGATTATCGCCTCGGCGCCTTTGGCGGTTTTGTGATGGCTGTGGTGGCGGCGATGCTGGTCGAGCGCACCCCGCGGGGCGATGAGATGTTCGCCGTCATGGCCGAACGCTCAGGCGCCCAGGCTTTGGCCTGCGATAGCCTATCCTTATTGTAAATCTGTCGCTGAACAGGTGCTGCCGGAGAGAATTGAACTCTCGACCCGTCCCTTACCGCGGGAGTGGGTGCTGTTGCAACCCTTAGCATATTTCCTGTGGTGGTGACACGTCGGAAGGTTAACATCTGCAAACAGACGCATAGGACATTAAAGCTTGCAACGATTGAGGGTTCGCAACCCATGCCATTATTTTTTAAAGAAATGATCAGAATAATTTGTGAGGCCCCGCCCACCACATCAAAAACCGTTGTATAATCCTTAGTCGGAGGGGTGCAATTAATAATCAGGATGTCAGATGACAGATAAATTTGCCCTTAATACCGCTGGCCTCAACGCGCCAGCATCGAACGCTTTTGCAATCTCTCCCAGTAACACAGCAGATCTCGCTACCGCCACCCGCTTCCTTTACGTCGGCAGCGCTGGCGACATTGCAGTTGATCTGGTCGGCGGCGATGCGAATGTTATTTTTAAATCTGTGCCCGTCGGCATTTTCCCATTTCGCGTGAAGCGCGTCCGCGCCACCGGGACAACGGCCACAAATCTTATCGGAGCCTATTAATGTTAGGGATTGGGCCGTCGGCGTTCACCCGATATGGCGCCACCCCGCCCGCGCCACCAACAAACGTGCTGGCGGGGTTGACGCCCACACTCACTGTCCCAGCGGGCGGGATTAGCCCCAGTGCTGGCGAATTTGGTGGCACTTCGTATCTGTCCACGAATGTTGTTTTGTCTGGCACGGCGATATTGCCCTTGTCGCCGCCCGATGGAACTTTGTTTAAGCTCGGTGGAAACATGATCTGCGCTTATTTGGGCGTGCGTGATCATGGCGCGACATTTCGTGTTCGCACGGGCGATGGTGGCCTTGCCTACAGCGCGTCGAGCTTTGACACCGTCATTCTCGACATTCCAATTTCATCCCTACCCTTTGATGGGAAACCTCATGTGATCACATGGGATTTTCGCGTCACCCCCGGGCGCGCCAGACTTTGGATTGATAATGTTTTCAGGGGTGAAAATTTTACAACCGGGGGTGGCGGGCTAAAGAGTGGGACGTGGTCAGGGGGTGGCAACGGACAGTGGTTAATTGGCGGGCGCTCCAATATTAACGGCGAGCCGACCGCCGATTGGCCGACGACGGTGGGTGCGTCAGGTCTAACCCTTTATGCCGATCAGTTGGTATCATTCTAACCCCCGACCTGATATCTGGTGTCTTCGGAAAAAGACCTCACGACGGCTTTGCGGACGATTTGGTCGTCGAAGCCGGCATAAAATTTTAACAGCACGGCAGGCGGTGATTAAGGGCAAGAGCCACGGGCGATTGACCTGAAGCGGGGTGGTTGTTAAATTTGAGAAAATAAAAAATAGAAAAAAATGAAAAAAATTAAGCCTTTTTTATCTGTTGTTGTTCTGGTGTCAGGCTGTGCAACCCTCACAAATGATCCGTTTGTTCCAATCGCTGTGTCGTTCAGTGATGGTAGCGCTGGCAGTTGTCAGGTGACCAATAAACGCATGGCCACTGAGGCAGAAATTCCGGCAACCATATCGGTGCGCCGCAGTGACGATAATCTGGTTTTGAGTTGCCAAACTGAGGATGGTCGAAAAGCTGTGGCCTCTGTGCCAAGTGAAATTGGCGCCAAAATTGTTGCTTCGGCAGTGTTTTTAGATCTTGGCATTGTTGATGCGATCACAGATAAACACCGCAATTACCCGGCGAGCTTTGTTATTCCCGTAAAGCCGAAAAACGAGGCTCAAAAATAAAAAAAGGGCTTTCCGAAGCCGCTGAAAAAAGAACAAGGGTGCGATTATGCGAGAGATTGTTCTCGACACAGAAACCACGGGTTTATCTCCGTCCGAAGGGGATCGGATTGTAGAGATTGCCTGTTTAGAATTGATTGATCGGAAGCCGACCGGAAAATATTTCCAGAGCTACGTTAACCCTGAGCGGCGCAGTCATCCCATCGCGCGCCGCATACATGGCCTGTCGAGTGCTTTTTTGAAAACGCAACCAAAGTTCCATGAGATTGTTGATGATCTGATGGAGTTTATCGGGGATGCCGATTTGGCGATCCATAATGCCGCCTTTACCTAAAAAGCAGGCGGCGAAAAAACAGGCCGCGAAAAAACCCCGCAAGCGGCGGGCTAAAAAAACGGCTGAGACTGCCGACATCACGGATGAGCTGGCGGATTTTCCAGATTTGACGGGTTTGATAGGCGAACTAGAGGCATTTTCGACGGCGCTTGGTGCGGCGAGCGAAGGGATGCAAGCTATTGAGCGCCGGACGGCGCGAATTGAAAAACTAGCGGCAAAGCTCGATGACGATGATTTGGATGAGGATGATTTAGATGAGGATGCACCGCCGCAAACTGAGGCGAATGGTATGTCGTTTTCGGCGGCGGTACTAACCTGGTTTGCGATAATTATTATTTTTCTCATTATCGTGAGCTAGCCCCAAATAAGCGCGCCGCGGGTGCCGCAACAACCTCCGCTTAGTGTCTGGATAAGCTGATGTTCCGCGTTTTTTTAAATCGGGGTGATAGGGGTAGCCTGCATTAGTGTTCAGTGCGCCCCTCTCAAAATTACGAAAATTGCGGCAAAGAATCCCGCCATAAAGCCCAGAAGGGCAGCGATCAACGCTTATGACTTAAGTGGGTTGTTGCTCCTGGCCCGCGGTTCCTGCACGAGAGCAAAATGGGTGATTTTTGATTTTGTCACGGCAATCTCCTGTCATTTTTTGGAGTTTGCAGATCCCAATCGATGGGTTGTGACAGTGGTGCTGCCGGAGAGAATTGAACTCTCGACCTCTCCCTTACCAAGGGAGTGCTCTACCCCTGAGCTACGGCAGCGACGACCGACTTTTGCCATAGGGGGCAGAGCAAGGCAAGTGCCAGTTTCCGTCTTGCCCCCTTATTTATCCCCTTACAGCACCTATAATTCCCTCCGCTCTGGCTGGACGATAGGTCGTGTCACGGTGTATGTTCTATCTTTGTTCTTTGGTGTTGGGTTTGATGTCGCACCCCGTTACATTAGCGTGGTTACAGGCGCGCCGTTTGCGTCTTTGGGTTTGGTGTGAGAGCTGTAGCCATTCCGCCCAGCTGGATGTCGCACCGATTTTGCGGCGTGTGGGTGATCGCCCCTTGCCGCGCTTGCGGCGCCAGCTCTATTGTTCGCGATGCGGCAGTCGCGAGATTTTTGTGCGCCCAGATTGGCCGCGACGCGGCGTCGTCTCGCGCGCACAAGGCCTTGATGTCGCGGTCGCAGACGTGGACTTGACCCCGAGCCCGCCGCACGGCAAACAGAAGGGATGAGCAAAGACAAACCATCTGCCGGCGATCCGCGCAAAGAGCGCCTTGCGGCAGCTTTGCGCGCCAACTTGCAGCGTCGTAAGCAGGCGGCGCGGCAGCGTAAACAGCAAAGCGGAGCAAAAGCCGATGGATCTCATTAAGATTGATGGCGGTGTGCCGTTGCAAGGTGAGATCGCCATTAGCGGCGCAAAAAACGCTGTTTTGCCCTTAATGGCTGCGAGCTTGCTGACGGACGCGCCGCTGATTTTACAAGGTACGCCCCGCCTTGCGGATACCCGCACCTTGGCCAAGGTGCTCACCTATATGGGTGTCACGGTCGAAGAATTTGGCGAAGGGGCTGGGGAGAGCTTGCGACTGGACGCTGGATCTGTCGAGCGTTTTGAAGCGCCTTACGAGTTGGTGTCAAAAATGCGGGCTAGTTTTTGGGTCATTGGACCGTTGCTGGCACGGTTTGGAAAAGCGCGCGTCTCTTTGCCCGGCGGGTGCGCCATTGGCACGCGCCCAGTTGACCTTTATCTCAAGGGCTTAGCCTTGATGGGAGCGCAGATCGATGTCGAGGATGGTTATGTCTTAGCGTCGGCACCCACGGGCCTGACGGGTGCACGCATTGACTTGCCGTTTGTCTCTGTCGGCGCAACGCATGTTCTCATGATGGCGGCCTGCTTGGCCAAAGGCGAGACCATTATCACCAATGCAGCGAGCGAACCCGAGGTCGTTGATCTTGCCAATTGCCTGATTGCCATGGGGGCGCAGATTGATGGCATTGGTGGGCGCAGTTTGCGCATTACGGGGTGCAATAAATTATCGGGCGCGACGCATCGGGTTATTCGCGATCGCATTGAAGCCGGTGCTTTTGCCCTCGCGACGGCGGCGACGCAAGGTCAGGTTGTGCTAACCGGGGTGACGACAACCATGCTTGGCGCCTTGGTGCCGACCATGCGTTTAACCGGCGCGACGCTCGAAGATATTGAAGGCGGCGTCGCGGTGCGCGGGCTACTCGATCGACCGCGCGCAACGCCCGTGACGACCGAAGCCTACCCAGGCTTTGCGACCGATTTGCAGGCCCCTTATATGGGTTATATGTGCCGCGCTGATGGTGTCAGCCATATTCGCGAAACGATTTTTGAGAACCGTTTCATGCATGTGCAAGAGCTGGCACGACTGGGTGCTAAAATCGACTTACACGGTGATACGGCGATGGTCACCGGCGTGGCAGAATTGCGCGGGGCGCCGGTGATGGCGACCGATCTGCGCGCCTCCATAACTTTGGTGATCGCCGGGCTGATGGCCAAAGGCGAGACGACGATCCGCCGTGTTTATCATCTTGATCGTGGTTATGAGCGTTTGGAGCAAAAGCTGTCAGCTTGCGGTGCCCGAATTTGGCGGGAACAAGAATGACCAAGCCGCTGAAGTTAATCGCCCAAGCGGCCGCTGATATTGAGGTTGTCTCAGCCTATCTGCAAGATGCGGTCGTGGCGCGTGAGGATATGGCCTATTTGAAGACGCAGCGCGTATTTGCCTTGGTCGGCAATCGTTATAAGTGGGAAGATGAAGCGGCGCAGTTGCGGGTGCGCATGGGGCTACGCTGTCACGGCGTAACAGCTGTGCAATATAAGCCGCTCGCCGCTCAGGCTGGTATTTTAAGCCTCTTGAGCTTGACGTTTCACCCGACAACCGAAACCTCGCCCGAAGGCCAGCTGCGCTTGGTTTTCGCAGGCGCGGGTGAAATCCGCTTGGATGTTGAGGCCTGCGAGGTCATATTAGAAGATATTGGTGAACCTTGGCCGGCCCGTGGGCAGCCACACCATAATGTTGATGATGCCGACTAGCGCGGCCGCAATAGGGCAAAGAGAATGGGCTGTAAAGTAAACCTCAATCTTCAGGACGCAGATTTCGAAAGTCGCTTCGAGGCGCTGTTAACCATGAAGCGCGAGCAATCGGACGATTTAAATGCGCAAGTGGCCGCGTTAATCAAAACTGTCCGTCGCGATGGCGATGCGGCTTTAATTGCGCTGACCGAAAAGTTTGATGATCTGCGTCTGCGCGCAGCAGATTTACGTTTTTCGGATGCCGAAATCCAAGCCGCCGAGGCGGCGTGTGATGCCAAAGTGTTGCAAGCACTGGATTTGGCGGCGCAAAGGATTGCCGATTTCCACGCGCTCCAAAAACCCGAAGATGCATTTTATGAAGACGCTGCGGGGGTCAAATTGGGGCATAAATGGACCGCCGTTGAAGCTGCGGGCTTGTATGTGCCGGGTGGCACGGCCAATTATCCGTCTTCGGTTTTAATGAACGCGATACCGGCAAAAGTTGCTGGTGTTAAACGTCTGGTGATGACGGTTCCTACCCCGAAAGGGCAGGTCAACCCGCTGGTGCTGGCGGCGGCGCGTCGCGCTGGTGTTGATGAGATATACCGGGTCGGTGGCGCACAAGCTATTGCGGCCATGGCCTATGGGACGGATACCATCGCGCCGGTTAACGTAATTGTTGGGCCAGGCAATGCATATGTGGCGGCGGCAAAAAAACAGGTCTATGGGCAAGTCGGGATTGATATGATTGCCGGTCCGTCGGAAATTCTGGTGGTTGCGGATCGCGCGAATAATCCCGACTGGATTGCGGCAGACTTGCTGAGCCAAGCTGAGCACGATGCCGTGGCGCAATCTATTTTGATTGGCGATGATGCAGCTTTTTTGGATGCGGTGAGTGCGGCGGTTGAACGCCAATTAACGACATTGGCGCGCGCGCCCATTGCCGCGGCAAGTTGGCAAGATTTTGGAGCTCAAATTTTGGTCGGCGATGTGTATCGCGACGCGCCCAATTTGGTGAACAGGCTGGCGCCAGAGCACCTCGAGCTTGCAGTCGAGCGGCCGCATGAATTGGCCGCTGAGATAACTAATGCGGGCGCTATTTTTCTCGGTCGTCATACGCCCGAGGCGATCGGCGATTACGTCGCGGGGCCGAACCATGTTCTGCCCACGGCGCGCGCTGCGCGCTATGCGTCGGGTTTGTCGGTGATGAATTTTGTCAAGCGGACGTCGCTGGTTGAATGCACCCCCGATGCGCTCGCGGCCATTGGGCCGGCGGCTATGACCTTGGCCGAGGTCGAGGGTTTGGGGGCGCATTATCACTCGGTGGCCATTCGCCTGAATCGGCAGACGGATGCCTGATGAGCGACAATAAGATCACGCATATATCGTTCGATGATCCAGCGTTGGTGGCCCGCAATCCAGATCTCGAGCACGAACGCCGCGTCGCAATTTTTGATCTTCTCGAGCGCAATTTCTTTCGGCTGAATGATGGCTATGCGGGCCCGTATCGGGTTATTCTCTCGCTCGCAGATCGGGCTTTGGTCCTCAGTGTGCGGACACCGCAAGATGAGACCAAGACAGAAATCCGCCTTTCCTTGACCCCGTTTCGGCGCCTCATCAAAGATTATTTCATCATTTGTGAAAGTTACTATGAGGCCATTAGAACTGCGTCGCCAGATCGTATCGAGACCATCGATATGAGCCGCCGGGCTTTACACAATGAAGCTTCCGAACTTCTTCAAGAGAAGTTGGCGGAATTTTGCGAGGTCGATATTGAAACAGCGCGGCGGATGTTTACGCTTATTAGCGTTATGCAAATGCGCGGCTAGTGCGGGAAAATACTTGATTTTAACCGTCATTGGGGCCATTCTCCGGCCAATCAATTCCAGAAGGTGATAATGGCTAAAGAAGAACTCTTAGAATTCTCCGCAACGGTAATCGAATTGCTACCGAATGCGACCTTTCGTGTGCGTCTCGAAAATGATCATGAGATCATTGCCCATACAGCGGGAAAGATGCGAAAAAATAGAATTCGTGTTTTGGCTGGAGACAAAGTTCTCGTGGAGATGACGCCATATGACCTCACCAAGGGACGTATCACCTATCGCTATAAATAAAGGCTTTGTGCTCGCGAGCGCCTCGCCACGGCGAGTCGCGCTGTTGGCACAGATTGGCTATGCCCCGCGAGCGATCTGCCCTGCCGCGCTTGACGAAGTGGTTTTAAAGGGGGAGTTGCCGCGCAACCTCGCAATGCGTTTGGCGAAAAGTAAGGCCGCATTAATTGCCGCGACGTCGGATGAGCCTGTTTTGGCCGCAGATACGGTTGTCGCGCGCGGTCGACGAATTTTACCAAAAGCCGAAGACGAGGCGACCGCACGGCAGTGTTTGGAGCTTCTCTCAGGAGCTGCGCATCGTGTTTATACGGGCGTCTGTTTGATACAAGGCGACGCTGTTCACCAACGCTTGGTCGAGACGCGGCTGCGCTTTAAACGCCTTAGTCAAGCTGACATGGCGGCCTATCTGGCTTCGGGAGAATGGCAAGGGAAGGCGGGCGGCTACGCTATTCAGGGTCGCGCCGCAAGTTTTGTGCAAAACTTATCGGGTTCCTATTCAAATGTCGTCGGGTTACCCTTGTTTGAAACGGCGCATTTGTTACAAGGGGCTGGACTTTATCCAGACGGCCAAGGCGGGGAGAGTTAGAAAATGGCGGAGCAAATCTTATTGAGTGTCAGCGACGGGCGCGTGCGCGTTGCGCTTGTGGATGCGGGCCAGTTGATCTCTGTCGATTCCGCGCCAGCCTCAACACGCAGTGATGACGCGTCGCAGTTTATCAATCGCATTTATATCGGCACCGTTGAGCGCGTCGTCCCGCGTTTGCAAGCGGCATTTATTGATATTGGAGAAGATCGCTCTGGCTTTCTTGGCGCGCGTGAGGCGCGCGTTTTATTACCCGATGCGCCCCGCGATGCGGCGATTGAAGATTGCGTGATGGATGGGGACACGGTGTTGGTGCAAATCACGCGGCCACCCGTCGGCGATAAGGGCGCCCAAGTCACAGCTGACATTACCTTGCCAGGACGCGGCGTTGTTATTGCGCCGTGCCGGCAAAGAGTTTCGATCTCACGCGCGATTGAGGATCAAGAAACGCGGACACGCCTTGAGAACACCATGCGTGAAATTTTAGAGGGTAAACATGGCGTCGATGTGAATGTCGAAGGCATGGATGGTCCCGCCGGCTGGGTGGTGCGCACGGCCGCCGCTGATATGGGGCTTGAAGATTTGAAGCGCGACATGGATCAAATCGCCAAAAAATGGACAAGTCTTATTTCCGTCGCACAAAACGCCGAGCCGCCAACTTTACTTTATAGTGATCTTGGTCCTGTTGAGCGGGCCTTGCGTGACCATGTGCAGAACGATACCAAACAAATCGTCGTCGAGGGGGAGGCCGCCTTCCGCTTGGCGCAAGGCTATTGCCGTGAGCATATGCCGGATGCAGTGGCCCAGCTCGCGAAAAGCGATGATGGCGAATTTCTATTTGATCGGTACGATATCGAAGCTCAGATCAATGAGGCCTTGCAGCCCCGCGTAACGCTTCCCTCCGGTGGTTGGATCATGATTGAAACCACCGAGGCAATGACGACTGTTGATGTGAATTCCGGTCCCGATATGAGCAATGCCCTGGCGGTTAATCTGGAATCCATCCCGGTGATTGCACGGCAAATTCAATTGCGTGGCATTGGCGGCTTAATTGCCATAGATTTTATCGATATGAATGGCACGGACGAAAATGCGCGCATTGAAGCAGGGCTTGCCGATGCATTTGCGGGTGACAAGCAAGGTGTTCGGATTGGCGTGTTGTCCGATTTTGGCGTTGTCGAGATGACGCGTCGCCGCCCAGCCCAGACATTAGCCATGGCGCTTGGAAAGGCGGCGCGGTGAGTGGCAAGTGCCCGATCTGCAAGTTAAATGAGGCGGTACAAGCCTTTAAGCCATTTTGTTCTAAGCGTTGCGCCGATGTTGATTTGCATCGTTGGCTCGGAGGGCATTACGCCGTCCCTGCGGTGGAACCGCCCGACGACTTTGATGCTGAAATTGATGCGGCCATGAGCGATATAGAGAACGCGCACAAGTTACATTAATTGTGCCCAAATGTTCAGGAGACGCGCATGTCGTGGATTGCAAAGTTAAAGCGCAAACGTGTTTATCTGCCGCTCGTGGGGCTGGCTCTGCTGAGCGGCTATATTTATTTTACCTATCGGATGCAGCAACCCATGCTGTCGCCCGCGGTCATGCAACAGAAGCGTGCCGACGCCGACGCACAAAATGAATCGGCCGTTTCGCGGCCGCTACAGACAGAGGTGCAACGGCAAGATGCCGATGGGACGCAAAATGTTTTCTTTGGTGATTTGCATGTTCACACACGCTTGTCATTTGACAGTTATATTTTTGGCAATGGCTTGAGCCTTGATCAAGCCTATCGTTTTGCCAAGGGCGAAGTCCTGCACAATCCAGCGGGTGAAGAGATGCGCCTCGATCGCCCTCTCGATTTTGCCGCGATCACCGATCATGCAGAGGGCTTCGGGTTGCACGAGGGGTGCGCGCGAAGCGATAATACACCCGCTGATAATGCATTTTGCCGTCGATTTCAGCAGCCTGATATGGGTTTTTTTATGGAATTGCGAAAGACGGGGCAAGAACGTCCGATGCGACGTCCGACCTCGTGGTCGGCAGAGCAGATAGACGATCTCGCGGGATCAACTTGGCGGCATATTGTCGACATGGCGGAGCGTCACAATGAACCAGGACGGTTTACCAGTTTTGCGGCTTATGAATATTCACCGCCTTTGCCCGAGCGCGGCAAGATCCACAGAAATGTGATTTTCCGTAACGCCCATGTCCCACAACGAGCCGTTTCAGGCTATGACGCTGCGACAGAAATTGATTTGTGGCAAAGCCTCGCAACGACCTGCGAGGCGCCCTGCGATGTCTTGGCGATCCCGCATAACCCGAACCGAACTTGGGGCCTCGCCTTCGCTGGGGTAACGCTTGATGGCGACCTCTATACGCCTCGCGATTGGCAGCAACGTCGCCGCTTCGAGCCTTTGGTCGAGATGTTTCAAATCAAAGGGAATTCGGAATGCGCTTTCGGGCTTACGACGCAAGATGAGATGTGCCGCTTTGAGCAATTCTTACCGGTCTGTCCCGACGGGGCCGAGCTCGGCAAAACGGGAAATTGTATTCACCAGACATCAATGGCGCGCGACGGCTTAAAACAGGGGTTGATGCTTGCCCAGGAGCTTGGCTTTAATCCACTCCAATTCGGCATGATTGGCAGCACCGACACTCATAATTCAAATCCGGGCGACACCGAGGAATGGGATTTTCGGGGTTCATCGGGGGGCTTTACTGCCCCCGCCGTGGCGCGGATTCGGGGGCGTGCCCGTCCTCTCGAGCAAAACCCAGGTGGCTTGGCGGCCGTTTGGGCGACAGAAAATTCGCGCGACGCCTTGTTTGCCGCTATGCGACGCCGCGAGGTCTACGCCACCAGTGGCACCCGCCCACGGCTACGGGTTTTTGGGAGTTTCACCGATCTGACACCTGCTTTGAACGAGGCTTCGCCGATCTCTTTTCTCGAGCGACAGGGCGTGCCGATGGGGGGCTATCTTGCTGCCCAGCCAGATAGCACTCCACAATTTTTTGTCTGGGCTCTGCGCGACCCGCTGGCTGCTCCTCTCGATCGTGTGCAGATCGTCAAGGCGTGGCTCGAAAATGGTGAGGTCCGTGAGAGTATTGTCGATGTTGTCTGCAGCGATGGGCGGACGGCACAGAACGCAAGCGGCGCGTGCCCGGCGCTCGATATCGCCACCGATACGACTGACTGCCGCGCGCCAAGCGGGCAAGGTGCTCGTGAATTAAAAGCGATCTGGCGTGACCCAGCCTATGGCGCAGATCAACCTGCTTTCTATTACGTTCGGCTAATCGAAGTGCCGAGTTGCCGCTGGTCGAGTTTCGATGCCATCAGATTGCGGCAGGAGCCGCCATCGCGCGTTCCTGCTTTGATTTCTGAAATGGCATGGTCTTCTCCGATCTGGATCGGCGGTCCGGCTCCCGAATGATGTCTGGATTGGCTGGACACAGCCCCGACCATGGCTTATAAACAGCACACTTTTGCGGTGCTCGTCATCGCCTGTCGCCCAGGTAGCTCAGTTGGTAGAGCAGCGGACTGAAAATCCGCGTGTCGGTGGTTCGATTCCGCCCCTGGGCACCACGTCCCTCTGATCTAAGCCAGAAATGCAACGGATGGCGGAGCCAGCCCAATGTGGCGCATGCGATTGGGTGAATGTTTCGCAGCATTGGCTTGTCGCTGTCCGACGGCATGCGTAGACTGAGCTAAGACAATGCCAGCTGGTGCGGGAGGGGGGCTGCATGAAACAGCCGTTTGAGTTTAAGAGCCAGGCCGTTGCTTTGGTTGCGGGCATGACGCTTGAAGAGAAGGCGTCGTTGATGTCAGGGTCGAGCTTTTGGCATTTGCAAGCTTTGGCAGCTTATGACCTGCCGCCCATTATGGTCGCCGATGGGCCACACGGCCTCCGCAAGCAAAGTCATCAAGCTGACCATATGGGCCTGTCAGCCTCGGTCCGCGCCACCTGCTTTCCAACAGCTGTTACCTTGGCGTCATCGTGGGATCGCGCATTAATAAGCGAGGTAGGGGCTGCGATCGGCCGCGAATGCCAAGCCGAGGGCGTATCCGTATTGCTCGCTCCTGGTGTTAATATAAAGCGAAGTCCGCTATGCGGTCGAAATTTCGAATATTACGCAGAAGATCCTTATCTCGCGGGTGAGATGGCGGCAGCGTTTGTGCAGGGTGTTCAATCAACCGGCGTGGGAACAAGTATCAAGCACTTTGCCGTGAACAATCAAGAGGCGCAACGGATGGTGGTGGACACGCTTGTCGATCGCCGCAGTTTATTTGAAATTTACTTACCCGCTTTCGAGGTGACGGTGGCGCGCGCCCAGCCTTGGACAGTCATGTGCGCTTATAATCGCGTCAATGGCACCTATTGCTCCGAGCACCAAGACTTGTTGAGCACAATATTGCGAGATAGATGGGGCTTTCAAGGCTTGGTCGTTTCCGATTGGGGAGCTGTGAATGACCGGCCGAACGGCGTCGCTGCGGGTCTCGACCTCGAAATGCCAAGTAGCGGCGGCATCAATGATCGCCAGGTAGCGGCCCATGTTAGAAATGCTGACTTAGAAGAAGCGTATCTAGATCAGGCGGCGGTGCGGGTGACGCAAATGATTTTGGCCGCCAAAAACAATTGCGCGCCGCAGCAGGTCGACTTCGATGCGCACCACAAATTAGCGCAAAGAGCCGCTTCTGATGGCGCTGTTTTGCTTAAAAATGAAAAGCTCCTGCCGCTATCGCGCGGCCAATCTATCGCTTTGATCGGTGCTTTTGCCGAAGCGCCGCGCTTTCAGGGAGCAGGATCATCGCAAGTCAACGCTTGGCGCCTCGATAAGCCGATTGATGCCTTCATCGAGCGGTTCGGGTCTAACAATATTACCTATGTCGAGGGGTTTGATGCCGAGATGGCCGCCGTTGACGCGGGCGCCATCAACGATGCCGTGATCGCCGCGCAAGGCGCCGAGATCGCAGTTATTATGGCGGGACTTCCGGCGCTGTTCGAGGCGGAGGGGTATGATCGAAACCACTTACGTTTGCCGGAACAGATTGAGAGCCTAATTGCCGCGGTCGCGGCGGCGAATAAGAACTGCGTGGTCGTGCTTTCAAATGGTGCTCCAGTCGAAATGCCTTGGCTTAACCAGGTATCTGCCGTGCTGGAGCTTTATTTGGCCGGGCAGGCAGGGGCTCATGCTTTGGTCGATTTGCTGGTGGGCGATATCAACCCCAGCGGCAAGTTGGCTGAAACGTTCCCTCGAAACTTGGCGGATTGCCCTGCCCAGGACAATTTCGCCAATCACGAAAGGCAAATCATTTACCGTGAGGGATTGAATATTGGTTACCGCTATTTCACGACGCATGATGTGCGCCCCTTGTTTCCGTTCGGCCATGGGTTGAGTTACACAAGCTTCGCCTATAGCGATGCCACTTTATGCAGTGATTGGACGCATGTGTCTGAAACTGTAGATGTCGCTGTCACCATCACCAATACAGGTGATAGAGCTGGCGCAGAAGTCGTGCAGCTTTATGTGCGCGACCGCGAGTCCACCGCCTATCGCCCCGACCGCGAGTTAAAAGCCTTCCAAAAGGTAATGCTGCAGCCGGGTGAAGCGAAGCAATTGCGGTTTACACTTGATAAGCGCGCCTTTGCCTATTTTGACATCGTACAAGATGATTGGGATATTGAACCTGGTATCTTCGATATTCTTTTCGGGGCATCCTGTACGGATATACGTGCCTCTGTGGCGGTTACATTACCTGCGGGAAGTGGGCGCAATTCAACCCCCGTGTCAGAAGCATCTTATGTGACAATGGCTGACGCCCAGCTGGCCGCGCTTGGATTAACGCTGACGCCGGCTGAGGCAATTAAGCCCTATCATGCCAATTCAACCCTGGCAGATATTCGCCACCATTGGATCGGTAAGCGCGTTGCACAAGCGGCCCTTGAGATGGCGGCCAAGACCATGGGCAAGCGGCAGGAAAGCGCTGTGGCGATCAAGATGCGCGAAGAAATGATCATGTCTCTTCGTCTTAAAACAGTGCAAATTATGTCCGGGGGCAGCCTCACCAATAAGCGATTTGAGCTTTTGTTATACGCTTTGAATAATCGTTGGTTGCACTTTTTAATCCGAATGTTACGCCCCTAAAGATCGGCTTTGTCGCGCAGATCGAGCCAATCAACTTGCTCTTTCGTGAGCGATATGTGTGCGGCAGCTAGGCTTTCTTGTAATTGCATGGGGGTTCGCGGTCCAATCAATGCGCAGCATGGAAAGGGCTGATGAATGACATAGGCGAGCGCAATTTGGATGGCGCTGACGCCAAGCTCGTCAGCGAGTTGAAAGGCGCGGCGACGACGTTCGATATTGCTTTGCGAGCCCCAGACACGGTGCATTTCATCATGCGTAGGGTCTGCGCCATGCCGAGTTGCCGCCAGACCAGATTTTTCCCAATCGAGGAAAAACCCGCGCGCTTGCGCCGACCAGGGTAACAGTGGGAAATGATGGTGCTTGTGCCAATTGCGGAATTGATCCGTCGAACTGGCTATGCATCCTGGCCATACCGGCTCCTCCATGCGCGCCAGCGAAAAATTATTGCTGAGCAATGAAAAGCCTTGCAACCCATTGGCGGCGGCGTAGTCATTGGCCGCATCAATCCGCTCTGCCGTCCAGTTGGAGCCGCCAAATAGTCTTATGCGACCTTTCTTGACCTCGCCATTGAGCGCATCGATCCATTCGGATACGGGTACGCGCTCGTCATCGCGGTGAAGGCAATAGAGATCGAGATAATCCGTCCGCAATCGGTCCAGCGACTGGTCGAGCTGCGAGCCGATGGCCTCAGGGGTGCAGTCTGGCGGATGCGCGCCTTTGCTCAGAATGACCAGCTGATCGCGCACACCACGCGCCTGCATCCATTGGCCGAGCAGGGCTTCCGAGCGTCCATCAGAATAGATAAAAGCAGTGTCAAAACAGGTGCCACCACCCTCAAAAAATGCATCGGCCATGGCCGCCATGGTTGGTGCATCGATTTGATTATCTGTGCCGAGTACGAGCTTGGAGATAGGCTTGTCGAGCCCCGTTAGCGCGACGCTGGGAAGGTGCCCAGTGGCCCCGCTTTTAAGCTTAGCACCGTGAAAACCGACAGCCCCCAGCCTGTCAGCTGCATAGACGACGCCAGCCTCTTCGCGCCAACGGTCGAGCCAATAAGCGGTGTTAATTGAAAACGCGGGCGGCACCAAATCAGACCTTATGCTGCCGCGCGAAATCAAGTCGGCAACATGGTCTGCTTCGATGGCATAGAGCGGACGCTTATCATCGCTTCTATAAACAGTCACTGAGCCATCAAGCTGTGTCACACTAATTGCATTATTGTCGGGGCCAGGATGCCATGGCTGTTCAATTTTTAAAGTGCCCTGTGATCCCGATATGGTGATATGCCATTCGAGCTCTTTGTCGATGGCGCAATGCAAATAAGCACTAAAATGCTCATATCTCAGAACCGCTTTGGCCTCGGCATCAGCGCCTGAGGGTGCGAGCCGCGCTTCCCCCGTCAGGCTTTGCGGTTCACCAATTAAATATCGTGCCGCTGTGAGCGGGTAAATGCCGATGTCGAGAATGGCGCCCCCTGCGCGATCCATGTCATAAAGGCGGTGTTGGGGCGTGAAGGGAAAGGCAAAGCCAAAGCCGGCGGCAAATCCCTCGATGGTTCCAATGGCGCCCTCGTCAATAAGTCGTTTGGCCAACAACATGCGCGGATGCATCAAATACATTAGGGCTTCAACCAATAAGACATTGTTTTGCGCCGCCGCGCCATATAGAGAGAGCACCTCGCCTTGGTTAAGCCCTAAAGGCTTCTCGCACAATGTTGCTTTCCCAGCCCCTAAACATTTGTGGGCCCAGACGATGTGGCTGTCATGCGGGGTGGCGATATAAATTGCATCAATATCGTTACGGGCGATGAGGTCGTCATAATGGCCAAACGCCTTGCCGCCATGTTTGGCGCAAAAGGCGGTTGCTGTTTTAAGATCGCGGCTGGCAACTGCTGCTAAAACGCCGTGCGTACTGTGCTTTAAATCGCTTGCAAACTGGGCCGCTATATTGCCCGTTGCGAGAATACCCCAGCGCATTTTTTGGGCCATAAAAACGTCCTCCAGACACCCGTACCACGATCACACTATATCTATTCGTAAATGTTTCGCCATATAGGCCCTGCATTTAACCGGCGTTATGTCTGGCTGCGACCACGCTGTTGGATGGCCTCACGACGCGCAGCGACGTCGTTGCCGCTCACGGCGCCATTGCGCGCCCGCGAAATTTTTTGTTCCAACGCCACGCCATCTGCAAAATTCTGTCCGTAACCATCGTCGATCAAGTTTTTGTAAACGGGTAGCATGTCTGGCACGCAGTCGCACATATCGCGGGCTAAATCCCAAGCGGCTTTTAAGAGATCTTCACTTGGCACAATGCGGTTGAGGATGCCCCACGCGCAGGCCGTTTCGGCATCGAGAAAATTACCCGTAAAGGCGAGTTCCTTGGCGCGCGACGGGCCAATGATCCGCGATAAACGCTGGCTCAACCCCCAGCCTGGAACGATCCCGACCCGCGCATGCGTGTCGGCAAAGCGGGTTTTGGGCGTGCCGATGAGCACATCACACGCCAAAGCCAGCTCGAACCCGCCGGTTATGGCAACGCCGTTAATGGCGCCAATGATCGGCCCTGAAAACCGCGCCATCGCGGTCATAATATCGGCATCAGAACTGGCCAGGGCGCCTATATCGCCGCCCGACCCAAGCTCTTTCAAATCGAGGCCCGCGGTAAAAGCCCGCTCGCCGGCACCGGTTAAAATCATCACGCGAATAGTGTCGTCTTGCGCCAGGCGATCGACGACTGCGGCGAATTCTTTTTGTAAAGCCGATGATAGGGCATTCATCGCATCGGGGCGGTTGAGGGTAACTTGCGCGATCGGCCCGTCAATTTCACATAAAACCAGATTGCTTTGCGTCATCACTAATGTCCTCTTTGTTACATGGTGCGACCTGCGGCGGGTAATCTGCCGAAGTGGTCTTTCTGTATCCGGCAATATTCAGCAAAGGCCTTTGCTCATCAAGCTAGCCTTTCGGCTTGCAACTGCGCCACCACAATGATTGCTTCTAAGCCGCGGCGTCGAAATAGGGGCGGTCGCCGGCAATGGTGACGCGCTCCATCACGCGTATCTCCGGATAATAATCGGAAGCAGCGAAATGTTGGCAGGATCGATTGTCCCAAAAAGCCATCGAGCCGGGCGCCCATCGGAACCGACATTGTAATTCTGGATTCCATGCCGTTTTGTATAGACGATCGAGCAATTGCCCGCTTTCCTCGGGGTCCATATCGACAATATGCGAGGTAAAACCCGCATTGACGAAAATCAGCCGCTCTTTCGTTTCAGGATGGGTGCGCACCACGGGATGGATCATGGGCGGGTATTTATCGTGTAACTCTTCGGGTTTTTTGCCAAGGCGTTTAGCAAAAACGCGGGCGATATCATGCACGGCTGATAAGGGCTGAATTTTTTCCTTTAACGCGTCGGACAGGCGATCATAGGCGAGGACCATATTGGCAAACAGCGTATCGCCGCCAACCGCAGGTAATTCAATAGCGCGTAAAATCGAGCCGAGCGATGGCGCCTCGCGCCAGGTGACATCGGAATGCCACATATTCTCTGAGCCGCGCGACTGAGGCCCATGCGCAATTCGCAAAACTTCTGGGTTGGCTTGGTCTTGCGGCGTGGCGGGGTGAATTTCCAGAGTGCCAAATTGGCGGGCGAATTCAATATGTGCTTCGCGCGAAAGGTTTTGGTCGCGAAAAAATACAACGCGATGCTGTAGCAGCGCCGCCCTAATCTCGGCGATCATGGTGGTGTCGAATTTGTTTAAGTCACAATCGAGCAGTTCAGCGCCGATCGTCGGCGTCAAAGGGCGCGCAGTGAAGGTTGAAAAACTGGTCATGACTGTCCTCCGTGCAACGAGTTTGCTGGCAAAGCTGTCGGGGGTCAATCTTCAAAGCGACGAGGGTTCGCACAGGGCGGCGACAAAAGCATCGAGCAAGGGATCGCGCAAGCCTTGCGATCGCCGCGCTGCGCAAATGCTAAAACGCAAGGGTAGGGGAAAATCAAACAGGGCAATTTCGAGGTCGTTCTCAAACCGGGCGGCACTACGCTGCGGTATGAGGGTCAAAACATCGCTCTGCCGCACCATATCGAGGCAAGCCGTCTGACTGAGCAGGCGATATTTGGGAAAGCCATGCGCTTGCAGCTCGGCATTTAGCGTCGCGGGTAAATTTTGTTCGAAAATCATATCGAAGCCAGCGACCGCCCAGTCAAAGACAACAATATCGGAGAATTGTCGCTTGCTGTGCAGCGCGGCATGACCATGTCGGCACGCGACTTTGTAAGGCTCATTGACCAGAGGGGTGATCTCAAGCTGGCCTCGGTTCGGCAACGCTTGGAGGGTGTTTTCGTGGATTAGCATTAAATCGGCGCGTCGCCCCAGAACATCCTCCATCGCTAGCAAAGGTGGCTTGGTGGCGGCACTGAAACGACTCGTTGGATATTTTTCCCGCAAGGCGAGCAAGGCAGGATGCACCAAGGTTTCCAGTATGACGGGGCCACACATGAGTTTGACATGGCGTTGCTCGTGCGCGGCGACATCTTGTAAACTAGCAGCTTCAGCCAAAAAGCTCGGCACTTTCTCATAGAGACGATGGCCAGCAGCGGTTGGGGTGACCTGCCGCGTGGTCCGTTGAAATAGCTGTACGCCCCAGCGCGCCTCAAGGCCTTTTATGCTTTTTGTTAGCGCCGCATGTGTCAAATTCATTTCGTCAGCGGCTTGCGAGAAGCTTCGCAATCGGTAAACCGCTTCAAAATATTGAATTTGGCGCATTTCGAACATTATTAACTATAAATAAATAATAAGGGATATTTATTCAATTTTTTTTTATTTTACCAAATATATAATTGGCCCTCAGGGGAGATTGAAATGACTGTCGAAGACCTGATTTCTGTCAAAATTACGCTGGTGTTTATTCCGATTTTTTTTCTATGCATTGCGCTTGAGCTGATCGCTGTACGCTATCTTGGGGGACGCGGCAGCCTGAATGCCAAGGATGATGGCGTCAGTATCTTTATGGGTCTGTTCTCTGTGGTGGCCAATGGGTCGGCAGCGTTTCTAACCGTAGCAATGCTATATTGGGCGCAGCAATATCAAATCACCGCTTTGCCCCTCACCATATCAAGCTTGGTTGCGTGTTTTATTCTCGATGACTTACGCTATTATTTGCATCATCGTATCGCGCATCGTTGCCGTTGGCCTTGGGCGATGCATATTATACATCATTCAAGCCAAAGGTTTTCGATGGCGGTGGCCTTGCGGCAGGGTTGGACCAAACATTTCACGGGAACGACGGTGTTAAAAATCCCCCTGGTTTTGATTGGCTTTGATCCGCTGATGGTCATTTTTTGCGGCGCCTTTAATGCTATTTATCAATTTTTTCTCCATACCGAGACGATTGATAAAATGCCGCGTTGGTTCGAGGCAGTGTTCAATACACCGTCGCATCACCGCGTACATCACGGCAAAAACCCCCAATATCTCGATGCCAATTATGCAGGTACGCTGATTATTTGGGATCGCATGTTTGGCACATTTGTCGCCGAGGACGCCGTCGATCGACCGAATTATGGGTTGGTGAAGGACTTTGATCATTACAATCCATTTCGAATTTTCATCCATGAATATTGGGGCATTGTGAAAGATTTTGTCCGTCCAGGTCTGACACCTCTGCAGCGCCTTCTATATGTTTTTGCGCCGCCCGGCTGGAGCCATGATGGCTCGCGGCTCACCTCGCTCGATATTAAACGCCAAGCGGGCGTGTTGCCCGCCACGGCAAGGACGCCCGCCGAGTAAGCCCCATGACCCATTATGCTATATCTGAGTTTCTGATTGTTTTGACGGGCCTTTGGGCGTCTTATCGTTTGGCGCGCCAACAGCGCCTTGCTGCTATGTTTGGCACCTTGTTTTTTACTTTTGCGGCTGGTATTGGCGTTTTTCGCTTTGGTCTCGATCGCGATGGCAGTTTGATCGAGGCCTTGGCGCCTCTGCATCAATTTATCAGCCTGTTGGGCGGCAGTGCAGCGATGATGGTGCTGGTTTACGACCTTCTCGATCGGCGCGGCGACGCTTTCATTTGGCGCTCGCGCTATGAGATCGTGGCGGTGGTGGCGCTGACCGCCGTGGTTCTGTTTCGGCCGCTCGCCGTGCCCGTGTTCTTCATCTGGTCGCTTGGATTTGTCACACTGGTTGTGCGCAGTGCTGCCCCCGAATACAGCTCGCGCTTGCGCGTCGGCACGATGGCGGGGTTGATGTTGATTGCATTGCTCGTGTTCAGGCAAGCGAGCTGGCTGAGCCCTGCTCTGAGCTGGCATATTTTTCATGGTCTCGTGGCTGTGTGGCTGTTGGGCCTCGGTTACATTTTGGTATTACCTCGCCGCGTCGCCGTTTGACGGCCATGTCGCAAAGCGACGCATTTTTGGTGGTGACACTTTCCTCCCCGTCCCGAATGTGCTGAGTTATTGCTCTGGAAACCATGAGCTCGGGCATGGAGGTCGAAGATGTCGAAACCAGTTTGTTTGATACTGGGTGCAGGTGCAGGGATTGGTGGCACGGTCGGTAAAAAATTTGCCGATGAGGGCTATCACACGGTTTTGGCGCGGCGCAGCGATCGTGCGGGTCTCGATAAACTGGTCGCCGATATTCATGCGGCCGGTGGCAGTGCGACGGGGCGCATGCTGAATGCCACCGACGACGGCGCGATTGAAAACCTTATTACCGACATTGAGGCCAATGAAGGCCCGATTGATGTTGTGTTGTTTAACCTCGGTGCTCAATTTGGCAATGTTTCGCTCGCTGACACAACTTATAAAATGTTTGAGTTAGGCTGGCGCTTGACGAGTTTCGCCTTGTTTCGACTGGCCAAAACCTTGGCGCCGCTGATGCAAGCGCGAGGCCGCGGCACGATTTTGGTGACATCGGCGACCTCAGCTATGCGGGGCAATGCAGGTCAGCACGCGCATGCAGCAGCAATCGGTGGGCGGCGTATGTTGTGCCAAACACTGAATGCGGAATTGGCGCCAAAAGGCATCCATATTTGTCATATTTATATTGATGCCGCGATTGAGGCGCCCGATACGCTCGGCAAGCTTTTGGGAGACGAACTTTACGGCAAATTGCTCGAAGAAAAAGCCAATGGCAAGGATGGTATGGTTATCCCTGAGCGGGTAGCAGAAACCTATTTTCATTTGGCGCAGCAGCATCGATCGAGTTGGACGCATGAGATCGATATTCGACCTTTTTCCGAACAGGCGTGGTGGAACACCTGAAAATTGCAGTCGGTGACAGAAAAACAGTCCACGGCCGTATCATAAAAGCTTTAGATGAGGAAAAACATGGAAAAAATATTGGTTACTGGTGCAACGGGTTTTATCGGTCTGCATTGCATCGCGCAATTGCTCGAGCAGGGATACGCTGTGGTCGGGACGATCAGAACGCCGTCCCGTGTTGATGAGGTTAAAAAGGCGATCGCCGCACAAGGTTTGTCTACCGATCAGCTCAGCTTTGTCGAGGCGGATTTGTTGCAAGATAACGGTTGGGATCAAGCCGTCGCTGGGTGTGACTATGTGCTTCATGTCGCCTCACCGTTTATTGTTGGTCTGCCCAAACATGAGGATGATCTGATTATCCCTGCCGTTGAGGGGACACGCCGCGTTGTCGAGGCTTCGATTAGAGCGGGCGTTAAAAAAATTGTTCTGACGTCGAGTTGCGCTGCGATTGTCGAAACACATGACGGTAAAACATATTACTCAGAGGCTGATTGGAGCGATGCAACGCACAAGAAAACGCCAGCCTATTATAAAAGCAAAACGCTGGCCGAGCAAAAGGCATGGGCGTTGATCGAAGCGCAAACCGGCGCCAAGCCGACCAAGTTGGCCGTGATTAACCCTGCCGGTGTGATTGGTCCAACCCTGAGCGACGATATTGGTACAGCAAATGAGATTGTGCGCCAGATTATCGCCGGCGAAGTACCGGGATGCCCGCGCGTACACCTTGGTTTTGTCGATGTCCGCGACGTCGCTGCGGCTCATATTCTAGCCATGCAGAACGCCGCTGCTGATGGCGAGCGATTTATTATTAGTGAGCGTGAATTTTGGTTCAAGGAATTGTGTGAGGTCTTAAAGCAAGCGGGCCATGACAAAGTGCCCGTGCGGGAGTTACCAAATTGGTTGGTAAAACTCATCGGCCTCTTACGGCCAGAAACCCGACAAATTGCACAAATGGTCGGGCAGGCGCGCTACACGCCAGCCGATAAGGCGCGAAAAACGCTGAATTGGCAGCCTCGCTCCGCTGCCGATAGTTTGCGCGATACAGCGGCTCAACTTGTCGAGATGGGGATTGTTTAGTCCCAGAGCTGGTATCGGCCGATTGCTTTCTGACTTGCGTCCTATTTATACTGTCTCTCAATTCATGAGCGGCTTTGCTATGGCGGGCCTGAAGGGGAGAGAGACAATAATATGGACATGCCACAGCATTTAGCTGACGCGCTGGTGTCGGCCGAGACTTATTCGGATTTTGATAAGATCCACGACGTGTTTCGGACCTTGCGTCTTGAGGCACCGGTGTCGCGCGCTAAGCCTAAAGGCTACGAGCCATTTTGGTTTATCGGTAAATATGACGATGTGCAATTTGTTGAGAAAGACAATGAGTTGTTTCACGCCGGCGATAAGCAGACTGTGTTGACGACCCTTAATGCTGATGCCGAAACGCGGAAATTAACCGGCGGTTCACCGCATATGTTCCGCACCTTGGTGCAAATGGACGAGCCCGACCATGGAAAATATCGTGCTCTCACGCAAAGCTGGTTTGGGCCGTCGTCCTTGCGCAACCTCGAGCCAAAAATAAGACGCCGGGCCAAGGCAGCGGTTGATGCCATGGCGCAACTCAATGGCGCTTGCGACTTCGCAACAGACGTCGCGCTTCAATATCCTTTGGGGGTTATCATGGAGATTTTGGGTGTGCCAGAGGAGCATCGCGCGTTGATGCTTAAATTGACGCAACAGGTTTTTGGAGCGGAAGACGCCGATATGAATACGGCGGGTCATAACAATCTGAGCGAAGAAGAGCGCGTACAAGCCACCGCGGCTGTCGCGCAAGAGGTTTTTGCCTATTTTAATGCGCTGACCGCCGAACGCCGCAGGCACCCGCGCGATGATCTGGCGACAGTCATTGCCAATGGCATTATCGATGGCGCGCCGATCGGTGACGTCGAAGCCTTGTCTTATTATGTCATAACCGCGACGGCGGGGCATGACACGACCTCAAATTCTGCATCGGCGGCGATGTGGGCGCTGTGCGCCTATCCCGGCATGCTGGCTGAGTTGAAAGCGCAGCCTGATCTGATCCCAAATTTTGTTGAGGAGAGCATTCGCTGGGAGGCGCCCGTGAAACACTTCATGCGCACAGCAACGCGCGATACCGAAATCCGTGGCGTACCCATCGCTAAGGATGATTGGATGATGGTGTCCTTTGCCTCGGCCTGCCGTGACGAAGACACTTACGAGGATCCGTTTGTCTATAATATAAAACGCAAACCCAATCGCCATATGGCACTCGGCTATGGGCCCCATGTGTGCTTGGGGCAACATTTGGCGCGGCTCGAAATGCGCATTTTTTGGGAGGAGCTGATTGCGCGTCTTGACCATGTTGAGATGACGGGACCTGTTAAACGCGTCTCAGCGAGCTTTGTCTCGGGTCCAAAAAACTTGCCAATCGCTTTTTCCTTGCGCGACTGAAGTTTGCCGACATGCGGCTATTGATTACAAAATGTTAAAAAATTAATATTAAAATTGACAGTTGTTGTCTCCTGGGTCACATTGCGCATATGAAAAAAAGTCTTGAGGTATTGTTATCATTGATGCCGGTGTGGTTCGGACTGTTCTTTTTGGGGCCCGTCATCAGTGAGATTGTAACCCTAGCCACGGGGGTGCCTGCTTTTGTTTTGGTGCCGAGTATTGGTGAGGTGCTCTATCTTCATATCTTTATGCTGTTGGGTGGTCTTTGGGGTGGCCTCGCCATTCTACGGAGGCGGTGGATCTGATGGGCGCAAGTGATTTAGACCAGCTCGATGATCGCGCTCTTTTGGAACTCGAACGGCAGATCGCGCGACGTTATATGGGGCGCCTGTCATGGTTTATGGTTGTCTGGCCAGTCGCGAATTTAGTTTGTTGGCTCTCTATCTGGGGTTTGGTGTTTACGGACACATTACCGCTGCTGTATGCCTTTCCGATTGCTGTTTTGAACTGCAATCTGTTTTACCTACCAAGCCATGATGCGCAGCATGATATTTACGGTCGCCCTGGAGAACCAACGCGGTGGCTCAATCAGCTGATCGGTCATCTCTCGGCTCTGCCCATAGCGGCATCATATCGGGCCCTGCGCGAGACCCATCTCGAGCATCATCGGCATGCGAATAATCCCGATCTAGATCCCGATTATCCGCAAAATAGCGGCGAGACGGCGTGGCAGGCCTTAACGAATATATATCTAAGCATGCAGCCTGGCTCACCAGCGCAGCGCGCCTACCTCGATTGCCTGACACGCCTCAATACGGATGAAGCGCGGCGCGCCATTCGAGATCAAATATCAATTATGTTGATCCATTACGGCATTTTGTTCGCCTTAGCGATGAACGGCTATGCTTTGGAAGGGCTTCTACTGTGGTGGCTACCCCTTAAAATCGGAGTTTTTTATAATCGGTTTTATCTGTCGTGGTTACCGCATTATCCCCACCCGGAGCAGGGTCGATATCGCGACACGCATAGTTTTAAAAGTTGGTTGGGCAGTATTAGCTCGCTCGGCATGACGGCGCATGTTGTCCATCATTTATATCCGCGCATCCCGCTGGATAAGACACCACAAGCCTTACGCGATCTGGCACCGATTCTCGAAAAAAGAGGCGTTGATCTAGGGTGATGTCGGTTCCCTTCGCTATCAAACCCGCTGCTCGCGCAATCAAATAAATAATGGTCATATTGCAATGCATGGGAATGGCTTCCCCCAAAGCCACTCCCATGCAAGCGATCAGAGCACGCTTGCGAACCGCATGCGTACACCTTCTTCGCTCAAAACGAGGGTGTTGCCGTTGGCCGCATGTCGCAAGCTGAAATGCTTTATGCCCATATGGTCGAACTCCCTCGAAACTTCATATAAATCTTTGCTGAGTTTATCTTTCAGCCGTATGGCCTTTTCACGCCCTGCTCGCCGCGCTTTGTCTTTGCTTGCCATTGTGCTTCCCCTCTTCATCGCGTCAGATATTTATAAAAAAATTTAACTTCAGGAAATTAATTTTGTAAATGAAAAAATTAATAAATTAACAAAATTTTTTCTCTTTAATTTCGTAAATAATTCTCCCCATGACAGAAAAATTTGCTAAACAACTCATAAATATAGAGGGTTACTTATGTTCGTTGTGCCAAATTATAATCGGCCCGTCCAAGAGCGGTCTTGGCAGCGCTTCAATAAAATTATTGCGACCGCTCAGGACCAAGTTGGCAGCATGGGGTATGACGAGCTGTCATTGGCGCGTATTGCTGAGCAGTCGGGTGTCAGTGTTCACTCTATGTATCGGTATTTTCCTGATATTACGGCGATCTTTGGCCGATTTTTGGAGGAGTTTTTTGCCGAGTGGGAAAGGGCAATAACGCAATTTTTATTGTCGTCACGGGATCCAAAAACATGGGAGCGCGACTTGAGCCGCTTTATCAAAACCATTTCTGAGCATGTCGCTGAGCGCCCTTACATCTCCAAAACACAATTGTTTTGCCGCCTTGACCCGTCGCTTGAAAAATACTGGTGGCAAATGATCAAGGCGTTCGAGAATTTGTTTGTAACCTGGTTAAAGGGTTTAGGGTATCGAGCAGAGGGTGTTCCAGTTGCAGATATGGCCAGTTTTATTGTCCTTCAGTTAGACGCCATGCTGTTGGATATTGGGCGTCATGGGAACAGCAAACCCAAGCAGTCGATGCAACAATTCCGCCGCGTAATCATTGCCTACCTCACGCCGCATATTCCCGTTTAAGAGATATGAGCCGCGATGGGGTCTAGCGGCGTGAAACCAGTAGTCAGTGCCCTCGCTTTTGGTTAGCATAAAGTGTTGAACGGGAGGTATGTGCGTGCGGGTACAATCGATTACGCCACGGTCTTTTATGTGGCGCTTTACAAAACTTTTATTTCGGCCAGGTTTTATACCCTCGATACGCGCGCTTTTGTCTAGTCGCCCCGATGATCCGCGCTCCATGGTTGATTATCTCGAAGCGCATGCGGCCCGTATCCCGACAAATATCGCCCTCGCCTATGAAGGCCAGCGTATCAGTTGGGGGGAGTTGAATGCGCGCGTTAATCAAACAGCGCACCTATTTCAACAACGCGGTCTGACGCATGGCGATCGAGTCGCGATAAATATGGAGAACCGCCCCGAGATCGTGATTGGGGCGCTTGCCTGTATGAAGCTGGGCGCCATCGCTGGCATGGTGAATACCAATCAAACCCATGAGGGCTTGGCCCATAGTTTGACGTTGATCGCGCCGAAACTGCTTTATATTGGCTCGGAATGCTGGGCGAATATGGAGACCGTGCGTGATCACTGGGCACATTTTTCGGCCGATCACATTTTATTTGTTCCCGATGGCGACGTCGCAGGCACGCCTGAAGATGTCACCGAAACGGGCGGCGCGCTCGCCTCGTTGAGCACCGAAAATGTGGTGCCCGATCAAACGCGGCTTCTCGGCGATGCCTGCTATTATATATTTACCTCTGGCACGACAGGACTGCCAAAGGCCAGTATCACGACCCATATGAAAGTCTATCGTGGTGCCACCCAATTCGGCATCAATGTCATGACCCTGACCAAGGACGACGTTTATTACTGTCCGCTGCCGTTTTATCATAGTAATGCCCTCGTCGTAGCGCTCGGCAGTTGTTTGCTCAGTGGCGCTTGTCTGGCGATGCGACGGAAATTTAGTGCCACGGCATTTTGGGATGATTGTCGCGCCTTTGGGGCGACGGCATTCATTTATATCGGTGAGTTGTTGCGCTATCTATTGGTTCAGCCACAGCGCGATGATGATCGTAAACATCAGGTGGTGAAAATTCTTGGCAATGGTCTGCGCCCCGACATTTGGATGGATTTTAAGGCGCGCTTTGGCATTGATCGGATCCATGAGTTTTATGGTGCCTCTGAGGCGAATACGGGTTTTGTTAATATCCTGAATTTTGACAAAACCTGCGGTTGGTCCCCGCAATATGGCGCGGCTTGGAATGTCGTCGCCTATGATGTCGATACAGATCAAGTTGTGCGCGATGCATCGGGGAAGGCGCAGGCGGTGGGCAAGGGAGAAGTGGGTTTGCTGGTCATGCAAATAACAGATCAAAACCCCTTTGACGGCTATACCGACCAGCAGGCTAATGAGAAAAAGATATTGCGCGACTTATTTTCCAATGGCGATGCATGGTTTAATTCAGGCGATTTGGTCGTGCTGCAGCCCTTCGGTCATATTCAATTTTCAGACCGCATCGGCGATACGTTTCGCTGGCAGGGCGAGAATGTTGCGACGACCCAAGTCGAAGGCGTCGTTATTCAATGGCCAGGGATAGATGAAGCGGCTGTCTATGGGGTTGCGGTGGCAGGGCGCGACGGTCAATGCGGCATGCTTTATCTCGATGCGCAATCGGTTGACGAAGGCGAATTGGACAAGCTCGCTGCATTTCTGATCGAGAAATTACCCGCTTATGCGGTGCCACGCTTTTTAAGGCTGGGCAAGACCTTGAGCAAGACGGGCACCTTCAAGATTCAAAAGTCAGTTTTGAAACGCGAGGGGTTCAGCCATGAAGCCGCCCCTGACCCCGTTTTTATTCTCGACCGCGAAGGCCAGCGATATCTGCCGCTTTCCGAAGACCTGCGGGCGGAAGTTGAGGACGGGCGTTTCAGGCTCTAACTAGTCTTTTTCGCCGTTCATATAGCGGTCGAGTTCACGGTGGAAATGACGCAAGCGATCTTCTTGCTCGCACCATAGCGGTCCACGGAAGCCTCTTGATTTGACGCCCTGTTGGACGCTGGAAATCAAATCGACGTCTTGGTCAAGCACCTCACCGAGATCTGCGCGCTCGTTGGCGGCAAAATGCTCGACATCGGGTCGTGTCTCGCCCGAAACATCCAGCCCCTCTGGGAGCCCCATCCAGGCCGGCGTTGTATAGCCCGGATCATCGACGTAACGGAACAACGTCATATTGTCATAGTAAAATTTCTCGGGATCCGTTGGGTGGGGCACAAAGCGCATAATGAAGACGCCTTCGGGGTGCATGCCGATTTGAACGTTCGGAAAAAATCCGGTCGCCCAACTGTCGGTTAACTGGCCGTCGCTCATGCGATCATAATAATCGAGATTAAAGCGTTTGGCGCGTTCGCGCTTGGCGGCTTGAATAGCTTCGCGTACATCTTGCGCCGAGCCTGAGAAAGTCTCGGGATCAAGACCTGCCTCCATCATCATATGCGCCTGATAGGGATCCACGCTCTCTTGATCGGCAACGCGATGTGATTTGACGCCGATGGGAACAATCATGCGGCTAAATCCATTCGGATAAAGGTCGATTTGGCTGAAATCTTCCATCACCCCTTGCGTCTGTGGGTGGATATGCGGCAGATGGTACGTTTCGTAAAAAGCGTCGAGGCCTGTCTTCCAGTTCGACTCCCATTCGCTGCGCACGTGCCGCACAACGTTCATTTTTTCGATTTCATAATTTTCAATATATCCCTCGGGTAAGCCAATCCACTCTCTCAGCGGTGGGGCCTTGCCATCCATATTGATAAAGATCAGGCCGCCGATTGTGTCGCAACGCACTTCCGTGAGACCTGGGCGATGGCGAACCAAGGCAGGGTCAAATGTGTTTTCATCTGTGATGGCGTTTAAGTTGCCATTGAGGCCGAATTTCCAACCATGGAAGGGACAGCTAAATTCGCTCACAGCGCCGACTTCGGTGAGGCAGAGGCGGTTGGCGCGGTGCGGGCAAACATTGTAGAAGGCTTTAACCGACATATCGTCTTGCCGCACGATGATAAATTGCTCGCGCCCGTGGTCAAAGACAACAAAGTCACCAGCTTCTTTAATGTCGCTCACGACGGCGGCCAGCAGCCAAACGCGTGGCCATAAATGGGTCCATTCGCTTTCCATATAGTCGCGATCGTAATAGCGGCTGGGATGTACAATATCGAGCCCGATATCGTCAGGGCGTGGTTGCTTTGCCTCCAGCGATCCTGCTGGTGCGCCAAGATCCATTGGCCATTTTGCAGAGAATTTTGTTGTCATAAGTCGTCTCCTCGAGAGGATTACACAAGCGGTCAAGCACCTCGTTTTGCGCGGCCAGACCAACAGGGTACCATGCTCGTGCCAAATAACTATGCATGTCAATGCCTGAACGACACCTTAGCAAAAATGATTGGTTTACAAATCAACACGCAGTTTGCAACATCATCCCTTACCCGTCGAAAACGGGTCAACGAGTTTAGCTTTGAAGGGAGAGGCGCATGGGACGTGTAGAAGGCAAAATCGCTCTAATTACGGGAGGGGCTTCGGGGCTCGGTTTGGCGGATGCGAAGGCGCTGGCTGCGGAGGGGGCGACTGTCATCATCAGTGACGTGAACGCCGATAACGGCCAAAAAGCGGTTGCCGAAATCGGCGGTAAAGCGGTTTTTATGCAGCACGATGTGGCGAGCGAACAAGCTTGGATTGATGTCTGCGCGGCCATCGAGCAGCAGTTCGGGACCCTCGACGTTCTGGTCAACAATGCTGGTATCGTGATGATGGCATCCCCAGAAGAATGCACGCTTGATGACTTTCGGCGTGCCTCATCAATTATGACCGATGGGGTTTTTCTGGGCATGAAACATTGCCTGCCCTTGCTGAAAAAAGGTGGCGGCGGTTCGATCATTAACATGTCGTCGACGGCCTCGCATCTGGGCTATCCGATCTTCTTTGCTTATTCGGCTTGTAAAGGCGCGGTGCGTTCGATGACCAAAGCCATGGCGGTGCATTGCCAGCTGACGGAAGCACCTGTGCGATGCAACTCAGTGCATCCGGCGGGTATCGAAACGCCCATGATCCAAACAGCCGAAGGTCGGTTGGATAAGCCAGCCCGCGATATTCCCAGTGGCGTCTTGCCGTTTGGCCAGCTCGGAGCACCCGAGGATGTGTCGAGCATGATCGTTTATCTTGCGTCAGACGAGTCGCGGTTTATTACAGGCGCAGAGTTTTTGATCGATAATGGACTGGTTGCTCGTCCACCAAATATTTAAACAACAACGTCGTAGAAGCTGAGCTCCATTTCGCTTGCGAGGCAATCGATGATGATCGGGACGAGCCGATCATGAAAGTCAGTTTGCATATGGAAATCAAATGCGGCCTGATCTTTAAAGGTGGCGACACAGAAATATGTCTCTGGCGATTCTTGTGAACGGAAAAGTTCATAAACGGGGGTGTCGGGCTCGTTGGCATAGGTGAGCTCGCGCAATTCTACTTGCGCTTTTTCAAATGGCTCTTTCATGTCTGGTTTGATCACCAATTTGGCGAGAAATGCAATCATAGGGACCTCCTGTTAACCGGCTTGACTGGATTTAAGCTCTTCGATCAGCATATCGCGTAACTTAAATTTCTGAATTTTACTGGTCGACATCGGCCAGTCATCGACAAAGCGCACAACACGCGGGATTTTGAAGCGCGCCAACTTGCCCTGGCAATGCGCAATGGCTTCGGCTTCGGTGAGCGACCCGCCTTCTGAAAGCTTAATAAAAGCAGCGGGCACTTCCTCATAACGATCATCTGGAAGGCCGACGACCTGCGCCAGTTCAACGGCAGGGTGGGTGTTCAAAACGCCTTCGATCTCAGCCGCGGCGACATTTTCGCCCCCAACTTTCAGCATATCTTTAGTGCGTCCATGGAACATGATTTGTCCGTCCGCATCGAGGGATCCGATATCACCCGTATGGAACCAGCCTTCGGCATCAATCGCTTCAGCTGTTTTTACGGGGTCTCGGTAGTAGCCGCTGAGCATACCGCGGCCGCGGATATAGATTTCGCCTTGCTCGTCGGTGCCGCATAGGGTACCGGTTTCAATGTCGACAATTTTCAGCTCCCAGCCATCGAGCGGCACACCGAGGCGCGACACGCGGGTTGCTTCTGGATCATCGATGCGGCTGGTGCAAACTGTGCCACTGGCCTCCGTCATTCCGAAGGTGCCCACTTGGATGGTATGCGGCATGGCGGCCATAATTTTTTCTTTGATGGCGGCCGGCTGAACGCCCAAATTCGAGTTCATCAATCGAACTTTTGACAAGTCGGTTTTGCTGAAATTCGGATGATTGATGAGATCCTGCATGATGGTGACAAAGCTTGGATAGGTAAGCGACGCCCCTTCAGTCTCGAGCATGCCCAGCGCAATGCCCGCGTCGAAATGCGGGATTGTGAGATAGGCTCCTAGAACATCCATCACCGCGACCAAGGGCAAAATGCCAGCTATATGGAAAATTGGTAGTGGCGACCAAAACCGATCGCTCGCCGTCATTTGGTATCGGCCGCGACCTAAAGCGCGACTATTGGAGACGATGGCTTCATGTTTGATCATGCACCCTTTCGGCTTCGATGTCGTACCAGATGTATAGAGAATGAGCGCGAGATCGGACGGCTCGACCTGCGCGATGAGCGCATCAAGGGTCGCATCGTCAACAACGCTCGCAAGCTCAGGCACCTGAGCAGCGTTGATAAAGCCCGCTGGTTCGGTAGCGCCCGTAATGACAATATTTGCCAATTTTGGAGCGGCGGAGATATTCAAATGCCGCGCATCAGTATTGCTAGCCAGGTCGGGAAAGGCCGTGTTGAGACGGGCCACGAAATCAACCGCGTCAGCGACTTTATCGGTCGTGACCAAGGTCACGATGTCGCCATTTTCGATCAGATAAACCAGTTCTTCTGGCGCATAGCGGGCATTGATCGGAACCGTACAGGCGCCGATTAAAGCAGCGCCGAACATCACGTCGACAAACTCTGGCTGCGTCGTCATCAAAATCGCGACATTGTCGCGAGGTTTCACGCCGAGAGACGTGAGCGCCTTGGCCCACTGGCGGGCGTTGGCGTAAAGCCCAGCATAATCGATGCGACTATCTGGAAACACAATCGCGTCTGACTGGGGGGCTTGCTGTGCCGCCTCCGTTAGCAAACCACTTAGCGTCAGAATTTCTTTGGTCATGACTATTGTCCCAGCTTTTCGTTATTTCAGGGGGTCTAGATACTCGCGGGTGTAACCGCCATCAATGCATTCGAGCATTGCCGGAACAATCTCGAGAAAATGAGCAGATTTCTGATGCGCCTCATCATCGGCCTCAGATAAAAAGCTTTCGATCACGGCGAAGCTATTGGCCTCACGCAGACGGTAAAACTTATAGATTAGCGTATTGGGCTCATGTGCAGCAACAGCGGCTTCCATGCGTTCGCAAACGTCAATAAATTGGGCTTCCTTATCAGGAAAAACTTTCATGCGGGCAATGAAGGTATGGGACATACGGGGCTCCCCCTAGAGTTGTAACTGAATTTTGGAGCCTAATTAGGCGTGGTCGGGCGAGATCCGTCAAGTCATCCGATCCTTATAAATGTGATAGTTGTTTTATTTTTGCCAAGTCCTGACTATCCTGAGTCTGGTAACTGCAAGGCGTATTTAAGACGGTATTTACAGCGCAAGTCGCTGGCCGTGAGGGGGTGATTATGAATTTCGCAGAACTGAAAAATTTAGGGGCGCTTGTTGCTTTTAGTCTTTGCTTGGCAAGCTTGCCTGCGCAAGCCGAGTGGCCGCATGTTGCTTCCAGTATCGCTGGCGGACACTATTCTGATATCACTGATATCACGCCTGAGAATGTCAATGATCTAGAGCTGGCGTGGGAACACCGTTCGGGTGATTTCAACGAAGGTGGAAATTTCCGTCACGGGATCGACCCTGACGGCGGGCGCATCCAATCCGGTTTGCAAGTAACACCGATTATGTTTGACGACCGCGTTTATTACTGCACGCCCTATAACCGCGTTTTTGCAATCGACCCAGAGACGGGGGCCGAAATTTGGGTTTTTGATCCCGAAGTTAAAATATCGGAACACCCGTTTCCGCGCTGTCGCGGCGTAAGCAGCTATGTCAGTAGCACAATTCCCGAAGGCAAAGCCTGTCACAAACAAATTATTGCCCCAACTGTCGATGCGCGTCTTTTCGCTTTGGATGCCGCGACGGGCGCGCCATGCGCTCATTTCGGCAAAGGCGGCCATCTCGACCTCAGCGACGGATTGGGTGATCACCTGCCGTTAGAATATATGATTTCATCCCCCCCCGTTATTGTCGGTGACCTATTGGTGTCGGGCGCTGCTGTGCTGGACAATCTGAGTGTGAATGTACCAAGCGGTGTGGTGCGCGCTTATGATATGCGCAACGGCAAAATGTTATGGGCCTGGGAAGCTTTACCGCCTGGTACAAAGCCTATGTTGAACCCCGAAACCAAGGAGCAATATCAGCGCGGGACGACCAATGTCTGGAGCTTTATCTCGGCTGATCCTGAACTGGGACTGGTCTATGTGCCGACAGGGAACACCTCGCCCGATTATTATGGCGGCCACCGCGACGGGTCAGACTATTACTCGGCATCGGTTGTTGCCCTTGAGATGAAAACCGGCAAAGTGCGTTGGCACTTCCAAATGGTGCATCACGATATTTGGGATTACGACACACCGTCACAGCCGATGCTGATTGATGTGGAGCGTGACGGGCGCGTCATCAAAGCCTTGGCGCAATCAACCAAAATGGGACATATCTTTATTCTCGATCGCGCAACAGGCGAGCCCGTTTTCCCTGTTGAAGAACGCCCTGTGCCGCAAGGTGCCGTGGACGGTGACTTTACGGCGCCGACGCAACCTTTCCCAACCCTTCCACCGTCGCTGGTCGATACGCATTTGACCGAAGATGAGGTCTGGGGATTGACGCCCATCGATCGCTATATGTGCAAACGGAAATTGCGGGAATACCGCAATGAAGGGCTGTTCACACCGCCCTCAGAGGAAGGCTCAATCCACTATCCGGGTGCCTTTGGTGGACAGAACTGGGGCGGCCCTGCGGTTGACCCTGTGCGCGGAAAATTAATTGTCAACACTTTGCATGTTGCAAGTATCGTTAAAATGATCCCGCGCGAGCAGTGTGGCCAGGCAGAAAAAGACCGTCGAGCCTCGTCGCAAGACAGGAAAATGTCGAATATAGAGCCGTCGGCCGGGACGCCGTATTGCGATCACCGCTGGTTGAGCTTTAATTCGCCGTTGGATGTTCCGTGCTCGCCGCCGCCATGGGGCACTCTTGCATCCGTTGATATCGCTTCAGGGCAAATTGACTGGCAGGTGCCGCTTGGCACAACGCGCGATCTGGCACCTTGGCCCTTCTGGTTCATCAAAGGTGTGCCCAATTCAGGTGGTCCGATCGTAACCGCGTCTGGGCTGGTGTTTATCGGCGCCACGACGGATTATTATTTGCGGGCATTTAGCACAGCCAATGGTGAAGAATTGTGGAAGGTGCGTTTGCCAACTGCGGCGCACGCCTCGCCCATGAGCTATCGCGGGCCGCGCTCGGGCCGACAATTTATTGTCATTGCGGCTGGTGGTTCACCGGCTTTGGGAACACCGCCCGGAGACCATATTATGGCCTTTGCATTACCCGAGGGCGATCAGAAAGAGTGATTGTGTAATATCAGAAAAGGGTAAACCAAAGACACGGAGCCAATAATGACAAAACAAACGTCCGATCTTGAAACCATACCGAGCTTGATGCACCCCGATGTGCAAAAATGCCCTTACGATTTATATCGGCGCCTCAGATCCGAGGCGCCGGTATATAAAATGCCAGATACAGGCTTTCACCTCGTGACCTCCTTTGATTTGTGTCAGGACGTCATCAAGCAACCAGATCTTTTTGCCAGTGGCGTGTCGCCAATGGCACTGCGGCCCGAGGGCGTGCCAGAAGAGGTGATTGCGGTTTACAGCGAGAAAGGCTGGCTGCCCAAGGCGTCCTGCTCAACATCGGATCCGCCACGCCACACTTGGGTGCGTGATATTTTGAGCAAAATGTTCACCGTCAAGCGTGTGCGCGGCCTTACCCCTTCTATCGACGCCACGGCGCATGCCCTGATCGACGACTTTATTGCCAAAGGCGCGGTTGAATTTGTCGGTGCTTTTGCACACCCCTTGCCGATGATCATTATTGCGGAGCAAATTGGCGTCGAGGCCGATAATCTCGAGCTGTTTAAAGACTGGTCGGATGCCATTGTCGAACCGTTTAGCATGATGGTGTCGCGCGAACGCGAGATTGAATGCGCCCGTCTGGTCGTGGATATGCAGCACTTCTTCGTGGAGAAGGTCGAGGCCCGCCGACGGACACCAACAGATGATTTGTTGTCGTTGGTGGCAACAGCCCGCGATGGCGACGGCAATTACCTCGCTATGGATGAAGTACTGTCAATTTTGACAATCGATCTCTTGGCGTCTGGCAATGAAACAACCACGGCGGCGATTAGCTCAGGCATGTTAATGTTGTGCAATTTTCCTGAAATAGAGCAGGCATTGCATCAAGACCCATCGCGTATAGCCGTTTTTATTGAGGAGGTGTTACGCCTCGAATCGCCCGCTCAAGGAATGTTCCGCATGGTGACGCAGGATACGGTATTGGGGGATGTGGCGTTAACGGCCGGGGGTCTCTTAAGTTTGCGCTTTGGAGCGGCGAACCGAGACGCCGGCGTTTTTAGCTCGCCCGATTATATTGACTTGAACCGCAAACATGCTGGCAAGCATCTGGGCTTTGGCCAAGGTCGGCATCATTGCGTTGGGGCCCCCTTGGCGCGTCAGGAGTTGATGTCCGCCTTTACGATTTTGCTCGCGCGCATGGGTGATTTTAAGTTGGCCGCTCCGATGCAGGAGCATAGTTACACGCCAAGCTTCTTCGGGCGCCAGTTAGAGGCGCTCGATATCACTTTTTCGCGGGCTGAGTAGGCGCGACAGGCGAGTTTTACTCGGCAGCGCTGGACGCCGATTTTTCTTCGTCAATAATATTGGCGGGCAAATCGCCATCCCAAGCTTTGCTGTAAAACTCAAGGTCGGCGATAAATTGCAGATTATCATTCGTATCGATAAAAGCGACTGGCCCATGCCCAAAATACAGGAATTCGGTGACTTCTTCGCCACAGGCTTCTTCGTGAATCTCGCCAATTTCTTCATAGGCATAAACGCCAGCATGAGCTGAGCCGCCCTCAAAGGTTAGGGTTCCCTTGAGCACAAAAAATTCAGCGGGTGAAATGTGTTTGTGACGCCCGAATTTAACGCCGGGTTGCATCTCAACATAGAGCACCCAGTCGCCCGTGACCTTGCAAAAGCGCAGAAGCTTGAAGCGGACGCCTTCCCCGAGCGACACATAGTCGATTTTATTGGTATCGGCGAACATAGCGCCCGTAATGCCGGGATTGTGTGTTTCAGTTAGTGCGCGCATCTTTGGTTTCCCTTTTTGACTGTTGCAAAAATATCATAGTGTATAGAATTCAGTGCCATACCTATCTAAAATGATGGGCTTTGGCACTTTAATTCACGGGCGTTTCAGATAATGTTGCTTCATCGTTTTTTGTATAGGAGGACAAAAATGAGCCTTTTCAGGAAAATAGCTCACTCAAAACTGAGTGTTGCTTCTTCGTTGTTGCTGGCAACAAGCTTGAGCATGAGCTCAAATGTGTTGGCAGCCGATGAGGGTCGGTTGGCGATTGAAGAAATCGTTGTGACGGGTGCCAAGCGCGATATCGCGCAGCAGGACCTGGCTATCGCGGTTTCGACGGTTACCGAGAAACAGCTGAAAAACACCTTTAAAAATGATGTGTTTTCGCTCGGGCAGCTTGCACCTAACGTGACATTAACGCCGCAAAACGGTTTTAACGCCATCGCAGGCGGTATGCGCGGTACGGGCTTTATTTCGATTCTCGTAACCAAAGACCCTTCCGTGGGTGTTGTGATCGACGATTTCGCGTTTAACCACGTGCAGTCGCAGGCCGTTGAAATGTTCGACATGGAACAAGTTGAGATCTTCCGCGGTCCGCAAGGGACGCTGTTCGGTAAGAACACAACGGGTGGTTCGATTAACTTTACGACCAAAAAGCCTGTTTTGGGCGAAACCTTTGCCAATGTTGAGGCGACCTATGGTCAATTCGACAGCAATGATGGCGCTATTGAGAAACTCAATGTTGCAGTAAATATTCCGCTCGGCGATAAGCTCGCTGTTCGGATTGCTGCGATTTCGGACCGTAATGATGGTCCTTACACCAACAGCAAGGTCAGTGGTCCAGTCGTCGCCCTGGGTGGCCCGATCAATACCAATGATCCGAACCTGTACCAAGATGCCAACGGCAACTATTTTGTTCAAGGTAATGGCGACCGCATTGGCGGCAAAGACGTCACGGCCGTTAAAGTCAAAGTGCGTTATGAGCCGAATGATTTTTATCGCGCCGATTTCACCTATGAAAGCGTTGACGATAATAGCGACACACCAGCAACCGCCAACGAGACCCCAGATGGCGAAGGTTATCTCTTCCCCGTCCTCGGTTTTCCGGGAATTGGCAGTAACGATCCGTTTGTGACGGGTCAGTCGGCTTGGTGCTATAGCTTTGGTTGTAATGATCGTGGTCACGATATCAAAGCGACAGGCTTTTATCTGACACAAACCTTTAACTTCGACAATTTCGTTCTGAAGTCGATTACGGGTTCACGGAAGCAAGAAGAAATTCTTGCCAGCACCTATACAGGTGAGGCTTACACCAGCTTGTATGACGCATCGCGTAACTCTGACCGTGAGCAGTTCCAACAGGAATTCCGCTTGACGTCTCAGTTTGATGGTCCTTTGAACTTTGTAACGGGCGTGTCTTATTACGAAGATGATGTGAAATTCCAAGTGTTCGGTGGTTTGGGTTTTGTGAGCTTGATCACGCCTGGTTATAATATTTATGACCTCGCCGAGGTGCAGGCATCGCAACAAGATCGCGAGAGCTGGGCCGCATATTTCGATTTCAACTACATGCTGACCGAACAGCTGAAACTCAGCATGGGGGTTCGCCACAGTGAAGACGAAAAGGACTTCCACCGTCTGCAATATGATGCAGCAACGGGTGGTTTTGCCACAATTACGGCAGCCCAGTATCAGGGGCCATTTACCAACCCAATTCCAGAATCGAGCTACGCCGTAAACATTCGTAACAATGCTGACTTTGAAGCCGACACATGGCGCGTCGTTCTGGACTATAAGCTAGACGACAACATCATGCTCTATGGTAGTGTTGCAACGGGTTATATTGCGGGTGGTTTCTCTGAAACATGTGGTTCAGAATTTACCTGCCGCCCTTATAATGACGAAGAAAACACCAACTATGAAATCGGTTTCAAGAGCGATTTGATGGATGGCATGCTTCGTTTGAACGGTGCAATTTTCGAGACCGAATATGAAAGCCTGCAACGTGACTCCGTGGTTACGCGTATGGTAAACGGTGCGCCGTTCCAAGAAACTTCGGCTGTGAACGAAGGTACATCAACCGCTCGCGGTATTGAGTTGGAAGCGACATATTTGCCAACCGATAATCTGCGTATTGATGCCATGTTGGGTCTTTTGGATCACGAATATGACAGCTATGCACCAGGTGTTGACCGGGGCACACTGATTTCGGGTGTTGCTGATACGGTAACGATCAATCCTGATTTGTCGGGCTTGAATGTTCCGTTCTCACCAGACATGACATGGGGCTTGGGTGTAACCTACATTCAAGACTTGGCCAAAGGCGGCACGTTGACTTATAACCTCAGCGCACATCATCGCGATGAGTTTGAAACGAGCCCACTACCAGCTAATGCTGCTGGTGCGGATGCCAATGGCAACCCCATCATCAAGCAAAAAGCTAACACGCAAGCTGAAAAGCGCACGCTGATAGATGCTTATGTGACTTGGGAAGCAAGCGAGCGCATGGCTCTCACATTCTGGGGTAAAAACCTGACTAATGAAGAGTATCGCCAGTCTGCTAACCCTGTGGCCACCTTGTGGAACTTCACCCGCTTCGGTGATCCAAGGACCATAGGTGTTCGGGCAAGCTTTAACTTCTAAGCTAGAAAAAACGAAAAGCCGGATCTTAGATCCGGCTTTTCTCTTTCTAGGGCAGCATTTTAGCGGAAGCCCGAATATCTGACGGCATAGACCTTGAGGGGGGGATATGTATCAAGAGAAAATCAAACGTTTGCGCCAGCTGCTTGCAGAGCAGAAAGCTGACGGCGCTGTTTTAACCGGTATCGATAATATTCTTTGGGCCACGGGCTATATTTCCGTGATGGATGGCTGGCATTTGCCGGAGCCAATGTCGGGCGTCTTTATTCCGACCGATGCCGATAAGCCTGTGACGCTGATGTTGCCCGAGGCCAGCCTGATTGGTTTGATTGTCTCGGCGCGTGGGGGATATCCGGTTTTTTACGAACGACTGGGCTGTTTTGATTTATTGAATTTTTGTGAAACAGCGCGGGCTGAGGATGCGTTTTTACAATTAGGGCCGGATATTGAGGCGGCTTTAAACGATCTCTCGCCCGCCATTATGGGGCCGTGCCAGCGCGACATTATTGCGTCGATCGAGCAAGTCTTGCCAGCCTGCGGCGTCAGCAGCGGAAAAATATTATTCGATGATTTGCGCATTGCGGCACACAGCGCCGAGCGGCTCGCCATTACGCCCGCCGATGGCTATGAGACGATGTTTAGCGCCCGATCGATTAAGACGGCGGAAGAACGCGCCTTGTTTCTGGAGTCTGGCACCAAAGCTGACCGCGTCATGGATTTTACAGCTAAGACTTTGGGCGTCGGCAAGAAATGGTGCGACATTGAAAAAGCGGTGGCGCATTTCATGATTGATGAAGACATTGATCCCTTGCCGTCGAGCCCGATGTTGTTTGGCGGCAGTTATGACCTCGCCTTCCGCCCCGACCTGTTCCGCACACATTTTGATCTACCTTTTGAAGCTGGGCAAATCGCCATTTTAGAAACGCAAGGGCGTTATAAAAACATCTGGATGGATATTAACCGCACTGCCCATATAGGCGCGCCATCGAAAGAATATCTCGAGCAACATGCAACTGTGCGACAGTGTTTTGAGGAAGTCATAAGTCATATGCGCCCAGGCGCCAATACGACCGAGATTTGTGATCAGATCCGACACACCACGGCAAAAAATCTCGACGCCCCGGGTAAGCTACAATTAATCATTCATTCGATAGGCCATGTGCCGCTCGAGACGCCCAATGCCTTCCCCTTTATGGGGCTCGAGGCTGCGACTGACGGCTTCACTTTGCAGGAGAATATGGCCGTGAGTTTCGATTGCTTGTATTTCGGAAGCAAGTTGGGGCCATCGCATATGGAGAATGTATTTCTAGTTAACCAAAATGCTAGTGCTTCAATTTATAACTACCCGCTAGACTTAATCATCGCCTAGCGGCACCATTAAATTTGTTAGCTAAAGGAGGGGGGCGTTATGAACAAGGCCAATTTGCTGGAAGCCTATCGCGGCATGAAAATGATCCGCGAGTTCGAGGAGCGCATTCGCGCTGAATATCTTCAAGGGCGCTTGCCAGGCTTTATTCATATGTATCGTGCGCAAGAAGCGATTGCTGTCGCCGCCTGCATGCACCTCAATGATGACGATTATATTGCCAGCACCCATCGGGGGCATGGTCACTGTATTGCCAAGGGGTGCGAAATCGAAGGCATGTTGCTTGAGCTTGCCTGCAAAAGCGATGGCTTGTGTAAGGGCAAGGGCGGCTCGATGCATATTGCCGATGTCAATAAAGGCATGCTGGGCGCCAATGCTATTGTTGGTGGCGGACCACCTATTGCCGCGGGCGCGGCCCTGACAGCTAAAACCTTGAAGACGGGTGGCGTATCCTTAGCCTTTATTGGTGATGGCGCGTCGGATCAAGGCACGGTCATGGAGTCGCTCAACATGGCGGTGGTTTTGAAACTGCCAATGATTTTTATGTATGAGAATAATCATTATGCGGAATTCACCCGCAACCCGAAACCCGATGGACGGATTTCTGAACGCGCGGGCGCATTCGGAATGCCGTCCGTGGTGGTGAATGGCAGTGACTTCTTTGCTGTTTATGAAGCTGTTGGCGAGGCCGTTAAACGTGGGCGCGCGGGTGAGGGGCCGAGTGCCATCGAGGCAATTGTGCCGCGTTATTATGGCCATTTCGAGGGTGATAACCAAAAATATCGCGACAGGAATGAGCTGAAAGCCTCGCGCTTGGCCTCTGACCCGATCAAGAATTTTTTACAAGATGATCGTAGCTCGGGCCTATCGAAAGAGGAAATCGAGGAGATTGACAGCGCCATTCTGGCCCAGCTCGACGCGGGTGTTGAGCGCGCCTTGGCAGCCGCGACGCCGCCAGAAGCGGCACTTTATGAGGATGTATATGTGAATTATGGGAAGGACATCGCATGCCGGTAATTACTATTCGCGAGGCCTTGAACGCTGCTTTGCACCTCGAAATGGCGCGCGACGAGCGGGTTATTATTATGGGTGAGGACGTCGCAAATATTGAAAATGGCGGTGTCTATGGTATCTCGCTGGGCCTTGCTGAAGCCTTCGGCACCGAGCGGGTTATTGATACCCCGATTACCGAATCCGCCATTGTCGGAGCCGCTGGTGGTGCCGCCATGACTGGCTTACGGCCCGTCGCCGAGCTCATGTTTATTGACTTCCTTGGCGTTTGTCTCGATCAGATCATGAACCAGATCGCCAAGTTCCGTTATATGTTTGGCGGCCATGTCACGACACCTGTTACGATCCGAACGATGATTGGTGCCGGTGTCGGCACGGGTCCGCAACACTCGCAAATTCTATATCCCCTGTTGGTGGCGATCCCTGGCTTGAAAGTCGTCGCGCCGAGCACGGCTTATGACGCCAAAGGCTTGCTCTTGGCCTCTATTCGCGATGACGACCCCGTTATTTTTTGCGAGCATAAAGCGATTTATACCGAAAGCGGTGAGGTGCCAGATGGCGACTACACTGTTCCGATCGGCAAGGCCCGCATTGCGCGTGAAGGAAAAGATGTCACAATTGTTGGGATCTCGCGCATGGCTCTGTTGGCCGAGGAAGCGGCCGCGAAACTTGCGGCTGATGGGATTGATGCGGAAGTCATTGACCCGCGCACATTGTCACCGCTCGATGATGAAGCCATTTTAACCAGCGTCGCTAAAACGGGGCGCCTGGTGGTTGTTGATGAGGCACCACCTTATTGCAGCATGGCGTCTGAAATTGCCAGTCTCGTCGTGGAAAAAGCGTTCGATTCATTGAAGGCGCCCGTGCGTAAGGTGACGGCACCGCATACGCCAGTTCCAGCAAGCCCCGTTCTCGAACAATTTTATGTGCCGACTGCGGCGCATATCGAGGCGGCTGTTCGTGAGATCGTCTCCTAAGGGCCATATAGATATTTTTAAAGGACCTCTTCTGATGAAAAACCTACTCATGCTTTTGGTGTCATTTTTTGTGTCTGCGTCGTTTGATGCAACCCTGCACGCAGAGGAAGTGTCGGGTGCGACGATATTCGAAGAAAATTGCGCGGCTTGCCATAATGGGAATGTGCCGAAGGCGCCGCACCAAATTGTGTTTCGGATGTCAGCGCCCGAGAGCATTTTGGAAACCCTGAAAAATGGCGTGATGCAAGCCCAAGCTGGGCATTTGAGCTTGGCTGAGAAAACCGCTGTGGCGGAATATTTATCGGGGCAAAAAATTGGCCAAAGCGAGGCTGTCGCGACGAAAATGTGTTCAGCGCCGCTCAACTTAGCAGCTGGCGCAGACCAAGTGACGAGCTGGGGCATGGGGCTTAAGAATGAGCGCTATCGAGCAGCAACGCAAACCAAGCTGACGCGGGCCAATATTGGCGACTTGAAACTGCGTTGGGCTTTTGCCTATCCTGGCGCATCGCGTGCCCGCTCGCAGCCAACCGTTTACGGCGATGTGATTTTTGTCGGCTCGCAAGACGGCACGGTTTACGCCCTTGATATGGCTTCCGGCTGTGCCTATTGGACCTTTAAGGCTGAGGCTGAAATTCGCTCTGCCATCAGTATTGATGCCACCGCGGACGGCGTGCGGCTCTATTTTGGTGACTTCAAAGGCCATGTTTATGGCGTCGAAGGGCAAAACGGTAAATTGATTTGGTCGTCGACGCTCGACGATCACGCCGATGTGACCATTACGGGATCGCCGCGCCTGCATGACGGACGCCTTTATGTGCCCATGTCCTCTAGCGAATGGGCGACGGCGGCGGATCCAAATTATTCCTGCTGTACATTCCGCGGTGGGGTCGCCGCTTTTGAGACGGCCACGGGGAAAATGCTCTGGAAGTCACATGTTATCCAAGAGGAGCCTGCGCCGACGGGCGAAGAGAACCCGTTGGGCGTTCCTTTCCTAGCACCAGCTGGCGCACCTGTTTGGAATTCACCAACGATTGATGAAAAACGCGGCGTTTTATATGTCGGAACTGGCGAGGCTTATTCTTCGCCGGCCGCGAAGACCAGCGACTCTGTTGTGGCTTTCCGCTTGCGCGATGGTGCCTTTATGTGGGCGAAACAATTGCTGCCGGGTGACGCTTGGAATATGAGCTGCTTCATCGGTTCAACCTTTAATTGTCCATCTGAAAACGGCCCTGACCTTGATGTGGGCGCACCGCCCGTGCTTGTGCAAAGTGCTGAAAAGGGCGACATGATTGTCGTCGGACAAAAAAGCGGTGCCGTTTATGGCCTCGATCCAGATGATCAAGGCCGTATCGTTTGGAAACAAAAGCTCGGTCGCGGTGGTCTGGCGGGTGGTGTGCATTGGGGCATGGCCGCGCATGGCGAAGTCGTTTACGCGCCCATGGCCGACACGAGTTTTGGTGAAGAGCACGCAGAAGAGGCATTCCCGGGTGTTTTTGCTGTGAACGCTTTTTCAGGCGAGCGCTTGTGGTACACGCGGGCCGAGGGAGACTGTCCAGAGGGTAGCAAGCCCGCCTGCGACCCCGGCGTTTCAGCCGCGATATCGGTGACCGATGAGATTATTGTCGCGGGCGCTTATGACGGCCTTTTACGGATTTATGACCGCGACAGCGGAGCCGAGATATGGCGCTATCAAACCAACCGTGCGTTTGAAACGGTGTCGGGAGGCAAGGGGCATGGTGGCGCCATCGAGTCGGATGGCCCCGTCTTGACGCAAGGTATGATCCTCGTCAATTCAGGTTATTTGTTCGGTTCGCGGCTTCCAGGTAACGTCCTCTTGGCCTTTTCGATCGACGACTAAAGCGTTTATTTGAAATAGTCGGGGCGACCCAGCGGCCAGACCCAGCCGTGCTGTGCCATACCGCCGTCAATGGTGAGCACTTCACCCGTGACATAGTTTCCCGATCCGCCGGCTAGATAAATCACGCCTTCGGCAATATCCCAAACCGTGCCAAACCGTTTCATCGGGTTGGCGCGGGGGAATTCTTCTAGGGCCTCGCGCGGATATTGCGTAACGCCCTCTGTTTCAATCGCGCCAGGCGCAATACAATTAACGCGGATATTGTGTTCGGCCCATTCAGTGCTGACAGTCTTTGACAGGTAGATAACGCCCGCGCGGGCGGCACAACTATGGGCCGATTGCGGCATACCGCGTTCGACATAAGCGGCAATATTCACAATATTGCCAGCGTGCCCGCTGTCGCGCCAGCGTTGCGCAGCTTCCTGCATCATCCACCATGTCCCATTGAGATTGGTGTCAATGACGGCCAGCCAGCCTTTGCGCGAGAAGTCGATTGCAGCTTGCGAGAACTGCCCGCCTGCACTGTTAACCAGGGCATCGATCTGACCAAAATGGGTGGTGACATCGCCGATAAAATCGCCAACGGCATCAGGGTCGCGAATGCTCAATGCGCGAATAAAAATGTCTTTTCCGAGCTCAGATTTTATCGCATCGCGGAGCTCAACGAGGCGTTCTTCGCGGCGGCCACAAATCGCTACATTTGCCCCCAAACGCGCGGCGAGCACGGCAGTGGCGCGGCCCATGCCCGATCCGCCGCCCGAGATAACGAAGTTTTGCCCACTCAAAAGATCGGATCTGTAAACGGTCTCGTGAGTGAATAATTCGTCGCGTGTCAGTCCGCCATATAAGCCAGTATCGGGGCGGTGGGCATGTTCAACCATTTGATGTCTCCACTAAGTTGAGGGCGCGTCTCTATTTATATTTATCGATAAACTTGTCTAGCACAGCTTCGACCCGCAGGCAGGGATCAATTTGATCCTGCCCAAGCAATTGGTCGAGGCGTTCATGCCAATGATAGATGCGTCGTTCTTGGTAAGATAGAGATATGCCGCGAAAGCCGTCGGACTCAACAGACGTCTGAATGCGCGTCGCGAACTGTGTATCTTCCTCGATGATGCGATCAAAATTTGCGATGCGCGTTTGCCAAATTTCTGGCACGGGTCCATCTCCCCAATCGGGCGAAAACCAGACACACTCCAGCACCATTTTGTTCCCTCCCTTGGGCCAAAAAAGAACGAAGGGCATGCCTGTCGCGGAAGGGGGACATACTAAATTGGGGAAGAGTAGGTACGAAATATTATTGTCGCGTGCGATGTCGCTGACATCTGGATATTCACGCAATCCAAGGGTTCCGGGGTCTTGCCAATCGGGTCGGCGATTGGGAGTAATCATCCGCGAATGGCCATTTTTCCATAGATCGATGGTGGTGCCGAGATGATCGAGAAATCGGTCGACTGTGTTTTGGTGGATCGATTTGAGATGGTATGTCTCAAGAAAAGCGTCGAGGAGAATTTTGACATTGCAATCAACCTCGAATAAGCCGCGATGCACGAAGCGCGTTTGGTCGGGTTGAAATTGCTGCATCTCCGCGGCCAAGGGCCCGAGATAATCATGCAGAGGGTCGGCCTCGGCGTCAAAATTGACAAATACCCAGCGCCCCAGCTGCGCACAAGCCAGTTGAATGAGGCTATGACAGTCAGGCTTAAAGTCTGGGAAGTCGCGCGGGTCACGCATCCCGACCAAGTCGCCACGATGGTCGTAAGTCCAGCCATGATAAGGGCAGGTCAGGCGGTTTTTCCGTCCTGTCTCGTCTTGTACGATCGGCGCGCCACGGTGGCGGCAGGTGTTATAAAAAGCCCTGACCGTTCCGTCGTCGCCATGCAGAATAATGATCGCAACGCCCAAGCGGTTCCATAATAGATAGTCGCCTGGGCTCGAAATCTCATCCATATGGCAGGCATAAAGCCACGACTTTTTCCATAGATGCTTTTCTTCTAACGCCAAGAAATCAGGATCGGTGTATCGTCCACTGGCAATGATGGGAAGCGCGGGGAAGCCTTCGGGCGGCCCGTCGCGCTGGCTCTCATAGGCCATGCCATCTTTGATACGTTGTGCTTCTGCCTCGTCCATCTTCAGGTCTTTTGACGATAATCCTTTTATTTGATCCTAGCAGTTTAGCGGCAACCGACGCATCGCGAACTAACGTTTTCGGCGGGGCGCCGAAAAACAAAGCGATACTTGCGCAAAGAATTGACCCCGCGCGAAGTTCACGTCATATTCCCTGCAATTCAGCCAAAGGGCGGTTAAGCAAAGAGGAAATTATGAGCGAGATCAAAGTTGCCCAGCTTTCTGAAATTGAGAAAGGGCGCAGTAAGGTTGTCTCTGCCGATGGGCTAGAGATTTTGATTTGCCACAGCACCGAGGGCGTGTTTGCTATTCGCAATCAGTGCCCGCATCAATTGCAGCCCCTGTCGGGCGGTCGTATTCGCGGTGGCTTTATCTTTTGCCCTTTGCATGGTCAACGTTTTGGGCTCGCCGACGGAGCGCCTTATGGGCGCTTGACCGACAAGCCCGTCGCGACGTTTCCGCTTCGCCTCGATGGCGACGATATTTATATCACCGTCGCCTAAGGTCCCTAGCCTTTAAGACAGAGGGTTGAGCTTGATGCTGACCGTTTTCTGTTCCGTATAGGCAAGATAACCGTCTTCGCCGAGTTCACGTCCCCATCCGGATTCTTTGAAGCCACCGAAGGGAAGCCCAGGATGCATTCCGCCATAATGGTTGACCCAGACATTGCCCGCCTCGAGCGCACTGGCAACACCATGGACACGGTCAATATTGCTGCTGAAAATACCAGCCCCTAGGCCATACCGCGTGTCATTGGCATTGCGAATGAGTGTTTCCGTATCCGAGAACGGGAAGGCGGCCAAAACAGGGCCGAATACTTCTTCGCGGGCGATTGGTTGCGACGGATCGATCCGGTTCACCACCGCAGGTGAGGCAAAGAAGCCTTTTCCACTTGGTTTGCTCGCGCCCATGACAACATCGAGCCCCGCTTTAACAGCCTGCTCAACATAGCCGTTAACGCGGTCGAGTTGTTTTTGCGAAATCAGTGGACCCAGAGCCGTATTCGGATCGAAGCCATTGCCGACCTGAAGGTTTTTTGAGAAGTCCGCAATGCCTTGCACGACGTCATCATAAACGCGCTCATGGACGAAGAGCCGCGACCCCGCAAAACAGACCTGTCCGCTATTGGAGAAAATGGCCATAGCCGCGGCGGGAATGGCGAGGTCGAGATCGGCATCGTCAAACACGATACAGGGTGACTTACCGCCAAGTTCCAAGGTGACGCGCTTGAGGTCGTTGGCGCAGGTTTGAACAATTTTTTTGCCCGTATCGGTAGAGCCCGTGAAGGAAATTTTATCGATGCCCGGATGGCCGGCAATCAGAGCACCTGTTGACCCATCGCCAGTCAGAACATTCAGGACGCCAGCCGGAATTCCCGCCTCGAGCGCTGTTTCAGCCAAAATCAACGCTGTAAGCGGGGTATCTTCGGCGGGCTTTACAATGCACGAACACCCGGCCGCAAGCGCCGGAGCGGTTTTGATGAGGAAAATACCAAATGGTCCATTCCATGGAATAATCATGCCGGCGACACCAATCGGCTGGCGCGATGTGTAAGAGTGGAAGGGCGCGGCGCGCGAAGAAATTGTGCCCGAGAGATTTTTATCGGCAATTTTATCGGCCATGCCCGCAAAATAGCGGATCCAGCTAATACCATAGCCGATGAAGCCCTGGGCAACGGCGACGGGCATGCCATTATCGAGCACTTCGAGCTCGGTGATGACATCTAGTTTTGCCTCTAGAAGGTCGGCCCAGCGCCACATGATGCGACCGCGTTCAGCGGCACTTATGCCCGACCATGCGCCACCCTCAAAAGCGGCGCGGGCATGTTTGACGGCGGCATCGACTTCCGCTTGTCCTGCAATCTGAATTTTGGTGAGCAAATCACCCGTTGCAGGGTCAATGACATCGCGAAATGCCTCGGCTTGGTTGTCGGTCCAAGTGCCATTAATCATGTGTTTGTGCGATCGCCGCAGAAATTCACTCGTTGACCCTAAAATTTGATGGTTCATAATTTCCCCCATAAAAATCTTTGACCTACTATGCCACCAATTAGCCTCACTGCTCCCTCATCTAATGGTGAGGTATGCGGCTCTGGTCTGCCTGGCCTGCGCGTGACATAATTTAAGCATGACGGTTGTTGATCCTGCATCTATTTTATTGCTCGCGAAGGGACATCCTTATGCGCGAGAAGCCTTCTACGACATTTTTGACACCATGCAGG
>JAYQUO010000002.1:0-198812 GCA_038147995.1 Rhodobiaceae bacterium | reverse complement strand
TAGACAACATCTACCACTACCTTTTTATATTTATTTATGTAATGACTGGTAAATTTCTCTCCCTCTTTGCTTCACGCAAACCACAGGCAGTGCCGCCAATTTGGCTCATGCGACAGGCAGGGCGTTATTTGCCTGAATATCGCGCTACACGTCAGCAGGCTGGGTCATTTCTTGATCTTTGTTATCGACCCGATTTGGCTGAAGAAGTTACTTTGCAACCGATTAGACGCTATCATTTTGATGCGTCGATTGTCTTCGCTGATATTTTATTGTTGCCGCAAGCTTTAGGGCAAAAACTTTGGTTTGCCGATGGTGAAGGTCCGCGGCTCGAACCAATTTCTAATCCAGATGGGCTATCGACCGATGCTTTTGATCAGACCTTATCACCGGTTTATGAGACGATCGCGCGGTTGCGAAGATCGCTGCCCGAAGACGTTGCTTTAATAGGGTTTGCTGGTGCGCCATGGACGGTTGCAAGCTATATGATTGCTGGCCGCGGGACGCCAGATCAAGCGCCAGCAAAACGTCTTTTGGCGCAAGACCGGTCAGCCTTTATGGCAATTATAGACCTCCTCGTTGGGCAGAGCATAGATTATCTCGAAGCTCAGGCCGCAAATGGCGCGCAAACGCTGCAAATTTTTGAGAGCTGGGCGCAAAGTTTAACGGGAGCAGATTTTGAGGATGTCTGTATTGCGCCGGTGAAAAGGATAATTGCAGGTTTGCGGGCTCGCGGTGTGACCGTTCCCATAATCGGTTTTCCGCGGGCCGCACAATACGATTTGACGATATATGCGCGCGAGACAGCGATTGATGCTTTGTCTGTTGACCAGCATGTTGATCTGGCTGCCCTTTCTGACCGTCTATCTGAAGATATTATTATTCAGGGCAATTTGGATCCAGACATGTTGGTCAAGGGTGGCGATGCGCTAACCAAAGCGATTGACCATATTTGTGATAGCTTGAGCGATCGCCGACATATCTTTAATTTGGGTCATGGTATTGTGCCGCAAACGCCGCCAGACCATGTTGAATATTTGGTCAATTACATAAGGGCGCGGGGAAGATAATGGAATTTTTACTCCTATATGAGCGCTGGATTTTAGCCTTTCATGTGATCGCTGTTCTATTTTGGATGGCTGGCATTTATTACTTGCCGCGACTTTACGTTTATCATTGCGAAGCTCTGGAAAATAGCAGGGATGCCGATGTTTTTTGCACGATGGAGGCAAAACTCATTAAAATTATTATGAACCCAGCCATGATGGCTGCTTGGTTTTTCGCCATTCTTTTAATCATACGGCCCGGTTTTTTAGAAGCTGCCACCTATTGGTTCTACATCAAGCTAGCCTGCGTTATCGCCTTAACAGGGTTTCACGTCTACCTGACGCGGATACAAAAGCCGCTGGCTTCTGGCGACTATCCGAAATCGAGCAAATTTTTTCGAAAAATCAATGAAATAGGGCCTATTTTAACCATTATCATTGTTATCATGGTGATTGTCAGACCCGTGTAGCCATATGAGAGCCTCTAGACGGACGGCTTTTTTCTGCTATAACTCGGCTTGTAGCGCTTTGTTCTTCGCGCCACGTCCCTCCCTCAAAAATGTAGCGGCTTTGCACGCGTTCCTTCTCCGGTGACAATATGAAACAGGTTAGACTCCAAGATCTTAAGCAAAAAACGCCAACCGACCTTCTTGCGCTTGCGGAAGCGTGCGAGATCGAAAATGCGTCATCGATGCTGAAGCAAGATATGATGTTCGCCATATTGAAAAAATATGCGGAAGATGGTGTTGAGATTATTGGCGAGGGTGTCGTTGAAGTTTTGCAAGATGGATTTGGTTTCTTGCGATCGCCCGATGCGAATTATCTGCCGGGTCCAGACGATATTTATGTCAGCCCATCGCAAATTCGCCGTTTTGGATTGCGGACAGGCGACACAATTGAGGGCGATATCCGCTCGCCGCGCGATGGTGAGCGCTATTTCGCTCTCGTTAAAGTTAATAAGATTAATTTCGAAGATCCTGATAAAGCGCGTCAAAAAGTACATTTCGACAATCTCACGCCGCTTTATCCTGATGAGCATTTCAAAATGGAAATTCAGGATCCCGAAAGTAAAAATATGTCGAGCCGCGTTATCGATATTGTTGCGCCGCTCGGAAAAGGGCAGCGGGCGCTCATTGTTGCGCCGCCGCGGACTGGGAAAACTGTCTTGCTGCAAAGCATTGCGAAGTCGATCGCAGAAAACCATCCCGAGTGTTATCTCATTGTCTTGTTGATCGATGAGCGGCCAGAAGAAGTGACGGATATGCAACGAAGCGTGCGCGGCGAAGTGGTGTCCTCGACGTTTGACGAACCAGCCACGCGCCATGTACAGGTCGCAGAGATGGTGATTGAAAAAGCCAAACGCTTGGTCGAGCATGGCCGCGATGTGGTGATTTTGCTTGATAGCATTACGCGCCTAGGGCGCGCTTATAATACGGTGGTGCCGTCGTCGGGCAAGGTTCTCACAGGTGGTGTTGACGCCAATGCCTTGCAGCGGCCGAAACGCTTTTTCGGGGCCGCGCGGAACATCGAAGAAGGTGGCTCGTTGACAATCATCTCCACGGCATTGATCGAAACCGGAAGCCGCATGGACGAAGTTATTTTTGAAGAATTCAAGGGAACGGGTAATTCGGAAATTGTTCTCGATCGGAAGGTTGCCGATAAACGCGTCTTCCCGGCGATTGACATTATGAAATCGGGCACTCGGAAAGAAGAGCTATTGGTTGAGCGCGCAACCTTAAGCAAGATTTATGTTCTGCGGCGCATTCTCAATCCGATGGGAACGGTGGACGCCATTGAGTTCTTGCTCGATAAGTTGAAGCAAACAAAGGTTAATGCCGAGTTTTTTGACTCGATGAACACGTAAGACTTTATCTGTCACGGTTTACTGAACGCCCAGATGCCCAGCAGTTGACGGGGTTGATTTAAGCCAGCGCGCTTGAGAGCAAATCCAGACTGCGTTGATTGGCAACCGAGGCGGCTTGAGCGCTATAGTGCTCTCCCCCTTCGCGGGCAAAGGCATGGTCATCATCGGGGTAAATATGGATGGTAATCTGGCCATGGCCACCAAGCCCGTTTTCGATTGCGGCTTGTGCTTCGGGTGGGCAGAACTGATCAAGACCAGCAATGTGCAACATTAGCGGTGCTTTGATATTATCGGCTTCATCGAGCAAGTCCTCAATGCCAACACCATAATAGCCGATTGCGGCGTCGGCATCGGTGCGGCAGGCGGACAGATAAGCAAGTTTGCCGCCGAGGCAGAACCCGATTACGCCAACCTTGCCCGTGCAGGAGGGATGATTGCGGAGGCTGGTAATTGCGTCTTGTAGGTCGCGCCCGCCGGCATCGGCATCAAATTTCCCATAAAGCTCAAAGGCTTTTTGCCATTCGGCCTCGGATTTGTCGGTCAGCTCAATGCCCGGCTCTATCCGCCAAAACATGTCGGGGCAGAGGGCGACATAACCTTGGCCTGCTAGCCAATCAGCAATTCCTCGCATATTGGCATTGACGCCGAAAATTTCTTGCACGACGACAACCCCCGGCCCGCTTCCAGTCTCAGGCAGGGCTAAGTAGCCATTAAAACTTCCGTCTTTGGTCTCGATTTTTATTTGGGTCATGCATTTCCTCCGGTCACGATGAAGATAGGTTAAGTCTGGAGAGCTGTTCTTTCAAGGCTTGAATCGTCGTCAGCGGCGGCAGGCAAGATCCCGTCGGACACAGATAAACGGTTGGTTTATCGTCGACGCGCTTTTTCCCATAGGCAGGATGAAGGGTCGGAAGAGGAGAAGCATCATCGTGGTGCGTTACGATCAAAAGGTCGGGGCCGCTGGCTTCGGCAAGTTCGCGGTATAAGGCTCGATAGTCAGCATTCGTGACATCGTCCGTCATAATAACGGCGGTTATCGCTTGATCAAGAAGGCGGGCGGCGCTTAGAAAGCGCGGCATTTGTATGTAGGAACGTGGCAGTAAACCACTAAAGTTTTGCCGTAAACGGGCCGCACGATCATAGATACTGCGCTCGCCCGTAAAATGCGCAAGCTTGGCAAGAACCAATAAGGCGGATCCATTAAGGCTTGGCACCGCATTGTCGAATACGGGACGGTTATGCACCAAAATGTCGTTCTGCAACGCGGCGGCAGAGCTATAGCCGCCACGGCAGGCATGCGCCATCTCGAGTTGATCCATCCAAGCTTGCGCTTGTGTGAGATAGCTCGCTCGCCCGGTCGCGCTGTAAAGATGCAGGGCCGCATCGCTCATCAGAACGAGATCCTCGCCTAGGCCGAGCGACATGCGGCTATCGCCGCGCGCACTATGGACGAGACCATTGCCTTCAGATAGGTCGGCAATAATCGCGGCAAAAGCCTTCTCGGCAAGCGCCAGCCAATCGGGGCGGTCCAGAACGGTGGCGGCTTCAGTCAGGCCCGCGATGATCAATCCATTCCAATCGGCCAATACTTTGTCATCTTGCCCTGGTGCTGGGCGTTTTGCGCGCATGGCGAGGAGTTGCGCCCGCCACTGTTTTAGAGTGTCACTATCCGTCTCGTCCTGCCCGAGGCGGTTCGGAATATTATTGCCCTCAAAATTGCCCGCCGCGCTACATCCATAAGCTGCCGCGAAGGCCTCGCGATGATCGCCTAGGATTTGGCCAAGCTCATCCCATGACCACACATAATATTTTCCCTCTTCGCCCTCGCTATCGGCGTCGAGGCTAGCGGCAAAATAACCGCGGTCCAGTAACATGTCACGAGCCAGCCACGCCACCGTCTCCTCCATGCGGCGAGCATAGAGAGGGTTTTTTGTTATTCGCCAAGCTTGCGCCAACCAGCCGAGCAAAAGCCCGTTGTCATAGAGCATTTTTTCAAAATGGGGGATCAACCATGCTGCATCGACCGTATAGCGCGAAAAACCGCCAGCCAAATGGTCATAAATACCGCCCTGACAAATTTGCGTCAGCGTATGCAAGACGCGGTTTGTGGCGGTGGCGTCTTTCTCGATTTGGGCTTGATCTAATAAAAAGCGATAGAGGACGGGCTGCGGGAATTGCGGTGCGCCGCCCATGCCACCATGGGTTTCATCAATATGCGCAGATATGCTGCGCAGCGCGCGTCCGGGAAGATCGGCTGGGTAGTCACCTGCGGCATCACGCGTGGCTTGCGCGGTGAGGCCATCTTTAATGGCCCGCATATTGGTCTCAATTTGCGGATCGCCTTTTTGATAGGCTTCGGAAATTTGGTTTAGGATTTGAATGAAGCCGGGGCGTCCATAAGCGGGCGTTTTTGGAAAATAGGTTCCGCCCCAAAACGGACGTCCGCTGGGGTCGAGAAACATTGTGAGTGGCCAACCACCTTGCTCGCCCATCATCGACAGGGCGGTCATATAAATGTCATCAATATCGGGGCGTTCTTCGCGATCGACTTTAACGCAAACAAAATGCGCGTTCATCACCGCCGCGACCTCTTCGTCTTCAAAGCTCTCATGCGCCATGACGTGACACCAATGACAGGCGGCATAGCCGATCGAAAGCAAGATCGGGAGCTTGCGGGTGCGCGCTTCTTCGAGGGCGGCCGCATTCCAGCCCGTCCAATGCACGGGGTTGTCTGCGTGCTGCAGAAGATAGGGGCTGGTTTCAAGGCGTAGAAGATTTTCCGAAGGCATGGTAAAGAAACTAATCGATTTCGGGCTGGCGGGAAACGCGGCAAAACGAATTATTATCTGTATGGCAGGTGAAACAGCCAATGACGATTTATGCACTCGCAACGCCGGTGGGACGATCCGCTCTCGCCGTCATCCGATTAAGCGGAGCGCGCGCGGGTGCGGCGCTGACCACCTTGTCAGGCAAAGCGCTGCCAAAAGCGCGTGAGGCGCGGGTGCGGGAAATGCTCTGCCCCGAGACGGGTCGTGAGCTGGATCAGGCTTTGGTGGTATGGATGCCAGGCCCGCATAGCTTTACGGGCGAGGATTGCGTCGAGATCCACACCCATGGCGGCCTCGCGGTGGTCGAGAGTATTTTACGGGCCCTGTCCAATATTGACGGTTTGCGCCCTGCCGAGGCCGGCGAATTCACGCGGCGGGCGGTTGTTAATGGGCGGCTTGACCTGACGGCGGCCGAGGCGATCGGCGATTTGATTGATGCCGAGACAAGCGCGCAACAGCAACAGGCCCTGCGGCAGATGCGCGGGGCTCTCGGAGCACTCTACAATGGTTGGCGTGATCGAATAAAAACGGCGCTGGCGCATCTCGAGGCCGATATAGAATTTGCCGATGAGGATCTGCCTGGGGGGCTCGGACAAACCGCGCTCGCGGCGCTCGACGGGTTGACCGATGACATTGTAGCGCATCTCGCCGACCAACGCGGTGAGCGCTTGCGGGATGGTATTTCGGTCGCAATTATCGGCAGCCCGAACGCTGGAAAATCTAGCATAATCAATGTGTTAGCAAAAAAAGATGCGGCCATTGTCTCGCCTCAAGCGGGCACAACGCGCGATGTCGTTGAGGTGTCTCTGGTGTTGGCGGGGGTGCCCGTTGCGATCGCCGATACGGCGGGCTTGCGTGTATCAGGGGATGACATAGAAATGCAAGGCGTGGCGCGGGCCAAGCGGCGCGCCGAGGAAGCGGATCTGCGCCTGCTGGTCGTTGCTCCTGATGCTTTGCCAGGTGATGCTGTGGATTTATTGGTCGCGGGCGATTTTTGTCTGGCCAATAAGGCCGATCTCGGCCCAACAGCGCTGGCGTTGCCCGATGGGGTGCAGCGGGTTGAATTGTCTGCCTTGACGGGGCAAGGGGTTGAAGAATTTCGTACTGTTTTGACTGAAACACTCGGCGCTCGTTTCGGCCTTGCTGAGCAGCCGGCCTTGACACGGGCGCGGCACCGTGTGGCGCTCGAGGAGGCCCTGACCTATTTGCGGCGGGCGGAAGAGGCAAGACATAGAGCGCTTGAATTGGCAGCAGAGGATTTGCGTCTCGCGAGCCGCGCCCTCGGTCGAATTACGGGGCAGGTCGATATCGAAGCCTTGCTCGATATCGTTTTTGCCGATTTCTGCATTGGCAAATAGCCGCACCCAAAATGTTTCACGTGAAACAATGGCGGCGAATTTTACAGCTGCGGGTCTTGCTCCGATAACAGGGAAGCAGTAAAAGCGTTCCATGAGTAAAGCATCGGTCATTGGGCTCGAGCCTAAAGCAGCCGCACAGCAGCTGTGGGACGTTATTGTCATTGGCGGCGGCCATGCGGGGTGTGAGGCGGCCGGGGCGGCGGCGCGCGCGGGTGCCAAAACCCTTCTGGTGACGCATAAAATAGAGACAATTGGAGAAATGTCCTGCAATCCCGCCATTGGTGGCGTCGGCAAAGGGCATTTGGTGCGTGAAATCGATGCGCTCGATGGCTATATGGGCCGCGTTGCTGACCAAGCGGGCATCCAATTTCGCCTGCTGAATCGCCGCAAAGGGCCGGCGGTTCGCGGGCCACGGGCGCAGGCCGACCGTAAATTATACCGACAAGCGATGCAGCTTGCGGTTGCTGAGACCGCAGGCCTATCCGTTTTGGCCGCAGCGGTTGAAGATATTGTCGTGCAAGATGGTCGTGTTTCAGGGGTCGAAACGGCGGATGGCGAAATTTTACGCGCCGGCGCCGTCGTCCTCACGACGGGGACGTTTCTCGATGGGCTTATCCATATTGGTCAGGAGCGCATACCAGCAGGTCGCCACGGTGAGGCGCCAGCGCGGCGCCTGTCGCAGCGGCTTTATGGCCTAGATCTCAAGCTAGGACGGCTTAAAACCGGGACGCCCGCGCGGTTGGATGGCAAAACCATCGCCTATGAGCGCTTGGAGGAGCAGCCCGGAGACCAGCCGCCAGTGCCATTTTCTTTCCTAACAACGGCAATTACGACACCGCAGACCGTTTGCCATATCACGGGAACGACCGAGGAGACGATTGCTTTGATCGCGGCGAATGTAACAAAGTCGCCAGTTTATTCGGGTCAGATTGCTGGCGTCGGGCCCCGCTATTGTCCGTCGATCGAAGATAAAGTCGTTCGGTTTCCAGACCGAATGCGGCACCAAATTTTCCTTGAGCCTGAGGGGCTGGATGACGATACGGTTTATCCCAACGGTATTTCGACCTCGCTGCCGAGTGATTTACAGGAAGCCTTTATTCGCACAATTCCGGGGCTAGAGAACGTCCGCATTATTCGTCCTGGTTACGCGATTGAATATGATTATGTTGATCCGCGCGAATTATTGCCCAATCTAGAAAGCAAAAAGGTGCCGGGCTTGTTTCTGGCGGGGCAAATTAATGGCACGACGGGATATGAGGAAGCTGGCGGGCAGGGCCTGGTGGCAGGCTTGAATGCGGCGCGGCGCGCTGGCGAGCAAGATCCGGTCTATTTTGATCGGGCCGAGGCCTATTTAGGGGTCATGATTGATGATTTGGTGACCAAAGGGGTGAGTGAGCCCTATCGCATGTTTACAGCGCGCGCCGAATATCGCTTGAGCTTGCGGGCTGATAACGCGGACCAAAGGCTGACGCCGAAAGGGATCGCAACGGGTCTCGTTGGCGCTGGGCGGGCACAGGCCTTTGAGGCAAAAATGCGAGACCTCGAGGAGGCGCGGGCGGTAGCGACGAAACTCAACATGACGCCCAATCAGGCGGCACAATATGGACTGGCGTTGAACGCCGATGGCGTGCGACGTAATTTGTTTGATTTGCTCGCCTATCCGCAGATTGATTTTGAAACAATGGCGACGATTTGGCCAGAAATTGCTGCTTGGCCAGAACCTATTCGTAGCCAAATTGAGACCGACGCCCAATATGCAGGCTATCTCGACCGTCAAGATGCCGATATTGCTGCTTTTCGCCGCGATGAAAATTTCGCCTTGCCGCAAGACATAGACTATATCGCGCTGAAAGGCCTAGCCACGGAAATTCGCCAAAAATTGCAGGCAACGCGCCCCGTCACCTTGGGGCAGGCAGCCCGCATTGACGGCATGACGCCGGCGGCTTTGACGCAACTCTTGCATATTGCCAAGAAAGCGGCACTGGCGGCTGAATAAGTTTGATGGATGTGAGCGCGTTTCAGTCTGAGTTCGATGTTTCACGTGAAACACTCGCGCGCTTGACAGCTTATGAGGCGCTTTTGCGCAAATGGCAGCAGAAAATCAATCTTGTTGGGCCCTCGACAGTTGACCAAATTTGGCAACGACATTTCGCAGATTCGCTACAATTAATGCCCTTGATACCAGAAAATGCCCAAAAATGGGTTGATCTTGGTTCTGGCGCGGGCTTTCCGGGCGCCGTCGCGGCGCTCGCGGGCTTTCCGGGCGAGGTTTATTTAATCGAGAGCGATAAGCGAAAAGCGGCGTTTTTGCAGGCGGTTGCTCGGGAAACGGGGCGTGCGATAACGGTTTTGGCTGAACGGATTGAGAATGTTGCAGCTTCCCGCAAGATAGCGGCCGATGTGATTTCCGCGCGCGCCCTAGCGCCTTTGGTAAAATTGTTGGAGTTTTCGGCACCCTTTGTGACCCCGAAAAGCTGCGCGTTATTTTTAAAGGGCCGTGACTGGCAAGCCGAGCTCGCGGCTGCAGAACGAGACTGGCTGTTTCAGGCGGAAATTTTCCCAAGTCGGACAGACACTGATGCGCGGGTGATAAAACTCACACATATTACGTCGCGTGCGAAAGAAAAGATTTAACCTGATCCGCTGGTGGCGGTAGACTGCAGGCAGAGGCCTCGATGACAGAAATTGAAACACCGCATGGCGCGCCACTGGACGCCGCCGCAGATCAGAAAGCCGAGGGACTAGCTGCGCCGCGGTGCCGCATCTTAACCATAGCCAATCAAAAGGGCGGCGTTGGGAAAACAACAACGGCCATCAATTTGGCGACTGCATTGGCCGCTATCGGGGAGCCCGTTCTCCTCATTGATGTTGATCCGCAGGGCAACGCGAGCACGGGGCTGGGGGTAAATCCCGCCGACCGCAAGCAGAGCAGCTTTGATGTTTTGCTCGGAGAGGCCGAGATCGCGGATGCTGTAACGCCAACCTTGGTGCCCGGTCTGGATTTGGTGCCTGCGAGTATGGATCTCTTGGGGATCGAGGTCGAGCTGGCTGACAATCCGCGTCGTCTTTATATGTTGAAAGACGCCGTGCGCCGCTATATCGAGGCGGGCGGGCCAGCGCGTTTGGTTTTTATTGATTGTCCGCCGTCGCTCAATATGTTGACGCTAAATGCTATGGTCGCGGCGCAGTCCATCTTGGTGCCCCTGCAGACTGAGTTTTTTGCTCTCGAAGGATTGAGCCAGCTCATGGCGACAGTTCAGCAGGTGCAGTCGACGCTGAACCCGCAATTGGATATTCAGGGCATCGTTCTGACCATGTATGACCCCCGCAATAATTTATCAACGCAAGTTGAAGAAGATGTGCGCGCCCATTTTAAGGAGAAGGTCTACCAGACCGTCATCCCGCGCAATGTTCGATTGTCGGAGGCGCCGTCGCATGGCAAGCCGGCGCTGTTATATGATCATAAATGCTCCGGCAGCACAGCTTATATGAAGCTGGCATCGGAGCTCATTCGGCGCGAGCGCGCAGGCGAGACAAGAGGCCAAGATGAGTAAAGCAAAATCGCGAGGGCTAGGCCGCGGCTTATCGGCCCTGATCGGCGAGGCACCCAAGCCCGTCGATGCACCGGATAATGCCGGGCAAGTTGTCGCGCAATCGAGCGGCGCTGCGGCGCGGCCGAGCCGCCTCGGGATCGATAAATTGCGGCCGGGGAAATTTCAGCCGCGCCAGACGTTTGCCGAAGAAGATCTCGAGTCTCTTTCTAAATCATTGAAATCAAAAGGAATATTGCAGCCCCTGCTGGTGCGACCGCGCGGCGATGCTTATGAAATTATTGCGGGTGAACGGCGGTGGCGTGCCGCTCAGCGCGCTGGTTTGCATGATGTGCCAGTCATTATTGAGGATCTGAGTGATCAAGATGCCCTGGAAATTGGTATTATCGAGAACGTTCAGCGCGCCGATTTAAACCCCATGGAAGAAGCGCAAGCCCTGCAAAGGCTGATGGATGAGTTCAGCTATACGCAAGATGCGATGGCCAAGACGATTGGCAAAAGCCGGAGCCATATTGCCAATATGTTGCGGTTGAATAATTTACCAGATGCGGTTCGCGCTCTGGTGATGCAGAACAAACTCTCAGCTGGCCACGCCCGTGCATTGGTGGGACGTGATGATGCTTTGGCGCTTGCAACGAAAGTTGTCGAAGAGGGCCTGAGTGTTCGTGCCCTCGAAAAATTAATTGCCAGCACCCGTCGGCCATCGACCAAGAACACACAGCAAGCGAGTGGCGAGAAGGATGCCGACACGCGGGCGTTGGAGAAAACTTTGAGCGATGATCTGGGGCTAAAAGTAGATATTCAAGATCAAGCGGGAGCCGGCCGCCTTACCATTCAGTATAAAAGTCTAGAGCAACTGGATGAGGTTATCCGCCGCCTCTTGCGTGGTTAATTAGCGCTGTGCCGCGCGCGCCAGCCGCAATAAGTCATAAGCGACACGCGTTTCAGATCGACTGCCAGTTTGCCGACAAGCCAGCTCTGTTTCCCGTAATATATCAAGCGCCGCTTCAATTTTGCGTCGGCTCCAAGTGCCGCATTGACGCTCAACCAACGGCTTGCGCTTGAAGTGAAGCGGCGGCTTAAAACTTTTTAAGGCCTCGTCGCGCGGAACGCCATTCTCCATTTTACTTTTCGCAAGGTGTAAGATTTGCAAATGCCGACGCACGGCGCTGATAATCGCCTCTGGCCGTGTGCCGGTCAGAATAAGGCGGTTAAACATTTTATCGGCACTGGCTAAGGCGCCGAGAGCAACCGCATCGATTAAGCCGTCAAGAGCGGCATGACTTTGGTCGTGCATAGCTTCGTAGATATCATCTAAGGTGACAACGCTGCCATTGGGGCGAGCGCTTCCTTTTGGCCCTTTATAAAGAACCAGACGTTCAACTTCACGGCGCGCTACTCCGCGATCGGCGCCGAGCAGATCGCGCAAGCTCGCCAAGGCCGCGGCATCAATTTTTAGATCGTCGGCGGCCAGAGTGTCGCGGATCAGGGTTTCGATTTCGCGAGGGTCGGCTTCGTAAAACGGCAAGGCGACACCAGCATCATCAGCTTCGATGCGCTTGCGCAATCCCGATGCCGGGGTCAGATTGCCCGCCTCCACAATAACCAGCGCTTGTTTGATCGGGCCTTGGTCCAAATAATTCTCAACCGCTTTGCGGACAGCCTCTTGCCCGCCACGCACCAAGATCAGCTTATCGCCGCCAAACATCGGAAGGCTGGCGGCCTCATCACGCAACCGCGCGGCATCGCCCGACAAATCTGTCTCGCTTAAATCGGTGCGCTGAAGAGGGTCTGGGTCGGGTCCAAGAAAGGCGGCGCCGAGGGTTTGCGCCGTGTCGCGGATCGCGCCTTGATCGCGTCCGAAAAGTAAGATCACGCGGCCGCCCCCATCTTGGGCAGAAAACTGCCTGATAAAGCCGTCAACTTTGCTCGCTGCGAGCTTCATTTTTGCGAACGGATTTGCAAAATGGCTTGCTGCAGGCGCGTTGTAGCGCTGCGTACCAGATTGATGCGCGCCCGATCTTGTTCAAAGCGCGCATCGAGCTCGGACTCGGGGGCTGTATAACTAATATCTTGTGATAGCTGACCCTTTTTCACCGAACCGTCTTCCCGATTGGTGAGTTCATAAGTCAGCGTCAAATGCATGGTCTCGCGCGCGCCTTCGCGTTTATCGTCAATATTCTCTTCGTAAATATTTTCTACGGCGTGGACACTCAATCCAAATATTGCATCATCTTGCAAATTGATTTGCTGGTCTAAACGCTCGCGTAATTGCCCGGCTGAATTGCCCGTCACATCAAGCCGGTAGACGGCGACCTTCGGCAAAGCACCTTCTTTGTATATCGGTGTAAAGCCGCACGCGACAATAGCGAGCGCGCCGCCAACAGCGACAAGGCGTGAAATATAAGCTTTAAGATTTAACAACGACATTCACAATTCGCCCCGGTACGACAATTATTTTGGCAATCGCGCCATCGCCAATCAGCGTTTGCACGCGGGGGTCGGCAATGACCATAGCCTCTATACTATCTTTATCCGCGTCAGATGGAACATTTATTTCATGTCGTTTTTTACCATTGATCTGAATGGGTAGGACGATGTGATCGCTTTTGAGGACGCTTTCGTCGGCTTGAGGCCAAGCTGTTTGCGCCAAAATTTCATCGTGCCCCAGCAGCTTCCAGCAGCTTTCCGCGAGGTGTGGCATCATGGGGCCGATCAGCGTGACCAGTGTCTCGCAGCTAGCCCGAGCCACGGCATGCTCCTCTGGCGTTTGCGGTTTGGCATCGCTGAGGCTATTGGCCAATTCGTAGATGCGGGCCACGGCGCGATTGAAAGAGAGGCCCTCTAAATCGTGTGTGACATTATAAAGCGCTGTATGGGTGGCCTTATAAAGCGCGCCGGCCAACCCGTCTTGTTGCGGATTATGGTCAGCGATGCTGGTCTCGCGCGCAATTTTATCAACCAAGCGCCAGATCCGCTGGACAAAGCGCCAGGCCCCCTCAACGCCAGCTTCGGTCCATTGCACGTCGCGTTCTGGTGGTGAGTCAGACAGCATGAACCAGCGCGCCGTGTCGGCGCCATAGCGGGCAATGATATGGGTTGGGTCGATGACATTGCGTTTTGATTTCGACATTTTTTCGACCCCGCCCACGCGAACGGTAACAGACGGATCATCTCGTAAATGCGCCGCGCCGTCGCCGGCCACGACAACTTCCTCGGGGGCCAGCCATTTGCCATCGGGCGACTTATATGTCTCGTGGTTGACCATGCCTTGCGTAAATAGCCCAGCAAATGGCTCTTTGACCTCGACATGTCCGACCTCGGCCATAGCGCGGGTGAAAAACCGCGCGTAAAGTAGATGCAAAATTGCGTGCTCAATACCACCAATATATTGGTCGACGGGCAACCACGCCTTGGCATGATCAGGGTTGGTGGGCCGCGGATCGTTTGGTGAGGTGAAGCGGGCAAAATACCAACTGCTGTCGACAAATGTATCGAATGTATCGGTTTCGCGTGTCGCGTCTTGGCCACATTTGGGGCAGCTGACATGCTTCCAGCTTGGGTGGCGCTCGAGCGGATTACCGGGGCGGTCGAAACGCACATCGTCGGGCAGCCGAACTGGCAAATCTTGCCGCGGCACCGGCACAACGCCACAGTCACCACAATGGATCACAGGAATAGGGCAGCCCCAATAACGCTGCCGCGAAATTCCCCAATCTCTGAGCCTGAAATTGACCTTGCGCTCGCCCCATTTGTTTTTCTCAAACATATCGATTATGGCGGCCCGTGCGGCGTCGGGGGTCAAACCATTTAAAGTCTGTGAATTGACCATTACCCCGTCGCCCGTATAAGCCTCGGTATCAATCGTAAAGCTCTCCTCGGGGCGGTCGCTCGGGCACACAACGGGCGTCACTGGCAAATCATATTTGCGCGCAAAGTCGAGGTCGCGTTGGTCATGGGCGGGGCAGGCGAAGATCGCGCCCGTGCCGTATTCCATCAACACAAAATTGGCGATGTAAACGGGCAAGCGCCAGTCAGGGTCAAGCGGGTGTAGCACCTCGAGACCTGTGTCGAGCCCTTCCTTGTCGGCGGCCTCGATTTCGCTGGCGCTGGTGCCGCGTTGGGCACATTTTTTCCGAAACGCTTCGATGTCTGGGTTATCGCGCGCCAGCGCTACGGCCAGCGGATGGTCGGGGGAAATGGCGCAAAAGCTGGCGCCGTAGAGCGTGTCGGGGCGTGTTGTATAAACCTCGATATGCGAAACCGGCGCTGTCTCTTGGCAAACGTGAAACCGGAATTGTAAGCCCTCGGATCGACCTATCCAATTGGCTTGCATGAGCCGCACTTTTTCTGGCCAGCGCTCGAGCGTCTCAAGCCCGGCCAACAAATCATCAGCAAACCGTGTGATCTTAAAAAACCATTGGGTCAAGGTCCGTTGCTCGACAGCTGCGCCTGACCGCCACCCCTTGCCGTCAATGACTTGTTCATTGGCGAGAACCGTTTGATCGACCGGATCCCAATTGACTTTGCTGTCGCGGCGATCAATCAGCCCGGCGTCGAGAAAGTCCAAGAACATAGCCTGTTCATGTTGATAATAGTCAGGATCGCAAGTGGCAAACTCGCGGCTCCAATCAATCGCCAGGCCCATGGATTGCAGCTGCTTGCGCATCACAGCAATATTTTCATAAGTCCATGTTCCGGGGTGCGATTTTTTTTCCATGGCGGCATTTTCTGCTGGCATGCCGAAAGCATCCCATCCCATGGGGTGCAAGACATGAAAACCTTGCGCCATCTTAAAGCGGGCAATGACATCACCCATAGTGTAATTACGCACATGGCCCATATGGATGCGCCCCGATGGATAGGGGAACATCTCGAGGACGTAATATTTAGGGCGCGGATCGGTTGTTGGATCGCCTGCCTCAAAACACTTGGCTGACGACCAAGTGGCTTGCCAAATAGGCTCGTGGTCGGCTGGAACGTAGCGCGCCACTTCAGCTGTTGTGCTCATGGTGCTTAGTCTTTTCGGCTCGACTGACCCGCGATACGAAATTCGCGTGCGCGCACCAAAATGACATCTTCCAACTGCCGTTGGGTGGCAATGGCTATCGGCACGCTAACCCAACCACTTTCATTTCTTTGTTCGCGGAAAACACTGACGCGCAAGGCGTCGGCGCGGAGCTCTGTATCGAGGATAAAGATTGTAACCTTGATCCGTTCATCGAGGTTCGACGGGTCAATGTGCCAATCGGTGATAATCACACCGCCGACCGGATCGGCGGAAACCAGCGGCATGAAGCTAATCGTATCGAGAGCCGCGCGCCATAAGTCTGCATTGACCCCAATCTCAGCTGGCGCCGCAGAGCCTTTATCGCTCGAGAAAAGCGAAAAGCCTTTACCCGAGAACAAGGAGCCAGCACTGTCGTCAACGCGGGACTTGGTCGGGTAGTCATGTTCAACCGTTGGTGATCCGCCGCAGGCGACGAGCGCGCTGCACATCAGTGCGACGACGGAAAGGCGTTTGATGCGATCATGCCCTTGAAATGTCATTGGAAACCCTCTGAACTTAAACCCAAAATCTGCATCAAACTAGGCCGCTTAGGGACAAAAGTAAAGTCTGCACAGATCGGCAATGCCGTCTATTGCGGCAATTTTAGCGCGCGGTTGCTCGACGCCGAACAGAGCGCGCGCAGAATAGCGCGTCATACCCCCGAGCGCCACGGGTGAGAGGCCAAATCGTCGCGCTTGTTGCGCCAGATGGTGATATTTGACCCGGCCGAGCACGCGGGCATTGGGATGCGATCGGGTGGCGAATACGGGGCTGATAAGGGCCAGATTGGCGCCCATGTCGGAGGCTTTTTTGAGATCATGCGCCTGGTGGATGGCAGCGCTGTGGTGCCGCCCCGACCATAAACATATTGGCCCGCGCCGCAAATCCCGTTCGGTGAGGTGAACCCCCGCTTTCAGGCGCCAGGCCAGGCGCATGTCGCCCCCGATGGCGTAACTGACGCCATGTTGCTTACACACAGCAATAATGGCTTGCGCTAAGCTGGCGCGGTTTGGGTGATCATAATCACGAATTATCACGTGATCGCCACGGCGCAGATTGCGGATGATGCCGCGCCAATCGGGTTGCCGGCCGCGATCGGTCATAAATATGCGCATGAGACAAGAATTCCTGTGGTTGCGAAACGCAACATATTATATCACTAAAATATGAGCTTACGACACCCTAGCTTTCAGGCGCCGCAATGAGTGCGGCCTATGATGACGTTTTGCAGCGGATTGCGGCGGCGGAAAAAGAATGGCGCTCGGCCGAAGCCGTGCGGCTGATCGCGGTCAGCAAAACATTTGAAGCCCCCGCCATTGAGCCTCTCTTGGCTGCAGGGCACCGCATTTTTGGCGAAAACCGAGTACAGGAAGCCAAGGCCAAGTGGCCGGCCCTGCGCACCGCCTACCCCGATATTGAGCTACATCTTATCGGCCCCTTGCAAACCAATAAGCTTGCCGATGCGCTGGCTCTATTCGATGTTATTCATACACTCGATCGCCCCAAGCTCGCGGCCAAGCTAGCGGAAGCGCGCGATCGAGGAGCGTCTCTGCCGCGCTTATTTGTACAGGTCAATACGGGTGGCGAGCCGCAAAAGGCTGGTGTGTCCCCTGACGACCTGCCCGCCTTTCTCGCCCTCTGCCGCGATACATATGGTCTGCAGCCCGAAGGTTTGATGTGCATTCCGCCCGCCGAGGATGTTGCGGCGCCGCATTTTGCTTTTTTGCATGGGCTGGCTAAGGAAAATGATTTGGCGCAGCTAAGCATGGGCATGAGCGATGACTTCGAAGCAGCAATCGCGCAGGGCGCAAGCTATATCCGCATTGGCCGCGCTTTGTTTGGCCACCGCGACTAGGTAGAGATAAACGAGCGCGTTTGATTATGAATGTGCAAGTTGGTGGCAACTCCAACGAGGGGGATGAGTTGCATCATGTGGTCGCGTGATATCGCGACACAGCCGCGGGTTGGCTGATAATTATTTTTTTCGAGATGGAGAAAAATCGCACTCCCCGCCCCACTTATGGCGGGTGCATCATTATAGCCGATTTCGATAAACGCATCATAAAGGGCGTCGTCGCGCCATAAAGTTTCGTGACGAAATGGGTGCGGCAACCGGACGGGTTTATTATAGTCAGGGTCGTTAGGGTCGTCAGACCAGCCATCGCCCCGATCAATTACGCGCTGCGGTAAGGGTCCGCGCGGCGGCGCAAAGCGGTCGGCGCGGTACCATAGGCGACGGAGCGCAAATTGGCCGAGCGGGGTTTTGCCGTCACCTTCGACTTTGTGATCAGCAAACCCGGCCGCGCCAATGGCGCATGGCCAATGCATGTCGCCAAGCACGAGATATCCCCGCGTCTGTTCATTGCTGGCGAATAGCTCTAAACTCTGCATAAGTTATCCAATTGCATTTCTCGAAAAAACACTAATTGTTTTTTAGGGTTTCAATGATATCGCTGCAAGGTAGACGATAGCGGCGGAGAGTAAATGGCGATTACGCATAAGATATTATTGGTCGATGACGATCTGATATTTGCGGAAACACTGCAGGAGCAGTTTCGTCTGCATGATGAGTTGCAGGTCGAACTTGCTGGCACAGCGGCCGAAGCGCGCGAAAAAATCGCGGTGCGTCGTTATGATTTAATTATCATGGATGTCGGCTTGCCCGACCAAGATGGTCGCGAAACGTGTCGGGCGTTGCGCAAACAAGATGTTTCGATCCCGATTATTATGCTGACGGGGGCCGCCAGCGATGCCGACACTATTTTGGGGCTCGAAGCGGGTGCGAATGATTATGTGACCAAACCCTTTAAGTTCGGTGTGTTACTGGCACGCATGCGGGTGCATTTGCGACAATATGAAAATATGGAGCAAGCGAGCTTACAGCTGGGCCCATTTACCTTCCAGCCCGCGCTAAAAATGCTGGAAACGACAAATGGGGAGAGGGTTCGGCTGACCGAAAAAGAGACGCATATTTTGCGCTATCTTTATCGCGCCGGCGGCGCCCCCGTGCAGCGACAAGAACTTTTAAATGAGGTGTGGGGTTATAATGATCGCGTTTCCACCCATACGCTTGAAACCCATATTTACCGCTTGCGACAAAAAATAGAACCGTTAGCGGCCGAGCTGTTACAAACAGAAGCGGGCGGCTATCGTCTTAATTTAGAAAACAGCTCCTCAACATCGGCGTGAGCGGGATATCCGGTTGCGAAAGCATCGGGCATCCGGCACGCTTTTCCCGTTGAGATTTTCATGGTCACAAAATCACTCAAGCCATAGGCCAAGCAGACCTGTCGCTCGAGACTTTGCATCTGAAACCGGCGACGCAAACTCAAGCGCCCGTCATTGGCGGTGATCCAAGTGGCGATGGCAATTGTCTCGCCCGGTAAGGCGGCGTTGCGGTAGTCGATTTCGTGCCGCTTGACGACAAAGCCGACATCGAGATCTCGGTAGCGCCCGAAATCAAAGCCGAGCGCTTTCGAGTGTGCCCATGCCGCGCGCGCCATCCAGCCGAGATAGACGACATTGTTAACATGCTGGAAATCATCAATATCCTCTGGCCGCACGGCGATAGTGGATATATGCGGCGACGGCGCCAGCCATGCGAGATCTTGAACCATAAGATCGGCTCTTATCACAGGATCAAAAGCTTGTCATGCCTTGCCTCGCCCAGCTTCGCTGGGTATGGTCGCCATCGCGGAGGATTTTAAATGCAAACACCCTTTACCGACCACATGCAAGCGCAGGCTGATTACACTCGAGACCCAGAACAATGGCCGCCTAATGTGCAGGCGGCGCGCAAAAAACCCTCCCCTGCTTCGGCTTATCTTGGTCTTGAATTGATCGGCGTCAGCAAATCCGCTGGATTGGCTGAAATGGCGTTTCACGCCAGCGATCAACTCTGCAATAAATGGGGCGGCGTCCAGGGCGGTATGGTGGCGGCCATGCTCGACGACGCGATGGCTTTTGCTATTGGTCTCAATCTCGACTGGGGACAAATTAGCCCGACGCTTGAAATCAAAGTGTCGATGCTGTCGCCGGTGCGTCCTGGAACTGTATTTGGGTTGGGGCGCGTTATTCGCCGCGGACGATCGGTCGGGTTTGTCGAGGGCGAATTGCGCGATGAGGCCGGCAACCTGCTCGCAACGGGCTCGACAACAGCCAATTTCGTTACTCTTAAGAAAAAATAAGCGGCGCGATATTTACGCTGCAATATCGACGACCACGGGCACATGATCCGACGGCCGCTCCCAGCCGCGCGCGGGACGGATGATCTCAAAATGCGTTAAAGATTTTTCCAAAGCGGGCGTGACCCAAATATGGTCGAGCCGTCGGCCACGATCGGCACTGTCCCAATCCCGTGCGCGATAGCTCCACCAGCTATAGAGCTTTTCGGTTGCAGGCACAAAGTGGCGGGCGACATCGACCCAATTGAGCGTTTGGCGCAAAGTTGCAAGGCGCTCGCGCTCGATCGGCGTGTGGCTGACAACCTTGGTCAGCTGTTTGCTCGACCAAACATCATGCTCAAAGGGCGCAATATTTAGATCACCGACGAGCACCAGCGGCCGTTTGGCAGATTGCGCGCCAAAGCGGTCGGTCATCTCATCAAGAAAAGCGAGCTTATGGGCAAACTTGTCATTAATTGTGGGATCGGGTTCATCGCCACCAGCGGGCACATAAAAATTATGAATGGTGACTTTTTTTCGCCCAAGTTTATGCGTGGTGGCGACGTGCCGGCCATCACCCTTGTTACAATAATCGATAATCTCTGTTGCCACGAAGGGCGCGCGCGCCAGCGTTGCCACACCGTGGTAGCCTTTGATGCCATTGACGGCCATATGCTCAAACCCCGCTTTTTTGAATATCTTTTCGGGAAAGCTGTCATTCGGGCATTTGATTTCTTGCAGGCAGATAATGTCAGGCGAGAGCGCCTTGATCATGTCGAGCACGAGGGGTGCTCGCAGCCGAACTGAGTTGATATTCCAGGTCACAATACGCATATGGGCCTCGCCTTAGAAAAGATTAAAAGATCGTCCGGTTATCGATACCGGCCATCGGCCAATCGCGAATAAGCGGTATTTGACAAATAAGGGGTGGCGGGACAATTCTTCGATGTCGGTGTCGGTATCATTTAGCAGGGCGTCGGCATGGGCGGCGGCCACAGCGAGGAGTGCACCGAAGGCGGTTTGCTGCGCCGCGCCGACCATCAGCTCCAGCAGGGCGTCGGCGTTTTCATCGCTCAAACTCAGCGCCTCTTCGGCGGCGTCGCGCGCGCGCGGCGCGAGGCTTGCCGACAAATAGGTCAGGACAACCTCAAGCCCTTCCGGGGTGACGGCTTGCAAGGCATCTTCGGTGACGGCCGCGCGTAATTGTTCCTCGGCTTCCCAGGCCTCGCTATTAAGGTCCATGGTTTCGGCCGCATCCAGCGCATCATCCCAATCCGGTATTTGCGCCAGCCGCGCATCCGGAAGCCCGAGGCCGGCAACATAAAGATCGGCGAGGGCAATCGTTTGGGTGTCGAGTTTCTCGCCAAGCTCGGCAAACCAATCGCCGGCGACAATTTCGTCGGCAAAATTTCGCAGCAGGCTCAAGATCGGGATTTCAGCCTCCAGCGCGAGCAAGGTTTCCGCGTCGGCGCCTGTAAAATCGTCATCATGCATCAATCAAATTCCGTTTCGCTCTCATCGACAAAAAATAGCAAGTTCGGCAGGCTTGCGGGTTGCTGCACCTGCGCCAGATGAATTTGCGTTATTTGTTGCTGCATGTCGCTGACGCGCCATCCCAACAAAGCGATCTGCGGAAACGAAAACATAAGCTCCAAACGCCCCGAGCGTGGCTTATCCTTGTCCATCAATGTAATCACTGCGCGGCCTTCGAAAACATCAAAACTCGACAGATAATCAGTTTTATCAAGCCGCTCCCGTGACGCAATAAAGCGCCCCAAGGGGGAAGCCTTGAGGGGATAATAATTGGCTTCCTTGCCTTGTTGCTTTTGAATGGTGAGCCAGGTGTCACCGGCGATAACGACTTGCCCGTTTGGCGGATTATATGAAAAGCGCATGTGGCCAGGCTTGCGGTAGTAAAAGACTCCGCGGGCAGTTTCACCCTTTGGCCCAATTTGCAGGAAATCGGCCTGTAAATTCTCGATCGCGGCAAAATAATCGGCGATCTGGCTGAGCTCCTGCGGCGCCGCGCGTGCTGGCGCGCACAACATGCCCAGCGTGAGAAAGATAAGGAGCAGACGACGGGTCATTAATGCTTGCCCGCGAGCACTTCGCGTTTGCCAGCATGGTTGGGGGCGCTGATGACGCCCTGCTCTTCCATTTCCTCAATCAATCGCGCCGCGCGGTTATAGCCAATCTGTAGTCGGCGCTGGACATAGCTGGTCGAGGCGCGTCCATCGCGGGTGACAATCGCCACGGCTTGATCATAAAGGCTATCGCCACTTTCGCCGCCACCATCTGTCACCGCGTCTTCTTCGGGCGCCTCGGTCACGCTTTCAATATATTCTGGCACGCCTTGTTTTTTCAAAAAGGCGACCACTTTCTCCACCTCTTCATCGGAGACAAATGGCCCATGAATGCGCTGCACCCGCCCTGCACCACCCATGAACAACATGTCGCCCTGACCGAGCAATTGTTCTGCCCCCTGTTCGCCGAGCACAGTGCGGCTGTCAATGCGCGAGGTAACCTGAAACGATATGCGGCTCGGGAAATTGGCCTTGATTGTCCCTGTGATAACGTCGACCGAGGGTCGCTGAGTGGCGGTAATCAGGTGTACGCCAGCGGCTCGCGCCATTTGCGCTAGACGTTGGACGGCACCCTCGATCTCTTTCCCCGCGACCATCATGAGATCTGCCATTTCATCGATAACGACAACAATAAAGGGCAGTGTTTCGGGCGCAATCTCTTGCTCTTCAAAAATGGCCTCCCCCGTATTGTGGTCAAAGCCCGTTTGTACGCGCCGCGTTAGCGTCTCTTTGCGCGCAATAGCCTCGCGCATACGCTCATTATAGCCCTCAATATTACGCACCCCAATTTTAGACATTTTGCGGTAGCGGTTTTCCATTTCTTTGACCACCCATTTCAGCGCGACAACGGCTTTTTTCGGTTCCGTCACCACGGGGGCGAGCAAATGCGGGATACCGTCATAAACGGAGAGCTCGAGCATTTTGGGGTCCACTAAAATCAAGCGGCAATCTTGCGGCGTCATGCGATAGAGGATCGAGAGGATCATGGTATTGATGCCAACAGATTTGCCCGAGCCCGTTGTGCCCGCAACCAACAAATGCGGCATCTTGGCGAGATCGGCCAAGGCGGGTGCGCCACCAATATCCTTGCCGAGGGCGATGGTCAGGCGTGACTTGCTTTTTTCAAAATCGGCGCTCGCCAGCAATTCACGCAAGGATACAAGCTCACGCGTATGGTTGGGCAACTCGATCCCTATTGCATTTGCTCCAGGGACGGGCGCTACCCGACAGGCGATGGCACTCATCGAGCGGGCAATATCATCGGCCAAGCCAACAACGCGGGAGGAGCGGACGCCCGCAGCAGGTTCAAATTCATATAAGGTGACAACAGGCCCAGGGCGAACATTGCTGATGGTTCCCTTCACACCAAATTCGGCCAACACATTTTCGAGCATATGGGCGTTGGCCTCGAGGCCACTCTTGTCGAGTTGATGGGTGTTGCGGACACGATGCTGGGTCAATAGGTTTAACGGCGGTAGTTTAAAATTTTGATCGGCGTCAAACCGCAGGCTCGGTTGCGCCTCGCGGCTCGTGCGGTTGCCAGGTTTGAGCTGTGTGATTTTCTCAGCCACAGCAACGCGACCACGTGGCGATGGCGTGTCGTCAAAATCGCGATCGTCTTCGTCGTCCAGCGGCGCATCGACATCCGCTTCGCCCGCGTCAAATGCAGTTTCATCGGCGTCTGTGACGACGTCTTCACGACGGCGTGGTCGCATCGACCATAGCCGAGCCAAAGCGCGCATCGCGGCGCGAGGCGCTTGTCCAAGGACGGTGGTAAAGCGCTGGAGCCAGCCCGCGGCAAACAGCGATAGGGCGACCGCCGGCAGCCCCAAGAGAAGCGCAATTACGATGTCGGCAATCGCGCCCGCGCTTTCAACCGGTAGATAAGAAATGCCCAGCATAATCAGCTCGGCAAGCGTTTGCCCTATGAAACCACCTGCAAGCGCGCCGTCTATCGGCTGGCCGTAAGGCCAGAGCGCGACGGCAGCGGCCAAAGCAATGGGGGCGATAACCACAGCGATACTCCGCCAAGCGCGGCGATCAATCGTGGTGTGTCGCAACCGGCGTGCACCAAAGGCGAGCGCCGCGGGTAGGAAAGCAACAAAAGCCCAGCCAAAACTTTGCAAGATCAAATCGCTGGTATAAGCACCGGCAAGCCCCAACCAATTCCGGGGCTCGCTATTGCTGGAGACATTCCAGCTGGGATCAAAGGGGCTATAGCTCAGCAAGGCAAGAAGCACCCCACTTGCCAGCGCGATAACCAGAACCCCACCCAGTTCAATCACCCGCAACAGCAACCAAGCACGCAGCCGTTCCAAAGTATTACGCCAACGGCTCATGCGGCCCCCTGTTGCTGTTCAAATGCGTCCAGTCCATCGACCAAGCGCGATAGCGCCTCTTTGGTTTCGTCGAGGTTTCCGACCAAAGCAACACGAATATAGCCGTCGCTGCTCGCGGCACTATCGGCGCGGGCCAAATAAGCACCGGGCAGCACTTTCAAACCTTGGCTCAGCCATAAATGGCGTGTCGCTGCTTCGCCGTCTCCGACATTGAGCCAGAGAAAAAAACCGCCCGGCGGGCGATAGAAGCCAAACCGATTGCCAAGTATATGCTCGGCTATGTCAAATTTTTCCTGATAGAGCTTGCGGTTCTCTGCAACATGACCATCATCGCTCCATGCCGCCGCTGCCGCTGCTTGCGCTGCGAGGGGGCTCTGCGGGCCGGCGACTTGCCGCAATTTGGTAAATTGTAACATGGCCTGTCGCCCGCCAGTGCAAAACCCAGAGCGCAAACCTGGCAAGTTTGACCGCTTGGAAAGCGAATGGAAGGCCAAGACCGGCGCGGATGCAATTTCGTCGGCGGCAATGACTTCGAGGATCGAGGGCGGTGGCGCGGCCTCTAGATCACGATCATAAATTTCGCTGTAACACTCATCGATCAGCAATAAAAAATTATAGTTCATCGCGGCTTCTAAGAGACGCCGCAGATAGGCGCGGTCAGCGACAGCGCCCTGCGGATTGGCGGGCGAACAAAAATACATAGCCTGACACCGACTTAGAGTTTGTGCATCGAGCTCGTCAAGCGCGGGCAAAAAACCCGATGCTTGTGAGGTCGGTAGATAGAGGGGCGTGGCGCCGCTGGCAATGGCGGCGGCGGCATAGACTTGGTAAAAAGGGTTTGGCATGGCGACAAGGCCAGCAGGTTTTTGTGGCGCAATTTGGGCCGCTAGAAATAACCCCTCGCGGGTGCCATTGAGCGGCAAGATTTGCTCATTCACATCGAGCAAGCCAGCATCGAGTTTGAAACGCCGTTGCAGCCAGCCATAAATAGATTGTCGCAATTCGGGAGTGCCTGGTATTGGTGGGTATTGGCCATAACTCGTCATGGCCTGCGGGGTGGCGAGGGCCTCTAGCACGAAAGCGGGCGGGGCCTGCCTTGGCTCGCCGATCGCCATCGAGATTTCAGTTTTACCTGGCTCTAGGCCATCGAGCAGCTGCCGCAAACGCGCAAAAGGCGACTCTGGAAGCGTTGAAAACCGCCCACCGATCGAATTTTCTGTCACCTTGACCTCGCCCATTTGGTCTACCGCGAGATACGGTTATGACCACTATCGCGCCAGAATAGCGCAGTTCTTATGGGCGGGTCAAAGGCTAGCCGTATTAAAGCATTGAGGTTTCTGGCTCGGCCGCAATTTTATGAATGGCAAGGTCGGCGCCACGATACTCGTCTTCTTCGTGGAGCCGGATGCCGACCATAAGTTTCAGACCGCCATAGATGATGCCGCCAGCAATAATCGCGATACCAATGCCCATCAACGTGCCGATGATTTGGCTCATCAAGCTGACGCCACCGAGGCCGCCGAGGCTCTCAAGCCCGAAAATACCTGCCGCAATGCCCCCCCAGGCGCCGGCCAGGCCGTGGAGCGGCCAAACACCAAGCACATCGTCAATTTTCATTTTTTCCTGACAAATATGGAACATGTAAACGAATAAAACGCCGGCAACGCCCCCCGTCACCAAAGCGCCAAGCGGGTGCATGATGTCGGATCCAGCACAAACGGCAACCAAGCCCGCTAGCGCACCATTATGGACAAAGCCAGGGTCGAAGCGACCCACGAATAGAGCGGCTAAAATGCCTCCCACCATCGCGAGCAACGAATTGACAGCCACCAAGCCTGAGACGCTCTCGAGCGATTGTGCGCTGACGACGTTAAAGCCGAACCAGCCGATGCACAAAAGCCAAGAACCAAGGGCCAACCACGGAATGGATGATGGCGGAAAGGCGCGCCCCTTGGGGCCATACCGCCCAGCGCGTGCGCCCAGCAACCAAACCGCCATGAGAGCCACCCAGCCGCCAAAAGCATGCACCACCACGGAGCCAGCAAAATCATGAAAAGTGGCACCAAAATTCGCCTCTAAATAGGCCTGCACGCCGAAATTACCGTTCCAGACCAGACCTTCCACGAAAGGATAGGCTAGCCCAACCAGAAGGGCAGAGGCTGCCAATTGCGGCCCGAATTTGGCTCGTTCCGCTATGCCGCCTGAGATAATGGCGGGGATCGCCGCCGCAAAGGTAAGGAGAAAGAAGAATTTTATGAGCGTCAGGCCTTGCGCATCAAAACCCTCACCGCCGCCGCTGATAACAGAAGCATTGGCGTAAAAATCGACGCCATAAGCCACGAAATAGCCAACCGCAAAATAGGCAATGGTCGAAACACCGAAATCCGAGAGGATTTTAACCAAAGCGTTGACCTGATTTTTGCGCCGAACCGTACCAACTTCGAGAAACGCAAAGCCGGCATGCATCGCAAACACCAGAATTGCACCCATTAAAATGAAAAAGACGTCTCCGCCCGTTACATTGGACATAATTACCCCCTTTGGTTGTGTTCTCTACATACAGAAACCATGCCGTATCAAATGGCGCTGTATTTATTACCCTTCGGCGGCTGGCGCGCCGACCGCCGCCTATTAATTGGGCGGCCTGTATTTAGGGCTGCCTAATTTTAAGGCAAACCTGTGTGCTTGCCGCTCACAAATCGCTTGGCTATAGTTCGGCCACGGTCTCGGGGCGCGATCAAATGCAAAAACTTTGGAATGGCGATATTGTTGTGGCAGGGAATGGCGTATCCGCCATTGTCACGGCGCTGGCCTTTTCGGCGCAGGATTTTACCGTGGCGCTGGCAGGCCGCATAGATCGCTCGCCGCCCGCAAAAGATGATGCCGATTTATGGCAGTCGGTTGTCGCGCTGAGCGCCAGCGCAACGGCTATGTTAGACCGCCTCGGTATTGTTGCGCGGCTCAAGCACCCGCCGAGCCCAATTTGGCGAATGGCATTAGCGGTGCCCGAGGCGACGACCGAGGCAGCCTTGTTTGCCGCCGATCAGCAAGCGGGCGAGCCTGCATTGGCCTCGGTTTATAGCCGAGCTGATCTGATGCAAGCCTGTGTTGCGCGGTTGAATGAGACGCCAGATATATCGTGCTTTGATGGCTTGGCCGCCTGGTCCAACGGCGCCGGACAAATCGAGAAGAACGGCGGCACCGTCAGCGCCGCCCTGTGCATCGACGCTATCGGTCGCGGGTCCCATTTGCGGGCCGCGGCGGGCATCGACAGCTTCGAGCATGCGTATGACCAAGCGGCGATTATTTGTGACCTCGAACTTGCTGCACCGCACGACAATGAGGCCCTACAAATCTTCACCGCGCTTGGCCCGCTTGCTTTATTGCCCCTGCCCGCCAAACATCGTGTCGCTTTAGTATGGTCGGTTACGCGCGCACAAGCCGAAGCCCTCAAGGCTGTCGATGCACCCCTATTCCGGCAAATGATTGTCGAGCACAGCGGTGTCGAGATTGCAGGCGTTGGCGACCGCGCGATCCAACCCCTACGCAGCCTATTGGCGGCTCACTTTTACCATGACGATTTGGCGCTGATTGGCGAAAGCGCGCATATTGTCCATCCGCTCGCCGGTCAGGGGCTTAATTTAACTTTACGCGATAGCGCGTGTTTGGCGCATAAGGCGGCGACAGCACGAGATCTCGGTCTGCCGCCCGCCGCCTTGCTTGCCGATTATGGCCAAGAACGGCGCGCTGATGCTGCTGCAATGTTGGCGTTAACACATTTTATCAGTGCCCAATTTACCAATGCGCCGCTGGCGCAGGCGGCGCTTGCGAGCGCAGGCCATTTGGCGGGAGATCCGCGTTTTGCCAATTTAATTCTTGGACAAGCCGATCATGGCTTGAGTGATCCGCCGCCGCTGATGCGGGCGCTTACTTAGTCGAGCTTACGCGCTTCTTCCACCAATAAAATCGGAATGCCGTCGCGAATTGGAAAGGCGAGCTTGGCCGCTTTCGACACCAGCTCTTGCCGGTTTTTGTCATAGCGCATTGGGCTGCGCGAGACGGGGCACACGAGAAGCTCGAGCAAGTTTTCATCGAAAGTGTATGTGTCCATATGGATTTTTACCGCGTTGCGCTCTTGCTATTGCATGGCGTTGTCGTTATCGCCTGATCCATCGCCCTGAGCCAAGGCCATTTCGGTCAGGGCAATTAAAATTTCGTTTCGCTCGGATAGGCTGGTTGCTTCCAGTAAAGCTTGCTTTTCACGTGGCCCATAGGGGCTGATCATCGATAAAGAGTTGACGAGCGTCTCGTTGGACGCGTTGTTAATCGACTCCCAATCGACAGACAAGCCGGTCGCATCGAGATACTGCTGCAGCACATCGAGCAAGGCATCGCGGCGCACATCGAGGGCACCAACATCCGCCGTCAGATCATCTGCAAAGGGTTGATAATCGGCTTGTACTTGCCGATAGGGGGTGGTGACTGGCATTTCCGCGGCGACGTGAAAACGGCATATTCCTGTCAGGGAGATAATCATGCGGCCGTCCTCTGTCTCGCTAAAAGAGGTTACGCGCCCCAAGCAGCCCACCGATTGCAGCGCGTCTTGATTATCGAGCGGTTGAATAATGCCCAGATAGCGCCCCCGCCCGAAGGCATCCTCGAGCATTTGCAAATACCGCGGCTCAAACACGTTTAGTGGCAATTGCCCCCGCGGCAATAATAACGCGCCGCTGAGCGGAAAAATTGGAATTTTTACTGGCAGGTCGCCAAGGGTTGGTGATTTAACAGCCATATCTTCCTCAGGCGAATAACAGGCTAGAGAGTTGTTTGCGGCCTTCAATGGCCACTGGATCATCAAAACCGTAGGATTGAAACAGCGTTAGCAATTGTTGCCGTGCCGCATCTTCATTCCAATCGCGTTTGCGTGAAATGATTTCAAGTAAGGCGGCCACGGCGGCTTCTTTTTGGCCAATGGCCTGATAGGCCATGGCGAGGTCATAGCGCGCTTGATGGTCGTCTGGTTTTTCGGCGAGTTGGGCTTCGAGGGCAGCAATATCGCCACTGGCCTCGCCTGCCTGTTTGCGCAGAGCCAGCGTAGCCAGTGCCGCTGCAATTGGCTCGCGGTCGCGTTCTAGCTCGGGGACCGTCAGCAGAATTTGCTCCGCTTGCTCGGTCTGACCTGTGGCCAGAAAACACTGCGCGAGGCCGGCGAGGGCGGCGCGATCATCGGCGTTAAATTGCAACAACTGGCCATAGAGCTGCGCGGCTTGCGCGAAGTCTTGGGCGGCAAATGCCGCCTCTGCGGCGTCGCGCACTTCGTCTTCCGGCGCTTGCCCGACCTGGTCTCCGAGATGGCGCTCGACAAATTGCATGACCTGACTTTCGGGCAGGGCGCCCATAAAGCCGTCGACCGGCTGACCGTTCTTAAAGGCAAACACAGCAGGAATGGATTGTACCTGAAGCTGTTGGGCGACGGCCGGCTCCTCATCGATGTTCATCTTCGCGAGCCGCACAGCGCCCTTGCTGGCGCGGACAACTTTCTCGAGCACGGGGGTAAGCTGTTTGCATGGACCACACCAGGGTGCCCATAGATCGAGCAAGACCAATTGAGACTTTGATGCCTCGATAACGTCTTGCATAAAACTTTGCGTTGTTACATCAACAATATCAGCGCCCGCGTCTGCCGCCTGCTGCGTTAAATCGATCTCCACGTCGCCCTCTTCGTCAGTCATTTTACAGTCTCAACCCTTTACATGGGGCTTTTCGAGGCAAATTTCCAGTCCTCTGAGCTTAGCGCAAATTACACTTGTCAAAAAGCCACGGGTGGTGCATAACCCCCTTCTTACCTACTGCCCATTTGCGGCAGAGCCGAGCGGGCGTAGCTCAGGGGTAGAGCACAACCTTGCCAAGGTTGGGGTCGTGAGTTCGAATCTCATCGCCCGCTCCATTTTTCAAATAAGTTTGCACATCGCCGTCATGAGGCGCCTTTGGTTCAAGCAAAAGATCTGTCGTGGAGCCATTGCGAGACAATGCTACACGCCTCGGGCAAGAGGTCTGGCCGCTCGATATAATAATGATCGGCGCCTTTTATATCGGCATAGGTTTTGTCGTCACTGGCGAGCGCGGCGAACAAGCGTTGGGCATGGCTTGGCGTGCAGGCAAGATCGGCGGTGTTGTTGATAACCAAGGCTGGGCACGTCACCTGCGCCGCATTGATCAGGCCATTGGCGGGGCTGTCATCTATGCTCCACTGCGATAGCCACGAGCGCAATGTCGAAAAGCGAGCGAGACCCACGGGGCCGTCATTGGCGATACGGGGGTCGCCCAAATAACACCAATGTGGGCGGCGATCCGACGGGTCTTGCGAGGGGTCGGTCCAGCGCAAATCAGCCATGGTGCCATGCACGCAAAACGCCCGTTCGTCATCGGCTTGCCCCGCTAGTGCCAAAGCCGCAAGCTCGTCCTTTACCCAATGCGTGATCCGCCGATTGCGGGCTTCTTGCGCGGCGCGATAGCGCGCCACATAGTCGGCTGAATAAGGCGGCCTATTTGGATTTTCGGGGTTGTAAATATTTAAGTCGGGGTCTCGTTCAAATGGGTTTGCTTCGGCGAGGATCGACGGGTCAATCCACTCGCATAGCGTGAGGGCGCGGCTGATATGCGCGGCTAAGAGTAAAACCGCATCGGCCGCGGGCAGTGCGTGTTGCGATAGGTCATAGGCCTCGCCGGCGGCTGTTTGGTTCAGACGTACTCCCGTCGCTTGATCTTGATAAAACAGCGATAGCGAGCCGCCGCCCGACCAGCCGCCCAGCACAATTTTTTGATAACCGAATTTCTCTTTGCCATGGGCGATTGCAGCCCCAAGATCTGCAACGCATTTCTCCATTTGCAGCGCCGTGTCATTGCCGCGATAGCGCGTATTAACGTAGATGATGTGATGACCGCTTCGCGCTAAGGCGGTGACCAGCGGCAGAAACGACCCGCCGCCGATCGGATGTGAGAAGACAATCGCCGTATCGCTTAAAATGTTGGCGGGTGTTACGCGCATGCACTCGATAGCGACCATATTCTCGGCGCCGCCATACACATCCTTGCGCGCAGAATGCTCTTCATAGACCACCATATAGGGATGTCTGACAATATCCATTTCACGCTCCTCACTTGACCGTAAGGATAGCGTCGCGCTTAACTAAAGTCTAAACTTAACGTACGACCGCTCAGGTGAGTTGAACAACGAGGACTGCGGGATGATTAAAACCAACGGCATACACCACATCGCCATTATGGCGGCGGATATGCGGGAGCATATTGACTTTTTCTCAGACGTGTTGGGCGCGCGCCTAGTTGCTTTGTTTGACATGCATGGCGTGCCGGGCGGCATTCATGCGTTCTTGCATCTGAGTGACGATTGTTATTTTTCCCTCGTCTCGCTTCCAGAGGTAGATCAAATTGAGCGCGAGATCGGCATCACACATGCCGGCACGGGCGCGGGCAAAAGTGCACCCGGGACGATGCAGCATCTGGCTTTTAAAGTCAGCACGCCAGACGATCTCCTGGCCATGCGCGATCGGATCCGGTCTAAGGGGGTAATTGTTATGGGCCCGATCGACCACGGCTTGTGCCAGTCAATTTATTTTGCTGGCCCAGATGGCTTGGCTTTGGAAATTGCGAGCGGCGATCAAGTGATCGACGCGGCACATTGGATAGATCCGTCTGTGGTCGCCAAATGCGGCATTTCGCAAGATGAGTTGCAGCGTTTCGTTCAGCCCGATGCCTATGCTGGCGAAGGCGGCGCCGTTCGGCAACCTGCCTATGACCCCAGTAAACCGCATATGCCCTACCCCGAGGCGGACTATCAACAGCTGATTGCCTTGCCCGATGCGATCGTCACCCAGACAGCGTCTTGGCCTGACCCGCCGGTGAAATAGAGCTCTATGAACAAGCCGATGTCGCATCCGTTTCACGAGCTGTGCCGCCAAGCTGGTCTGCGCGGCGATGAATTCGAGGCGGCGCGTCAGGTGGCCAGCGATTTTGCACGGCAACTGGCGGCGGCCGATATGTTTCGCCTGTTTGCGCCGAAAGAAATGGGCGGCGCGGAACTTGATCTGCCGGCGGGGCTGGCGCGGCTTGAGGACTTGGCTAAATATGATGCGGCCTGTGCCTGGATTAGCATGATCGGGGCGACGACATCGCAGTTGGGAGCGAGCCTGTCGCCTCGCTTGGGTAAGGCGATCTTTGGCGGCGAAGCCCCGATTTGTTGCGGGATATTTGCGCCGACGGGAAAAGCGTGGCCGGATGGCGATGGCTTCCGCGTTTCGGGGCGTTGGGCGTGGGCGTCGGGATCGGCCAATGCGGACTGGATCTTATTGGGTGTATTCTTGAGCGCCGATCGCGTCAGCGCGCCCGACCCCCAGAAGATGCGTTTTGTTGCTTTGCCGCGGCAGGCGCTGATATTTCACGATACATGGCATAGCCTTGGGCTGCGCGCTACATCCTCGGGCGATGTCGAGGTTGAAAATTACAAAATTGAAGCGGATCAGCTCGTCGATTTGAGCTCGGCACGACCACAGTCGGATAGTCCGCTATACCGTTTGCCCTATTTTGGTTTTCTCGCCCTCGGTGTGGCGGCTTGTGCTCTGGGCAATGCAGCTGGTTGCGTGACCGAATTTGAGGCCTTGGCGACAACGAAGACCCCGCGCGCCAGCAGTCGACCGCTAACACAACAGGGGCGTATCCAAGCAAAATATGCTGAGACACTGGCGGGGCTTCGCGCGGCGCAGGCTTTATTTGCCCAGAGCGTCGATGCGGTCTGGGGCAGTGCCTGTGCGGCCGATGGGGTTGCGATTGCGTTGCGCGCCGATATTCGCTTGGCAGCAACCCATGCTGTCCAGCAGTCCTGTGCGGCTATTCGCAATCTTCACGACATGGCGGGCGGTTCTGCCGTTTACCAGTCAAACCCCATTCAAAAGCGGCTGCGCGATGCGGAAACCATGACCCAACATATGATCACTGCGAGCGCTAGTTTTGAGATGGTCGGCCGCGTCTTGTTTGGCGACTACCAACCGCATATGCAACTTTAATCGGCGATGTGACCCTGTTCCGCCAAAAAGGCGAGAATTGTATCGGCGGCCTGTTCAGCGCTGAGGTGTTCTGTGTCGATAATTAACTCAGGCGCTTCGGGTGCCTCGTAGGGGCTATCAATGCCCGTGAAATTCTTGATGTCACCTGCGCGGGCTTTTTTATACAACCCTTTGGGATCGCGTTGTTCCGCCACAGCCAGGGGTGTAGCAACATATATCTCGACGAATTCACCCTCAGGCAATAGCTCGCGGGCCATTTGCCGTTCGGCGCGGAACGGCGAGATGAAAGAGACCAGCGTAATTAAGCCCGCATCAGCCATCAAGCGGGCGACCTCGCCGATGCGGCGGATATTCTCAACCCGATCAGCATCGGTGAAGCCGAGGTCGCGGTTGAGCCCGTGGCGCACATTGTCGCCATCCAATAAATAGCTATGGCGTCCGCTGGCATGTAGTTTCGCTTGTAGCGCATTGGCGATGGTGGATTTACCGGAACCTGAAAGTCCCGTAAACCATAGAACGGCTGGTCGCTGCCCTTTTAAGGCGGCATGGGCGTCGCGGTCGATGCTGACCGACTGCCAATGAATATTCGAAGCGCGCCGCAGGGCGAATTTAATCATGCCCATGCCAACCGTCTTATTGCTCATGCGATCGATGAGAATAAACCCGCCAAGATCTCGATTTTCGCTATAGGGGGTAAATCCGATCTGGCGATCAAGCGATAAAGTGCATAGGCCGATTTCATTTAACTCGAGGGTCTTGGCCGCCAAGGTCTCTAGCGTGTTAACATTAATTTTATGCTTCGGACTGTTGAGGGTAGCACTGGCATTTTGTGTCCCGAGTTTCAAACCATAGGGACGGCCAGGTAGCATCGCCGTTTCATCCATCCACAAAATATGCGCTTCGAACTGGTCTGAGATTTCAACCGGATCGCTCTCCGCCGTCATGATGTTGCCGCGCGAAATATCGATTTCATCGGCAAGACATAATGTAATGGCTTGCCCCGCTTCGGCCGATGCGAGGTCCTGCGGATGCGCAACGATGCGCGCAACGCTTGACGACTGACCGCCCGGGACGACCTTGACGCGATCACCTGGCTTCACCGTGCCGCTGGCAATTGTGCCAGCGAAACCCCGAAAATCAAGATTGGGTCGGTTGACCCATTGCACGGGCATGCGAAAGGCGCCATCGCGTCGATCGTCGCTGACCGCGACAGTTTCTAGATAATCGAGCAGGCTGGGGCCATCATACCAAGGCATGGCGGCGCTTACGGTGATGATATTGTCGCCGTTGAGTGCCGACAGCGGAATGGCATGAATGGTCTCAATATCGAGCTGCTGCGCATAAGCGCTAAAATCATCGACGATCGTCTGGAAGCGGCTCTGATCGTGGTCCACCAAATCCATTTTATTCACGGCCAGCAAAACCGTTTTGATGCCAAGGAGCGAGGTAATGTAAGCGTGCCGTCGCGTTTGCGTCAGCACCCCTTTGCGCGCATCAATCAACAAAATAGCTAGATCTGCCGTCGAGGCACCCGTCGCCATGTTGCGGGTGTATTGTTCGTGCCCCGGTGTGTCGGCGACAATAAATTTTCGCTTTTCGGTCGAAAAGAACCGGTAGGCGACATCAATGGTGATACCCTGCTCGCGTTCCGCCGCGAGCCCGTCAACAAGGAGGGCAAAATCGATGTTGCCCTTTTGGGTGCCCATGGTTTTCGACTCGGCCTCGAGCGCTGACAGCTGATCATCGAATATCATCTTGGTTTCATAGAGCAAGCGCCCAATTAGGGTTGATTTACCATCGTCGACAGAACCGCAGGTGATAAAGCGCAGGATAGATTTATTTTCCTGCGCTTCCAGATAGGCGCGAATGTCGGTGTCGATGCGGGGGTCGCGATGCGCCATTAGAAGTACCCCTCTTGCTTTTTCTTTTCCATCGAAGCGGCTTGATCGCGGTCGATGACGCGGCCCTGTCGTTCCGACGAGGTGGTGCGCAGCATTTCTTGAATAATATCCTCAAGTGTCGTCGCGGTGCTCTCAATCGCGCCGGTCAAAGGATAGCATCCCAGAGTTCTAAACCGTACCGACTTCACCGTGGGTTTTTCGTCGGGCGCCAGCGGCATGCGGTCATCGTCAACCATGATTAAAGCGCCGTCGCGTTCGACAACGGGTCGCTCGGCGGCGAAATATAGCGGCACAATGGGAATTTCTTCGCGGCGAATATATTGCCAAATATCCAGTTCTGTCCAGTTTGACAGCGGAAAGACGCGGATGCTCTCGCCCTTGTGAATGCGCGTGTTATACAGCGACCACAATTCCGGGCGTTGGTTTTTGGGGTCCCACCGATGCTGTGCAGCGCGGAAAGAAAACACCCGTTCTTTGGCCCGGCTCTTCTCTTCATCGCGGCGGGCGCCGCCGAAAGCCGTGTCAAAACCATACAGGTCTAAAGCCTGTTTCAAGCTTTGCGTTTTCATCACATCGGTGTGGATGGCAGAGCCATGGCTGAAAGGGCCGATACCTTGCTCAAGGCCGTCTTGGTTAATGTGGACGATGAGGTCAAATCCGAGTTTTGCCGCGAGCTCGTCGCGGAAGCTGATCATTTCCCTAAATTTCCAGGTCGTATCAACATGCAACAATGGAAACGGCGGCGGTGCCGGATAAAAAGCTTTCACTGCTAAATGCAGCATGACCGCGCTGTCCTTGCCGATGGAATACAGCATCACGGGTTTGCTGGATTCTGCGACAACCTCGCGCATAATGGTAATGGCTTCCGCTTCGAGGCGGTCAAGATGGGTCAACATGGCTGAACTTTACGAAGGATAATCGAAATAATTAAACAGAATATTTATGTATATTAAAATAGATAACATTTTATATATGTAAAATAGATTTGGGTCAATGCTAATGCGCGCCTCATGCGATCGTTTATCGCATTTCCAAACTGTTTCGGAACTTGGCATGGCCTAGTTCAGCGGATAATGTACCGCAAACGGAGGAACAGTTATGTTAGCCAGCTATACAGCTCAATGGATGACCGAAGATCTGCATATTTTTCAAGACGCCGTGAAAAAATTCTACACGCGAGAATTCGCGCCGCATTCTGACAAATGGACCAAGCAAGGTATTGTTGATCGCGACGCTTGGTATAAGGCGGGCGAGGCGGGCATTTTATGTGCTTCCATTCCAGAGGAGTATGGTGGCGCTGGCGGCACTTATGCGCATGAAGCGATTTTGGCTGAAGAAATGGAACGCTGCTCAGTCGCAGGTTTTGGCAATGTCGTTCACTCGGCCATTTGCGCCCATTATTTCCTCGCCTATGGCACGGAAGAACAGCGTCAGCGCTGGTTACCCAAAATGGCTTCGGGCGAGTTGGTTTGCGCCATTGCGATGACCGAGCCAGGAACCGGCTCGGATTTGCAGGCCGTCAAAACAACGGCGCGTCTTGAGGGCAATCAATATGTGCTCAACGGATCCAAAACTTTTATATCGAATGGCCAGACGGCTGATCTGGTTTTGGTTGTTTGCAAAACCGACCCGTCACAAGGCGCTAAGGGCATTTCACTGCTGGTGCTTGAAACAAATGAGGCCGACGGTTTCCGGCGCGGGCGCAACCTGGAAAAAATGGGACAACATGCTGCTGATACATCGGAGCTCTTCTTCGACGATGTCAAAGTGCCGACCAGCAATTTGCTCGGTGGTGAGGAAGGCAGAGGCTTTTATCAGTTGATGCAGCAATTACCACAGGAGCGTTTGATCATTGCCAACCAAGGCGTCGCCGCGATGGAGCGGGCGATCGAATTGACGCTCGACTATACGCGCGAGCGCAAAACTTTTGGCAATGCGGTATTTGATTACCAAAACACACAATTTAAACTTGCTGAATGCAAAGCCGATTGGATGGCCGCTCGGGCGCTGGTTGATCAGCTGACAATGCAATTGCTGAAGGGCGAGCTTGATGCCAATACAGCCGCCGCAGCGAAATTCTGGGTCACGGAACGCCAATGCGATGTCATTGACACCTGTCTGCAATTCTTTGGCGGCTACGGTTATATGAATGAGTATCCCATTAGCCGCATGTATTCCGATGCGCGGGTACAGCGCATCTATGGCGGCTCCAACGAAATTATGCGGATGCTGGTTGCGCGCGCGCTATAGGCCGCTATTTGCCGCCGCGCAGATCTAGTGGCGGAAGTGCCGCATGCCGGTGAAGACCATGGCCAAGCCTGCCGCGTCAGCTGCGGCAATAACCTCGTCGTCGCGGATCGATCCGCCCGGTTGAATAACGGCCGTTGCACCAGCCTCGGCCGCGCTGAGCAGGCCATCAGCAAATGGGAAAAAGGCGTCGGAAGCGACCACTGAGCCTGCTGCCAGCGTTGTGCTCAGGCCCGCGGCTTCGGCCGCATCTTGTGCTTTGCGGGCGGCGATCCGCGAGCTATCCAAACGGCTCATCTGGCCAGCGCCAATCCCCACTGTGGCGCCGTCCTTGGCGTAGATAATGGCGTTTGACTTCACATGTTTGGCGACGCGGAAGGCAAATAGTAGATCTTGCATTTCTTGCGCGCTGGGCTGGCGCTTGGTCACGACGGTCAAGGCCGTTGGATCCACCCGCCCATTATCCTGATTTTGGAACAGATATCCGCCCGCGACATTGCGAACACTCAACCCAGCGGCGAGCGGATCAGGTAAGCCACCAGCGATCAACAAGCGCAAATTTTTCTTTTTGGCGATGACCGCCCGCGCCCCAGTGTCAGCATCTGGCGCTATGATAACCTCTGTGAAGATCTCCGAAATTTTCTCTGCCGTTGGCGCGTCGAGTGGCACATTGAGGGCAATAATGCCACCAAAGGCACTGACGGGGTCGCATCGTAGCGCTAGCGCGAAAGCCTCAAGCGCAGAGCCCGCGCGGGCGACACCGCATGGATTTGCATGTTTGATAATGGCGCAAGCTGGTCCATCTTTAGGGTCGAATTCTGACACCAATTCGTAGGCCGCGTCGGTGTCATTAATATTATTATAGGATAGTTCCTTACCCTGAACCTGCTGCGCGGTGGCGACCCCGAAGCGTTGTTCGCCAGAGACATAGAACCCCGCACTTTGATGCGGGTTTTCGCCATAACGCAAGCCTTGCTGTAAGTGGCCGCCGACGGCACGATAATCGGGTAAAGCGATCTCCAGCGTTTCCGCCAACCAATTTGAGATGGCCGCATCATAGGCCGCGGTTCGGGCATAGGCTTTTTGGGCTAATTTTTTGCGTGTCTCGGCCCGCGTCGCACCTTGGTTCGTATCAATTTCTTCTAGCACTTGCGGGTAATCTTTAGCGTCAACCAAAACGGTTACAAAGGCATGGTTTTTTGCGGCCGCGCGGATCATGGCGGGACCACCAATATCAATATTCTCAACGCAGGTATCATAATCAGCGCCGCTCGCCCGCGTCGCTTCAAATGGGTAAAGATTAACGACCAGCAAATCAATGTCCGAAATGCCGTGCTCCGACATCGACTGTTGGTGCTCTTGGTTGTCTCGGATCGCCAACAGCCCGCCATGTACACGCGGATGTAGCGTTTTGACACGCCCATCCATCATTTCTGGAAAAGCAGTGATCTCGGAGACATCGCGCACGGGGAGACCGGCCTCGGCAATGAGCTTTGATGTTCCGCCAGTGGAAATCAGCTCGACATTGCGCTCATGCAAGGCGCGCGCAAATTCTACAATACCGGCTTTATCCGAAACCGAAATAAGGGCCCGACGAATAGGAAACAGCTCTGACATCAATAACACTCCCTTTGCACCCTCACCGGCACGACTGGATGGTGGCGCGCTTCAAAATATCTGCGTTACGCGGGTAGCATGATGCGCTCCCTCGCTCAAGCGGCTTAGCGTCGCCGCTTACCGATTTGCCCAGCAAATTTCAAAACCCAGTTAAATCCCGTGGTCTCATTCGCAAGATTGCCAGTCAAAACAATTTGCTGCGATTTTTCTGGCCGGCCGTCGGCGCCAATCGAAACACTTGGCTCAAGAAAGAATTGCCCTTCATGTTTGCCCCGTGCCCGAAACTGCCATCCTCGCCCCGATTTTGTGATTAACAGGCAAGACGAGCCGCCCGCTTGCAGATTTGCCGATATGCTAGGGTGCAAATGAAAGCGAATGGCAAATTTGCCAGCTCTGACATTGCGCCCGGGTAAACGATTGAAGCAATCTTCGCCACGCAAGTCGTGCCCATCAGCCGATAAATATAATTGCCGCGACACACTCACACCGTAACTATCGGCAAAAAAATCATGCGCCGCATCGAGCCACATTCCTGTGGCATCATCGGTGAGGTTCGCCGACACTGCATATTGCGCGGCCATCAGGCGTGGTCCGATAATATGAGCGCTGAGACCCTGCGCCAAAAATGGGTCCGGATAATCGCGCATAACCATCGGACAGCTATGGGCAGCAAAACCCCGCGTTGCTAAATGCCACCCTGCGCCTTGAATTTTATTGGCGCCACAATTTTCAATAATGCGGTCGCCCGCATGGCTAAATTCGAAGGCCAAGGGGCTGATATGCGCTTGATCTGCGGCGACGCCGCGCGGTGCGGCGCCAGTGTCAATTAAAAGGCGCGCCTGATCACCCTTCATTTTGTGAAAACCAGATTTAGTCGCAAAGTTAAATGCTCGAAAATCTGCAGATGCCGGTAACAGCGGCGCCGTTTCGCGCGCTGGTCGGGGTCCACCACCATGAAACTTTGCCGTCGTGCCATCACTGTGCAGCAAAAAGGCCAGCATATTTTGCATTCGCGGCAGATAGGTTTCCATGATCGCGGGTAAATCGATGTGGCGGGAGGTGAGCCCTTCGCGCAGCGCCAAGAGATCAGCTGTCATTGTCATTAAAAGCTCTGGCGAGCGGCACGCCATGCCGCCATCGGCCAAAATATGGCGTTTCATTTCCCGGATAACAATATTGGTTGCTTGCGGCAGATACAGCGACGTGTCGTTCAGCCAGAGGGATGTAAGCGCTAGCCCGATCGCTGCTTCGAGTTGTGCCGCACCTTCGGGCGCGACATCGACGGTCTTAGCGAGCAAGTGGGCGTCGCGGGTTGCCGCGGCTAAAAGCCCAGACTTGCCGACGATGCTGATGCGGTCGCGGCAGACGCCATAAAATAAATTTATGCGCATCAGACGGCGTCCGATTATATGCGGTAGCCGCGCGGCAGGCCTGCGCTCCAAGCGATCGGCTGAAAATTGTGCAATCAGGCTTTGGGCGACGTCGAGGGCGCGGTCCGAGCCTTCGGCGATGAGATGTGGCAACCATTCGAAGCCATAGGCGCCGCTGAGCCACTGTCCATTTGGCGGCGTAACATCGAACAGGCCACGCTCTGGATCGCGGACGGCGCCGCCTGGCAATATATAGAAGCCAGCAAGAAAATCGCGTCCGATGTCGGGATCGCCTGGGCGCAAATAAGCGGGATAGACAAACCCGACATCGCTTGGCCCGGTATCACTGGCGCGACGGCTCTGTGTCGTGCGCAAAAGGGCAGATCGGCTAGCGGCCCGCCAACGCCGCGTCAGGGTGCGGCAAGACTCTAGGAAAAGACCGGCTTGCGCGGCCCGTTGCATCACACGCTCCGTAGGGCGGCAATATTTTCGGCATAGGCCTGAGGGCCACCTGCAAAAGTCGCAGTGCCCGCCACCAACATTGTGGCACCCGCCGCGATGATGTCGGGCGCGGTCTCGCGGCTCACGCCGCCATCGACTTCGAGCGCAATGTTGCGGCCAGACTGATCAATCAATGCGCGAATGGTTCGGATTTTATCGAGCTGCGAGCGGATAAATTTTTGGCCCCCAAAGCCGGGGTTCACCGACATCACCAGAACCAAATCAATATCGCCGATCAGTGGCTCGAGAACCGAGACAGGCGTTCCAGGGTTGAGTGATAAGCCGGCCTTGGCGCCGGCCGCTTTAATGGCTTGAACCGTTCTGTGGGGATGCGGCCCCGCTTCTGGATGAAAGGTAATAATGTCGGCGCCGGCCTTAATAAAGGCGTCGATATAAGGGTCGACGGGCGAAATCATCAAATGGACGTCGAGTGGTTTGCTGGCATGCGGTTTAATCGCGGCGACGACATCTGGGCCAATCGTAATATTGGGCACGAAATGGCCGTCCATAACATCGACGTGAACATAGTCACACCCAGCGGCGCAGATCGCGGCGACTTCTTCGCCAAGGCGGGCAAAGTCGGCTGACAATATTGAGGGGGCAATTTCAACCTTACTCATGCGCACAGCATTACGCTTATTTGGCGCAGAGCGCAAGATTCTAGGGTGGCTTGGCGCATCTATCCTCAGCGCTTGCGCCAGCGAGCGACAAAAAAGCCATCAACCCCACCATCGACCATATGCGGAAGAATGCGGATATGCCCCGCGGCGGTGCGCGCCGAACCGAGCGCGGTTGGCAGATCAGATGGTGCAATCGGAAAGGCAATGCTGTCGGCATAGTTCTGATCGACAAAAGCGGCTATTTCCTCGCCTTCTTCGGGCTCGAGTGAGCATACGCAGTACACCAGCGTGCCGCCAGAGGCCGTCGCCTCGAAGGCCTTGGCAATCATCTGTCGCTGCAGGGCAGCGCGGTCAGCAATATCGCCCTCGCGCCGATGCAAGGCAATATCAGGGTGGCGGCGGAGCGTGCCCGTCGCTGAACAAGGGGCATCAAGCAAAACATTGTCCCATTGCTGTGGCGGCAGCCAATCCAGAAAATCTGCCGTAATCAGTTTTGCTCGAAGCTGGCATCGATCGAGATTTTGTTGCAGGCGTTGTAATCGGCTTGCGGAAATGTCGAGTGCCGTGACCTGATATCCAGCTCGTGCCAGCTGCAAGGTTTTGCCGCCGGGCGCGGCACAAATATCCAAAGCAGAGCCAGGTGTCGGAAATAATTGTGCTGGTAGCTGCGCGGCAAAATCTTGGACCCACCAAGTACCGTCGGAAAAACCGGGGAGCGTCTCAACAGCGCCGGCGTTTGGCAAACGCCAATGCTGGGCATGAAGAGAGACAGCATTTTCGCCCTCGGGCCAGTCGAGCGATGGGGTGGGGGTCGCAAAATAAAGATCGAGTGGCGGCTGGTGGAGCAGCGCCGCACATATTTTACGGGTGGTGTCGGAGCCATATTGCGCGGTCCAGCGTGCCGTCAACCAGTCGGGTAGGTTTTCGACATCGCTCTCAGGGCGCTCCCGATCGAGGCGGCGCAAAACAGCGTTGAGCAACCCGCGATAGGGGGCCTCCTGCCGTCCGACGGCCTGAACGGTTTCGTGAATGGCGGCATGCGCTGCCACGCCCATATACAGAAGTTGAGCAATGCCGATTTGCAATAAAGCGCGGGCGAGGTGCGGCCGAGCCGGAATGGGGCGGCTTACGTAACGCGATAGGATATCGTTGATTTGGCCGCGACGGCGCAAGGCGGTCATGACGATGGCATGGGCGAAGGCGGCATCGCGGCTCGGTAAATCGGCCAAACGGTCGAGCGCCTCGTCGAGCGTTTTACCGCGTTCAATCGCGGCCAACATCGCCGCGGCGCTGCGGCGCAAGGATTTCGCTTTGTGCGTCATAACCGAATTTTCATTTCGTGGCGGTGTCCCTCGTGTCAACAAACAGCACATTTACAAACGTGCGATTTATACCCATATAGAGGGTAAGCGCGAGGAGAGAAATGGCTAGAGATAAAAAAGATATTGATGTGCGCCGCAAAGAAGCTGCCGCGCGGGCGCGGGCTGAGGCCGCTGATCGCCGCGCTGCGCAACACCAAGCGGCACGGCCGCATGAAGAGGGTGGCCGCGACGGTCCCGAGCCGACACGTTATGGCGACTGGGAAAAACAAGGGATAATTTCTGATTTCTGAGCGCCGCGGCGTCTAACGATTTTGTCGGTTCTCGATCAGATCATCAACCACAGTTGGGTCGGCCAAAGTTGATGTATCGCCAAGATTTGAGAAATCATCTTCAGCGATTTTGCGCAAGATGCGGCGCATGATTTTACCCGATCGCGTTTTTGGGAGCCCTGGCGCAAATTGAATAAGATCAGGCGATGCAATTGGCCCGATTTCTTTTCTAACCCACTGCACCAGTTCTTTGCGCAAATCTTCGCCACCAATTTCTCCCGCGTTTAACGTGACGTAGCAATAAATACCCTGCCCTTTAATATCGTGCGGATATCCTACCACCGCGGCCTCGGCCACTTTGCTGTGGGCGACAAGCGCGCTTTCAATTTCGGCGGTTCCCAAACGGTGGCCAGATATGTTCAAGACATCGTCGACCCGCCCCGTAATCCAGTAATAGCCGTCCTCATCGCGACGGCAGCCGTCGCCAGTGAAATAATAGCCGGGATATTGAATGAAATAGGTCTCGATAAAGCGTTTGTGATCGCCATACACTGAGCGCATCTGCCCTGGCCAGCTATCCGAGATGCATAGATTGCCCGAAGTTGCACCCTCGAGCATTTTACCCTCGGCATCGACGAGCAGCGGCTGAATGCCAAAAAACGGACGCGTCGCGGATCCCGGTTTTAAGGCGGTCGCCCCCGGCAACGGCGTGATCAAAATGCCGCCGGTTTCGGTTTGCCACCATGTATCGACAATCGGGCAGCGGCCATCGCCGACCACGCGGTGGTACCATAACCACGCCTCTGGGTTAATGGGTTCGCCAACTGAGCCAAGCAAGCGGAGAGACTTGCGGCTGGTCGATTTCACGGGCGCGTCGCCGTCGCGCATCAAGGCGCGCAATGCGGTCGGTGCCGTATAAAAAATATTGACCTGGTGTTTGTCGACGACACGCCAAAAGCGCGAATTATCTGGGTAGTTTGGCACGCCCTCAAACATCAAAGTGGTGGCGCCATTGGCAAGTGGTCCGTAGACAATATAAGAATGTCCCGTCACCCATCCAACATCGGCTGTGCACCAGTAAATTTCGCCAGGATGATAATCAAACACATAATGATGCGTCATCGACGCGTAAACCATATAGCCGCCCGTTGTGTGTAACACACCTTTCGGTTTTCCCGTTGAGCCCGACGTGTAGAGAATGAACAGCGGATCCTCGGCATTCATCTCTTCTGCAGGGCAATCATCGCTGACCTCGGCTTTTGCCGTGTGATACCAAATATCGCGCCCGTCCTGCATTGCGACCTTATTGCCGGTCCGTTCGACAACGATGACGCTTGAGACGTCGGGGCAATTTTCGAGCGCTTTGTCGGTATTGGCTTTTAGTGGAATGATTTTGCCACCGCGCACACCTTCATCGGCGGTAATGATGCAGGTGCTTTCGCAGTCTAAAATGCGTCCTGCCAAAGCATCGGGTGAGAAGCCGCCAAAGACCACAGAATGGATGGCGCCAATCCGGGCGCAAGCCAACATGGCGTAGCAAGCTTCTGGGATCATCGGCATGTAAATGGTGACCCGGTCGCCCTTTTTAACGCCTTGGGTTTTCAGCACATTGGCGAAGCGGCACATTTCCTGATGCAATTGGCGGTAGGTAATTTTTTTGTCCTGGTCGGGTTCATCGCCCTCCCAAATGATGGCGACCTGATCGCCGCGTGCTTCGAGATGGCGATCGACGCAGTTCACACTGGCATTTAGGCTGCCATCTTCGTACCACTTGATGCTTACTGCATCTTTTGAAAACAGCGTGTTCTTGATTTTGCTGTAGGGCTTCATCCAGTCAATGCGCTGCCCCTGCTCGGCCCAAAAGCCTTCGGGGTCGGCTATGCTGCGGGCGTACATATCCTGATAGCCTGCTTCATCAATCCATGCGGTACTGGCGGTATTTGTGTCGACGGGAAAGAGTGTTTCTTCTGACATGACTGTCTCCTTTTTCTTAGCCTTTCACTTCTAGACGGATGCTTGCAAGCGCGCTCGATCAGCGACAAAGTTGCGGCCGGCGAGATACATCAGCGGTATGGCGCAGGCAGACACCCCCGTAAAAATAAGCAATGCCGCAGTATAGGGTTCGCTGTAGCCACGAGCAATAAACAGATCGATTAAAATGCCGCCGCCTGTAATGCCGACGCCGAGCCCAATGAGATTGAGCGCGAGGAGATAAAAAGCAACGACGGTTGCGCGGATTTTTGCCGGCGCTAGCTCTTGCACGGTCGAGAATGTTGGTCCGTAAAATAAGCCGAGTTGCAAGAAGCCCAGAAAAATGCCGAGTTCAAAGAAAACGCTATCGGGCGCGACGGTGCGATATAAAAGCCCAAAGGGCAGCAGAATGAGGGATGTCCAAAACAAAAACATGGTGCGGCCTGACTGAAACCGCGTTTGCCACCAGTCCCCTAAAATTCCGCCGAGGAGCGTTCCGATAATGCCCCCAACGGCGGCGAGCTTGCCCGAGAGCACAGCAATTTCGGCGCGTTCAAAGCCACGTTCTTGCACCAACCAAAGCTGGTCGAACGCGGCGGCCCCGAGAATAAAATGAAAGGCGACGCCGCCAGCAATTGTGTAGCGCAAGGATGGCGATGCTTTCAGCGCGCCTGACACATCCTTGATGCTTTGCTTGAAGGTTGGCACGAAGCCGCGCGCGGGCGGCGTTGTCGGTTCTTCGGTAACGCCCCGCCGCGGGGTTTCGCGAACCAGCAAGAGAAGCAGCGAGACAACAACCCCAATAACGCCGAGCAGATAAAAACAAGCACGCCAGCCAATGGCTGGGCCGAGATAGCCAGCAATCAGGAGGCTAACAGCAACACCGACGGGGACGCCCATATAATAAAAGCCAGCCGCGAAACCGAGCTGTCGCGGCGGGAAGCGATCGGCCATGATCGACATGGCGGTGGGCGTTGCGGCGCTCTCGCCGACGCCGATCAGCATCCGAGGAATGAGCAATTGGGTGAAGTTTTTCGCAAGGCCCGAGGCGGCTGTCAGCGCGCTCCACAGGAATAAGCCAAAGGCTAATAAGCGCGGCCGGTGCAGGCGATCAGCGAGCGCCCCCATAAACAGACCCATTACCGAATAAAAGACCAAAAAAGCAAAGCCTGTGAGGAGACCAAATTCTGTATTGCTGAGTTGCAAATCGGGTTTAATAAAATTGGCGAAGCTGGCCAATAATTGCCGATCAACAAAATTCAAAACATTAATAAAACTCAGTAATCCTAAAAACGCATAATCGCGCGCGCTGGCTTTATGGTCCATTCTCGCTCCCCCCAAAAGAAAGTTAGTATGGTCGAATGGCGCTAGCCAAACAAGCCGCTGTTATCGTCTTTTTGGCGTTGTGCGTTTGGCGTCGAGGCCCGCGAGCTGGCAGACGATGTCCCACTCATCCGGGCTGACAGGTTGCACCGAAAGGCGCGAGTTATTGACCAGCACCATATCCTGCAATTTGGGATGGGCTTTGATGGCGGCCAGGGTAACGGGCGTGTGGGCTGTTTCGAGGGCGCGAATATCGACCATGCCGAAGCGGCCTTGCGGGTCTGTATGATCAGGGTAATGCTCCTTGATCACCACCACCGAGCCAACAATACATTTTTCATTGACCGAATGATAAAAGAACCCGCGATCACCTTTGCGCATGGCTTTCATGTTTTTGTTGGCGAGAAAGTTTCGGACCCCGTTCCAATGCTCGCCTTTTGCGCCCCGCGCGACTTGGTCTTGCCACGACCAAGTGTTCGGTTCCGATTTAAAAAGCCAAAACGCCATACCGATCTCCTTCGTTATTTTGGATGATGGCATTGTCCGCCATCGCGCTCAAGATGCCCGGCGCTAAGCTGTTTAAAATTGTCCCGCGACATGACGCCAAGGATGAATTTCGTAGCGATCAAACAGATCGGCTTGAACATAGGGATCGTCCGCGACAATGGCCTCGACCTCGTCGCGGGTGTTGGCTTCGACGATATATAGCGATCCAATCATTGCATCGCCATCTTCGGATAAAAATGGCCCCAGCGCTTTAAGGCGCTTGCCGAGAGCCGTCATATAGGCCAGGTGAGCCTCGCGATTGCCGGCGCGCACAGACGCCGCCGCGGGCTTGTCGAAACTAAAGACACAAAACAACATGATTACTCCTCCAAAACAGGTACATATTAAAACAAAAAACAATACAAAAATCCCATCTGGCAAAGGCGCCCAACGCCGAGCCAGTTGTGATCGTTTTGCGGACGGGTTTGTAACCCGTTGAGCGCCTGCGGGTAAGAGACTTAATTTCTAATTTTGCTTTTCGATTTCGTGGGTAAAGGGCCGCGCCATGAGATCATGAATGGCGTCGTCAACCGCCAGTCCGTCATTGACGATAAGATCGACGGCGCGGCAAATCGGCATATCGAGGCCGTGGCGCTGCGCCAGATTTTGCACAGCGCGGGCGCTCATGGCGCCTTCGCTGACCGACTTACGTTGACCGAGGACGTCTTCTACGCTGTGTCCCTCGCCCAGTGCCACGCCTAACGAGAAATTACGAGACGTGCGGCTGCTGGCGGTTAAAATCAAATCGCCCAATCCAGAGAGACCCGCCATGGTTTCAGCGCGTGCGCCAAGGGCTTCGCCGAGGCGGTTCATTTCTGCAAAGCCACGCGCTGTGGTTGCCGCCCGGGCGCTTTCGCCGAGTTTTTTGCCTTCGACAATTCCGCAGGCAATAGCGATGACATTTTTAAGGGCGCCACCAATTTCAGTGCCGATAATATCATCCGTTAAATAGGGCCGGAAAAATGGGCGCCCTAAGCCATCGCTAATGCTTTGGCCAAGCGCTTCATCGGGGCAGGCCAAGGTGACGGCGGTTGGCAAGCCGCGTGCAACGTCAGCGGCAAAACTGGGGCCCGACAAAACGGCGATGCGTTCGGCAGCAAAATATTCTCCCGCGACATCGCTCATCAGTTTTAACGAGGCGTGCTCAATACCTTTGGAGCACAAAATAAGCGGGACATGGCTCGGAAGATGCGCCGCCAGATCCGCCATAACAGGGCGCGCAAATTGCGCTGGAACGACCATCAGCACCGCGTCACAGGCGCTGAGGTCCGCGATGCTTTGGGTTGCCTGAATGCTGTCGGGCAAAGCAACACCCGGTAAAAACACCTTGTTCTCGTGCTGACTATTGATGGCTGTAACTGTTTCTTCCTCATGCGCCCACAGGGTCACACGGCGTGCCGATTGGTCGGCGCGGGCGGCGATGACGGCAAGAGCGGTGCCCCAGGCGCCAGCGCCCGCCACGCCGAAGTGATCAATTTTATTATCGTTTGTCATGTCGATCTCTCCGGGTGATTTGTCCCTATCATAGCGAGTGCTCGCGCATGTTTCCACAGGGGAAATAGAGACAATTCAGTCCCTGATTAACGGGCTTACCGCATCAAATGGGGAAAATTAGATTGGCAAGCCGAAAATATTGAATAATTTATTGATTATTCACTGCTCTGTCTTTATCTTGATGCTATGGGCCGCTTGGAGCGGGGCGCGAGAACAGGACGACAGAGTATCTATGTCTGATGTTGATGTCATTAAAGAGAAAATAATTTCTGCCGCCAAAGCGCGGTTCGGCCATTATGGATATCCGAAAACCACGATTGCCGAATTGGCTGATGATTGTGCCATGTCTGCGGGCAATATTTACCGGTTTTTTGCCGGTAAAATCGATATCGCGACCGAAATTGCGCGCCGCGAGAGCCTGTCGGCGATTAAACGTTTCGAGGCATTTCTCGATTGCCCCTATCGTACGGCGCGGCGTCAGCTGGAAGAGCTGATTTTTGCCGAGTTGCGTTACACCTATCATTTACTGGAAAAACAACCGAAGGTTTTGGAGTTGGCCCAAATTGTGATCAGCGAGCGGCCAAATTTTCAAATGGAACGCGTGCGGCGCGAGCGGCGGATTATCACGCGCATTTTGCAAGATGGCGTTAAAACGGGTGAGTTTGAAGTCGAAAATGTCGCCCGTGCAGCCGCCGCGATCCAGTCGGCAACCTTGAAATACCGTTTGGCGCAGTTAATCACTGACCAACCTTTAGCGGATCTTGAGCGCGAATTGCGCGAGGTTTTGTCCATTTTAATGCGAGGGATCCTGTCGCGGCGGCAAATTGAGACATTCTGTAGCTGCGAAATTCCGGCCCCAGAGCCAATTGTGGTTGAAAACTAGATCCTGGGTTTCGCCTGTTTCTCAATAAAAATTTAGTTATCTATCTGTTTAACATATGAAATTTATGATTTTTCGGCGTGTCATAAAAATTTAACAAAAAATAATGAATTTTTTAAATAATATTCATTGCAATCTCTATCTCCATGCTCTATATAATAGGTGAGTAGCGAAAATGCTCTTAACTAAAGCAGGTATGAAGGTTCGAAGGAGATAAAAATGACCAACATCGTCGAAAGAGTTTTCCGGAAATTAGCGGATATCAACAGTGCGACCGGCTTGGTGATTATTTACGGTATAGCTTTGGTGACAGATATTTCCGCTTTGGACGTATTATTTTAGGTCAAGCTTGCTGTCGGGTCCTCCCACCCCACGCGGCAAATTTAAGGATAGAAAGGCAAACAACATGAAAAGGCTTCTGAACACAGTGAAAAACACCTCTGCAACGGCAGCGGCAACGTTTATCTTGGTTTTATACGGTGTCGCCCTGACCAGCGAAGTGGTTGCTGGCTACGTTATCTAAGCTAGCACAATATATTTGGTGCTCCCTCCTCCCACACAAGCACCATGCGGCCGCGAGGCCATAAGCGCCGATGGACCCTCCCCCATCGGCGTTTTTATTTTAGTCTCGACGATAAGAATTCTATTTACAGTTTAGCGCTGAGCTCGGTCAACGGCCAGCGCGGTCGCGCGGTCATTGATTGCGCCGCGATCTGGTCTGGCAGGCGACCGACAGCCATATATTCGCACCCCGTCCAAGCAATCATCGCCGCATTGTCCGTGCACAAAGCGGCCGGCGCAACATGCAACTTCAGGCTCATCTTCTGACACAAGGCCTGCATGGCTTGCCGCAAAACTTGGTTGGCGGCGACGCCACCTGCTATCACCATATTATTCGCTTTTGCCCCATACTCCGCGATGAAGATGTCGGCGGCGACCGCCGTGCGATCGAGCAAGCAATCGAGGATGGCCGACTGCATACCAGCACATAGGTCATTAATATCCTCAGCAGAGAGCGGGGCGGCGTGGTCGGCCGCCTGCTGGAGCGCCGTCTTTAAACCCGAGAATGAAAAATTTGCATGCTTCTGGCCGCAGAGCGGGCGCGGCAATTGAAAACGCTTGGCGTCTCCCTTTGCGGCTCGCGCTTCGATTTCTGGGCCGCCGGGGTAGGACAGGCCGAGATATTTAGCCGTTTTGTCAAAGGCTTCACCGACGGCGTCGTCGAGCGTTTGGCCGAGCAGGCGATATTGACCCAAAGCCTCCACGACAATCAACTGACAATGACCGCCCGAAACCAACAATAATAAATAAGGGAAATCAACTTCGGCCGAGAGGCGCGCCGTCAGAGCGTGGGCTTCGAGATGGTTGACCGGAATGATCGGCTTGCCCAGTGCGGATGCGAAGGCTTTGCCCGTCGTCAAACCGATCATCACACCGCCAATTAGACCAGGCCCTGCTGTCGCGGCGACCGCATCGAGCTGCTGCTTCGTGACATTGGCTTGCGTCAGGGCATGCTCAATCATCTCGCTAATCAACGGCAAGTGCTGCCGCGCCGCGAGCTCTGGTACGACCCCGCCATAGGGCGCATGGGTATCGATTTGGCTGAAAACACAATTCGACAAAATCTGGCCGCGGCCATCATGCCAGCGGACCACGCTGGCGGCTGTTTCATCGCAACTCGTCTCGATGCCTAGGACGGTATAGATTGTCATGCCACGCTTATGCCATGCGTATAGCATGACGCCAAGTCCTAGCTGTGTATCCTTTGCTGCCGTTTTAGTCTTGATGACGGTTAAAAACCATGACAAAGCTAGCGGCATGACCACGCCGCGCCTTAAAATTGGTACCCGCGCTTCGCCGCTTGCTCTGGCGCAGGCAAATGCCATGCGCGATGCGCTGACGGCACTCCCCATTTTTGCTGATTATGCGATTGAGTTGGTCGAATTTTCGACCAAGGGGGATCGCATTTTAAATCAGCCTCTGGCTGAAATCGGCGGCAAGGGTTTATTCACCGAGGAATTAACCAGAGCCATCCGGGCGGGTGACATCGATCTCGCCGTGCACAGCCTGAAAGATCTGCCAACAGCTGACGAGGATGGTTTAGTGATTGCGGCGCTTCCAGAGCGGGCGGCAACGGCCGATCTGCTGGTCGTCAATCCCGATCTCGGCTTACGCCTTGATGGCGCCGACCCCCTGGCTGCTTTGCCCCCTGGCGCCCTTATCGGCACCGCAAGTTTGCGCCGCCGCGCCCAAATTTTACGCCAGCGCCCCGATTGTGAGATCGTCAGTTTGCGCGGCAATGTCGGCACCCGCCTCGATAAAATGCAAAAGCAAGGTATGGCGGCAACGCTGCTCGCCCAGGCTGGGATAAGCCGTCTCGGCTTGTCGCTATCTCACATCGTGGCCTTGCCCAATGCGCTGATGCTCCCGGCCGCCGGGCAGGGCGCTCTGGCGCTTCAATGCGCTGCGACGAATAACGATCTGCGCTCGGCATTGCGCTTGCTCCATCATGATGATACGGCCATTTGCGTCGCGGCTGAGCGGAGTTTTCTGGCCGCCCTCGAGGGCAATTGCCGTACCCCGATAGCGGCCAGTGCGCGCATTGTTCCTGGCGGTGTTGAGTTGCACGGGCGTATTCTGTCGCTCGATGGTCAGGAGATGATGGAACGGATCGATACAGCGCCGCGTGGTGACGCGATGGCACTCGGACACGCTCTGGCCCATGACATTCGGCGACAGGTGCCGCACCTCGTCGCGCAGGGCAATTGATGCGCATATTGGTGACGCGACCGCGCCGCGACGCCACCCGCTTGGCGCAAAAGCTTCGCCGTCATGGCCATTCTGTTTTGATCGCGCCTATGTTGCGCATGATATTCAACCCAGCACCCCGCTGGCCGCGGCACGCCCCCGCCGCCCTCGCTGTCACCAGTGCCAATGGCGTCGACGCCCTACAATCCGCGCAAGACCAGTTCCGTCTCAAATTTGGCTATCGCGTTACCCAATTACCGCTTTTTGCCGTCGGCACCAAAACGGCTCGCGCGGCGCGGCGCGCCGGTTGGAATGATATTGCGGTCGCTAAAGGCAATGTCGATAGCTTGGCGCAACACATAATTGCGGCACATTCGGCCGGTGACATCTGGCATATTAGCGGCGAGGCGCAATCGGGGGATTTGGTGGCCGCCCTTCAGGCCGCAGGGATTTCGGCGCAACGCGTTAAATTATACGATGCCGAGAAAGCCACGTCCCTGCCGCGGCATGTTGCGCAAAACTATCAGCACCTCGAGGCCGTCGTGCTTTACTCGTTGCGCAGTGCGGAAGCCTTTCTCGCAGTGGCGCCGCGCCACGGCCACCATCCACTCGCTATGTGCTTGTCGGAAAAAATTGCTGCCGAAATGGCGCGGCATGGATTTGCGGTCGCTGTTGCGGCCGCTCCCGATGATGATAGCATGATCGCGCTTATCAATGATTGGACGTCTGCTTGATTTAGCACTCGCCATCCGGACCATTTCGGCGATATGATGCAAAAGGTGTCAAATGACCGATAAGAAAAAATCTGAGCCTGATCCCGATATAATTCCGCCCGAGCGGAACGAAAGAACGCAGGCTAAATCTGAGGCCCAGACAATCGAGGCCCGACCCCGCCGACGGGTGACCTCGTCGCTTGTGCTGGTTGCTCTACTTTTGGTTTTAGGTGGCATGGTGTTGTTGCGCTTTGATCTTGTCCGCCTGCCGCAATTTGATTTTGGGTTAGCCAAGACACCTGACGTGCCAGCCCCCGTGCCAGCTGTCACTGCTCCCCCAGAGCCGCAGGACGATCGTCCCGCTGCAGCGGCCAGCGAGCCGCCTATAGATCTATCCGAAAGCCCTGACGTCTCGTCACCCGAACCTGCATCGCCACCGCAAGATCTCTTGCTAGATGCTGAAGCGCCAAAGCAAGAGCCATTAGAGCCGAGCCCAAGTGCCTCTGCTGCGGCGGATTTGCAGCAAGCTCTGCTGATCTTGCGTGTCGGCGACGCCTTAACACCTGTCTGGGACGATTTGCAGGCGGCGCTCCCTGCCACGGCGCTGGAGCCATTGCGCGAGCATTACGACCAGCCCGCTATGGCCCGCGACCACCTCATGCTGGCTATTGCCGACTGGTGGTCAACGCGCCAAACGGCGGCAGCGACCCGCCTCGATACGGGCCTGCCTGCCTTGCTCGATAGCGCGTTAAACAGCATGATTACCGTGCGACCGCATGCTGAAGGTGACCGCGTGGCGGAGAGTTTCCGCCACATGGTTGCGCGCGGTGATATTGCCGGCGCCCTAGGGCAATGGAACGGATTATCGCTTGCCGACCAACAACAGTTGAGCGATTGGCGCCAGGCGGCAAAACTTTATCAGGCGCGCCAAGCGCTGATCAACCTGCTTCAGGAGCAAATGCAAAATGCCGATGCTTCGCCTCTTTAAATATGTCCTGCTGTTGGTCGGCATTGCCACGCTGGTGATCGTGATTGCGCGTGCGCCCGGCGTGATCACCTTGCAACTCAGCCAAGCGGATTATCTCATTTCAGCACCGGCCGTCATTATGAGTTTAATCTTGCTCAGCGCCCTGATTGGCGGCGCGATTTGGCTGGTGGTTTGGCTCGTGCGCTTACCGCGCCGTCACGCCGCACGAGTCGCGGCACGTCGCCGCCGCTTGGGGCTGGCGGCGCTGTCGGAAGGTTACATGGCCTTGTCGCGGCAAGATTTTTCGGCGGCGAAACTTGCGCTACGGCGGGCCGAGGCGGGGTTGCCCGAAGATGCTTTGCCGCGCCTCATGGCGGCCGATCTGGCGATCTTACAGGGCGACTATGATGCGGCCAACCTGCTGCTTGAGAAGCTGGCTGCCGAGCATCCTGATCAGGTGCAAGAGAGCCGCTTTCGTTTGGCGCTGGCACAAAATAATTTGAGCCAAGCGCGGCTAGCTCTGGATGCAGGGCTGAAGAGCGGCGATGATGGGCGCTGGGCGTTGCAAGCCTCTTTTGACTTGGCGCTGCGGGAAGCCCGCTGGACACAAGCGCAAGAGCTGATTGGCAAAATGGCACGCCTTGGGCTGATCTCGAAAGAACAATCGCGGCGCTATAAGGGCCTCGTCTTCCTCGAGGATCTACGACAGAATGCGTCGCATATCGACGCCACCCGCAGGCGCGCGCAAGCCGAGCGCGCCTTAAAATTGCTACCGTATTTTTCGCCTGCTGTAATCATGCTGTGCACCGCCTTGGCCGATTTGGGCGACATAAAGAAGGCGCAAAGCAGATTGCGGCAGGCATGGCGTAAAGAGCCGCATCCCGATTTAGCGGCTTGTTTTACGCATATTCATAAAAACCTGCCGCTTGACGAGCAAGGGCAATTAGCCCGCAAGCTCGCCGATGGCCAACCCGATCACCCCGAGACCCTTATATTACGCGCGCAGATTGCTGCGCGGGCACAGCGCTGGACGCAAAGTTCGCAGCTGATCGCCGGCTTGGCAAAATCCCCCGCGCCAGAGCGCCGCGTGTGCGAGCTAATGGCGGAGATCGCCGTCGGTGAGGGCGACGAGGGGGCCGCCAGGGCTTGGCTGAGCCGCGCTATGACGGCGGCACCGGATCGATGCTGGCATGGCGATGGCATTATTTTGCCGAGCTGGCAGGCGCTGGCGCCACTCTCTGGCCGCTTTGATGCGGTGCGGTGGGGGCTACCCGAAGAACCAGATCGGCACCCCAAGGCTTTGCCTGATCCTGTTGCTCGGACAGATGAAGCCTCACCCGCGACCAGTCCGCCAGCCGATGATACCATTGCGCTCGATGCCTTCGAGGATGGCTAATTTACCATTTTACTGTTTTCAACCAGTCGCGCATGGCGCACGGGGTGACCCCGAGCGTGGCATAAATAGAGCTGGCGTCAACTTTGAAGGGGTGAGTGTCGGATGTATTATACCATTCATAAACGCGCTTCAATTCGCGCTTTAATTGTGTGGCATCATAGCCGTTTCGTTGTGAAAATAGACCGGCCATGATGTCGGCAAATTCAACGATCGGCATGGTCTCGAAGCGAATATCCTGTCCCAAGGCCCGCGACAGATTTTGCGCGACCTCTGGGCCGCGGAGAGTTTCTGGTCCGCCAATGGTGATTTCGCTTTGATCAAAAGCGGTGCTTGCTGTCAGCGCCAGCATGATGCGAGCGACATCGGAGAGGCTGATCCACGAGACATCTAATTCATCATGATGGGGATAGCGAAATATGTGCTTTTGCATCAACGTCGGGCGCGCCCAATCGGTCAGCAGATTATCCATATAGATAACAGGCTTGACGACGACATAAGACAAGCCGCTTGCCGCCAATGCGGATATCATGCGGCGGCGAACATCGAGCGCTTGAAACCCTGACAGTGCCGGCGGCACAAACATGCTCGTGTTAAAGATCAGTTTATCGATCCGCCCAGCAGCGCTTGCCAGGATATTATCAAATTGACGGAGCAAGACATCTTCGGGGTTAAAGGACGAACTGGGCATGGTCAGCAGAACCGACGGCTTAGCGCCCAGACCGGCAAATAAATGGTCGAGCGCATCGCGATCCGACAGGTCCAGCCGGTGCCAATCGACATGCCGCATGGCGTGCGTCTCGGCGCTGCGGCGGTCAATGCGCTGATTGCCTATGGCGATGATGTGGCGGCCTTGCGCGGCCTCGATCTGCGCCATACCTTGCTGGCCGGTCGCACCGAAAATGATAATGCTTGGCTCGGACATTAGCCCTCCTCCCGCTTGGCGTTCGCCTGTGCTCGGGCATCAAGATGAGCCAGCCGGCAGGCTTTGGCAACTAACCTTACTGATTGGGGGCTGATTTGGGTCGGAAGCAAAACGCTGGTGCCGCTTGCGTGACTTGAACACGCGACCCCATCATTACGAATGATGTGCTCTACCAACTGAGCTAAAGCGGCGTACCAGCAGGGCATGGCTTAGCACATCAGAGCCTGCGCCGCCAAGCCTAGATTTATCGGCCGTTCTGGCCTGCCACCTCGGCCTGAGCGGCCGTTGCGGCGGCCGGTGTGCAAAAGGAAAACGGGCCCGTCGAGCCGCGGCTCAGCCCCGAAGGGTGGCCGAGCTGTTAACGAGCCCGCTGTTGAAAATATCGGTGCGCTTAGGCAGCCGTAATGTTTTCCGCGGCATATTTGCCGTTTTTACCCATTATCTTTTCAAACATAACGTCCATGCCGTCGGTCAATTGCAGACCGCTTGCCTGAACGGCAGAGATATGAACGAATACGTCAGTTTCACCTTCGACCGCAATAAATCCATACCCCTTTGTGGCGTTGAACCACTTAACAGTACCTTTAATCATGAGAAATCTCTCGGGATAATTTTTTAATTTTCGTGAAATGAAAAGTCCGGCGGCAACCACTGCGGCCTGCTTACCTGCGCACCAAAACTATCTTAAACCTGCAGGCCCTCTGGTTTTAGTCCATCGTGCCACAAAAGCAATAAAATAATGCAACGTGTGCGGGTTGCCGTTTTTGGGACGGCTGGCGGCTCGCGCACCAGCTGTCGGCCGTTATTTTTGCGCGCCGCGCTTAACCTTTTCTTTACCCGTCGTAATTATAAATAGTGATGTAGCAAATTCTCCCTCCTCCCAAACTTGCTACAAAAAAAAGACCCCCGTCGAACACCCTCTCGGCGGGGGTTATTTTTTGTTTATAATCAATCTCTTGCGATAAGTTGGCCGCGGCATGCAGCCGCCTCATGCGCGGCCCGCCAGACTTTATTTAGATGCCCGCCTATATAAAGAGTGCATGTGGGGTTGCGCCACTGGCCCGATTATAGCCCGAATTGGCAGCGCATTTTTTTGTTTCAGGCAAAAACCGTTGCAAATTTGCAACAAACCACCACCTAATTTTGTATAATAGAGCAAAAAAAGATTTTTAAATAATTTTTTGTTGACGAGAGCAATAACCGCCAGTCACACTTCGGAGGTTAGGCGTTTTGTGCCTCTCGATTGCGGGAGGCGCTAAGGCGCTTGTGTTCGGGAGCAATGAGGAGGGCTTCTATGATGAAGAAGAACAGACATGTGTTTGGTCTAGGCGCTTTGTTTGGGCTAGGTCTGCTAGCGACAACAAACGCTTCAGCATATAATTTAGAACTGGGCGATTGGGACGTCCAAGTTGACGTCGTGTCATCTGTCGGTCTTTCAGTACGGACAGAAGATCGTGATACGAATTACTTGCCAGCCTGGAACGGCGGTAAACTTGACATGACACCAGGTATTGACCCGGTGGGTGCGGCCCTCGGGCTGGGTTGCGGCACCTATGATGCGCCATCTGCTTGGGCGCAAACCGCTGGTAGCTTGTGCATGTATGACAATACATTTCTTTCGGCTTTAGGGGGCCGGGAGCTTTATAATTACGACGGTTCGATCAACACCGATGACGGTCGCTTGAACTTTGATAAGGGCGATTTGATCAGCGGCAACGCCAAGCTGACGGCCGACTTTGAGGCTCGCAACGGCGCCATGACGGTGTTCGTCCGTATGACCGGCTTCTATGATGCGGTTTTGGGTCGTGATAGCTCCTATGAGCGCGTTGGACCGCAAGACTTTGCCGAAAATGATTTGAGTGCCAAGATCGACGTTCTGGATGCTTATTTGAGCGTAGATTTTGATATTGGCGATATGCCAGCCATGGTGCGGGCCGGTCGTCAGGTGATCAACTGGGGTGAATCGACCTTTTTCTTAGGCGGTAACTCGGTGTTCAGCCCGATTGACGTTGGCGCTCTGCGCCGTCCGGGTGCTGAGATTAAGGAAGCCCTGCTTCCGGTTGAGGCACTATATGCTTCGGTTGCCCTCAATGAAGCGCTGACCGTCGAAGCCTATGTCGGCGGTTGGGATAATTTCAAATTGGACGTTGGCGGCACACCTTTTGCCAATTCCGATGCGCTTGTGCCTGGTTCGGGTGGCAACAAGCACGGTTCGCTGGTCGGCTCGAGTCCCTATTCGGGTTATGGTAAACGACTTTGCGGCACCATGGTTGGCGCTATGTTACCTTATGGTGACGGCCTGCGTGCGGCTGGTTCGCGAGGAGCATCATCGGCTCAGTTAGCGGCCGCGTGGAACGCTGTTGCGAAAGCTGGTAACGACGTCTTCGGATCGTGCGCTAGCGGTGACGCGATTGATATCTTGACGCCATACCGTCGCGGCTTTGTTGAAGCTGACCGTCAGGCGATTTCGAACGTTGTGCAGTCAGGTGCTTTGGCGGGTACCGAACTAGGGGACACCGCTGTTATTGTTCGTTTATCCGATGACGAAGCTTCAGATGAAGCCAGCTTCGGTGTTGCTTTACGCTGGTACGCAGAAGAATTGAACTCAACCGAGTTCGGTTTTTATTACCAACGTTACAATAGCCGCATTCCTTACGTGAACACTGTCGCCTCTGCGCCAATTGCCGGCCCAACGGGCGCAACGCCAACTTCCGGCTCATCGGGCCGCGGCCTTGCTCCTGGTGGTTGTTTGACTAACCTCGGCGCTAACCTTGCGGCCGGTGGAGCGAATTTGGGTCACTTGTTCGTTGGCGCGGCTGCCTTGGCAAACCTGTCTTCTGTCATTGTGCAGGATCCGACAGGGCTTGGTGCACAAATTCGGGCCAACTACGCTGATCCCGCTGTTGCAGGAGCAATCCTCGCGGCGGCCGGAGCCAACACATATCAAGCCCTCGGTGCTGATCGTGACACTGTCGCTGCTGCTGGTGGTGGTGGAGGTGCCGCTGGGGTCGCGAATGTCCTTGGCTCGCAAATCGCAGCCGCGCTGGCGATGCCAGATGGCTCGGTTGCGCAGAGCCAAATGTTGGGCTGCCTGAACACACTGGCAACAATGACCGAGGTCCCAACTGCCACTGGCGGCTTGCACCTGTCAGCGACGGGGGCGCCAACTTATGCGATGAACTATAACATCGCCTTCCAGCTGGTTTACCCGGAGATCGATGTCTTCGGCGTGAGCTTCAACACCACGATCGGTGGTTGGGGTGTTCAGGGTGAGGTTGCTTACCGGCCTGATATGCCGTTGCAACTTGATACCGATGCGCTGACGATCGCGGCCATTTCGGGCAGCTGCGGATGGGAGAACTATTCAGGTCTCGCTGGCTATCTCGGGTCTTTGCAAACCATTGCTAATCCTTGTGGTAACTTTGGTTCTATCCAAGGTTATGTTGAGGAAGATGTCTGGAATATCGACATTGGTACGACAGCAACCTTTACCCGCTCGAACGGCCTGATCAATATGCTGGGTGCCGACCTGGGTATTCTGCTGACAGAATTCGGTGCCGTTATCGCTGATGTCGACGAGTATCGGACCAAAGGCGGAATGCAAAAACGTTTGTTGAACAAATGTACGTCTGGCTCTTATCTGCCGCTGGGTAGTATCTTTGCACTTGACCCGCGGACGTCACGCCAGTGTCAGCCGACTGAGTTCAGCTCGGGTGCTCTGATCATGACACAGCTGCAATATAACAACTTCCTTGGCACGCCAATTTCGATCAAACCGCAATTGATCGTGTCTTGGGGCTTGAGCGGAATGTCACCGACACCTGCTGGTTCGTTCACTGAAGGTGTTCAGCGTCGTAGCCTGTCGATCACGGCAGACTATCAGAGCAACCTCAGTGTTCAGCTGGGCTATACGGACTTTAAAGGTCCGACGCTCTATACGCGTGACAATGACCGGGATTTTGCATCCTTGAGCTTAACCTACGCGTTCTGATCCGTGATCTGGGAGGGGGAGTTGATCTCCCCCTCCATTTGAACTTTCTGTTGGAGGAAAATTACAATGAATATGAAATTAATAGTCCCGGCTCTGGCACTAAGCCTGATGGCCGGGACAGCATTTGCGAAAGTTCCGGAGCGGGTTGCCAATCGTCTGGGCGGTGATTTGACACCGGCTGGTGCCGAGAAGGCAGGATCTCGCTCGGGTGTTTCCGCTTGGTCTGCGAGCAATAAGATTGATGGCTCGAAATATCTCGGCAATTGGGATGGCAAGGGTTTGCCCGATCCGTTCGCATCTGACCCGATCAAATACACCGTCACGTCAGCGAATGCGGCGCAATATGCGGCGCAATTGACGGAAGGTCAGCAAGCTATGCTGAAGACCTATCCTGACACTTATAAGTTGAATGTCTATGAAAGCCGTCGGACATGTGTGCCGAAGGACTTCCTGGCCGCTGCTTATAAGCGCAATGCTGAAGTTGGCATGCTTGTTGGTGGTGGTAATGGTATTTCGGAAGCGATTATGGCCTCGCCATTCCCGATCCCGAATAATGGTCTTGAGATTGTTTGGAACCACACGCTCCGCTTCCGTGGTGCGCGTCTGGCGCGCGAGTTCAATCAGACCTCACCGACGGCTGGTGGTGACTTCGTTCTGACTTTCACCAAGGACGAGATTACTTTCCCGTATTCTTTCCCGGAAAATAAACGGGCAGAAGATCTGAACAATATCTCAATTTACTTTGTGGCGCATACGACCGCCCCGGCACGTTTTGCCGGTAACGTGGTGCTGGTGCACGAAACGCTGAACATGGCGCTTGAGGGCCGTAAGGCTTGGACTTATAGCCCGGGTACGCGGCGTGTTCGTCGGGCCCCGAATATTGCGTATGACAACCCGCTGACCAATGGTGATGGCATGGGGACGTCGGATCAATATGATGGCTATAATGGTGCACCTGACCGCTATGAATGGACCGTCCAAGGTAAAGTTGAAAAGCTATCAGGTCAGAACAACTATCGCGGCAACCTTGTCAGCTATGATGAGTTGTTGATGCCGGGTCACGCGAACCCAGACGCGATGCGTTATGAGTTGCGCCGGCAATGGGTTGTTGAAGGCAATCTGAAGTCGACGGCACGGCATATTTACGCCAAGCGCGTTTTGCGGCTAGACGAAGATAGCTGGCAGATCACGGGCGGTGAAATGTATGACGGCCGCGGTGAGCTGTGGCGGGTGCAGGAAGCTGGTCAGGGCGTCGACTATCGTGAGAATGCTGGTCAATGCTTCACCATGGGTGGCGAGTTCATCTATGACACCTTGGCTGGTCGTTACCTCGGCCTAGCGATGAAAGCTGATCGCCCGATCAACCAAGTTGATGAAGGTCTTGATTATCTGACCGAAGACTACTTCACGCCGGCTAACGTTCGTCGTCTCGGTCGTTAAGCCTTACTGCGACGGAGTTAATTTTAAAGGGGCAGGCTTCGGTCTGCCCCTTTTTAATTTGGCATTTATCTGTGCCTTAGATTATGCTTTCGGCTGTTCTAACATTTCATTTTCATGGGACTTCATCTTTCATGGTTCGTTATTTTGTTTCTTGCGCGCTTGTCGCCGCCACAACAGTTTTGATTTCCCCGCTGGCCGCTAAAGTGCCGCAACAGCAAATCGACCGCATGGAGGCCGACCTGACGCCGCTCGGGTCGCAGCGCAGTGGCAATAAGGATGGTAGTATCCCAGCTTGGACCGGCGGCCTCGCTTCACCTCCAGCGCATGTCAAGGTCGTGGCCGGTCAGCATCTGCCCGACCCGTTTGCAGCCGATAAGCCGCTTTTGCGCATCGACGCCAGCAATATGGACGCGCACAAGGATATGTTGACCGTCGGCCAGATGGCCTTGATGCAACGCTTCCCAACTTATTTTATGGAGATATATCCGACCCGACGCAGTTGTGCGTTGCCGCAATATGTCTATCAGGCCGCCAAGTCCAACGCCGCAGTCGGCGAGCTCGTCGCCGATGGTAATGGTGTCTCGAAATCTATTATGGCGGCGCCATTCCCGATCCCGAATAACGGCCTCGAGATGGTTTGGAACCACACATTGCGCTATCGTGGCTTTAAACTGCAACGCCGCTTTACCGCTATTCCCGTCAATCAAAACGGTGATAATTATCATATCACCGTTGAGGATGACGCGATCTTGCGCTGGTCGGACCCGAAATATAAACAGGCGGAAGACTTAGATAATATATCCATTCTATATCTTCTGCAGACGCAAGCGCCCGCACGGCTTGCTGGCTACGTTGTCTTGGTGCAAGAGAGCCTGAATATGGCCGTCAATCCACGCAATGCGTGGACCTATAGTCCCGGCATGCGCCGCGTGCGTCGGGCCCCCACCATTGCTTACGACAATCCAGGTACCAACTCGGACGGCATCACAACCTCGGATAGCTATGGCGGCTTTAATGGGGCGCCCGATCGGTTTCTCTGGACGGTGAAGAAACGCAGTGAAAAATACGTGGCCTATAATAATTATCGGCGCGTGCTATCGTCTTACGACGACCTTATCGGCCCGCAACATATTAATTCTGAGGTGATGCGCTATGAGCGCCACCGTGTTTGGGAACTTGAAGCTAATCTCAACCCCAATTATCGTCACTTATATTTGCGCCGATATTTTTACATCGATGAAGATACGAACGGCATTGTGGCGACTGAAATTTACGACGGGCGCGGTGAGCTGTGGCGTGTTCAAGAGTTAGGCGGCGGAGTGCAATATGAGGTCGGCATCTGCGGCGGCAGCGGCGAAACGATCTATGATTTGGCGGTCGGACGTTATTTGGCAATCGGTCTCACCAATGAGGAAGGCCCGATCAATTTTAACGCCGATCATCTCGATCCGGAGCGCTACACGCCGGCAAATATTCGACGTCTCGGGCGTTAAAAGGCCGCATCTGAAGCGTAAATGGACGCTTGAAACGGTTGCGGCGGACGCTATAGTTAACCATCAAAGAGCCCATGGAGAGGGCTCACGGCTCAGGGGGTAAATAGATATAATGACTTCACGTTCGCTTATTGCCGCGCTCGTTGCGCTCGGATTTACAGGCATTTTTGCCGCGCCGCAGGCGCAAGAGGCGGCTGCCGATGGCTATGGCTTGGCGCCATACGAACATGCTATGAAGAGCGATCGCGCGAGCCAAGCTTTGCTTCTCGATGTTGCGAAGCTGAACGGGAAGCTCGTCGCCGTTGGCGCGCATGGACACGTTATTTCGAGTGTCGATGGCGGCCAGAACTGGACGCAAGCCAATGACGTGCCGACCCGCAACACCCTGACCAGCGTCAATTTCCTCGATGATAACAATGGGATTGCTGTCGGCCACGATATGACAATCTTGCGTACCGAGGATGGCGGCGATAATTGGACTTTGGTCTATAATGATCGTGAGGTCGAACTGCCGCTGCTCGCGGTTATTTATGTATCGGCCGATCATGTCCTGGCTTTTGGGGCTTTCTCGAGCGTGCTTGAAAGCCGTGACGGTGGCAAGACTTGGGAAGACCGCATGCTGAGCGAAGAGGCCGAAGATGACTACCATCTAAACGATGCCTTCCGCGGCGTTTCCGGCGCTATTTATGTTCCGGCTGAGTTTGGCAATGTTTACCGCTCAACCGACGGTGGCGAGACCTTCGAACCTCTGCAAACCCCTTATGAAGGTTCTTTCTGGGGCGGCACCGTGCTGGCCGATGATAGCATTATTGTTTGGGGTATGCGCGGCAACGCTTTTGTTTCGCGCGACCGTGGTGAAACATGGACGAAAGTCAAAACCAATAGCGATCGCTCAATCTCGGGCGGCACGCAAATCGAGGACGGACGCGTCGTTCTGACCGGTCTGTCAGGCTTGGTTTTGGTGTCGACCGATGGTGCCAAAAGCTTTACGGAATTTGTGCGCGAAGATCGTAAGAGCTTTGCCCAAGTTTCAAATGGACCAGATGCCAATACGGTCATGCTGTATGGCGAGCCAGGTGTGAAGCCCTTCACCCTTCAATAAGCGGCGGTTTTTATACGACGCGGAAGGCCGCCCCAAGGGCGGCCTTTTTTGCGCCTTCGTGAGGCGATCATTTTTTAATCTGCTAACGAAAAAGAAAATTGAAATTGACCGCATTGCAGAGTGCGGCGGAACCAACCAACTTAGGAAACCCCTACCTGCGAAAGCAAAAATAGAGGGGTCGTTGTAATGGGGTTTGGGGCAAGCGCTCCTCCATATGTGTTGCGTTATCGGTCGTCAGGCGAATGAGCTGACGGGTGGCTGTTTTTTGAAGTGCAATATTTTGGGAGGAGGTCTTCTATGAAGAAGAATAAAAATTCGTTTGGTCTAGGCGTGGTGCTTGGCGCGGGGCTTTTGGTGGCAACCCATGCATCGGCGTATAATTTAAAACTAGGCGACTGGGACGTACAGGTTGATGTTGTCTCATCCGTCGGGCTGTCAGTGCGCACTGAGGATCGTGACGCGGTCTATTTGCCAGCCGGCAATGGTGGGCCACAAGATAAGACGGTGGGTCTTGATGCGGTCTTCTTAGCCAGCGCTGCGAGCGCCGCAGCTGGTGGCCCAGCCATTCCAGGCGCCAGTAGCCGCTTATGCGGGACACTTGATAACCCCTCTGCCTTTGCCCAATCCCTGGGTAGCGTGTGCATGTATGACAATACATTCCTCTCAAGCGCTGGGTCCCGCGAGATCTATAATTATGACGGTTCGATCAACACCGACGATGGTCGTCTGAACTTTGACAAGGGCGATCTGATTAGTGGCAACGCTAAGCTGACGGCAGATTTTGAAGCCCGTAATGGCGCCATGACGATGTTTGTGCGGATGACTGGCTTTTATGACACCGTGCTCGGGAGCAACCATTCCTATGAGCGCGTCGGGCCGCAAGATTTTGCCGAAAATGACATTAGCGCCAAGATTGATGTCTTGGACGCTTATTTGAGTTTTGATTTTGATATTGGCGATAAGCCAGCCATGGTGCGCGTCGGTCGGCAGGTGATCAACTGGGGTGAGTCGACCTTTTTCTTGGGCGGCAACTCGGTGTTCAGCCCCATCGATGTTGGCACTCTGCGCCGCCCCGGTGCTGAGATCAAAGAGGCCCTGCTTCCAGTGGAGGCCTTGTATGGCTCGGTCGCTTTAAGCGAAGCGGTGACCGTTGAAGCCTATGTCGGCGGCTGGGACAATTTCAAATTTGACGTTGGTGGGACGCCGTTTGCCGACTCCGACTCCCTAAGGATTGGGGGCGGCGCCAACAAGAACGGGTCGTTAATTGGTTCAGGGGTGTATTCAGGCGCTAACCGCCGTTTGTGTGGCACTGTCACGGCCGCCGATACAGGTCTGGCTTTTGCGCTGGGTGGAGCCTCCTCCGCACAAGCTGCCGCGGCCTGGAACGCTAATGCGAAAGCCGCCAATGACGTCTTTGGCACATGCGCGCCAAACGATACAATCAGCTTTAATACGCAACACACGGTTGGCAATATTGAGTTCTCGCGGCTCAACTATGGCAGCACGGTCCAATCTGGCGCAAACGCGGGATTTGTATTGGGTGATACCAATACCGTTGATCGTCTGGCAGATGACGAAGCCACAGATGAGGCCAGCTTTGGCATTGCCCTGCGGTGGTATGCTGCTGAGTTGAATTCCACTGAGTTTGGCTTCTATTACCAAAACTACAATAGCCGTATCCCATATGTGAATACGGTGGCGCGGGCCCCCATTATTGGTCCGTCGACGCGTGCGCCAACCGATAGTTCAACCTTACGGGTTGCCCCCCTTCTCGGGTGCTTAGGTTCACTCGGGCAAAATCTAGGGGCAGCCGCGACAGGCGGCTTAACGCAGGCGCAAGCTATCGGACAACTTTTTGTTCGACCAAGCCAAGCGGCGACCCTCAGGACGATTATGACCACTGATCCCTCCGGTGTTGGTGCAGCGCATCGCGCTAATTATGCCGCCGGCACGCAGTCGCGGTCCGACATACTGACTGCGGCTGGCGCTAATCTCTATACTGTCTTGGGGGGTGGATCGGGTGTCGCGGGTAACTCGGGCGATGCTCTGTCTGGCGGTTTCGGTGCCGCGGGTATAACGGCGCTCCTCGGCAACGCGGTCGATGCAGCCTTGGCTATGCCCGATGGGTCCATTGCGCAAAATCAGATGCTGGGCTGTATTTCCAACTATGCCAATGCAGCAGTTGCCTACACAGCCTCAACGCAAACTGCGACGCAGCTTTTGCCGACAGGTACCCCGAACTATGCCATGAATTATGACTTGGGCTTCCAACTTGTCTATCCAGAGATTGATGTCTATGGCGTGAGCTTTAACACCACACTCGGTGGTTGGGGTGTTCAGGGTGAGCTCGCCTATCGTCCCGATATGCCGTTGCAACTCGATACTGACGCTTTGACCATTGCAGCGCTTGGGGCGGGCTGTGCGTGGGAAAACTTCGGTGTCATCGCCCCCGTCTATGCAAGCTATCAGACCATCGTGACAAGCTGTGGTGATTTTGGCAAAAGCATCCAGGGTTATGTCGAGGAAGATGTCTGGAACCTCGATATTGGTACAACGGCAACCTTTACGCGCTCGAACGGCCTGATCAACATGCTGGGGGCTGACCTCGGTATTCTGTTGACTGAGTTTGGTGGAGTCTTAGCCGACGTTGACGAATATAGAACCTCAGCGAATATTGGCGGTAACAAACGGCTCCTCAATAAGTGTACCTCGGGATCGTATCTGCCCTTGGGCGGCGTCTTTAGTCTTGACCCTCGCTCTGTTCGTGACTGTCAACCGACAGAGTTCAGCTCGGGTGCTTTGATCATGACACAGCTGCAATATAACAACTTCCTTGGCACACCAATTTCGATCAAACCGCAATTGATTGTGTCATGGGGCTTGAGCGGTATGTCACCGACCCCTGCGGGTAGCTTCATTGAAGGTGTTCAGCGTCGTAGCCTGTCGATTACGGCAGACTATCAGACCAACCTCAGTGTCCAGTTGGGCTATACGGACTTTAAAGGGCCGAAGCTCTATACGCGTGATAATGACCGGGACTTTGCGTCCTTGAGCTTAACCTACGCGTTCTGATCCGTGATCTGGGAGGGGGAGTTGATCTCCCCCTCCATTTGAACTTTCTGTTGGAGGAAAATTACAATGAATATGAAATTAATAGTCCCGGCTCTGGCACTAAGCCTGATGGCCGGGACAGCATTTGCGAAAGTTCCGGAGCGGGTTGCCAATCGTCTGGGCGGTGATTTGACACCGGCTGGTGCCGAGAAGGCAGGATCTGGTTCGGGCGTTTCGGCTTGGTCTGCGAGCAATAAGATTGATGGCTCGAAATATTTGGGCAATTGGGATGGCAATGGTCTGCCTGACCCGTTTGCCTCTGACCCGATCAAATATACGATCACATCTGGCAATGCGGCTCAATATGCGTCGCAACTGACAGAAGGTCAGCAAGCCATGCTGAAGACCTATCCAGATAGCTATAAGCTGAATGTGTACCAAAGCCGTCGGACCTGTGTGCCGAAGGATTTTGTTGCCGCAGCTTTCAAGCGTAATGCTGAAGTTGGCATGCTGGTTGACGGCGGTAATGGTATCTCGGAAGCGATTATGGCTTCCCCATTCCCGATCCCGAATAGTGGTCTTGAGATTGTTTGGAACCACACGCTTCGCTTCCGCGGGGCGCGTCTGGCGCGTGAGTTCAACATGACCTCACCGACAGCTGGTGGTGACTTTGTTCTGACCTTTACCAAGGACGAGATCACTTTCCCTTATTCTTTCCCTGAGAATAAGCGGGCGGAAGATCTGAACAATATCTCGATTTACTTTGTGGCACACACCGAAGCACCGGCGCGTTTTGCTGGCAACGTTGTGCTGGTGCACGAAACGCTGAACATGGCGCTTGAGGGTCGTAAGGCTTGGACTTACAGCCCTGGTACACGGCGTGTGCGTCGGGCCCCGAATATTGCTTACGACAACCCCATGACCAATGGTGATGGTATGGGCACGTCGGACCAATATGACGGTTATAATGGTGCACCTGACCGCTATGACTGGACCGTTCAAGGCAAAGTCGAGAAGCTCTCCCAGCAAAATAATTATCACGCGAATTTGGTCACCTATGATGAACTTCTAATGCCTGGTCACGCCAACCCAGATGCGATGCGTTATGAGCTGCGTCGTCAATGGGTTGTTGAAGGCAATCTGAAGTCGACAGCACGGCATATTTACGCCAAGCGGGTTTTGCGGCTTGACGAAGATAGCTGGCAAATCACTGGCGGCGAAATGTATGACGGCCGCGGCGAGCTGTGGCGCGTGCAGGAAGCTGGCCAAGCAGTTGATTATCGCGCCAATGCCGGGGAGTGCTTTACCTCTGGTGGCGAGTTCATCTATGACACATTGGCAGGTCGTTACCTCGGCCTAGCGATGAAAGCGGGTCGTCCGGTTAACCAAGTGGATGAAGGTCTCGATTATCTGACCGAAGATTACTTCACACCCGCAAACGTCCGTCGTCTCGGAAGATAAAAGCCGCCCGTCCAGCAGCAAAAGAGGGGAGGCGCTCTAGGCGACCTCCCCTTTTGCATGTAAGCTACGCGCTGGAGAGGGACATGAGCGAAGCCGATATCGACGTCACAATTACCGATCAGATTGCCCATGTGCGGCTTTGCGCCCCTGACGGGCGTAATAGTCTGACGGCGGCTCGTATGCGCGAGCTTACGCGTTTGGCGCGGGCTTTCCGCGAGGATACGGACGTCGCTGTGATTATTCTGTCGGGAGATCCAAACTTTAGCGCTGGCGTGGATTTAAAGGACCCCGAACTGTGGTCTGGCGGACGCACGCGTCTGCAGCAACGACAAATTATGGCGCTCGGGCCTGATTTATGCGCCGCCTGGGAGGCTGTCGAGCAACCGACAATTTGCGCCATAGAAGGCTATTGCATTGGCGGTGGCATGGCTCTGGCGTTGGCCTGTGACTGGCGCGTTATGGCAAGTTCGGCCCGTTACAGCCTGCCAGAAGTGCCCTTGGGGATGAATATGAGTTGGCAGGCCAACCCACGTCTGACGGCGTTGGTCGGGCCAGCCAAGGCTAAAGAGTTGGTCATTTTGGGGGAAGCTTGCGCAGCCCCCGCGGCGCATAAACTCGGGCTTGCTGAAGCTGTTGTTGACGACGGGCAAGCCGTCGCTTGGGCGCAAGCGCGGGCGGAAAAGATCCGCGCTCTGCCCCCCATTGCGGTACGCATGTCGAAGCAGGCTATTAACGCGCACGCCAATGCTCTAAATTATGCCAGTTCATTTATGGACCGCGATCAATTTGCATTTGTTGCGGGCTCAAAAGACCAACGAGAAGCATTACAGGCGTTTCGTGAGAAGCGCGCAGCGAAGTTCACTGGCGATTAGGAGGCAGTATGCGGGTACAAGGTAAAATGGCATTGATCACAGGCGGCGCTCAGGGCCTTGGGCGCGCATCGGCCCTCATGCTGGCGCGCGAGGGAGCGAAAGTCACAGTGACTGATATCAATGCCGCCGGGGCGGAGGCCGTGGCACAAGAAATCAACGCAATTGCCCCTGGGCATGGCTTTGCTTTTGCCCATGATGTTACACAAGAAGATCAGTGGCAGAGTGTCGTTACCGCCGCGGTTGAGGCGATGGGCGGATTGAATGTCCTCGTCAATAATGCCGGCATAGGGGGTGGCACCACGGTTGAGGACACTGATTTCGACACATGGAAAAAAGTGCAAGCCGTGGACACCGACAGTGTTTTTCTAGGGTGCAAATACGCTATCCCGCATATGCGCTTGCATGCGCCGGGGTCGATTGTGAATATTTCCTCGATTGCGGGTCTCATCGCTGGCCACAATATGGCTGCCTATAATGCGGCTAAGGCCGCCGTATGGCTGTTGAGTAAATCTGTTGCGCTCCACTGTGCCAAGCGGGGCTACAATATTCGGAGCAACTCAATCCATCCGACTTTTATCGATACACCTATTCTAGACGGTATGGCCGATGCCATGGGCCGCGATGTGTTGCTCGGAAAACTTGCGCGGCAAGTGCCGCTCGGGATTGTCGGCGAGCCAGACGATATTGCTTATGCCGTTTTGTATCTAGCGAGCGACGAGTCTAAATTTATGACGGGCGCCGAGCTGAAATTGGATGGTGGCATTTCCGCCATGTAATTGCCGGCAAGGGCGAGTGTATTTATGACCTTATTTAACACACCGATTTTATCACCCATCCTCAGATTTATTTGCCGCCTCATTCTCAAAATGATTGGTTGGCGCGGGGTTGGTGGCATGCCAGAGGGGTGCCAGCGCGGTATTATGATCGCCGCACCGCATACCTCAAACTGGGATTTTGCGCTGTTCATTCTCATTGTTTTTGATTTGAGGTTGAATTTGCGCGTTTTGATTAAGCACACGATTTTTATCGGGCCAGTGGGCTGGTTCTTAAAATATTGTGGCGCTATTCCGGTCGATCGACGCGCTTCGGGCGCGCGGGTGCGGGCGCTGTCTAATATTCTCGAAACCAGCGAGAATTTTGTTTTGCTGATCACGCCAGAAGGAACGCGTTCGGCAACAGACCGCTGGAAGACGGGGTTTTATCACATGGCTGTCGAAGCCCAGGTGCCGATTATTGTTGCTTATGTTGATGTGGAGGAGCGGGTTGCCGGCATTGATCATGTTTTGCATCCGTCGGGTGATTTGCCGGCAGACATGAAACATTTGGCTGATTTCTATAAAACAAAAGCGGGGGTCAAGAAGGATAATTTTTTACCTCCCGACCCCCGCCATTATGCCAAGCATTAAGCTTCGCTTGCGGCTTTAGCCCATATGAAAGACGACAAATTTATTGCCGTCGAGATCACGGAAATAACCGCCATAGAAAGTTGGCATACGCTCGCCAGGGGCACCTTCATCTTGTGCGCCTAGGGCCATGGCTTTGGCATAGAGCTTATCAACATTTTCGCGCGACCCTGCAGGTAGGGCAACCATGGTCCCATTGCCCGCCGTTGCCGCGGCACCATCAAAGGGGGTGCCGACGCCCAGCATTGGAGCGCCCATTTCAGAGCCCCAGAAAATAAGGCGGTCATTATTGAACAAGCGCTTGGCGCCCATTTCGCCCAGCAATTCGTCGAAAAACGCGGCTGCTTTTTCTTTATCATTTGAGCCTAAAGTAACGTAACCAATCATGATTTCCTCCTGTAAAATCTCCGCCATTCTACATGTAAAAAGCCGCGCTCCAAGACTTTTGTATAGCGGCGGCTTCCGCTATAACAAACAAAACAGGGGGTATCCATGGTCGCTCTTTTAACGCTTCTCAGCCAAATCATCGAACTCTATATCTGGGTGATTATCGCGGCCGTTATTTTGAGTTGGCTGCAGGCCTTTGATGTCGTCAATACCCGCAATCGCATTGTTTATTCGATTGCTTACGCGCTGTATCGGCTGACGGAACCCGTTTATACCCAAATTCGGCGCGTTGTGCCGACACTGGGTGGGCTCGATTTGTCGCCCATCATTGTCATTTTGGGGCTCAGTTTCCTGCGGCGTTTGATGTGGGAACTTTATCTCTAGTAGCCTAGCCAAAAGGGGGCGATGCATGACGGCCAGCTTGATCGATGGAAAAAAAATTGCGGCTGATCTGCGTGCTGAAATTGCCGGCGTCGTTGCCAATTTAAAGGCCGACCATGATGTAACACCGGGGCTTGCTGTTGTTTTGGTGGGTGAGGACGCTGCTTCGCAGGTTTACGTGCGCAATAAGGGGATCGCTACCCATGAGGCGGGTATGGCAAGCTTTGAGCACCGCTTGCCAGCTGAAACCACACAGGCTGAGCTATTGGCTCTTGTGTCGCGCCTCAATAATGATCCATCAGTGCACGGTATTTTGGTGCAATTCCCCGTGCCAGCACATATTTCTCAACAAGATGTGATTGAACACATTAATCCAGATAAAGATGTCGATGGACTGCACCCAATTAATGCTGGCCGTTTGGCCAGCGGCATTGCGGGGCTGGTGCCGTGTACGCCCATGGGAAGCCTGATCCTCGCGCAACGCACGCTCGGAGATCTTGCTGGTAAAAATGTCGTCGTCGTTGGTCGCTCCAATCTGGTTGGAAAGCCTGCGGCACAACTTTTTCTGGGCGCCCATGCGACCGTCACGGTGGCGCATTCGCGCAGTCGTGATCTCGCTGAGATTTGTCGCCATGCCGATATTCTGATCGCTGCGGTTGGTCGCCCGCAGATGATTGCGGGCGACTGGGTGAAACCTGGCGCCACCGTTATTGATGTTGGTATTAACCGTGTTAATGATGCCGCAACGGGAAAAACGAAATTGGTTGGCGATGTCGACTTTGCTGCGGCACAGGCTGTGGCGGCGCATATTACGCCGGTGCCCGGAGGGGTTGGCCCAATGACGATTGCCTGCCTGTTGCGTAATGCTGTCGTTGCGGCATGCCGGCAAGCCGGTCTCGCAGATCCACCGCTTTGATGGCGACGCCGGGCGACGTTTTTACGGCGCAAGCCACGGACCTTAATGCCGATGGTTTTGGGGTGGTGCGGCATCCCTCAGGCATGGTTGTGTTTGTCTCGGGCTTGTGGCCGGGTGAAACGGGGCAGTGCCGCATTCAAGCCGTGTATCAAAATTATGCCATAGCCTATTGCGTCGCCTATGAGGCGCGGCACAGCGCCCGCGGCGATGCCTTTTGTCCGCATCACGGGCATGGTGAAACGCAATGCACAGGGTGCATTTGGCAAGATATGGACTATGCCGATCAGTGTGAAGCGAAGCAGCGGCGCCTGCAGGCTCTTTTGCCAGATAGCGATAATGTGTTGCGGGCGATTTGGCCTGCGCCCGACCAGCGGGGCTACCGCAATCGAGCGCAATTAAAAACCGATGGCACTAAAATTGGCTATGTGAACCGCTTCTCGCATGCATTGGTGCCAATTGAGACTTGTCCCATTTTGACATCTAAAAATGCGCGCACCTTGGCGCAACTCCAAACCAGCTTGCCGCGCCGCGATTGGCAGGGCGAAACCCTAACGACGCTGGATATTGATCACGGTGTATCGGCGCAAACCGTTTCGGTTAATCAGCGGCGACCATTCCAGCAAGGCAATGACGCGCAGAATAAAAAAATGCGTCGCTGGTTGGCTGACCATGTCGCGACCTTGCGTCGCCCCATTATTGTTGAGTTGTTTTGTGGTGCTGGAAATCTGACCGAAGTTATGGCGGCATCGGCCTCACAGATTGTGGCCGTCGAGGCCGTCGGTGAAGCGGTCGCTCTGTTGCGAGAGAAAAAACTACCGCGCGTTAAGGCGGTGATTGCTGATCTGGCTAAGCCAGATGCCGTTGCGACGTGTCTGCGGCAAATCCAACCACGGCCGACATGTTTGGTATTGGATCCGCCACGGCAGGGTTTCCCACTATTGCCAGACTGCCTCGCCTTCTTGCCGATGGTGCAGCATGTTTTCTATGTATCTTGTGACCCTGACAGTTTCGCGCGCGATGTCCATCACCTTGCGCAAGCTGGATTTATTGCTCAAGAAATTCAGCCGCTCGATCTATTTCCGAACACACCACATGTAGAGGTTTTGGCACATTTTACGCGCGCTTCACGATCAGCCGTTGCGGCGTCCGAGCAAGCGTAACCGCAACGCATTTAGTTTGATAAAGCCTGCGGCATCACGTTGATCATAAACGCTATCTTCTTCAAATGTGACGTGCTCCATGGAGTAGAGCGAGTTCGGCGAGCGGCGTGAAACCACTGTGGCTTGCCCTTTATATAATTTAACGGTGACAGTGCCACTGACATGCTGCTGACTTTTATCGATCAGCGCTTGCAACATTTCACGTTCGGGCGAGAACCAAAAACCGTTATAAATCAACTCGGCGTAACGGGGCATGATATCATCTTTGAGATGCGCCGCGCCGCGATCAAGCGTGATGCTCTCAATGCCACGGTGAGCCGCCAATAAAATTGTGCCACCGGGCGTTTCATAAACCCCGCGCGACTTCATGCCCACAAATCGGTTTTCGACCAGATCAAGGCGTCCAATACCATTGGCGCCGCCTAATTCGTTCAACCGCGTCAGCAGGGTTGCTGGGCTCATAGCTTCGCCATTAATGCCAATGGCGTCGCCGCCTTTAAACTCGATATCAATCTCGGTTGCTGTGTCGGGTGCATCTTCTGGCGAGATGGTACGCTGATAGACAAATTCAGGACATGGCGAGGCTGGATCTTCAAGCGCTTTGCCTTCAGATGATGTATGCAGCAAATTGGCATCGACCGAGAAAGGTGCCTCTCCCCGTTTGTCGCGTGGGATCGGGATCTGGTTTTTTTCCGCAAATTCGATCAGCTTTTGTCGTGAGGTGAGATCCCACTCCCGCCACGGGGCGATTACTTTAATATCGGGATTGAGCGCATAATAACCAAGCTCGAAACGAACCTGGTCGTTACCTTTGCCTGTTGCACCGTGACAGACGGCATCCGCTCCAGTCGCGGCGGCGATTTCAATTTGGCGTTTGGCAATTAAAGGGCGTGCGATCGACGTGCCGAGGAGGTAGACACCCTCATAAAGGGCGTTGGCGCGAAACATTGGAAAGACATAATCGCGGACAAATTCTTCGCGCAGGTCTTCGATGAAAATCTCTTTAATTCCGAGCATTTCGGCTTTCGCGCGCGCGGGTTCAAGCTCTTCGCCTTGGCCGAGATCGGCGGTAAAGGTGACGACCTCACAATTATATTCGGTCTGTAACCATTTCAAAATAATGGACGTATCGAGCCCACCCGAATAGGCGAGAACTACTTTATTGATATCCCCCATGACTTGCCTCACTTCGTTGCATCTTTGCGCCAATGCGCTTGGACCGATTTAGTTTGCAGCGCCCGCGCATCATAGGCAAGACGGCCATTTATGCAATCGGGCGATGAAGTTTTTTTGCAATCTGGGCGGCACGAAATTGCTCGCCCGCCGACTGCTTGGTGCTGGCGCTTTTGAGCTGGCCACAGGCCGCCATAATATCGCGCCCGCGTGGGGTGCGCACTGGGCTTGCATAGCCGGCGCGATTGACAATATCGGCAAACGCTTCAATGGCTGCGCCATCGGAGCAGGCATAGGGTGCATCGGGCCACGGGTTAAAGGGAATGAGGTTGATTTTCGCGGGAATTCCAGCGAGCAGGCGCACCAATTCGCGGGCGTCGGCAGGGCTATCATTCACGCCCTTGAGCATGACATATTCAAAGGTAATCCGACGCGCATTGGATAGACCAGGATAGGCTCGACAGGCGTCCAGCAATTCGGCGATCGGGTATTTTTTATTTAATGGCACCAACTCATTGCGCAAATCATCGCGCACCGCATGCAGGGAGATGGCGAGCATTACACCCGTTTCCGCGCCACAGCGCGGAATTTCGGGAACAACCCCTGACGTTGAGAGCGTAATGCGCCGTTTTGACAAGGCCAGCCCGTCGCCGTCGCTGATCACGCGCAAGGCGGAAAAAACCTCTTCCGTATTGTAAAGCGGTTCTCCCATCCCCATCATCACGATATTCGTAATCCGACGATTAGGGGCATTGCGTGGGCCCTTGACCCAGTCATCGATAGCATCGCGGGCGGTGACCAATTGCCCGATAATTTCAGCAGCGGTCAGGTTGCGGACGAGGCGTTGCGTACCCGTATGGCAAAACCGACATGTCAGTGTGCACCCCACTTGCGATGATATGCACAAAGTGCCGCGGCCGGGTTCGGGGATATAGACGGTCTCGATCTCGTGGCCATCATGCAGTTTAAACAGCCATTTGCGGGTACCGTCAGACGACATTTGCTCTTGGCTAACCGCCAGTCGGTTCAGAGAGTATTGGCTCGCCAGAGCATCGCGCAGGGGCCGTGCGACATCCGTCATCTCATCAAAGCTGCGGGCGCCGCGGCCATACACCCAACTCCAGATTTGCTGTGTCCGCATTTTTATTTGCTTATCGGGCACGCCGCTGGCCGCCAAGGCGCTGTTGAGCTGCGTGCGGTCGAGGCCACATAGGCTGGGCTGTTGTTTAGCTGGCGTCACGCGGGCAGGCCTTATCTATGGTGTCAAGCGCGCGGGTGAACCCCATCAGCGAATAGCTATCGCGGGTTTGGGTGCCGCGCTTGGATTGCCCCGAATAGACCATGAGGCTGCCTGCCTTGAGGCGGGTAATGAGCGCTTCGGCTTGCTCCAAATCAGCGAGCCAGCTCCACTCGTCAGCACCGGTTTTGGCATGCGTCCCCGAGAAAAAACGGAATTTCATTCCGTCTATTTCGGCGCTTGGCATAAGTTTGTCCGTCATCGGATAACCAACCCGTATCGCAGGTTCATTGAAAGTGCCTGTAAAGGGGCGGTGCGTGATGGTGAAAAATATTTCGCCCCGCTTAGCGCCGCGCGGCTGTTTGCGTTGGGGGGTCGAGATGATAAAGCATTGCAGCGTCTCGTTGGCGCCTTCGGTATAGGCTTCCCAATATTGGAATTTACCCAATCGTTTTATTTCTGCTGCGACAGGGGAGGCAAATAGTATCGCGATTATCCCCAAGCTAAAACCGCAACGCGCAGCACGCGGCAACCAGCATGCAACTGAACTTCCTACGCTTTTTCCCTTATCTATCATCATGCGCGCACCATAGCCTGCGATTGCAAAAAACGCTAGACACCTATTGTTCTTGCAAATCACTTGCACTTAGCGTTTACTTGAGTATGGCGCTTGGGGAAGCTGCCCGCCAATTTGTTTGTGGCGTAAGTGAGGGATTGTAGGTTCATGTCTGACAATAGTCAGCTCTCTGGACCCGCGCGTAGCGATAAAGTTGCCAATAGCGAAGCAACAAAGCATCTAGCGGCTCTAATTGATCGTATCGCAAGTGAGCGAAGCAAGACGGCTTTTGCCGACCTGTTCCGCTATTTTGCCCCGCGTCTAAAAGGATTTCTGATGCGCCTCGGGAGCGCCGAGGCGCAAGCCGAGGAAATTGTTCAAGATGTGATGCTGACGGTTTGGCGCAAAGCACATCTGTACAATGCGAAGCGGGCAACACCCGCGACATGGGTTTTTACCATTGCCCGAAACCGTCGCATTGATGTTTTGCGGCGGCACGTTTTCACTGAGGTTGACCTTCAAGACCCGGCTCTTGTCGGAGAGGACCCATCGCAACCCGATGCTGAAATGGAGGCGTCCGAGCGCGAGCTCCATGTTCGTGCCGCCATGCAAAAATTGCCGGGCGAGCAGGCGGAACTGGTTCATATGGCTTTTTTCAATGATTGGTCGCATAGCCAGATTGCCGACAAACTCTCGCTACCGCTCGGAACGGTTAAGTCACGCCTGCGCTTGGCTTTTGGTCGCTTGCGGGAAGCTTTACACCCACCGTTCGGCGATTAATACGGGCACCATCAGCGGTTAACTTTCGGATCCCGCGGCCCGCCAGGCATAACGGGGCGGTCGGCAAAGGGGGTTTTGCTTATCAAACGGTCATACATAACGATAGCACCAGCGATCTGAACGTTGACGCAAAACTTAGTCGGAATGCGGATAACATGGTGACAGCGCGACAGCATATCGGGCGACAGGCTCCCCCGCTCGGGCCCTAGAATATAGGCGGCTTGGCGGGGGTGTTTAAAGCTCGGCAAATCGATCGCGTCGTCAACCAACTCGATACCAACCAATTGGCAGCCCTTGGGCAATAAAATCGCGTCGCAATCTTCCCAATCATACCACGGCACCGAGCTCTGCGTTTTCGATGTATCAGATTTTTGCTCGCGGACCCGATAATGCGCTGCGACGGTAAACACAAAGCTGGCGCCAAAGGCATGCGCTGAGCGCACCAAATTGCCCATATTCATGGGCTTACTCGCGCCTTCAATACCGATCCCGAAATAACCTCTCATGCCCCAACCTCTGGCGAGGCAAAACGCCTCTTGTACATCATGCGATAAGCTAGGATAGTATCGCAAGTGTAGCAAATAGGAGGGAAACATGCGCGCTGTCTTGTGCAAAGAATTTGGACCACCCGAAAAACTCGTAATCGAAGATGTCCCCTCACCCGAGGCAGGCAAAGGCCAAGTGGTCATCGACGTTCATGCCGCGGCTGTGAATTTTCCTGATGTCCTCATCATTCAAAACAAATATCAAATGAAACCACCGCTTCCCTTTTCGCCCGGTGGCGAGGTGGCGGGGGTTGTCCGCGCCGTGGGCGAGGGTGTGCAAAACCTGAAAGTTGGCGATCGTGTTATTGGGTCATGTGGCCACGGCGGCTATGTCGAAGAGCTGGCTTTGCCCGAGCGGAGTTGCATCCCCGTGCCCGAGGAAATGGATCTCGAGACGGCTTCGGCTATTGTTCTTACCTATGGCACATCGCATTACGCATTGAAGGATCGCGCGCATCTGAAAGCCGGTGAGACGTTACTGGTCATGGGTGCCGCGGGCGGCGTTGGTTTGGCAGCTGTCGAGCTTGGCAAAGCCATGGGCGCTAAGGTAATTGCCGCGGCCTCAACGCAAGAAAAACTCGATATATGCCGCCAACATGGGGCAGATGAGACCTTGCTCTATCCATCGGGTACGCTCGATCGCGACCAGCAACGCGCTTTTTCAGATCAAATTAAAGAGTTAGCAGGCCAAGATGGCGTTGATGTGATTTACGATCCGGTTGGAGCGAGCTATGCCGAACCGGCGCTGCGCGCGATTGCCTGGGAAGGACGATATTTGGTCATCGGTTTTGCGGCTGGCGATATCCCAGCCATCCCACTTAATCTTGCTTTGTTGAAAAGTTGTCAGATTGTGGGGGTTTTTTGGGGCGCCTTTACCTTGCGTGATCCAGCCCACAACCAACAAAACTTGCGTGAAATTATGGAGATGTACAAGGCTGGTCAGGTCAAGCCGCATATCTCAGCGCGCTATCCGCTCGAACAAGCGGCCGATGCCTTGAATGACATGGCGCAACGTCGGGTTACGGGTAAAGTCATCCTGACAACGGGAAAGTAAAACCACATGCAGACGGCGGGGGTCGGCGCGCAGCAAGCAAGCGGCGATAACTTTAAAGCGGCGCTTTGGTTGCTCGCTTCGGCGACCCTCTTTACAGCCTCTATGGTGTTGGTCAAAACGCTGGGAGATCGGCTGAGCCCGTTCCAAATTGCGTTTTTCCGACTGTCAATTTCATTAATTGTGATTTCACCCTTTCTCATTCGTGCCGGGCGCGAGGCTGGTGGCGTTCGCACCAGTGTCCCGTTTTTGCAAATTGGTCGCGGTGTCATGGGCACAATGGCCACGATATTGGGGTTCTACGCGATTGTGCATTTGCCCCTCGCGGATGCCCAAGCCATTAGCTTTGCGCGGACCTTATTTGTCGTCCCTCTCGCGGCGCTGATACTGTCGGAGACGATCGGGTTACGGCGCTGGATGGCCGTGCTGATCGGTTTCCTAGGGGTCTTGATCATGCTGCGCCCCGGCGGCGAGGCTTTCAGCGCATCGATTGGATCAGCGGCGGCGCTTGGACATGCGTTTTTTGTAGGCTTTGCGACTGTTTTGGTGCGTCTGGCCTCGCGCTACGATAAGCCCGTGACCCTGATGTTTTATACGGGTATGGTCGGAACGATTGTCTCGGCCGTGCCCGCATATTTTGTCTGGGTGCAGCCCACGGGTTATGAATTTCTATTGCTCTTATGCATGGGCAGCTTGGCGGCCGCGGCACATAACTGTTTTATTCGCGCCTATGCCATTGGCGAGGCCAGCGCGATTGCGCCCTTGGATTACACGCGGCTCATCCTGGCGGCGATTGCAGGGCTAATCTTTTTTAACCAATTCCCCGATTTGGTGTCGTGGTTGGGTGCTTTTATTATCGCCGCCTCATCGATCTATATTGTGCGGCGCGAAGCCAAATTAGGTCGCGCCGGCCCGCCGGCCTCGTAATCCCAAGGCCAAGATGACGCAGTCATTGGGGGCTTTTCAATGCAAGGGAAAGTGATAAAGTCACGGCACTGAGAGAAGGAGATTGCGATGAAACTGGATTCTAATATTACCGCCATCGTCACTGGCGGTGCCTCCGGTCTAGGTGAAGCAACTGTGCGTATGCTCGCTGAAAAGGGCGTGAAATGCGGTATCTTTGACCTGAATGAGGAAAAAGGCGAGGCCGTCGCGAAAGAAGTTGGCGGCGCTTTTGCGAAAGTAAATGTGACCTCTGATGAAGACGTTGACGCTGGTTTTGCTAAAATTCGCGCCGCTTTGGGGCAAGAGCGCATTTTGGTGAATTGCGCCGGCACAGGCAATGCAATCAAAACGGCTTCCCGCGATAAAGAGACAGGAAATGTCGATCATTTCCCCCTCGATAAATTTAATCTGATTATTCAAATTAATTTGGTCGGCACCTTCCGCTGTATTGCGAAGTCCGCTGCTGGCATGATGACTTTGGATCCGCTCGCCTGTGGCGATCGGGGCGCGATTGTGAACACCGCATCGGTTGCAGCTGAAGATGGCCAAATCGGTCAAGCTGCCTATTCTGCCTCGAAAGCAGGCGTGGTCGGCATGACCTTGCCGATCGCACGAGACTTGTCGCGGGAAGGCATCCGCGTCAACACCATTTTGCCGGGTATTTTCGACACGCCGTTGCTGGCAGGCGCTCCAGAGAATGTGCGTCAAGCGCTTGGGGCAATGGTGCCGTATCCACCGCGCCTAGGGCTGCCGCAAGAATATGCCAAGCTGGCCTGCACCATGTGCGAAGTCAGTTATTTCAATGGCGAAGATGTGCGTCTCGATGGCGCCATTCGGATGGCACCGCGCTAAGGAAGCCTGACCCATTTTTTAAATACCCCTCTTCGGAGGGGTATTTTTTTGCCCGATTAATGGCGCCCCGCGCGGCCCGCTGTTTGGTTCATAAAGCGCGCCATTTTAATGTCTAGATTGGTAACGCCACCGGCATCATGCGTCGTCAAGGTGACATCGACTGTTTTATAGACGTTAGACCACTCGGGATGATGATCCATTTTCTCGGCCAGCATGGCGACGCGTGCCATCCAGGCAAAGGCGGCGTTAAAATCGGTAAAGACAAAGCGCTTGGTGATCGCGGTTTTACCCCGCGCCCGCCAGCCACCACATTTTGTTAGGGCGGCCTTCAGTTGGCTGGGGGTCAATTTTTCACGCATGGTGTGGCCTTTCGATCTCAGGATTTATCAGGGGCACAAATTCGATGCGCGCAAATGCAAGGCATCGATTTCTTTGCTCAACTCGTCGGGGAACTCAATATCGTAACTGCCGATGGCCAGTTTTAACTGTTCCATCGTGGTTGCCCCAATAATATTAGAGGTCACAAAAGCTTGCCGTGTGACGAATTGCACCGCCATTTGCGATGGGTCTAGCCCATATTTTTGGGCCAAAGCGAGATAGCTATCAATCGCTTCCTCGGCGCCCGGTGTTTCATAACGCTGTAAACGATCGAACAAGGCTTTGCGCGAGCCTTGTGGGCGCGCCCCTTTCTGGTACTTGCCGCTCAAAAACCCTTGCGCGAGAGGTGAATAAGCCAACAGCCCGACACCTTCGCGGTAGAAAATTTCTGAGCTTTCGACTTCGAAAACGCGGTTGAGCAGGTTATATGCATTTTGGACGGAGACAACACGAGGCAAGGACGCGTCGACTTCGGCGTAATGCAAAAACTTCATAATGCCCCACGCTGTCTCGTTGGATACGCCGAATTGACGGATCTTTCCTGCTTTTTGGATTTCTGCTAACACGCCGAGAATATCTTCGATGCGGTTAAACTCATCGCTCATATGGCGATAATTCAGTCCGCCAAACAGCTGAACGGGGCGATCTGGCCAGTGCAACTGATAAAGATCAATATAATCGGTCTGTAAACGCTTCAGGCTTTTGTCGACGGCTTCCAACATTTGTGCCCGATTAAGCTCTGTTGTCGAACCATCATCGCGGAACCATGGCATAGGGGAACGCCCGGCCACTTTGGTCGCCAGAATAATATCATCGCGCTTACCGCGGTTTTTGAACCAACTGCCGATAATAGTCTCGGTGCCGCCTTGGGTGTCCGCTTCGGGGGGAATAGGGTAGAGCTCGGCCGTGTCGAAAAAATTTACGCCCTGGCTGACGGCATAATCCATTTGCGCGTGCCCCTCAGCCTCGGTGTTCTGTTTCCCCCATGTCATGGTGCCAAGGCAAATGGCACTCACTTTAATGTCGGTGTGACCAAGTTTACGATATTCCACGCTCATTCTCCCCGCGTTGATCGCCTCAGCGCGTCAACTGCTTCACAAATTTTGCCATGAACGGGGTTAACCGATCCGTGATGGTGTTAACGCCTGTGGCATTCGGATGAATGCCGTCCGACAGATTTAAACCAACTTCTCCGGCAACACCTTCCAGAAAAAACGGGTAATAGGCAAGCCCATATCGTTGAGCCAAAGCGGGATAGATCGCGTCAAAAGCGCGCGTATAGTCAGACCCGAGATTGGGCGGTGCGCGCATGCCGATAAAAAATATAGCCTGACCGCGGGCTTGAATTTTACCAATCAGGCTCTCCAAATTTTCCGCTGTGACCTTGGGGTCGATCGCCCGCAGGGCGTCATTCCCGCCCAGAGCAACGATTACACCGTCGGCTTCGGGCGGCACGGACCATTCCAGCCGGCTGAGAGCGCCTGACGTCGTGTCGCCTGATACACCTGCATTTATGATATCAACATCGAGGCCTTGCGCTTTCAGCTTGGCCGTTAGTTGCGGCACAAAGCCGTCGCCTTGCGGCAAGCCATAGCCAGCGGTCAAGCTGTCCCCGAGGGCCACTAAGCTGACGGTTCGGGCGACGGCGGGCGGCGAGACCATGAGCCAAACCCCGATCAAGGCCCAGAGCATGGTAGGGACAGCGCCACGATAAAAATTAGATCTTCGTGGATATGATATTTTCGACAGATTCATTGAAACAACCCGTATAATACCTACATAACAAGACACCAGCCCTCGCGGCTTGTCGCGCGGTCTAGCAATAGAGCGCACAATCTAAAATCCAAAGGGCGCCCCTTGCGTAAGTCTACCACAAAACTTGTTCCGATTGTGACTTTGTCGGATGTGCATGTCAGATTAGCCAGCCGGGCTGGGCCCGTGCATATTTTGCGCGGTATTGATTTAACCATCAATACGGGAGATCAGGTTGGCTTGGTCGGGCCATCGGGTGCGGGGAAATCCACCCTTATGATGATCCTTGCGGGCATGGAGCAGGCCAGTTCGGGGCGCGTCGAGGTGGCTGGCCAGCCATTGCATAGCATGACCCCTGACGGCATGGCTGATTTCCGCCGCGATTATCTCGGCATTGTCTTTCAATCCTTTCATCTTGTGCCATCGATGACGGCGCTAGAAAATATCGCGCTTCCGCTCGAGCTGGCCGAGGATGCGGATGCTTTTGTTAAGGCGCAGCATTTTCTGCAAGAGGTTGGGCTCGGCGCGCGGGGCGATCACTATCCGGCGCAACTTTCGGGCGGCGAGCAGCAACGTGTCGCTTTAGCGCGCGCCTTGGTCAGCCAGCCGGCTTTACTGCTCGCCGACGAACCAACAGGTAATCTTGATCAGTCGACGGGGAAAATCATCATTGATTTACTGTTTTCCCTAACTCAAAAACACGGCACAACCCTATTTCTCATCACCCATGATGAAGCGCTGGCGTCTCGGTGCCAACGCGTCTTGCACATGCATGATGGGCTGATCAGAGAACAAAAATGACAACACCTCTGGCCGTTCTGCCGCTCAGTCTCCGCCTCGCCTTACGCGAGCTGCGCGCCGGCTTCCGTGGCTTCTATATTTTTCTGGTGTGCCTGTTTCTGGGCGTCGCGACGATTGCCAGCATTGGCAATCTATCGGGATCTTTGGTGGCGGGTTTGGCACAGCGTGGGCAAGAAATTCTCGGCGGCGATATGGATGTGCGCCTCGTGCATCGCCAGCTGGTGGCGGCGGAGCAGTCTTATCTCGCAGCACAAGGAGAGTTGTCGCATGTCGCCACGATGCGGGTCATGGCGCAAAACCTCGACACTGGTCAAAATCTGCTGGTCGAGGCCAAGGCGATCGATGAAATTTACCCTTTGGCGGGAACCTTAGATTTACAGGGTGATGCCCAGCGCGCCGCACTCTTTACGCCTTCTTATGCGGCTTTTATAGAGCAGAGTTTGCTCGATCAGCTCGACGTGGCTTTGGGTGATGAGATCAAACTCGGCGATATAAAAGTAAAATTGGTGGCTTTAATCGCGCGCGAGCCGGACCGTTTGGCGGGAGGCTTTGCGCTTGGCCCAAGGCTGATGGTGTCGCATGCGACGCTGACGGCCAGTGGTCTGAACCAACCCGGTGCAGTTATTAGCCATCATTATCGGTTGAAGCTGGCGCAGGGCGACGCGACGCGGCTCGATCAAGTACGCACGGCGCTGGATAATGAATTTCCGCTGGCGGGCTGGCGGTTGCGCGACCGGCGCGACGCTTCGCCAGCGGTACGACGGACGGTCGAGCGCGTTGGTCTGTTTTTGACGCTGGTAGGACTGACGGCGCTGGCGGTTGGCGGCATTGGCGTTGGTAATGCTATTTCGGCTTACCTGACGCAAAAGCGCAAAACCTTAGCGATCTATAAAGCACTTGGTGCGCGACAGGCTCTGGTTGGGCGCATTTATCTGAATCAAATTGTGCTTCTGGCGAGCATCGCGATTGGAGCAGGCTTGCTCTTTGCTGTTGCGGCTTTGCAAGCAGCACAACCTTATTTGCAAGCTATTCTCGATATTCCGCTCACCATTCGGCCGTATTTGCCGAGCCTCGGCGCGGCAACACTGTTTGGTTTGGCCACCGCGGTCGGGTTTACGCTTGCCCCTCTCGGCGTGGCGGCACAGCTCAATCCAGCGGCTCTGTTTCGTGGCGCGGTTGAAGACACCTATCCCCCCCTCTCAGCAGTCTATCGGTTTGCTATTTTGGCGTGCCTGGGCATCATCATCGGATTATCCTTCGCGATCTCGGAGCGCGCCGATATTACGCTTTATTTTATTTTGGCCCTGGCTTCGAGCTACGTCCTGTTGCGAATAACTGCATGGAGCGTCGGGCAATTAGCGCGGCGCATGGGCCAGGGGGGTCGTTTTGGATGGCGGCTGGCCTGGCGCAATATGACGCGGCCGGGCGCCGTGGTGCAGTCTGTTATTTTATCGGTTGGGTTGGCTGTCACGTTGATTGCGACGCTCGCTCAAATCGAAGGAAATTTTTCAGCCCAGTTACAACGCGATTTTCCAGACCGCGCACCTTCCTTTTTTGCGATTGATATTCAGCCGTCGCAACGGACGGATTTTGTGGCTTATGTGACATCACAGAGCGCATTCCGCGACTATGATATGGTGCCGATGTTGCGCGGTTCGGTTCTAGCGTTGAATGGTGTGCCCGTCGCAAATATTACGCCGAGCCCTGATATTGCGTGGTTCCTACGCGGTGATCGCGGCCTGACCTATGCCGCGACGCCACCGGCTGACGAGCATATTAGCGCGGGGGAATGGTGGCCCGCGGACTATATGGGACCTCCCTTGGTTTCCATGGACCAGCGTATCGCTTCAGGCCTTGGCCTCGAGCTTGGGGATCGGATTAAAGTAAATGTGCTCGGGCGCGCCTTGGAGGCTGAAATTACGAATTTCCGCCGCGTAGATTATGGTTCAGGGCAGATTGCTTTTGCGCTCATATTTTCACCATCACCGCTGCAAGCGGCGCCGCACACGATGCTGGCAACCATTTCGATGGCGCCCGAGGCTGAGCAAGGTTTTTCGCGCGCGCTCACCAGCCAATTTTCCAATATCACGCTGGTTCGCGTTAAAGATGCGATCGAGACGGTCGCTCAGCTTTTAGCACAATTTGCCAATGCCATCTGGCTGTTAAGCGTGGTGACCATTTTGGCCTCGGTTTTTGTTTTGGCCGGGGCGCTGGCCAGCAGTCGGCAGGGGCGGTTGAAAGATGCCGCCATTTTACTGGCGCTGGGCGCGCGGCGCGCGGCGATCTTACGCGTCTTTATTACGGAATATGCGATTTTAAGCGCACTCGCCGCAGTTATTGCGGGCGGGCTTTCAACTGTCGCAAGCTGGGCGATTTTGACTTTCACCATGCGCGCTAGTTTTGCGCTCTTGCCGTGGCATATTTTTGCCAGCCTCGGCGGCGCGTTCCTGCTCACATTGGCACTCAGTGGGGCGGTAATCTGGTTGCAGCTTTATCGCTCGCCAGTGCAGTTGCTACGGAGCGAATAATTATCCGATTATCCTTGTAATTTGTGGGGAGAATGGCAATATCATAAGAGCATTCAATATGGAAAGGAGTGCTTATATGTCTGATAATTGGTCTTCTGGCTCTTCATCGCAACATGTTGCTGGCGAGGCGCAGAGCCGTTCCATCGATGCGGGCCTGCGCGCCCACATGAATAAAGTCTATGGCTATATGTCTGGTGGGCTTCTGATTACAGCTCTTGCGGCCTATTTTGGTGCTGCGTCGGGGATCTATCAATCATTAGCGCAAACCCCCCTGATTTGGGCGGTTGTTTTTGCGCCGCTTGTGGTTGTTCTCATCTTTAGCGTGCGCTTGCACAAAATGTCGGCCAGCTCGGCTCAGGCCACGTTCTGGCTATATGCTGGTTTGGTTGGGTTTTCGCTGTCCTATGTCCTGCTGGCTTATACGCAAGTCAGCGTGGTCCGGACCTTCTTGATTACAGCAGCGTCTTTTGGCGCCCTGAGCATTTATGGTTACACCACGAAACGCGAATTATCGGGCATGGGATCCTTCCTGATTATGGGCGTCTTCGGTCTGATTTTGGCCTCGATCGTCAACATGTTCATGGCCAGCACGGCTTTGCATTACACAATTTCGGTGCTCGGCGTGTTGATTTTTGCTGGCTTAACGGCTTATGACACGCAAAACATTAAGCGCCTTTATTATGCGGGGGATGCAACCGAAGTTGCTGATAAAAAAGCAATTTTTGGTGCTTTGCAGCTCTATCTGGATTTTATCAATATGTTCGTTTTCTTGCTCCAATTCTTGGGCAATCGCGAATAAATTTGGTCTTATCGGCTTTCTATGAACCCCAGTGCTTGCACTGGGGTTTATTTTATCCGTCGCAATTTGCGGCCCTCAAGCCCTTTGAGCACCGCCGCCAGATCATGCCCGCGCTTTAAGATTTGGCCAGAAAAGGCAATTAGTTGATATTGCCCCTGTTTTTGTCTGAGGGCAGGAATTTTTTCCAGCCGATAAAGTGGCGCTTCTTGTGATTTGCGAAAAACCGCGAATATAGCGCGGTCTTGGGTGGTCGATATGCCATAATCGCGCCATAGCCCATCGGTGACGGCGCGTCCATAGGCGCGCATAATTTCGCTAAGCTCTTGGCGTGTCCACATAATTTGCTGCGCGCGGACCTCGGAGGCGGCTCGTTCAGCCTCATAGGCATTGGCAATAATGGTGCGCGATGACCGGCTCATACCTCATGCTGACGCGATTAGCCCTCGATGACAAGTCGTCGCCATCATAAAATATCACAAAAAAGCCATATTTCCGCCCTTCCATTGACGCATTGCTATCCCCATATAGGAAGGGTAACGCAGTCAGTTTAGCGTTTGGCCCGATGTAGAAACCACGCACCTCCTCCCCTATCTGCATCGGGCCTTTACGTTTTCTTCCAAAAACCGAAGATTTTCATTGCTTTCGCCTCCTCTTTTGGTCTTGCGTCTTTCGTCTGGCTGATTAATCTCCCACTCATGATACGGGTTTCGCATCTTCGTAAAACATTTGGCAGCTTTCTGGCGGTGGATGATCTCGCATTCTCGCTTGGCCGCGGCGAAGTGCTTGGTTTTTTAGGCCCCAATGGCGCTGGCAAATCGACCACGATGAAAATGATAACGGGCTTTTTACGGCCCGATGCCGGCTCTATTGCAATCGGCGATATAGATGTCCACCAGAACCCCCGCGCGGCGCAGCGCCTGATCGGTTATTTGCCCGAAGGCGCCCCCGCTTGGGCGGAGATGACGCCGCGATCTTTTTTAGATTTCATTGCCGACATTCGCCTGTTGACATCAGGCGAGCGCACACGGGCACTCGGGCGCGCTATTGAAATTACAGAATTGCAGGCCGTCCTCGATCAGCCGATCGAGACCTTGTCAAAAGGCTATCGGCGGCGCGTGGGTTTGGCGCAGGCAATATTGCACGATCCCCCCGTTTTGATCATGGATGAGCCGACCGATGGCCTTGATCCTAATCAGAAGCATCATGTCCGTCGCGCCATAGCAGAGATGGCGGATGAGAAGGCGATTATCATTTCCACCCATATTCTTGAAGAAGTGGACGCAGTCTGTAGCCGGGTCTTGATTATTGATCGCGGTCGCGAGGTGGCAAGCGGGCGCCCATCCGATCTCGCGGCGCAGTCGCGATATAGCGGCGCTGTCAGCGTGACCCTCGATGTCGCCACGGCCGCAGCGCTCTTGGCGGCCTTGCCATCATGGTCAGAGGTCGACGCGCATGAAGAAATTATTCGCGGTTCTGAAATCAGTTTGACCCTTATCCCGCGCCACGGGCAATCTGAGGCTTTGCTCCAAAAATTGCGCGATCAAACTGCATTTAGCTTCAAGACCATGGCTCTCGAGCAGGGCCGCCTTGATGATGTCTTCCGCCGATTGACGGGGCGTGCAGAATGAAGCAGTTCTCTTCGATCTTTCGGCGCGAATTTATGAGCTATTTCTCTGGGCCCTTGGCGACCGTGTTTATCATGGTCTTCTTATTGGCTACGGGGTTAACAACATTTTCGATCGCAGGCTGGTACGAAACAGAGCAGGCTAATTTGCAGGCCTTCTTTATGTTTCATCCCTGGGTTTACCTGTTTTTCCTACCGGCGCTGTCAATGCGGCTATGGGCCGAAGAACGGCGCAGCGGCTCGATTGAACTCTTGCTCACCTTGCCGATCCCGCTCGCTATTGTCGTGGCTGGGAAGTTTTTCGCTGCTTGGGCTGTGGCAGGCTTGGCGCTGAGCCTGACCTTCCCGCTATGGATCAGCGTGAACTATCTCGGCGACCCCGATAATGGCGTTGTTCTCGCCAGTTATATTGGAAGCTTTTTTATGGCCGGCGGCTATCTCGCGCTCGGTAGCGCTATGTCGGCCGTCACCCGCAACCAAATCATTGCGTTTATTTTAACCTTGCTCGTGTGTTTTGCCTTTACCATAACGGGCCTGCCCATGGTGCTTGATGTGTTTCGCTTTATCTTGCCTGACATTCTCGTCGACACCATCGCTTCTTTTAGTTTCTTGGTGCATTTCAAAACCATCACAGCAGGGGTGATTGATTTGCGCGGTGTGATGTTCTTCGCCAGCCTGATTGGCATTGCTTTGCTCATGACAGTTCTGATCGTCGATGAGAAAAAGGCGGAGGGGGTCTGATGCAGGGGCGCCAGAAAACACAGTTATCTGTGATTGCGGGGCTGCTGATTGTCATTTTTGTCAGCCTCAACATGGCGAGCAATTTGGCGTTTCGGCAACAGCGTTTGGATTTGACCCAGAATGCGCTTTTTACGCTGAGCGCTGGTAGCCGCGAAATTCTTGGCGCCCTTGATGAGCCAATCGCTTTGACCTTTTACTACTCGCAAGGCATGAGCCAGGACTATCCCGCCTTGCGCCAGTATGGCCAGCGCGTTCGCGATATGCTGGACGAGTTGGTGGTGGCTTCGGCTGGCAAATTATCGCTGCGGATTATTGATCCTGCTCCCTATTCGGAGGAGGAAGATGTCGCCGTCATGCAGGGCTTGGTTGGGCGGCCGACGGGGACGGGCGAGCTGGTTTATTTGGGTCTGGTCGGGACGAATATGGTCGACGACACGCAAGTTATTCCGATTTTCCCGCAAGAACGTGCCGACTATCTCGAATATGATTTGGTCCGCCTGATTGATAATCTCAACACGCCCGAGCGACCTGTGTTAGGCGTGATGTCAAACTTGCCGCTGGATACAGGAACCGGCGGTTTGATGTTAGCCCTGCGCGGGCAGTCGCAGCCCTTCTTGATCTATAGCGAGCTTGTCGACCGCTTTAAGGTTGAATTTCTTGAGCCGAATTTGAGCAAGATACCAAGTAAAATCGACGTTTTGCTGCTCGCGCATCCGCGCCCTCTCACCGATGACCAAGCCTATGCGATCGATCAGTTCGTGATGCGTGGCGGGCGCTTGATAGCTTTTGTTGACCCCTATTCCGAGGTGAGCCTGACCGCCGGTCCCAATGGGGAGCCACTCCAAGGTGCGACGGAGAAATCCAACCTTCCGCGCCTTATGGCGCAGTGGGGCGTTGCTATGCCCGATGATCTTATCGCCGCCGATCGCCAATACGCGCAACGTGTTGAAACGGGTCGGGATGCACGTCGGCGGCTCGTCGATTATGTTTTATGGATGGGGTTAGGTCCCGCCGCTTTCAATCGGTCAGACGTTATCCTAAGCAATATTGATTTATTGAATATTGGCTCGCCGGGCGTGCTGCAACAGCGGGCCGATGCAACCACGGTTTTCACACCGCTGGTATCAACGTCGACTGACGCGATGCTTTTACAGCGTGCGCAAGTTGTTGCTGGGCCAGATCCCGATCAGCTCTTGCGTGATTTTACCGCCGATGGGCAAAACCATGCTCTGGCGGCGCGCGTGAGTGGCGAGGTTCGTTCCGCGTTTCCTGCTGGGCCACCAGATGCAGGCTATGAAGGCCCGCCCCATGTTGGGGAGGCAGCCGATGCCAATATTATCCTTTTTGCCGATAGCGACTTTTTTGATGATCGGTTCTGGACTACGGAACAAAATTATCTCGGCCAGCGCTTCGCCGTGCCGATGGCCGATAATGCTAAATTCTTGCTCAACGCTGTCGAAAATATGATGGGGTCTGATGCGCTGATTAGCTTGCGCGGCCGCGAGCGGCAAGACCCTATCTTTACGCGCGTCGCCGATCTTCGGCGCGCCGCCGAGGAGCAATATCTGACGGAAGAAAATAATCTCCAGTCACGCATTGCCGCCGCACAAGGCGAATTGGATAAGCTGGAGAAAAGCGGCACACTGGGCAAAGAAGCGCAAGATGTTACCCGCCGATATCGGCAAGAGTTACAAGATGCGCGAAAAGCCTTGCGCAAGGTCGAGGCAAATTTGCGTCGCGATATTGAACAGCTCGGTCTGGTTTTGCGTTGGATCAATATTGCGCTGATGCCCGCCCTCGTTCTTCTGGTGAGTGTTTTCGTGATGCTACGCCGTCGCGCGCGCCGCGCCGCGACACAAAAAGCAGGTGGTTTTAGAATGGTGGATGGGTCATGATCCGACTGCGCCTGATGCAAATTTTAGTCGCTCTGACTGTCGCGAGCTTGAGCTTTCTGGTCTACGCAATCTATCGCGAACAGCCGGTCTACAATCGCACCGCTTTGGGGCCTCTATTACCCAATTTGGGTTCTCGTCTCGATGAGGTCGCAATGATCGAGTTGACCTTCGGCCTCGGCATGTCGGGGACGCAAATTGTTACGCTGGAGCGGCGGAACGGGGAATGGGTTTTGCCGTCGCGGCAAAATTTTCCTGCCCATCAGGAATTGGTCAATGAGCTACTGTTAAACCTGACAACGATTGAGAAATTGGCGCCGCGCACGGCACTTGCAAAATGGCATATTCGTCTTGGCCTGACGGTTCCCGAGAAACTCGGTGCGGCGATCCGCTTCCGGCTCAGCGATGCGAGCGGCGCGAATATTGCCGGCATATTATTGGGCAAGCCAGAAGCCAGCGAGGTCGAACAAAAACAGGCGATCCAGCAAATTGGTTTGCCGCAAAGCAATTTTTATGTCCGCGAAATAGATGAGGATCAGAGCTGGTTGGCACGAGGACGCCTGCCGCGCAACAAAGATATTGCGGTTTGGATTGATCCCGCTTTGCCCTTGCCTGAGCTGAACACGATTGAGCGTATTTCGATCAGCCACCATGAGGAGGCGGTTGTTTTTGCCGCCTCAGAACCGGCAGCGCAGGCGATTTTGTCGGCCATGGCGACGCTGCGACCCGTGGATGTTACGCCGAGTGCCTTGATTGATTTTAGCAACGGCCAAAATCTGACCTTGCAGCAGCAAGATGGCGGCAACACGGGCATTGCTGTGGTCTCGACGGGCAGCCATATTTGGGCCAGGTTTAGCAGCAAAGAAGATTGGGCTTATAAATTTGATGGCTCAGCCGCCGCGGCCTTATTGCCTCTTATCGACGCGTCGCAAGACACCAAAACCTAAAACGCCGCCCCGAAGGGCGGCGTTAAAGTTCTAATCTAAATATCTATCACTTAGCTGGCGAGCTGTCGCAGAACATATTGCAAGATACCACCATTGAGGAAGTAATCGACTTCGTCTTGTGTGTCGATCCGGCTCAATAGTTTCACCGCCTGGCTTTGGCCATTTGCGCGCGTAATGGTTGCAGAAATGGTTTGGCGCGGTTTAATTTTTCCAGCGACACCATCAATGCTTACCGTCTCGGTGCCGTCAAGTTTCAGACTTTCCCAGCTTTGGTCGCCGGTAAACTGAAGTGGCAAAATACCCATGCCCACCAGATTGGAGCGGTGGATGCGCTCGAAGCTTTGGGCAATCACAGCCCGCACGCCGAGCAAACGGGTGCCTTTTGCTGCCCAGTCGCGGCTCGACCCCGTGCCATATTCCTTACCCGCAAAGACCACCAGAGCCGTGTCTTGCTTGGCATATTCCATGGCCGCATCATAAATCGACATTTCCTTCCCCGAAGGTTGCAGCTTGGTAACGCCGCCCTCGGTGCCCGGTGCCATGTGGTTGCGGATCCGGATATTGGCAAAGGTGCCGCGCATCATAACTTCATGATTGCCGCGACGGGCGCCATAAGAGTTGAAGTCCGCAACACCAACTTTATTGTCTTTCAGATAAAGACCAGCGGGACTGGTTGCTTTTATCGAGCCTGCCGGCGAAATATGGTCGGTCGTTATGCTGTCGCCCAAGAGCGCAAGAATGCGTGCATTCTCAATCGGCCGTACCGGATTTGGTGTCGCGCTGAGGCCGTCAAAGAAAGTTGGTTTTTGCACATAGGTCGATTTTTTATTCCAGCTAAAGGTTTCACCTTTCGCCGGTTTAATCTTGCGCCAATTGCTATCGCCTTTGAAGACGTCCTTATAGCGTTCGCGGAACATGGCTGGGGTCACGCATTGGCGAACCGTTTTGCTGATTTCGTGACTGTCTGGCCAAATGTCCTTCAAATAAACGGGCGCACCTTTTTTGTCGTGCCCCAGCGGGTCCGTGGCCAAGTTAATATTGACCGAGCCAGCTAAGGCATAGGCAACGACCAGCATTGGCGAGGCGAGATAATTGGCCCGCACATCTGGGCTAACGCGACCCTCAAAGTTTCGGTTGCCAGATAAAACGGAAGCCGCGACCAGATTATTGTCGTTGATGGCTTGCGAAATTGCAGTCGGCAGGGGCCCCGAGTTACCGATACACGTGGTGCAACCATAGCCGACAATATTAAAGCCGAGCTTGTCGAGCGATGCCTGCAGGCCTGCTTTCTTCAGATAATCTGCCACGACTTGCGAGCCTGGGGCGAGCGATGTTTTGACCCAAGGCTTCACTTTCAAGCCGCGCGCAAGAGCGTTGCGCGCCACCAGACCGGCGCCCAGCATAACGCTGGGGTTGGACGTGTTGGTGCATGAAGTGATGGCCGCGATGACAACATCGCCATTGCCCAGGTCGAATTTTTCACCTTTGACCTTGACGCGTTTGCCGAGATCCCCGCCTTGCTCGCTAAGTGAGCCAGCAAAACTGGCGGGCATATTTTCCAAAAGCACACGATCTTGCGGGCGCTTGGGTCCTGCAAGCGATGGTTTGACGTCGCTGAGATCGAGTTGCAACGTTGAGGTGAAAACCGGATCGGGCGAACTGCTCGTGCGGAACATGCCTTGCGCTTTGGCATATTTTTCCACCAGAGCGACGCGCGTTTTCGCCCGCCCTGTTGCTTTTAAATAGGCCAGTGCTTCTTTATCGACGGGGAAGAAGCCGCATGTTGCACCATATTCTGGCGCCATATTGGCGATTGTTGCTTGGTCCTCGAGCGATAGATTGTTCAGGCCCGACCCATAAAATTCGACAAATTTCCCGACCACACCTTTTTTGCGAAGCATTTCAACAATTGTCAAAACCAGGTCTGTCGCGGTTGCGCCTTTCGGCAATTTGCCCGTGAGTTTAAAGCCGATGACTTCTGGTAACAGCATAGAGATCGGTTGGCCCAGCATCGCCGCCTCGGCTTCAATGCCGCCAACGCCCCAACCCAGCACAGCAAGACCGTTGACCATCGTTGTGTGGCTGTCGGTGCCGACCAGCGTATCGGGATAAGCAACCTCAACGCGTTTGCCGTTGATTTTATCTTTTTTGGTCCAAACGGTTTGCGCCAGATATTCCAGATTCACCTGGTGGCAAATCCCTGTTCCGGGTGGGACAACGCGGAAGTTTTCAAAAGCTTGCGAGCCCCAGCGGAGAAACTCATAGCGTTCCTCATTGCGGCTATATTCCAACGCCACATTATCTTTCAAGGACTTGCTGGTGCCGAAATGGTCAACCATGACGGAGTGGTCGATGACGAGATCGACAGGAGCAAGTGGGTTAATTTTTTTGGTGTTGCCGCCAATATCTTGCATGGCATTGCGCATGGTCGCGAGGTCGACCACGGCTGGAACGCCGGTGAAATCCTGCATCAGGACGCGGGCGGGACGAAATGCTATTTCGCGGGTTGATTTGCGTTTTGTCATCCATGACTTAACGGCACGGATATCATCGGCTGTGACGGTGCGGCCATCTTCGTGGCGCAGCAGGTTTTCGAGCAGGACTTTCATTGAATAGGGAAGTTTCGAAATTCCGGCGAGACCATTTTTTTCAGCCGCTTTGAGGCTGAAATAGCTATAGTTTTTAGATCCAACTTTCAGCGTTTTCAGCGCTTTAAAGCTGTCTGGATGACGCGAAACTTTTGGGGTGGTTTTGGTTTTTTTTGCTGCAGGCATGAGTTCTTCCTTTTCATGTGAGCCGTAAACATGTGTCGCCGCGCGGCGATGCGGGCGCACTATACTGTTTTTGTTTTGAAAAGGCTATGCTAGGGAGGCAGTACCAACAGCTTTTTTATTTCTGTGTCTAAGGGGCGATATGCAAGGCCAAAGCAATCACGAGACAAAGAGGATCGGTCTGACGTGCCAAGGCTTGAGCGTGTGGCGCAATGGGACGCGCGTCGTCCGAGATCTCAGCTTTAAAATTGGCTGTGGCCAAACGCTGATGATCGCGGGACCGAATGGCAGTGGTAAGACAAGCATTTTGCGCGCCCTCGCTGGTTTTCTCGCCTGTGACGGCGATATCGGTTTTAATGCGGCACCGCTGGCGGCGACGCACATGCATTATGTTGGGCACCAAAGCGGGCTGAAGCAGCATTTATCGGTGATCGAGAATTTGCAATTTATGGCGGCAATACTAGCAGGCGCGCGCCCCAATGGCGTGGCCGAGGCCATGGATATTTGGGGTGTTGTGCGGCTCGCCCATAGCGCCGTTGGCGAGCTATCGGCGGGTCAACTGCGCCGCACAGCAATGGCGCGACTGACCGTCGTCGCGCGGCCGATATGGCTTCTGGATGAGCCCTTCACAGCCCTAGATCAGGCAGGGCGGGATATCTTATCGGCGCAGGTCGCGGCGCATTGTGCGGCTGGGGGGGTCGTCGTCGCCAGCAGCCATGAACCCTTGCCTTTTGCGGATCAGCATCTCGATCTCGGAGTTGTGTGAGCTATGTGGCTGTATCACATTATGAAACAAGATATTGTGCTGGCCTGGCGGCAGGGAAATATCTCGTTGGTTTTGGCCTTTTTGATGATAGCTGTCACTTTGGTGCCCTTTGGCATTGGGCCGGAGCTGGATCTATTACGCCGCCTGGCACCCGGGTTAATGTGGGTTATTCTTGTCCTTGCAGTGCTGTTGTCGCTTGATCGGCTGTTTCAGAGCGATGTCGAGGACGGGCATTTCGATCAATTATTGCTCGGATCTATGTCGCTAGAAGGCCTTGCCATGGCCAAAATATTAGCTCATTTCTGTGCCATTATTCTACCGCTCGCCCTGGCTTTGCCGATTGCGGGCGCCTTGCTCAATATTGCGCCTGCGGCGCTGCCGATCTTGGTGATGGCGGTCATTGCGGCAGGGCCAGCCTTATGTGCCTTGGGCGCGGTCGGGGCTGCCTTGTCGGTAAGTGTCCAGCGCGCAGGCCTGCTAACGGCGCTGGTGGTGATGCCGCTGTTTGTTCCAGTGTTAATTTTTGGTGCCAGCGTGACCCATCAAGCGCTCGCCGATATGACGGTGAACTGGTGGGCTTTGGCGGCTCTATTATTGGTCAGCGTGGCTGCGTTTTTGCTCAGCCCACTGGCAATCGCCGCGGCCCTTCGGGTTTTATTGCGGTAGGGCGGTTGTGTTTTGACAAGGCAAGCGCGCAGGTTTAGGAACAGATGATGCAAAGACAAACGTTAGACTGGCTCCATTATTTTGCGAACCCGCATCGGTTTTTACGCTTTGCTCGGGCGGCGCTTTTGCCCAGCTGGGCCATTGCGGTCGCAATTTTGATCTGGGGTGCGTGGGCGGTTTACAACGCGCCGCCGGACTATCAGCAAGGCGAGACAGTCCGCATCATGTTCATTCATGGGCCTGCGGCTTGGTTGGCGCTTTTCACCTATAGCTTTATTGCTGGTGCGAGTATTTTAGCGCTCATCTTCCGGCATCCGCTTGGCCATGTGGCGGCCCGCGCGGCGGCCCCGATTGGGGCAGTGTTTACCCTCGCCGCGCTGATCACCGGATCATTATGGGGCCAGCCCATGTGGGGCACATGGTGGGTTTGGGATGCGCGCCTGACCTCGGTTTTGGTGCTGTTCTTTATCTATCTTGGTTATATGGCGATCTGGCGGGCTATTACGGCTCCTGAAATTGCTGCCCGTACGGCGGCCATTCTGGCGATTGTCGGGGTCATTAATATTCCGATTATTAAATTTTCTGTCGATTGGTGGAATACACTGCACCAGCCGGCCAGCATTTCGCGTTTCGCGCGGCCAGCGATCCATCCTGAAATTTTGCAGCCGCTGCTGATCATGGCGGCGGGATTTACCGCTTTATTCTTTGCCTTATTGCTGACCCGGATCGAGAGCGAAATTTTGCGCCAACGCATGCGGGCACGTCTTAAACGCGAGGCGGGAGAGAGCTGATGGAGATGGCGGCAACGAATTACGATTTTTATATCTATGCCAGCTATGCGGTCGTGATTGTTTTAACGGGCGGTTTAGTGATCAGCTCGGTACGCGATCTCGTGCTGTTGCGGCGGCGCGCGCGGAACCTCGAGGGGCGGGACGCGGCATGATCCGCTATTTGCCTCTCGCGCTATTTGCCGCGCTAGCTGCGCTGTTCCTCTTCAGTCTGTTCAACGGCGACCCCCAAAAATTACCCACGGCCTTATCCGGAAAGCCCGTGCCCCGTTTTAGCTTGCCGCCCATTGAAGGCTTGGAGCAACAAGCCGGCTTATCGGATAGCGATCTTCGACAGGGCGTTCCTGTCTTGTTAAATGTCTGGGCCAGTTGGTGCGGCCCGTGCCGCGATGAGCATGATGACCTCATGGCGCTAAAGGCGGCAGGGATTAAAATTTATGGTCTTAATTATAAAGACCTGCCAGATGCGGCATTACGGTTTTTGACAACGCTGGGCAACCCGTTCGAGAAAGTGGGCGCCGATCGCGACGGTCGCGTTGCCATAGATTTTGGTGTTTATGGCGTGCCCGAAACGTTTCTCATTGGTAGCGATGGCCGTATTCTCGCGCGGCACGCGGGGCCACTCGATGCGACATTTATTCTCGATGAAATTTATCCTGCCATGGGATTACAACCGCCCGCGGTACCATCAACAAGCGGAGATTAGACATGACGTTTAGAGATAAGTCGCGCGACTATACCCGCGATATCGCGTTTTCGAGACGACAGCCGCATGACGACGCGTTGGAGCGTAACATTTGCGATCATTGTGGACTTATTAATTACGAAAACCCGCGCATTATAGCGGGTGTTGTCGCGCATTATGAGGATCAAATTTTATTATGTCGGCGCGCGATAGAGCCGCGCGCAGGGTTTTGGACCTTGCCCGCGGGCTTTATGGAGCTCAACGAAACGGTGGCAGCGGCGGCGGCGCGTGAGGCGCAGGAAGAGGCTTGCGCCGATGTTGAGATAGATTGTCTGTTGGGCGTTTATAATGTCGCGCGAATTTCTCAGGTGCAGATTTTTTATCGCGGCCGTCTGCGGCATCCAGATGTTGCCTGCGGGGTAGAAAGCCTTGAGGTGGGCTTGTTTCATTGGCGCGATATTCCATGGGACGCTTTGGCCTTTCCCAGCGTCTATTGGGCTTTGCAGCATTATCACCAAACAAAAGATGCAAGCAGTTTTGCGCCCTTCAGCGAGCCTGCGGATTGGAGTAAGACGCCAGGCTTTGAAGCTCTGGCGCGGCGCTAATCAGCTTTACTTTGGTATCGTGACAGCAGCGGCATTTGGGCCATCGCGAAACCGAATGTTAATGCCAGAAAACCAAAAACTTTGAGCTGCACCCATTGATCGGTCGTCAGGTTGCGCCAAGCAATTTCATTCAAAACAGCAAGGCAGAAAAAGAAAACCGCCCAGCGGCGGGTCAGGACAAGCCAGCCGGCTTGATTGAGTGGCAACATATTGCCCATGAGGCGTTGGAGATATGAAACGCCACGCATGAGGCCAATTGTTAAAACGGTTCCGAATAAAGTGTAGACGATGGTTGGCTTGATTTTGATGAAGGTCTCGTCGTGCAGGTACAAGGTCAGGCCACCAAAGACAAAGACGAAGGCCGCCGAGATTAAAGTCACGGGGGCGGGTCTGCGGCCTTGCAGCCAGCCCACTGCAATCGCGACGGTCAAGGCAATCATGAAGCCAGCCGTTGCAATAAAGAGGCTTTGCGTTTCGGGTTGGCCAAACCAGCGCGCGCCGAAGCCATTCAAGACAAAAAACACAAGCAGCGGACCGAAGTCCTCTAGTAGTTTCTGTCCACCGCTCATAATTTTATTCCTCGCCATTGAGGTTCAGGCCGACAAGCGCGTGTGCGAAGGCTTGTGGGTCAAAACCTTGAAGATCCTCGATCCCTTCACCGACGCCAATATAGTGAATGGGCAGCTTTAATTTACGCGCTAACGCAACCAGAACACCACCCCGCGCCGTACCGTCGAGTTTGGTCATGATCAAACCCGTGGTCGCGGCGGCCTTTTGGAAGGCCTCCGCTTGCGATAAAGCATTTTGCCCGACTGTCGCGTCAAGAACAAGTAACGAGGCGTGCGGTGCTGCTACATCCAACTTGCGCATGACGCGGACGATTTTTTCTAGTTCGGCCATCAGCGCGTCATTCGATTGCAGCCGCCCTGCGGTGTCAATAATCAAGACATCGACAGCTTGCGCGCGCGCCTGTTCGATCGCCGCATAAACCAACCCTGCCGCATCCCCTCCAGCTTGATTGGCGATGACGGGAACGCCAGTGCGTTCTCCCCAGACTTGCAATTGCTCAATCGCTGCGGCACGGAAGGTGTCGCCTGCCACAAGCATGACCGCTTTGTTTTGTTGTGTTAGTTTTTCGGCAAGCTTGGCGATGGTGGTGGTTTTGCCAGCGCCATTGACACCGGCCATTAAAATAATAGCCGGCTTATGGGACGGATCAATCTGCAATGGGTGCGCGACCGGCGCCAAGATTTGGGTTATTTCATGCGCCAAAGCGCGCTTTAACTGCAGCGCATCCGTCAAGCGATCAAGACCTGCGGCGTTCAACTGGGCGAGAATATGATCTGTTGCGTCAAGCCCAATATCGGCGGTCAGTAAGATCTCCTCGAGGGATTGAATTTGCGCGGCGTCGAGCTTGCCACCGGTAAATAATTTACCCAAGCCATCGCTAATCGCCTTGCTCGACCGCCCAAGGCCAGATTTTAGTCGGTCAAATAGGCCCATCAACGTCTCCCACTAAGTCAGAACCGCTATGCCCCGTGATTGTTGCTCGTACGAGTGAGCCGGTTGTTTGTGCGAGGTTTACGTGAACGCGGGCAAAATTCTCCGCCCGCCCAATCGTATCTTTTTCCATCAGCAGCGTAAATTTTTTCCCTTTTTGGGCGTCGAGCCATGCGCGCTGGTGATGTTGTCCAGCCTCGCGCAAAGTGCGGGCGCGTTCAACAATGAGCTCGCGCGGCAATTGTGGCATGCGCGCGGCGGGCGTTTCGGGCCGCGGCGAGAAGGGGAACACATGTAGCCAAACGAGATCGCAATCGCCAATGAGGTTAACGCTATTTTGGAACATCTCTTCGGTTTCGGTTGGAAAGCCGGCGATAATATCAGCCCCGAAGGTGATATCTGGCCTTTGGTGCTTTAGACGGGCGCATAAGGCGACGGCCTCAGCGCGGCTGTGGCGACGTTTCATGCGCTTTAAAATCATGTCATCGCCAGCTTGCAAGGACAAATGTAGGTGCGGCATGAGGCGATCTTCATGGATCACCAAATCAAGAAAACCTTCATCAAGCTCGACAGCATCTACCGAACTGAGGCGCAAGCGCGGCAGATCAGGCACCGAATTCAAAAGATAGCGGATCAGAACGCCCAGCCCATCCTCGCCAAGGTCATGCCCCCAACTCGTGATATCGACTCCTGTGAGAACAATTTCCTTATGCCCGGCTGCGACCAGCTCGGCGCATTGGTGTGCGATGGTCTGGCGCGGCACGGACCGCGAGTTGCCGCGTCCGAAAGGAATGATGCAAAAAGTGCAACGGTGATCGCAGCCTGTTTGAATTTGGACAAAGGCGCGTGCCCGCCTTTGGGTTTCGCTCGGTTGCAGCGCGTGGGGTGGGCTTGTTATGGTTTTGCTCACCATAATATCGCCGACCACATGCGCTGCCGCGCCGGCGCTGTAAGACTGCGGGTCAGATTTTTCGAGATTGCCGATTAAGCGGCTGACCTCTGGCATTTCAGAAAATTGCTGAGGATCGGTATGGACGGCGCAGCCCGTCACAAAAATGGCTCGATCGGGCTGTTCGCGCTTGGCCCGCCTTATGGTTTGCCGAGCTTGGCGCACCGCTTCTTCGGTGACAGCACAGCTATTAATGATGGCCGTGTTCTTTAAACCGGCCATTTCAGCGGCTTGACGCACTTGATCGCCTTCCAGCGCATTCAGCCGACAGCCAAAATTAATCACATCGATATGCGGGGTGTCAGCCATATGGCGCCTCAGTCAAATCGACATGGGTGTGACCCGTGAACTCAATTGCGGCTGGGCCGCGCATCCAAACTGGAGCCGTTTCTGCGTCACTCCGGATATGCAAGGTCCCGCCCGGCACATCGAGCCGGCGGAAAGTTTCAGGGGCAAAACCCTGTGCGAGCGCATGCGCAACCGCCGTCGCGCACGCCCCCGTGCCGCAGGCTTTGGTAAGCCCGGCGCCGCGCTCCCAAGTTGCCATCTCAAGATGATCGGGTTTGTGAAGACGGTAGAAATTAATATTGGCGCGCTCGGGAAATAACGGATGATGCTCCAGTGCGGGCCCATAGCGCAGCGCCAGGCTCTGCGGCGCCTCGGTCGTGAACATAACCGCGTGTGGGTTACCCATATTGACCAAGATTGCCAGCGGCAAATCATCGTGCAACTGAACCGCCCGCGGATCGATCCGTAAATTCGAGACCGGAATTTCGGCCGCCGATAGCCGCGGTGGCCCCATATTGACGGTGACCAAATTATCGTCGCTGAGCTGGCAGGCCAACGCCCCTGCTTCGGTTTCGATGATGCAGTCGCTCAGCCCGAGCAGCAGAGCGACAGCGCGGGTGCCGTTGCCGCAGGCGCCAACGCGACTGCCATCAGCATTAAAAATGTCCATGAATACGGTGCCGTTCCCCCGCGGCGGCAGAATATGCAAGAGTTGGTCACAGCCACGTGTATCGGGGTTGTTCCGATCCGCCAGCTGTCGCACCAAGGAGGGGGTGAGGGTGAGCGCATGGCGACGCCCGTCAATGACAACGAAGTCATTGCCGAGACCATTCATTTTTGTAAAAGCAATTTCCATTGCGCGCACCAGGTTCCGTTTTCCAGCTTCACAGCTTATCGTCTTGTGGTCATAGCGAAACTTAGTGCCGCTGTCACCTGTGGCAGCGTGCTTTTACTTGACATGCTGAGGCTTGGCGCGTAGTTTCAGCCCGTTTTTCGACGTGAGTTCAACATCACTTGGTCATCTCGGAGAGATGATCGCCACCCGTCAGCAAGGATTTGCCCGCGGGTGCGTTTGGCGTTGAGCTCTATTGTGGGATCAGGCCACGTCTAACGTGGCATGGAGACTTGATTAATGTTTGATGCTTTGAGCGACCGTTTCGGCACAATCTTCGACCGTTTACGCGGTCGTGGTGCGCTGAGCGAAAAGGATGTCGAAGCAGCTCTCGCGGAAATTCGGCGGGCGCTGATCGAGGCGGATGTCGCTTTGCCAGTAGTCGGGTCTTTTCTGGATCAGGTTAAGCCGCGTGCGATCGGCACCGAGGTTTTAAAATCCGTCACGCCTGGCCAACAGGTAGTTAAGATTGTCAATGATACGCTGGTTGATATGCTGGGCGAAGCCGCGCCTATTTCCTTGAATGCGCCGGCCCCGCTGGCAATCATGATGGTCGGTTTGCAAGGCTCGGGTAAAACCACGACGACGGCGAAAGTCGCTCGGTTTTTGACGCGCCAGAATAAGAAAAAAGTTCTGATGGCCTCGCTCGATACCAGCCGCCCAGCGGCGATGGAGCAGCTCCGTATTTTGGGCGAGCAGGCTGAGATCGCGACGCTTCCCATTGTTGCCAATCAACGGCCAGCCGATATTGCGCGTCGCGCCCTTGAGGCGGGTCGGTTGGGTGGCTTCGACGTTATTATGTTGGATACGGCTGGCCGAACCAACGCCGATGAAGCGTTGATGGCTGAGATGGCTGAAGTTTCTGCCATCGCAAAACCGCATGAAACGTTGCTGGTCGCTGATAGCCTGACGGGCCAAGAGGCGGTCACCATCGCCGATCAGTTTAACAAACGTGTATCGTTGACCGGCATTGTGCTGACCCGTGTTGATGGGGATGGGCGTGGTGGTGCGGCGCTGTCGATGCGCCATGTGACCGGCGTCCCGATTAAATTACTCGGCGTCGGTGAGGGGATTGATAAGCTCGAACCTTTTGATGCAGCGCGCATCGCTGGGCGCATTTTGGGCATGGGCGACGTTGTCGGCTTGGTGGAAAAAGCGGCCGAGACAATGGACGCCGAAAAGGCAGAAAAAATCGCTGCCCGCATGAAAAAAGGCCAGTTCGAGCTTGATGATCTGGCCGAGCAATTACGTCAAATGACCCGCATGGGTGGCATGGCGGGTGTTTTGGCGATGTTGCCAGGCATGGGTAAATTAAAAAATCAGGCGGGCGCTTTGGGTATGGACGATAAACAAATCGCACGCCAGATCGCCATTATTGGCTCGATGACCCGCGGTGAAAAAGCGGATCCGCGGCTGCTCAATGCCAGCCGCAAAAAACGCGTTGCGGCCGGCTCCGGCACTTCTGTGCAAGAGGTTAATAAGCTTCTCAAAATGCACCGACAAATGGCCGACATGATGAAGAAACTCGGCAAGGGCGGCTTGAAGGGGCTGGCTGGCATGCTCGGCGGTATGGGCGGCGGTATGGGCGGCGGTATGGGCGGCGGTATGGGCGGTAGTCTGGGCGGCGGCTTGGGCGGTCTGGGCGGTCCTGGCTTTGGGCAGGGGAAGCTGCCCAGCGATCTGTCCGACTTGTCAAAATTGGGAGACTTACCTGGGTTTCCACCGAAGAAGAAATGAGATTTTTACCCAAACTAATGTGACGACTAACTATTCTTTAGAAAGGAATATTTTATGGCTTTGAAAATTCGTATGTCGCGTGGTGGCGCAAAAAAACGGCCGTTTTATCGCATTGTTGTGGCTGACAGCCGCATGCCGCGCGATGGCCGCTTTATTGAGAAAATCGGCACCTATAACCCCCTCCTGCCGAAAGACCATGATCAGCGTTTGATCCTGGATACGGCGCGCGCCAAATATTGGCTGGAGCAAGGGGCGCAATCCTCTGATCGTGTGGCACGGTTTCTCGACGCGGCGGGCCTGCTGACACGCGCTGCTCGCAACAATCCTGAAAAAGGTAAGCCAGGTGCGAAAGCACTTGAGCGTATTGCAGCGGCCGAAGAAGCAAAACGCGCCGCCGAAGAAGCCGCGGCAGCCGAAGCCGAGGCCGCAGCGGCCCCTGCTGAGGAAGCTCCTGTTGAGGAAGCTCCTGCTGCGGAAGCCCCTGCTGAGGAAGCCCCTGCTGAGGAAGCCCCTGCTGAGGAAGCTCCTGCTGAGGAAGCTCCTGCTGAGGAAGCAAAAGAAGACTAGGACGCATGGCAGAAGACCGCATCCTGATTGGAGTGGTTTCGACAGCCCATGGCTTGCGCGGGGACGTTAAGGTCAAGAGTTATCTGGCTGATGCTGAGACATTAAAGTCTCTCGCGCGCGTCGTCACCGGAAATGGACAAGAGCTTGCTCTTGCCAAGGTGCATATTGCTGGCGCCTCGGTGCGGCTACATTTTACGGGCGTTGACGATCGCAATGCGGCGGAGGCTTTGCGCGGCCAGTCTCTCTTTGTTGATCGTGCCGCCTTACCAGCGACCGACGCCGCCGATTATTATCATGCTGACTTGCTGGGCTGTCGCGTTGTCGATGAAGCTGGCAATGCGCTCGGCGTCGTGACTGCCCTGTATGATTTTGGCGCTGGTGATATTGTCGAATTTGGTCCCCATATGGTGCCCTTCAACGAGGATTTTGTCCCTGAGGTCGATCTCGAGGCGCGGCTGTTAACGGTGCGCCTGCCGGTTTACACAGACGCCGTGCCAGACACGGATCCCGAGGAGCAGTAAGATGGCGTGGCACGCGCAAATTATATCGCTCATGCCCGATCTTTTCCCGGGGCCATTGGCGCAAGGCTTGGCCGGTCGAGCCCTGAAAGAGGGGCTGTGGTCGCTTAATTGCACGCCGATGCGCGATTTTGGCGAGGGGCGACATAAGAATGTTGATGACACGCCGGCCGGCGGTGGGGTTGGCATGATTATGCGTGCCGATATTGCCGCCGCTGCGATCGACACGGCGCGGCAAGACCATGCGCATTTACCCTTGGTTTATTTGACACCGCGCGGCCGCCCCCTAACGCAAGGGCTGGTGCGCGATCTGGCTGCAGGACCCGGCGCTATGCTGTTTTGCAGTCGTTTCGAGGGGGTCGATGAGCGGCTTCTCGAGGCGCGCCCGGGCCTCGAAATATCCTTGGGGGATTATATTTTATCGGGTGGCGAGATTGCGAGCTTGTGCCTTTTGGACGCTATTATAAGGCTTTTGCCAGGGGTTATGGGCAAGGCGGAGTCGGCTGACAGTGAGAGCTTCGAGGAAGATCTGTTAGAGTATCCGCACTATACGCGGCCGCAAATCTGGGAGGGCCGCCCCATCCCCGATGTGCTGACCTCTGGTGATCACCAGCGCGTCGCAAAGTGGCGCCGCGCGGCCGCGGAATCGCTGACAAAAATGCGCCGGCCAGACCTCTGGGCCCGTTATATAAAAAAATACGGTAAAAACGCGGATTAGGGGTGACAGGGGCAGGTTTTTCGTGCTATTTCCCCCCATCTTCTGCACGATATGTGCGTGCGGGGTACGAGACTATGCTTTGGCTAGGCGCAAATAGCGCCGGATGAAAGAGTGCCGCCATGAATATGATTGAACAGCTTGAGCGCGAACAAGTCGCGAAACTTAGCGAAAAAACCGTCGATGATTTTGCTCCCGGCGATACCGTCCAAGTCAACGTCAAGGTGACCGAAGGATCGCGCGAGCGGGTTCAGGCCTTTGAAGGCGTCTGCATTGCGCGCGCAGGAGCTGGTCTTAACCAAAATGTAACGGTGCGGAAAATTTCTTATGGCGAGGGCGTCGAGCGCGTGTTCCCAATTTATAGCCCGTTGGTTGAGAGCATTAAACTGGTGCGCCGCGGCCGTGTCCGTCGTGCCAAACTCTATTACCTCCGTGGGTTGACGGGTAAAGCCGCTCGTATTGCTGAAAAACGGCAAAAGCCGAGCGATAAAACAGCAGCAAAACAAGAGGTCGCTGGGTCTGATTCTGAAGCCTAATCGGAACCTAACGGCGGCCCCCCTTTAAAGCGACGGGGAAGTGTCCCGTCAGGAGATAGGCATTATGACCGGAAAAACACTCTACGATAAAATTTGGGACGCGCATCTCGTCGATCAACAAGAGGACGGGAATTGCTTGATCTATATTGATCGCCATCTTGTTCATGAAGTTACAAGCCCACAAGCCTTTGAAGGTTTGCGCCTGACAGGTCGGCAAGTGCGTGCGCCGCAAAAAACGCTGGCCGTGGTTGATCACAATATCCCGACCACTAATCGTGCGGGCGGTCTGGAAGCCATCGAAGATCTTGATAGCAAACGTCAAATCGCCATGCTCGAGAGCAATTGCGCCGAATTTGGTGTGCCGCATGTCGGTATGCACGATATTCGTCAAGGCATTGTCCACGTGACCGGGCCGGAACAGGGCTTTACCCTTCCAGGGCTGACAATCGTCTGCGGCGACAGCCATACCTCGACCCATGGCGCCTTTGGCGCTTTGGCGCATGGCATCGGTACGTCGGAAGTCGAACACGTGCTGGCAACACAAACGCTCATTCAGCGTAAAGCTAAAAATTTCCGCATTAATGTTGTCGGCGAAGCACCCGCCCATCTGACGGCAAAAGATATCGCCCTTGCCATTATTGGTGAAATTGGTACCGCTGGCGGCACAGGCTGCGTGTTGGAATATGCTGGCCCTGTCATCGAGGCACTGAGCATGGAAGGTCGAATGACCTTATGCAACATGTCGATTGAGGCTGGCGCACGGGCAGGATTGATCGCTCCCGATGAGAAAACTTATAGCTATTTGAAAGGGCGCCCGATGGTGCCGGCTGGCGCCGATTGGGACGCCGCGGTTGATTATTGGCGGACACTCACCTCTGATGCCGATGCTGTCTTCGACCGAGAAATTACCATCGACGCGGCCAATCTGCCGCCCTTGGTCACTTGGGGGACAAGCCCGCAAGATGTGATCGCAATCACGGGCACGATCCCTGACCCGACCGCCTTGGCCGACGAAGGACGCCGGACGGCGATGCAAAGGGCGCTCAGCTATATGGGCCTGACCCCTGGCACGCCGATGGAAGATGTTAAAATTGATCGCGTTTTCATTGGATCGTGCACCAATAGCCGGATCGAAGATTTGCGCGCCGCCGCTGATTATGCGCGTGGCCGCAAGGTTGCAGCGCATGTCAATGCGATGGTTGTGCCCGGCTCGGGTCTTGTCAAAGAGCAAGCCGAAGCCGAGGGCCTTGATAAAATTTTCATCGCAGCGGGCTTTGAATGGCGCGAGCCTGGTTGCTCTATGTGCTTGGCGATGAACCCAGATAAGCTCGAGCCTGGCGAGCGGTGTGCGTCGACGTCGAACCGCAATTTTGAAGGACGACAAGGGCGTAATGGGCGGACACATTTGGTGTCGCCGCAAATGGCTGCTGCTGCTGCGGTTGCTGGCCATTTCATCGATATTCGCAAAGTGGAGGTCTAAGACCATGGATAAATTTACCACGCTGACGGCTGTCGCCGCGCCAATGCCATTGATCAATATTGACACGGATATGATCATCCCGAAGCAATTTTTAAAAACCATTGCCCGCACGGGTCTGGGTCGGAACCTGTTTGACGAAATGCGCTATACGCAAGACGGGTCAGAAATTTCTGACTTTGTTTTAAACCGTGCGCCTTACCGCGATGCCAAAATTATTGTTGCGGGAGATAATTTCGGTTGCGGATCGAGCCGTGAGCATGCGCCATGGGCACTGTTGGATTTTGGCATTCGGGTTATCATCGCGCCGAGCTTTGCTGATATTTTCTTTAACAATTGCTTCAAAAATGGGATCTTGCCGATCCGCCTGTCGGATGCCGAAGTCAGCCGCCTCATGGCACATGCTGAAAATGGCGAAAATGCCACGCTGACTGTCGACCTCGAGAACCAAACAATCTCAGGACAAGATGGTGATGCGATTGGGTTCGACGTTGATGCGTTTCGCAAATATTGCTTGCTCGAAGGTCTCGACGATATTGGCTTGACGCTTCAAAAGGCCGATAAAATCACCAGCTTTGAGGCCGATCGCAATCAGCTTCCTTGGTCGTAAGTCTGTTCTGAACTGAGTTAAAAGAGTCACATAAATGGAAAAAATATTGATCTTAGCCGGCGACGGCATCGGCCCAGAAGTCATGGGGCAAGTGCGGCGCGTTATCGATTGGTTTGGTGCTGAGCGCGGCTTTGCGGCGGAGATAGAAGATGATCTCGTTGGCGGCTGTGCCTATGATGCACATGGTCAAGCTGTTTCGGACGCAACGATGGATCTCGCTATGGCGGCTGACGTCGTCTTGCTCGGCGCCGTCGGTGGCCCGAAATGGGACAATGTTGGCTATGAGGTTCGGCCCGAGGCTGGGCTTTTGCGGTTGCGCAAAGATCTCGAGTTATTTGCAAATCTGCGTCCAGCTTTATGTTTTCCAGCGCTTGCCGATGCCTCGAGCTTAAAGCGCGAGGTGATTGAAGGGCTCGATATTATGATCGTGCGCGAGCTCACGGGCGGCGTTTATTTTGGTGAACCGCGTGGCATTCAAGATCTTGGCAATGGCCAACGCCGTGGCGTCAACACGCAAGCTTATGAAACTTACGAGATTGAGCGCGTCGCCCGAGTCGCGGCCGATCTCGCGATGAAACGCGATAAACGCTTAATGTCGGTTGAAAAACGCAACGTCATGGAAACAGGTCTAATGTGGAATGAGGATGTCACCCGCGTCGTGTCGGCTGAATACCCAGACCTCAAATTAGAGCATATGCTGGCCGATAACTGCGCCATGCAATTGGTGCGGACACCGAAGCAATTTGATGTGATTGTGACCGATAACTTATTCGGTGACATTTTGTCGGACATCGCGGCGATGTTGACAGGCTCTTTGGGCATGCTGCCGTCGGCCTCGCTTGGCGCTGCGACCCCCGAGCGGCGTGCGCGCGGCATGTATGAGCCCGTGCATGGTTCGGCACCCGATATTGCGGGACAAAATCTCGCTAATCCGATTGCCTCTATCCTATCTTTTGCCATGGCCCTGCGCTACACATTCGAGCGCGGCGAAGATGCCGATATATTAGAAAAAGCTGTGTCAAACGTCCTCGATGGTGGCATCAGAACGGGCGACATTATGCAAGCGGGTATGACGAAAGTCTCGACAACGGGCATGGGCGATGCCGTTCTCGACCAGCTAAACGCGCTCAATTAAGGAGACGGTTCGATGTCTTATGTTGTTGCTGTTGCCGGAGCGACCGGCAATGTTGGCCGCGAGATGCTCAATGTGCTCGACGAGCGCAAATTTCCGATTGCGCGTCTCGACGTGTTGGCCTCGCGCCGATCGCAAGGCCGGAAGGTGAGCTTTGGCGATCAAACGCTGTCGATCCAGGCACTCGAAAATTATGACTTTTCGCAAGCTGATATTGCCCTGTTTGCTTGTGGCTCTGGCCCAGCGCGAGAATATGCGCCCAAGGCCGCTGCCGCGGGATGTGTGGTGATCGACAATAGCTCGCTGTTTCGGATGGAGCCGGATGTCCCGCTGATCGTGCCGGAGGTTAATGTTGAAGATCTCGCTGGCTACACGCAGCGCAATATTGTCGCCAACCCGAACTGCTCGACAGCCCAGCTTCTGGTCGCCCTGAAGCCGCTTCACGATGCCGCGACCATTAAGCGGATCGTCATCTCGACCTATCAATCTGTGTCGGGCAAAGGCAAAGAAGCGATGGATGAATTGTTCAGCCAAACGCGAGCAATTTTTGTGAATGACCCGATTGTGAAGGAACAGTTCACCAAGCAGATCGCTTTTAATGTGATCCCGCATTGCGATGATTTTGTCGAGGATGGTTACACCAAAGAAGAAACGAAGCTGGTCAATGAGACCAAGAAAATGCTCGATGATAAAATCGCGGTAACGGCGACATGCGTCCGTGTGCCGGTTTTTGTCGGCCATAGCGAGGCCGTTAATATTGAATTCGAAAAACCCTTATCGGATACGCAAGCGCGCAATATTTTGCGGGAAGCCCCGGGGGTTTTGGTGATCGATAAGCGCGAAGATGAGGGCTATATTACGCCCGTGGAATGTGTGGGCGATTATGCCACGTTCATCTCACGGATCCGCCCCGATCGGACGGTCGAGAATGGCCTGAATATTTGGGTTGTCTCCGATAATTTGCGCAAAGGCGCCGCCCTGAATGCAGTGCAAATCGCCGAAGAATTAACTGCTCGCTATATCAAAAAAAGCCGTATCAGCGCTTAAGGGCCAACCGCTCTATTAAATGGTTTCTTCGGGCGCTGCTGGTGCCAGGCAAATGGGCTGTGTGCTGAGCTGGCCATTGGCGCTCGCTTGCACCGCCAGTTGTGCCATGGTCGCGGTTGCTACTCCCAAAGCCGCCGACTGATTGAGAAGCCGCAGACCGAGATAGAGGCCGGAAAATGTGTCCCCCATGCCGTGGACATGGCGCGGATCGCAAGCAGTTTCACAGCGTAGCGTTTTCTCCGCCGTGATGGCGAGCGTGGCAATGCGCCCTGCAGGCGCTGGCGTTGACGTCACAATCACTTCTGGGCAAATCAGGCCGCGCGCGGCGGCAATGATCTCGGCGTCCTTATTTGCAGGGGTGTTGCTCAACCACTGCAACTCAAACAGGTTGGGCGTGGCTATGTCGGCGAGCGGCAGAAGCGTTTGACCCAGCGCTTGCGCCACCGTTTCGTCGACATAAAGCCGTCCGCGGTCGCCGCAAATAGGATCGCAGAGATAAATGACATCCGATCTCTGTGTTTTGCAGAAGCGTATGAAATCAGCGACAGCCTCAATATGAGCGAGGCTCGGCATGTAACCGCTGACAATGACGGGCGGCACGCCGGCTGCCGTGACCAGCCAATCAAGCATGTCGCGCAAACGGGCGGCTGGAATGTCGAGTTGCGCAGGTGGATCATGGTCGGGGTAGGCGGCGGGGTGGGTCGCGAGCAAGATGGTGGGGCAGGCGTAGCTTTCAAGGCCCAAGCATCTGAGCGCTGGCGTTATAGCGTTCAAGCCCACCTGTCCATGCATCACCTGGCTAGAAATTGCGCATATGATTTTTTCCATCTAGCCCTTGTCCTGCTCGGCGATGTCTATAATCTTGGCCATCAATAGCATGGAACGTAAAAAATGACCGCAGAAAAAACCAGCTCGATCAGACCCCGCCGCTCGGTGTTGTATATGCCGGGTGCCAATCAGCGGGCTTTGGAAAAAGCGCGCGGCCTTGCCGCCGATGCTTTGATCCTTGATCTCGAAGATGCTGTGGCGCCGGAAGCGAAAGATCACGCGCGGGCGCAGGTTGTCGATGCCGTCACGCAGGGTGGTTATGGCCCGCGCGAGGTTATTATTCGGATCAATGGCATGGATACGCCTTGGGGGCAGGATGATTTGGCGGCCTGTCGGGCGTGCGCTCCAGACGCCGTTTTGCTGCCCAAGGTTAGTCGGCCCGAGGATATTGCGCCTGTGAGCACGGTTTTGCCATCGCAAACTTCGCTGTGGATTATGGTCGAGACGCCGCTCGCGATTTTCGATATTGCCGCCATTGCCGCGGCAGGGGCGCAACAGGGCCTCAACTGTCTGGTGATGGGAACCAATGATTTGCTCAAAGATATGCACGCGAGCGCCATGGGTGGGCGGCAGAATTTGCAGGCGGCGCTGAGCCTGACGGTGTTGGCGGCTCGACAATATGGACTGGCGGCGCTCGATGGCGTCTATAATGCCATCGATGATGCCGCGGGTCTGGAGGCAGAAGCTATGCAGGGACGACAATTCGGTTTTGACGGTAAAACCTTGATCCATCCCAATCAGGTGGAGATTGCCAATCGCGTTTTTGCCCCCTCGGCGCCAGAGCATGAACAAGCCCGCGCCATCGTGGAGGCGTTCGAAGCGCCGGAAAATGCTGGCAAAGGGGTGTTGCAGGTTAATGGCAAAATGGTCGAGTTGTTGCACTATCAAACGGCGCAGCGAACATTAGCGCTGGTGGCGGCGATAGAGGCGCGTGAGGGCGCATGAGTGCTGGCCGCTTCTTTGAAGATTTTCAGCTCGGCGAGCAGCTGGTGCATGCCACGCCGCGTACCGTCAGTGAGGGTGATGTCGCTTTATATCAGGCGCTTTATGGTGGTCGCTTTTTGCCGCAATCGAGCCGGCCTGCGGCGTGTTCTATGGGCTATCGCGACCGACCGCTTGATGATTGGCTGGTGTTTCATCTGGTTTTTGGCAAAACAGTGCCCGATCTCTCGATCAATGCCGTCGCCAATTTGGGATATGCCGAAGGCCGGTTCTTAGCGCCCGTCTATTGTGGCGACACGCTGTCGGCAGTTTCAACCATTATCGGACTACGGCAAACGGGTGCGGGGGATGCGGGCGTGGTCTATGCCCGGACTGAAGGGTTCAATCAAGACGGTGTTCTGGTGCTGAGCTATTGCCGCTGGGTCATGGTGCGCAAAGCGAATACCGACCTGCCAGCGCCTGAAACTGTCATTCCAGATTTGGCAGACGCTGTGGCTGCACAGGATTTAGTCCCGCCACCGCATGATTATGCGAAGTTCGATGCCTCTCTATCGGGCGGCCATATTTATTGGGACGATATGGAGCCTGGCCATATGTTCGATCATAGGGATGGCGTGACCCTCGAAGATGCCGAGCATATGCTGGCCACGCGCTTGTATCAAAATACGGCGCGGGTTCATTTTGATGGCCACAGCCAAGCGGCAACGCGCTTTGGCAAGCGGTTGATTTACGGCGGCCACATTATTTCGCACGCCCGCAGCATGAGTTTTAATGGGCTGGCCAATGGATTTGCCGTGGCCGCCTTAAATGGTGGCCAGCATAAAGCCCCTTGTTTCGCGGGCGACACAATTTATGCCGCGAGCCTTATTCTCGATAAACAGCCCTGTGCTGGGCGTGATGATATGGGTGCCCTTCGCGTGAAGCAATTTGTCGCAAAAAATCAATATATTCGCGATATTCCAGATCTTGCCGATAATCCTAACATCGTTCTCGAACTCGACATTTGGCTGTGGATGCCGCGGCGCTAAAAGAATATTGATTTTCCTCAGCTTTTAGCACGAAAGATCGCGTATTTTTGTCACGGGCCTGTGGCTTAGCTTGGCAGATTGGCCCGCTTTCGCTATATATGCGGCTCACTATTGATCTGGCACATCTGCCTGAGGAGAGAGATCATGGCTCAAAACGGAAACATGCAGCGCCCGCTTTCGCCGCATATCCAAATTTATCGCTGGACGCTGACGATGACCCTGTCGATCTTGCATCGCGCCACGGGCGTCGCGCTCTATGCTGGAACGGCTTTGCTGGCTTGGTGGCTCATTGCCGTCGCCTCTGGTCCGGAAGCCTATGCACAGGTTCAAACTGTTTCGAGCCATTGGGTCGGTCGTCTGGTTTTGTTCGGTTATAGCTGGGCTTTATTGCATCATATGTTTGGCGGGCTTCGGCATTTTATCTGGGACACTGGGCGGGGATTTGATTTGCCAACGGTTGAGCGTTTGGCGCGATTGAGCGCTGTCTTACCAGTGCTTTTGACCCTAGGAGCTTGGGTTGCGGCTTATAAATATTTGGGGGTATTGTAATGACCATGCGAACACCTTTAGCCCGCGTGCGCGGCCTTGGTTCGGCCAAAAAAGGCACAGAGCATTTCTGGTTGCAGCGGGTCACGGCGCTGGCGAATATTCCGCTGACAGTGTTTCTCATTGTATCGCTCGTCGTTCACACGGGGAGCGATTTTGAGACTATGCGGGCGTATTTAGCGTCGCCGCTGGTCAGTGTCGCCATGGTCTTGTTGATCGTTAGTGCCGTCTGGCATATGCGTTTGGGGTTGCAAGTGGTGATCGAGGATTATGTTCACAGCGAAGGCCGCAAGCTGCTCGCCATTATGATGAATAATTTCATTGCAATTATTATTGCGGTGAGCTGCCTGATGGCGATTTTAAAAATCGCTCTCTAAATAAAACGCGCGATGCGCACAAGGAGTAACGCATGACTGCTTATGAGTTTATCGATCACCAATTTGATGTGGTTGTTGTCGGGGCCGGCGGATCTGGACTGCGGGCAGCACTCGGTTGTTCAGAGCGGGGCCTGCGTACCGCCTGTATTTCTAAAGTTTTCCCGACCCGAAGCCATACGGTGGCAGCCCAGGGCGGCATTTCAGCGGCGCTCGGTAATATGGGCGACGATGATTGGCGGTGGCATATGTATGACACGGTCAAAGGGTCAGACTGGCTTGGCGACCAAGACGCGATTGAGTATCTCTGCCGCAACGCCCCCGAAGCGGTTTATGAGCTCGAGCATTTCGGCGTGCCTTTTTCACGGACGGAAGACGGTAAAATATATCAGCGCCCCTTTGGCGGTATGACAACAAATTTTGGTGAAGGGATTGCGCAACGAACATGCGCCGCTGCCGACCGCACGGGGCACGCGATTTTGCACACGCTCTACGGTCAATCACTACGCTATGACACGGAATTTTTTATCGAATATTTTGCCCTCGATCTGATCATGGATAAGGGTCGATGTGTTGGTGTTGTTGCTTTGAAAATGGATGACGGCACCTTGCATCGTTTCCAAGCCCAGCAAGTAATCCTCGCCACAGGTGGCTATGGCCGCGCTTATTTCTCGGCGACCTCGGCTCACACCTGCACGGGCGATGGTTCGGCGATGGTAATCCGTGCTGGCCTGCCGCTGCAGGACATGGAATTTGTACAATTCCATCCAACTGGGATTTATGGTGCTGGATGCTTGATTACGGAAGGTGCGCGCGGCGAAGGCGGCATTTTGATTAACGCCGAGGGCGAGCGCTTTATGGAACGTTATGCGCCGTCGGCGAAAGATCTGGCATCGCGCGATGTGGTCTCGCGCGCCATGACGATTGAAATTCGTGAAGGCCGCGGTGTGGGCGCTAATAATGACCATATTTATCTGCATCTCGATCACATCGATCCAGATGTTTTGGCCGAGCGGCTGCCTGGTATTTCAGAAAGTGCGCGGATTTTCTCGGGCGTTGATGTCACGCGCGAGCCAATTCCTGTTCTGCCGACTGTGCATTATAACATGGGGGGTATTCCGACCAATTATCATGGCGAAGTGTTGAACCCATCAGCCGATAATCCCGAGCGCACGGTGCCAGGTCTATTCGCTATTGGTGAGGCGGCTTGCGTTTCTGTGCATGGAGCAAACCGTCTTGGCTCAAACTCGCTGATCGATTTGGTGGTGTTTGGCCGCGCATCAGCCATTCGCGCTGCCGAGGTGACCGAAGCAGGTGCCAGTGGCCCTGCGCTGCCAGCCGATGCCGGGCAAAACGCGATTGAGCGGTTAGACCATTATCGCAACGCCAATGGGTCGACCATGACCGCCGAGTTGCGGCTTGAAATGCAACGCACGATGCAAGAAAACTGCGCCGTTTTCCGCACCGGAGATGTGCTCGAAGAAGGCTGCAAACGGATGCAGAAAGTGGTTTCGGGCATGCCCGATATTAAAGTGGCTGACCGCTCGTTGATCTGGAATAGTGATTTGATCGAGACGCTCGAGTTTGACAATTTGATCGTGCAGGCAATCGCAACGGTTGAAGGTGCTAATGCGCGTAAGGAAAGCCGCGGCGGCCATGCGCGTGAGGACTATCCAGAGCGCGATGATGCCGAGTGGATGAAGCATACACTCGCTTGGGTCGATGCCAAAGGCAAAGCCAAGATCGATTATCGCGGCGTTCATACCTTTACCCTCAGCAATGAGGTGTCCTACATCGAACCGAAAGCCCGCGTCTATTAGGCCTTTATATTGATTTCAAAGACCGAGAATTGAGAGAGTAAAACATGGTTGAGATTGCACTTCCGGCAAATTCTAAAGTCAAAGCGGGTAAGACCTATCCAGCGCCTGCGACGGCGGAGAAGCCACTGACGCTGAAAGTTTATCGCTGGGATCCAGAGGATGGCGAAAACCCCCGCGTCGATAGCTATACCATTGATGCCAAAGATTGCGGGCCGATGGTGCTCGATGCGTTGATTAAAATTAAAAATGAAGTCGACTCGACCCTGACCTTCCGGCGCTCTTGCCGAGAAGGTATTTGTGGCTCCTGCGCCATGAATATTGACGGTCAGAATACTTTGGCGTGCACCAAGGGCTTGGATGAAATTAAGGGCGATGTGAAAATCTATCCCTTGCCACATATGCCCGTGATTAAAGATCTGGTTCCAGATTTGACCAATCTTTATGCGCAATATGCCTCGATTGAGCCATGGTTAAAAACCGATAGTCCGAAGCCCGAGAAAGAATGGCGCCAGTCGCGCGATGATCGCGATAAACTCGATGGGCTGTATGAATGTATTCTATGTGCCTGCTGTTCGACATCTTGCCCAAGCTACTGGTGGAACTCGGATAAATATCTAGGCCCTGCCGTCTTGTTGCAAGCCTATCGTTGGTTGGCTGATAGTCGCGATGAAGCCCGGGGTGACCGTTTGGATGACCTCGAAGACCCTTTCCGCGTTTATCGTTGTCACACCATCATGAACTGCGCCAAAGCGTGTCCGAAAGGTCTGTCACCTGCGAAGGCAATTTCGGAAATTAAAAAAATGATGGTGGAGCGCGAAGTCTAAAAGCGCTTCGCACTTTAGGCGTTCATTAAACTGTCACAGAGTTGTCTTACGAGGCTGTGATGCGAAATATTTTGTTTTTGTGTACGGGCAATAGCTGCCGCTCGATTATGGCTGAGGCTTATTTTAACCATGCTGCGGCGGGAAGCTGGCGCGCTTATAGCGCCGGCAGCATGCCGACGGGCGAAGTTCACCCAATGGCCCTGGCGACGCTACAGGCCGCCGGGATCTTGTATTCTGTGCCACGTTCCAAATCTTGGGATGAGTTTGAGGCGGAAGGAGCGCCTGTCATGGATCATGTCGTGACCGTTTGTGACAATGCAGCCAATGAAGCCTGTCCAATATGGCCAGGGCATCCCACTACGGCGCATTGGCCGTTCCCAGACCCGGCCCATTTTTCAGGCTCAGAAAGCGACCGAATAGATCATTTCCGAAGTGTTTTTGTCATGATCCGCGATCGAATTGATGAGTTCTTGCAAGGTGGTGTGGCGTGATGACTGGGCGTGCCGTACTCGCTGAAACACTCGGGACAGCTTTGTTGGTGGCGACGGTTGTTGGGTCGGGCATTATGGCTGCGGGGCTCGCCAATGGAAATCTCGCCGTGGCGCTGTTGGGCAACACGCTGGCCACGGCTGCAATTTTATACGTTCTCATTACCGTGCTGGGGCCCGTGTCGGGCGCCCATTTCAACCCCGCCGTAAGCTTGATGTTCTGGCTCAGGGGCGATCTCCGCCTCGGCCAAATGGTCGTTTATACGCTGTGCCAGTTTGCTGGCGGTCTGATCGGCATGGCGTTGGCGCATTCCATGTTTGACCAGCCTCTGGTGCAAGTGTCGAGCGTGATACGCCAGGGTCTGCATCTGAGTTTCTCGGAGTGGGTTGCTAGTTTTGGCTTAGGGCTGACGATTTTGGGCGGACTTCGCTATCGCCCCGAAGCGGTGGCGATGTTGGTCGGCATGTATATCGCCGCTGGCTATTGGTTCACGGCCTCAACGGGTTTTGCCAATCCGGCCGTTACCCTCGCGCGTAGTTTTTCGGATAGTTTTTCAGGCATTCGTCTTGCCGATGTCCCCTTCTTTATGCTCGCACAATATGCTGGGTTATTGGTGGCGCTGGGGGTCGGGCGTTACCTTTTTTCCGCCGACAGTTCAGCGCAAGATTAGGTTTATCTTCTCCCTTTTTGAGCAGGCGTGCTAAGCTCGCATGGCAAGAAAAAAGGAAGAAAAAAATGTCAATGTCTATGAATGGTCTTTCAATGATCGATATGCACGCCAACTTCTTTGGTTGGATGCTGGTTATTAATATTGTGTTTTTGGTGATCGGGCATTTGAAGCTCAGCCTGTTTCGGCCGCAGGTTTTGCGCCTCGCGATCAAGATTTACGGCGCTGATGGAGAGGCTTTGGTGAAAAACGGCCCGCGCTTCATGATGTACTACTATCTTTTTGTGATCATATTTAATCTGGTGCCTTATCTCGCTTTGCGGATTATGGCGTGATAAGGTGCGTTTTGCGCGGGCGCCGATTTGCTCTATAAGGCGAGCATATAGAGAGTTTAAGAGGCTTCGGCATGCGTTTTAAGCATTTGTTCCAGATCACGGGATTGCCTGCATGACAGGCGAGCAACGTCCACCCGCAGATGCTTATGCCGATATGGTCGCCAGCGGTGTAATCGATTTTGATCCGGTGCAGGCCGAGACGGCGCAGCGCTTGGATGCCTTATGGCAAGCTCTCGAACGCAAATCGGCTCGGCGTTGGTTCCGTCGTCCAGAGCCGGTGCGCGGTCTGTATATTTATGGTGACGTCGGACGTGGCAAATCCATGCTGATGGATATGTTCTTTGAAAGTCTGTCGGAAAAATACAAACGTCGTGTGCATTTTCATGCCTTCATGCAGGAGGTGCATGAGCTTATTTTCGATTGGCGGCAAAAGCAAAAACAGGGACGGGTCCAAAATGGCGACCCGATTCCACCTGTGGCAGCGCAAATCGCGCGCATGGCACGGGTTTTGTGCTTTGACGAGTTTCAGGTCAAAGATATTGCCGATGCCTCGATTTTAGGGCGGCTGTTTTCGCATCTGCTGGCGGCTGGCATCACGGTTATCGCGACCTCGAACCGACACCCAGATGACCTCTATCGTGGTGGTTTACATCGCGATCGATTTTTACCGTTCATCGACTTGGTCAAAACGGAGATGGATATCGCGCCCTTGGAGGCGGCAAAGGATTATCGCCTCGACCGTTTAACGGGTCATCCTGTCTGGTTTTCGCCAATAGGCTCTGGCGCTCGGGCGGCGCTTGACGAGCGCTTTGCCAGCCTGACCGGTCATGCGCCGCGCAAGGTATTTAAACTACCGCTAAAGGGGCGCGTTTGGGTGATCCCGGAAACGGCGCAAGGCGTTGCGCGGCTCAGCTTTGACGCCTTGTGTGCCGAAAACCGTGGGGCGCAAGATTATTTGGCTTTGGCGCAACAATTCCATACCATCGTGATCGATAATATTCCCATTATGTCGCCGGAAAACCGAAACGAGGCCATACGGTTTGTAACGCTGATCGATGCCTTATATGAGTTCAAGGTCAAACTTCTCGCGTCTGCCGATGCTGAGCCCACGGCGCTTTATGTGCAGGGCGACAGCGTCTTTGAGTTCCAGCGGACAAGTTCGCGCCTCATGGAAATGCGGGCGCAAGATTATTTGGCCTTGCCGCATATGCGGCCTGAAAAAGCGGCCGACAACCTAGCGTAGAAATATTTTACAACCTCGTCTCGGCATAGGGCGTTCGGCTGCTTGCGTCCGCCGCCTAAACGCGCTACTTGTCTCTTCAACTTGACCCCTTAGGGTAAAGCAACGCTCTAGAAAAAAGGAATTGAACGCATGTCGCGCAAAAAAATAGCACTTATTGGTGGTGGCCAAATTGGTGGTACGCTCGCTCATTTGGCTGGTTTGAAGGAATTGGGTGACGTTGTCATTTTTGATATTGTCGACGGTATTCCCCAAGGTAAGGCTTTAGATATTGCCGAAAGCTCACCCGTCAGCGGATTTGATGCCAAATTGAGTGGCACAAAAGCCTATTCTGGCATTAAAGGCGCGGACGTCGTTATCGTGACGGCTGGTGTCCCGCGCAAACCTGGTATGAGCCGTGACGACCTATTGGGTATTAACCTCAAAGTCATGCGTCAGGTCGGTGAGGGCATTAAAAAATATGCCCCGAAAGCTTTTGTCATCTGCATCACCAACCCGCTCGATGCCATGGTTTGGGCGTTGCAGAAATTCTCGGGCTTGCCGAAAAATAAGGTCGTCGGCATGGCGGGTGTTTTGGACTCGGCTCGTTTCCGCTACTTCTTGGCCGAAGAGCTGAATGTGTCTGTCCGTGACGTGTCGGCTTTTGTGCTGGGTGGTCATGGCGATACCATGGTGCCGAGTGTGCGGTATTCAACCGTCGGCGGCATTCCGCTGCCAGATTTGGTCAAAATGAAGATGCTCAGCCAAAAAAGGCTTGATGAAATCGTACAACGGACGCGCGATGGCGGTGCGGAAGTGGTTGCACTGCTCAAAACGGGTTCAGCGTTTTACGCGCCAGCGGCTTCAGCCATCGAGATGGCGGAGAGTTATCTGAAAGACCAGCGCCGTATTCTGCCCTGTGCAGCGCATTTGAGCGGAGAATATGGGCGCGACAAGCTTTATGTCGGTGTGCCCGTTATCATCGGTGCCAAAGGGGTTGAGAAGATCATCGAGATCAAGCTGGACGCCAAAGAGCGCTCTATGTTCAATCAATCGGTCAAGGCGGTGCAGGGCCTTATTAGTGCTTGCCAGAAAATTGACCCATCCTTGAAATAAATTCTCAGGCATTAGCGTTTAAAGACATTAAAGCGGGGCTATGTGCCCCGCTTTTTTGTTGCGCGCAATGTGCGATCGGCAATCTTTGGCTCAGTCTGGCTCACGGTTTTTCGTCTGCGACGCCCGAAAAGTCTAAAAAAGTTAAAAAGGCGAGTTTTCTTTGTCTGATCAACGCGGTATAACCCCATAAACTTGGCGCTGTCAGCGTCGTTCCGACAGGTCTTTGGAGGGTAAGGTCATATGAATATTCATGAATATCAGGCCAAGCAGGTATTAAAATCCTTTGGTGTTGCTGTACCAGAAGGTTATGCCGCGTTTACGGTTGAGGAAGCGGTCGCCGCTGCAGAAAAACTGGCCGGTCCGGTTTATGTGGTCAAAGCGCAAATTCACGCTGGCGGCCGTGGTAAAGGCGGTGGCGTAAAGGTCGTCAAGTCGATTGATGATGTGCGCGCCGAGGCCGAGCGCATGTTGGGCATGACCCTCGTGACCCACCAAACGGGTTCCGAAGGGCGTCTGGTTCGCAGGCTCTATGTTGAGCAGGGCTCCGATATTCAGAAAGAATTTTATCTCTCGGCTCTGGTCGATCGGGCGACGTCGCGCATTTCCTTTATCGCTTCTACCGAAGGGGGCATGGACATTGAAGAGGTTGCCGCCAAGACACCAGAGAAAATTCTGACAATCAGCATCGATCCGGCCGCCGGTATTTCGGGGCATCATGGGCGTCAAATCGCCTATGCCTTAGGTCTGAAGGGCGATCAGGTAAAGCAAGCAACGAAGCTTATCGCAAATCTATATAAAGCTTTCGTTGAAAAGGATATGTCGCTTCTCGAAATTAACCCATTGGTGCTGACGGGGGCGGGCGACTTGATTTGCTTGGATGCCAAAATCAATTTTGACTCCAATGCGCTTTATCGTCATGGCGATATTATGGAGCTGCGCGATCTTGATGAAGAAGATCCTGCCGAGGTGGCGGCGTCTGCTTTTGATTTGAATTATATCAAGCTCGACGGCCAAATTGGCTGCATGGTGAATGGCGCTGGTCTGGCCATGGCGACGATGGACATCATTAAGCTGTATGGTTCGGAGCCAGCAAACTTCCTCGATGTGGGTGGCGGCGCGACGAAAGAAAAAGTGACGGAAGCCTTTAAAATCATCATGTCAGATGAAAACGTTCAGGGCATTTTGGTCAATATTTTTGGCGGGATCATGCGCTGCGATGTGATTGCCGAAGGCGTTGTCGCGGCGGCGCGGGAAACCCAGCTCGCCGTGCCCTTGGTCGTGCGCCTCGCCGGCACCAATGTTGATTTGGGGAAAGAAATTTTATCGCAATCGGGTCTGGCCATTATTCCTGCCGATGATCTGGATGATGCAGCTAAGAAAATTGTCGCTGCTGTGAAGGAGGCCGCGTAATGTCAGTGCTTGTTAATAAAAATACCAAAGTTATTTGCCAAGGATTTACCGGCTCGCAAGGGACGTTCCATTCAGAGCAAGCGATTGCCTATGGTACAAAAATGGTGGGCGGGGTGACCCCCGGACGTGGCGGTGAAGACCATCTCGGTCTGCCCATATTCAATACGGTTGGCGAAGCTGTGCATGCCACAGGTGCAACGGCGTCGGCGATTTATGTGCCGCCTCCCTTCGCTGCAGATGCTATTTTGGAAGCGATTGATGCCGGCATCGAGCTTGCTGTTTGTATCACGGAAGGCATTCCCGTTGCCGATATGATCGGTGTCAAACGGGCGCTACAGGGTTCTAAAACTCGCCTTGTTGGGCCAAATTGCCCGGGCGTGATTACACCAGATGAATGCAAAATCGGTATCATGCCAGGGCATATTCACAAGCGTGGCTCGGTGGGGATTGTGTCGCGCTCGGGTACCTTGACCTATGAGGCCGTGGCGCAGACAACGGCAGAGGGCCTCGGCCAGTCGACCTGTATTGGCATTGGCGGCGACCCAATTAATGGTACCAATTTTATTGATTGCCTCGAAATGTTTCTCGCTGATGATGAAACCCAGTCAATTATTATGATCGGGGAAATTGGTGGTTCGGCTGAGGAAGATGCGGCTGATTTGATCAAGTCATCAAAAATCAAAAAACCTATGGTTGGGTTTATTGCTGGTGTTACGGCCCCTCCCGGTCGTCGCATGGGGCATGCCGGCGCCATTATCTCGGGCGGCAAAGGTGGCGCTGGGGACAAAATTGAAGCGATGCGCTCGGCCGGCATTCATGTGTCTCCGTCGCCAGCCGCCCTTGGCAAAACCCTCGTAGAGGTTTTAAATAGTTAAATTGGTTTCTGTGATAAGGATGGGTAATGTCACAACAGGATCACACTAAACGACCAGATCCACTTCTCGAGAGCATGTTTGACGGCGCCAATGCGCTTTACATTGAACAGCAACTTGCCCGTTATATCGATAACCCCAGCTCTGTAGATGAAGCCTGGCGCCAGTTTTTTGCCGGCTTGGATGAAACGGCGCGGCCCCATCAGCCGAGTTGGCAACGTCAGGATTGGCCGCCCGTCGCCAATGGCGAGATGACAGCTGTGCTCGATGGCAATTGGTCTGTCGAGGCTGTGTCGCGCAAGCTGCAAGAGAAAAACCCGCAAGCGAGCCAGGCTGATATTCGCGCCGCGACGCTCGATTCCGTGCGGGCGATTATGATGGTGCGCGCTTATCGCTTTCGGGGGCACTTGGCTGCCGATCTCGACCCGCTTCGCTTGACCCCGCCGAGCTCTCATCCCGAGCTCGATCCCGCGAGCTACGGTTTTACCGAAGCTGATTATGACCGACCAATCTTTATCGATTATGTGCTTGGTCTGGAGACGGCAACCATCCGGCAAATGCTCGAGATTTTGCAGCGGACCTATTGCGGCACTTTCGCGGTGGAATTCATGCATATTTCCGATCCAGAGGAAAAAGCATGGTTGCAAGAGCGCATGGAAGGCGCGGATAAGGAAATTTCATTTACCAATGAAGGCAAGCGCGCGATTTTTTACAAGCTCGCAGAAGCCGAAGCGCTGGAGAAGTTTCTTGATGTGAAATATACGGGCACCAAGCGCTTTGGCCTTGATGGCGGCGAATCTTTGGTGCCCGCCATGGAGCAAATTATTAAGCGCGGCGGTAATCTCGGCGCCCGCGAGATTGTGATCGGTATGCCGCATCGCGGCCGCCTTAATGTGCTCACCAATGTGATGGGTAAGGCATTTCGTGCCTTGTTTCATGAGTTCAGAGGCGGCTCGGCCAACCCCGACGATGTCGAAGGTTCGGGGGATGTGAAATATCACCTTGGCGCCTCGACCGAGCGCGAATTTGACGGCAATAAAGTGCATTTGTCTTTGACGGCAAACCCGTCACATCTTGAGGCCGTCGACCCAGTCGTGCTCGGCAAGGCGCGCGCCAAACAGGACCAGCATATTAGCCAATCCGAAGAAGACATTGATCGTGGCGTTGTGATCCCGCTGCTGTTACATGGTGACGCGGCCTTTGCCGGTCAAGGCATGGTGGCTGAATGTCTCGGGCTCTCGGGCTTGAAGGGCCATAAGGCGGGTGGTTCGATCCATTTTATCGTCAATAACCAAATCGGCTTTACCACCAATCCGCGTTATTCGCGCTCATCACCTTATCCTTCGGATGTCGCGAAAATGGTGGAGGCACCGATTTTCCACGTCAATGGCGATGATCCCGAAGCGGTTGTGCATGCCGCTAAAATTGCGACTGAGTTTCGTCAGAAGTTCTTGAAGCCCGTGGTGATTGATATGTTCTGCTATCGTCGCTATGGCCATAATGAGGGCGACGAGCCAGCCTTTACGCAGCCACTCATGTATGAGCGCATTCGTAGCCATGAGCGTGTTGCAGAAGGCTATGGCAATCGCTTGGTTGAAGAAGGCGTCATGACGCGCGAAGAAGTCGATGGCTATGCCACTGTTTTGCGCCAACAGCTCGATGACGAGTTTGAAGCCGCCGAGGCGTATAAGCCGAATAAAGCCGATTGGCTCGACGGGCGTTGGTCTGGCTTCGAGAAAAAAGCAGCTAATAGTTTTGTGCGTGGTGATACCGGTGTGGCGCGCGATAAATTAATCGCGCTGGGCGAATGCTTAACGGCTATTCCTGACGGCTTTAATTTGCATCGTGCGCTACAGCGTCAGCTCAAAGCCAAACAAGATATGTTCTCCTCGGGCGAGGGGTTTGATTGGGCAACGGCTGAGGCCTTAGCTTTTGCTTCGCTTTTGGATCAGGGGTTTCCTGTCAGACTGTCGGGGCAAGACTGTGAGCGCGGGACCTTCTCGCAACGCCATTCAGTTTGGACCGATCAAACGGATGAAAAAAGATATAAGCCGCTGAAAAATTTAGGGCCGAACCAAGCACCTTTTGAGGTCATCAACTCGATGTTGTCAGAGGCGGCCGTTCTCGGCTTTGAATATGGCTACAGCCTATCCGAGCCCAACGCGCTCGTGATGTGGGAAGCTCAGTTTGGTGACTTTGCCAATGGCGCCCAAGTTTTGATCGACCAATTTATCTCGTCGGGTGAGCATAAATGGTTGCGGATGTCTGGGTTGGTCATGCTGTTGCCGCATGGCTATGAAGGGCAAGGGCCGGAACATAGCTCGGCGCGCCTCGAGCGCTATTTGCAGCTCTGTGCCGAAGATAATATGCAAGTCGCCAATTGCACGACGCCTGCCAATTATTTTCATATTTTGCGGCGTCAGCTCCTGCGCAATTATCGCAAGCCTCTGGTCTTGATGACGCCGAAATCGCTATTGCGCCACAAGGCTTGTGTGTCGCGCATTGAAGATATGGAGCAAGGCACGTCCTTCCATCGCGTATTGCCCGATGATGCAAATCTAAAGCCCACGGAAAAAATTCGGCGTGTCGTGATGTGCAGTGGCAAGGTGTATTTCGATCTTGTCGATGCGCGTGCGCAAGCGGGCGTCGATGATGTTTATATTTTGCGGCTCGAGCAATTGCACCCTTTCCCCACCGAAGCTTTGACCGAGGCGCTGGCCCCGATGGCGCATGCTGAAATGGTATGGTGCCAAGAAGAGCCTCACAATATGGGGGCTTGGACATTTGTGAACCCCGAGATCGAAGCCGTTTTGAAAGCAATGGACGCCAAGCACACGCGGCCTGCTTATACGGGTCGTAAAGCATCGGCCTCGACGGCGACCGGCCTCATGAGCCGCCATCTGCGCGAGCTCGAAGCATTCTCAAAAGCCGCTTTGATAGATCCCTTGGAGGCATAAAATGGCATCTGAAATTCGTGTTCCAACCCTCGGCGAATCGATTACCGAAGCGACCATAGCGCAATGGTATAAAAAACCAGGAGACGCGGTGGCGATGGATGAGCCGCTGTGTGAATTGGAAACCGACAAGGTGACGGTTGAAGTGCCCGCGCAAGCGGCGGGTGTTATGGGCGACCTGTTGTTTCAAGAAGGCGAAACGGTTGAAGTTGGCGCCTTGCTCGGCTCGATTGAGGCGGGTGAAGGGGCAGCGCCTGCAGCATCTAAATCGCCCGCGCCAGTCAAAGAGACGGCCGCGAAAGCTGCTGCCCCTGCTGAGGCCAAGGCACCTGCTGTGTCGGGGTTGGATGATTTGGCGCCGTCGGTGCGCGGCATTGTTGCTGAAAACAACCTTGATCCTGCTTCCATTGTCGGAACGGGTAAAGATGGTCGCATCACCAAAGCCGATGCGCTGCAGGCTGCAGCAAACCCAGTTCCGCCAATGGTCGCGTCATCATTGGCGGCGGCAGGGCCGCGCGAAGAGCGCGTGAAAATGACCCGATTGCGGCAAACCATTGCCCGCCGCCTGAAAGAGTCACAAAATACTGCCGCAATGCTGACAACTTTCAACGAAGTTGACATGTCAGCTCTGATGGCCTTGCGGTCGACCTATAAAGACACATTCGAGAAGAAACATGGCGCGCGTCTGGGTTTTATGAGCTTTTTCGTTCGCGCCTGTGTCTCCGCCCTGCATGAAATTCCGGCGGTTAATGCCGAAATTTCGGGCGACGAAATTATCTATAAAAATTATGTGAATATGGGGGTTGCAGTTGGCACAGATCGTGGTCTCGTGGTGCCTGTTCTGCGCGACGTGCAAGCTATGGGGTTTGCCGAAATTGAGACGACGATAGCAGGCTTTGGTCAAAAGGCCCGCGATGGCCAATTGGCGATCGAAGATCTTCAAGGTGGAACCTTTACCATTTCAAATGGCGGGGTTTATGGGTCGCTGATGTCGACCCCGATCTTGAATGCGCCGCAATCTGGTATTCTGGGCATGCATAAAATCCAAGACCGCCCGGTTGTGGTTCATGGCGAGGTTGTTGTGCGCCCGATGATGTATATTGCGCTGTCTTATGATCACCGTATTGTCGATGGCAAAGAAGCGGTCACCTTTTTGGTGCGCGTGAAAGAATGTCTCGAGCAGCCCGAGCGACTTTTGCTCGATATCTAAAACCACAAAAAGACCAAAGGAAATAAAATGGCCCAGAATGATCAATTCGATGTTGTTGTGATCGGGGCTGGCCCCGGCGGTTATGTGTGTGCTCTGCGGGCGGCTCAACTCGGGATGAAAGTTGCCACAGTCGATAAACGCGGAGCTCCGGGGGGCACCTGCCTGAATGTTGGTTGCATTCCCTCCAAGGCCCTCCTGCACGCCTCAGAAGCTTATGAGGAAACCCAACATGCGGGCGATATGGGGATTAAGCTCGGCAAAGTCAGCCTGGATTTGCCAGCAATGATGAAATTTAAGAATGAGGGCATCGACGGCAACACGCAGGGTGTGACTTTTCTGCTGAAGAAAAACGGCGTCGAGGAAATTCACGGTGCGGCGCAGATTACCGCGCCTGGATCTGTGGCTGTTAAAGGATTAGATGGGAAAGATCGCACCTTGACTGCGAAACATATTATCATCGCCACGGGGTCTGATGTTGCAACCTTGCCAGGCGTTGAGATTGATGAGGAGCGGGTTGTCTCGTCGACGGGGGCGCTGACCTTTGACGCGGTGCCGAAGCATCTTTTGATTGTTGGTGCTGGCATTATCGGCCTCGAGCTTGGGTCGGTTTGGCGCCGCCTCGGCGCCGAGGTCACGGTTGTTGAATTCCTCGACCGCATCACCCCAGGTGTCGATGCCGATCTTGCAAAAAATTTCCAACGCGTTCTAACCAAGCAGGGCATCAGCTTTAAGCTGGGCCATAAGGTTAAATCTGTCGCGGCGCAAAAAAATACAGTGAAAGTGACAATTGCGAAATCCGACGACAGCGGCGCTGACGAAACGCTAACCGCTGATCGAGTTCTGGTGGCTACAGGGCGTCGGCCCTACACGGATGGGCTGGGGCTCGATGCCGTGGGTGTCGCGCTCGATGACAAAGGGCGGATCAAAACCGATGCGCATTTTGCGACCAATGTTGCGGGCATATATGCCATTGGCGATGTGATTGCGGGGCCTATGTTGGCGCATAAAGCGGAAGAAGAAGGCGTTGCTTTGGCGGAAATGCTGGCGGGTAAAGCTGGGCATGTGAATTACAATTTGATCCCCGGAGTGATTTATACCAATCCCGAAGTGGCCTGGGTCGGAAAAAGTGAAGAAGAGCTAAAGGCGGATAATGTGACGTATAAGGTTGGCAAGTTTCCGTTCCTCGCCAATGGCCGCGCTAAGGTGAACCGGACCACGGATGGCTTTGTAAAAATTCTAGCCGATGCGGAAACGGATCGCGTTTTAGGCGTCCATATTATGGGCCCTCATGCGGGAGAAATGATTGCCGAAGCCGCGATTGCGATGGAATTTGTAGCCAGCTCAGAAGATATCGCCCGCGCTTGCCATGCGCACCCAACCCTGACCGAAGCGGTGAAAGAAGCCGCTTTGGCGGTCGAGGGTCGTGCATTGCATATGTAGGCAGGGCACGGTTTTATTTGCGCGCGCGCGGATGCGCCTTCTCATAAACGGCCCGCAACTGTGCGGTATCAATTTCGGTATAAACCTGTGTCGAGCTCAAGGACGCATGACCGAGAAGTTCTTGAATGGTCCGCAGGTCAGCGCCGCCGCCCAGCAGGTGGCTGGCAAAACTATGACGCAAGGCATGCGGCGTGACGCTGGCGGGCAGACCAAGCTGATGCCGCAAATTGGCAATCATATATTGCGCTTGCCGAGGCGATAGCGCTCCCCGCGGCCCGCGGAAAAAAAGCTCCTCGCCGCGCAGGGCAATGGGGCAAGCGGTCTCGTAATCGTCTAAAGCAGAGATCACGACAGGAAGCAGCGGGACGTCTCGCAATTTTCCGCCCTTGCCGCGCACGCGCAAGATTTGCCGATTTCGGGCGCTGCGCATATCGTCCAATGTTAGGTTTAAGGCTTCGGTGATGCGCAAGCCACACCCATAAAGCAAGGTGATTAACGCAACATTCCGGCGGCCCTGCCAGCTGCCATCATTGGTGCTAGCGAGGTGCAACATCTGCGTGACGGCCTCTTGTTCAACAGGACGCGGTAGACGATGCGCTTGCTTGGGGCTTTGAATGTTTTCGAGAGCCAGACAAGCGGCGTGCCCGCGTTTGCGCAAGAATTGGTCAAAGCCGCGCAAAGCAGAAAGGCTACGCGCCAGAGAACGGTTTTGTGCTGTATCGCGCCGCGCCGCTAGAAACGCGCGCACGTCCCGAATATGCAGGCCTGTAAAATCTTCGACGGCGATGGGTTGTCCGAGATGCGTGTTCAGAAAAACCAAAAATTGCCGCAGGTCTCTTTGATAGCTGGCACAGCTATGCGGGCTCAAGCGGCGGTGATCGCGGAGCTCCTCTATCCAATCCGCTATCAGATCACGCATTGCGGCAGTGACGGGGAGGTGCTGCACGACTAGATGGCCTTATACATCGCTAGCCGATGCTCTGACCCGTCTTTTCCCAATCGGCGAGGAAGCTCGCCAAGCCTTTATCGGTCAGCGGGTGGTTGAGGAGACTTTTCAAGACATCGGGCGGTAGCGTTGCAACATCAGCACCAATCAAGGCGCTTTGCCGCATATGTTCGACCGAGCGAATAGAGGCGACAAGAATTTGTGTCTCAAGCTCAGGATAATTGTCATAAATTTGTCGAATATCGGCGATCAGCCCCATGCCATCGGCGCTGATATCATCGAGCCGTCCAACAAAGGGGGAAATATAGGTCGCCCCTGCCTTGGCTGCGAGAAGCGCCTGCATGGCTGAAAAACATAAGGTGACATTGGTTTTAAGACCACGATCGCTGAGCGCTTTGGTGGCGCGCAAGCCGTCCCAAGTAAGCGGAATTTTGACGCAAACATTGGGCGCAATCGCGGCTAGTATTTCGCCTTCGCGGATCATGTCATCGGCGGTTACGGCGGCCACTTCGGCGCTGACAGGCCCTTCGACAATGGCGCAAATTTCGCGAATCAGTGTTTTGAAATCTTTACCCGATTTTGCCACCAACGAGGGGTTGGTGGTGACCCCATCGACCATGCCGGTGGCGGCCAATTCCGCAATGGCGCCGAGATCCGCCGTATCAACGAAAAACTTCATAATTTTACCCCATTTCGAGAAGAACACATCTGATCTTATTATGGCAGGTCAGGGCGCGGAAAGCCAGCGGCTTGCCTTTCGCGCCCGCTTCTCACATTGTGGCGCAATGACTGCAGTTCAAGTTCTTTTGCCGATGGCTTTGACGGGGCCCTATGATTATGAGCTTCCAGCAAACATGGAAGCACCCGTTGGCGCGATTGTCCGTGTGCCCTTGGGTAAGCGGCAAGTTGATGGCGTCGTTTGGGGGCCAGCTTTGGGCGATGTCGCGCCAGAAAAATTGCGCCCTATTTTAAGTTGTCATCCTGTTGCACCGCTGGCACCCGACCTTATGGCGTTTATGGATTGGATGGCCAATTATGTGATGGCGCCACGGGGCGCGGTGCTGAACCAAGTGATGCGTGTGCCATCGGCCTTTGAGGCCCCTCGGCCGCTCATGGCGTGGCGAGCAGGGGCAAGCCGTCCCGCGCGCATGACGGAGGCGCGTGCGCGCGTCTTCGCTGTTTTGGCCGATACGCCCCTAGTGCCGACAGCCTTGCTCGCGGAGCGGGCACAGGTAAGCGCTGCAGTAATTACGGGCTTGGCGCGGGATGGGCATATTTTGGCGGTGCCGCTGCCCGAAGAAACGCCACAACAGCCGCAACTTCATCGGCACGGCATAACGCTCACGGAAGATCAGACGCGGGCGGCGCAGGCGCTTGCAGCGGCAGTCAGTCAAAAAACATTCTCGACCCATTTGCTCGACGGGGTGACGGGCGCCGGAAAAACGGAGGTTTATTTTGAAGCCATTGACGCCGCTCTGATGGCCGGCCGACAGGCCTTGGTCTTGCTTCCCGAAATATCACTGACCAACCAGTTTTTAGAGCGCTTTGCCGCCCGTTTCGGGGTCGCCCCTGCCGTCTGGCACTCAGGGCTAACCATGGGCGAAAGACGCCGCCTGTGGCGCGACGTCAGCGCCGGAAAAATTTCTGTTTTGGTCGGCGCGCGCTCAGCTCTGTTCCTGCCGTGGTCGGCGCTTGGTGTTATTATTGTCGATGAGGAACATGATGCTGGCTTTAAGCAAGAAGATGGCTTGATATACAACGCGCGCGATATGGCGATCGTGCGCGCGCGGTTTGCCCAAGCGGCTTGTATTCTGGCGTCTGCGACCCCGTCTTTGGAAACCGCCGTCAATGCGCGCGAGGGACGCTATCAACGCCATCACTTAGAGGCGCGGATCGGGGCTGCGGGCATGCCCGAAATGGCAGTCGTTGATATGCGAAGCACACCACCCGAAAAAGGACGCTGGCTGGTGCCGCAAATGATTGACGCCATCCGCGATCGGTTGGCCAATCAGGAGCAGGCCTTGGTGTTTCTCAACCGCCGCGGTTATGCGCCGCTGACCATTTGTCGACAATGCGGCCATCGTTACGCCTGCGGGCAGTGCGATGCGTGGCTGGTCGAGCACCGCTTCCGCCGCGAATTGATGTGCCACCATTGCGGCACTGTAGAGCCGAAGCCAGAGCAATGCGTTTCCTGCGGTGCCGTTGGGACCTTGGCTGCGTGTGGTCCAGGCATTGAGCGGGTCACCGAGGAAGTGATTGAGCTTTTCCCGCAGGCACGGGTGGCGGTACTGTCCTCTGATCTGCGCGGCGGTGCGGCAGTGATGCGTCGAACCTTGGCTCAAATCACCGCTGGCGAGGTCGATATCATTGTGGGTACGCAAATTGTTGCCAAAGGCCATCATTTTCCGCATCTCGGCTTTGTTGGGGTTGTCGATGCTGACCTTGGTCTTGGAAATGGCGATTTGCGCGCGAGTGAGCGGACCTATCAATTGCTGTCTCAGGTTGCGGGACGGGCTGGGCGAGAGGCCATTAAGGGGGCGGCCATGTTGCAAAGCTATATGCCCGACCACCCCGTCCTGCAGGCTTTGATTGCGGGCGATCGCGACCAGTTTTTGGCGCGCGAGGCGACCGCCCGCGAGGCCGCGCGAATGCCACCATTTGGCCGCCTTGCGGCTCTGATCCTATCCTCGCCGCGGCAGGAGGATGTGGTCGCCTTGAGCCATAATCTGGCCCGTAAAATTCCCCGCGCCGCTGATATTGATGTCTTGGGGCCGGCGCCAGCCCCGATTGCGCGCTTGCGCAACCGATTTCGCTACCGATTTTTGGTACGGGCGCAGCGTTCAGCCCCGATGCAGGCATTCATTCGACAATGGCTGTCTGGCCTCAAAATGCCCAATGGCGCCCGCTTGAGTATCGATATTGACCCCTATAATTTCCTCTGAGAGGGCTTTATGCACGGCAAAATTGGAAAATATGCCGCACTGTGTGAACAAATCGTCAGGAAGTGTTGCAAGAGCTGATTTCTCGTGATAATGCAACGGCAGATTTGATCGTTCCGGTATCTCCGGCAGCGTCTTTTTTTGATTTCAGGAGACCCGATGGCGTTGCCGCCAGAAGGTGGGGAGTAGAGGCAGTCAGTGTCTAAACAAAGCGGTATCTTATCAGGAATTGCTGGTCGCTATGCTGCTGCTCTTTTCGAGCTTGTTGAAGAGCTTGGCGAGAAAGATGGCGCCCAGATTACTGCAGATATGACTTCGTTGGCTCAATTGCTTGGTGCGAGCGATGATTTAGTGAAATTGGTTCGCAGCCCCGTGATCAGCGCTGCTGAGCAAGAAGCGGCAATGCATGCTGTTTTGGACAAGCTTGGCGCCGCAACACTGAGCAAAAATTTTATTGGGCTCGTCATTCGTAAAAGACGGGCCTTTTTTATTGGCGAGATTATTCGCCAATTCTCAGCCCTGGTGGCTGACGCGCGCAATGAGATGGTGGCCGCGGTGGCGTCTGCCAGCCCGTTGAGCGATAAACAGATCAAAGAGATTGCTGACATGCTGTCGACACGTTTAGGCAAGACGGTTCTTGTCGAAGCGACCGTCGACGAGAGCTTGCTTGGTGGGCTCATTGTTAAAGCAGGGAGCCGTATGGTCGACGGTTCACTGAAAACCAAACTTAATTCTCTTAAACTGGCCATGAATGAGGCAGGCTGATGGATATCAAAGCTTCGGAAATTTCTTCCATACTGAAACAACAAATTAAGGGTTTCGATCAGAAATCCGAAGTCTCGGAGATCGGGCAAGTCCTGTCAGTGGGTGACGGTATTGCACGGATTTACGGCCTGGACAATGTCCAAGCAGGTGAGATGGTTGAATTCCCGGGCGGCATCCGGGGCATGGCGCTGAACCTCGAAGAAGACAATGTGGGTGTTGTGATCTTTGGCTCTGACCGTGAGATCAGCGAAGGTGACACGGTGAAGCGGACGGGCGATATTGTGGACGTTCCGGTTGGCAGGGGGCTCTTGGGCCGCGTTGTTGACCCGCTCGGCAATCCACTGGATGGCAAGGGCCCGATCGAATCCGATGAGCGCCGCAAAGTCGATGTCAAAGCCCCTGGCATTATTCCGCGGAAATCTGTGCATGAGCCGATGCAGACAGGTCTCAAGGCGATTGATGCCTTGATCCCAGTTGGTCGTGGCCAGCGCGAGCTGATCATTGGCGACCGCCAGACAGGTAAAACGGCTATCGCGATCGACACGATTTTGAACCAAAAATCAATCAACGAAGGCGATGATGAGAGCGCCAAGCTGTACTGCGTTTATGTCGCGATTGGGCAAAAACGTTCAACCGTTGCGCAGATCGTGAAAACTCTCGAGGAAAATGACGCTCTGAAATATTCCATCGTTGTTGCCGCCACGGCCTCCGATCCGGCTCCATTGCAATTCTTGGCGCCTTTCGCCGGCTGCACCATGGCTGAGTTTTTCCGCGACAATGGTATGCACGCACTGATCACCTATGATGATTTGTCAAAGCAAGCTGTGGCCTATCGTCAAATGTCGCTGTTGCTGCGTCGTCCACCCGGACGCGAAGCTTATCCAGGCGACGTGTTCTTCTTGCATTCGCGCTTGCTCGAGCGTGCGGCCAAGCTTAACGATGATTTTGGTGCGGGCTCGATGACGGCTTTGCCGGTGATTGAAACTCAAGCCAACGACGTGTCGGCTTATATCCCAACCAATGTGATTTCGATCACCGATGGTCAAATCTTCTTGGAAACCGATCTGTTCTACCAAGGCATTCGCCCCGCTGTGAATGTCGGTCTGTCGGTGTCTCGTGTGGGGTCAGCCGCGCAAATTAAAGCGATGAAGCAGGTTGCTGGTAAAATTAAAGGTGAGCTTGCGCAGTATCGCGAAATGGCTGCCTTTGCCCAGTTTGGTTCGGATCTCGACGCCTCGACACAAAGATTGTTGAACCGTGGTTCGCGCCTAACGGAGCTTTTGAAACAAGGCCAATTCTCTCCGCTAAAGGTGGAAGAGCAGGTTGCGGTTATTTATGCCGGCGTGAACGGCTATCTCGACGATATTGATCTGGTCAATATTGGTCGTTTCGAAGCAGGTCTTTTGGAGCTGCTGCGGAACAAGGAAAGCGCCATTTTGGATGCGATCCGGACGGAGAAAGCCTTGTCTGAAAACACGGAATCGACCCTACGCAAAGTGGTCGAGACCTATAAAGCAAGTTTTGCCTAATCGGAGCTAGGCATGGCCTCACTTAAGGAACTTCGCAACAGGATTTCGAGCGTTCAAGCAACGCAAAAAATCACGCGCGCCATGCAAATGGTGGCGGCATCGAAGTTGCGTCGGGCACAGGAAGCAGCGATCGCCGCGCGGCCTTATGCAGAACGCATGGATGCCGTCCTGGGCAATTTGGTCGCGGGCATTTCTGATATCGCGTCGGCGCCACGTCTGTTGGCCGGCACGGGACAGGAACAATCGCATTTGTTGATTGTGGCGACGGCCGAACGGGGTTTGTGCGGTAGCTTTAATGCATCGATCGCGCGTCTGGCGCGTGAGCACGCGCGCAAGCTCGCTCGTGATGGTAAAAACGTAAAAATCTTGTGCGTTGGGCGCAAAGGCTATGATGTCTTGCGGCGTGATTTTAACAAGGGCGAATTGCTGCCGGCGATTACGTTTCAAGGTCTGCGGTCGGTTGGCTTTGCACAAGCAAAGCAAGTGGCGGATCAGGTTCTGGCCAGCTTTGGCAATGACGAATTCGATGTTTGCACGCTGTATTATGCAACATTCCAGTCGGTGCTGCAGCAAACACCAACTGCGCAACAGCTGATCCCTGCTCGCGTCGATACCGACAAGGCTGAGCCGTCGGGTGGCGAAGGGTGCTATGATTACGAACCGGAAGAGAATGAAATTCTCGATACGCTTCTGCCTGGCAATGTCGCCATCCAAATCCTGCGGGCTTTGCTCGAGAATGCCGCCTCTGAGCAAGGGGCGCGGATGAGCGCGATGGACAATGCGACGCGCAATGCGGGCGAAATGATCGATAGCTTGACGATTACCTATAACCGGTCGCGTCAGGCACAAATTACCAAAGAACTGATTGAAATTATCTCCGGTGCGGAGGCGCTATAAGGGCAGGCTTTGGCTTCCCATATCGTAGAGGACTGAAAAATGGCAAATACAGGCAAAATTACTCAAGTTATTGGTGCTGTGGTGGACGTGCAGTTTGAAGACAAACTGCCCGAGATCCTCAACGCTTTGGAAACCGACAATGGCGGTAACCGCTTGGTGTTGGAAGTTGCACAGCACCTTGGTGAGCGTACCGTTCGCACCATTGCCATGGATAATACGGAAGGTTTGGTGCGTGGTCAGACCGTGACCGATACCGGCTCTTCCATCACGGTGCCCGTCGGCATTGAAACGCTTGGTCGCATTATCAATGTGATTGGTGAGCCCGTGGATGAGGCTGGCCCTGTTAACTCGCAACAGACGCGTGGTATTCACCAGCCTGCTCCAGAGTTTGTTGAGCAATCGACGGAAGCCGAATTGCTGGTCACCGGCATTAAAGTTGTGGATCTGCTGGCACCTTATGCCAAAGGCGGTAAGATCGGCCTTTTTGGCGGTGCAGGTGTGGGCAAGACCGTTTTGATCATGGAATTGATCAACAACGTTGCTAAAGCCCATGGTGGTTACTCGGTGTTTGCTGGCGTTGGTGAGCGGACGCGTGAGGGTAATGACCTGTATTGGGAAATGATTGAATCGGGCGTGAACAAAGAAAAAGGCGGCGAAGGATCCAAATGTGCGCTGGTGTATGGCCAGATGAACGAGCCTCCCGGAGCCCGCGCGCGTGTTGCTTTGACTGGTTTGACGGTTGCTGAAAGCTTCCGTGATCAGGGTCAAGACGTGCTGTTCTTCGTTGATAACATCTTCCGTTTTACGCAAGCGGGTTCAGAAGTGTCGGCGCTTTTGGGCCGTATTCCCTCGGCTGTGGGTTATCAGCCGACACTGGCAACCGACATGGGTGCCTTGCAAGAACGGATTACGACGACAACCAAGGGCTCCATTACCTCGGTGCAGGCGATTTACGTGCCTGCTGACGACTTGACTGACCCAGCACCTGCTGCATCGTTCGCCCACCTTGACGCCACCACCGTGTTGTCACGATCGATCGCAGAAAAAGGGATTTATCCTGCTGTGGACCCCCTCGATTCAACGAGCCGTATTCTTGAACCTCGCGTTGTAGGCGACGAGCATTACGAAACGGCGCGTCGGGTTCAAGAAATTCTACAGCGCTATAAATCGCTGCAAGACATTATTGCCATTCTGGGTATGGATGAGTTGTCGGAAGAAGATAAACTGTCTGTTGCGCGGGCGCGTAAAATCGAGCGCTTCCTGTCGCAACCGTTCCACGTGGCTGAAGTCTTCACGGGCTCACCTGGCGTTCTGGTTGATATCAACGACACCATTAAAGGCTTTAAAGGTCTTTGCGATGGCGATTATGACCATCTGCCAGAAGCGGCCTTCTATATGGTTGGCACGATTGACGAAGCGATTGCCAAAGCCGAAAAATTGGCCGCTGAAGCAGCCTAGTCGACGGAAAGTCTCGCATGTCCAAGAAGCTGAAATTCGATTTGGTATCACCTGAGCGCTTGCTCGTTTCGAGCGAGGTCGATGGTGTTCAGGTGCCTGGTCAGGAAGGCGACTTTGGTGTCCTGCCTGATCACAGTGCAGTCATTTCAGTTATTCGGCCAGGCATTTTGTCCGTCAACTCAGGCAGCGACAAGCAGGAATATTATATCCGTGGCGGCTTTGCCGACGTGAACGAAAATGGTCTGACGGTGCTGGCCGAATATGCTGTTGAGCTATCGGCATTTGGCGCCGACGCTAAGGCGGCTGAAATTGAGTTGGCAAAATCACAACTCGCTGACTCGGATGACGATCAAAGCCGCCTGTCTGCACAAACTATTTTGGATGTTGTCGCGGCGCTGTAAGCGCTTCACTCAAAAACCACTGTTTTTATGCCGTTGAGCAAGACGCGGCGTTGCGTATACAGACGTATGGCGCGCGCCAGCGTGCGGCGCTCGACATCGCGGCCGACATCAATCAAATCATCGACACTCATATCGTGGCGAATATCGGCTACCCCTTGGGTAATGATCGGGCCCTCGTCGAGATCGCTGGTGACGAAATGTGCCGTTGCGCCAATCATTTTGACCCCGCGTTCATAGGCGCGGCTATAGGGAACAGCCCCTTTAAAGCTTGGTAAGAAGCTGTGGTGAATATTGATAATTCGGCCCGCATAACGTTCGGCAAAAGGGCCGCTCAAGATTTGCATATAGCGCGCAAGGACAATCAGCTCGATATTCTGCTCTTCGATCAGTTGCGCTATGACGGCTTCATCATTTTCGCGATTATCGCGTCCGCCCTGTACGAGGTGGAACGGAATATTGGCGGCTTCGATCCTTTTGCGGGCCAGCTGGTGGTTTGACACAATGGCGGCAATCTCCATATCGAGGCTGCCGATTTCGCTTCGATAGAGGAGATCGACAAGGCAGTGGTCGAATTTCGACACTAATATTATTGTTCGCGGGCGCTGCGCTTTATTGAATAATCGCCATTGCATATCGAATTGCGGTGCAATCGATGTCCCGAAACTATCTTCAAATTCCTCGAGGGCGGCTTGACCAGCCGCTGGTGCAAGTGCCACGCGCATGAAAAATTGTCCAGAATCTGGATCACCAAATTGATGGCTCTCGACAATATTAAATCCAGCTTGAAAGAGGCTTTTTGCAACAGCGGCTACAATTCCAGGTTGGTCAGGACAAGACAGGTTGAGGATATGGCTTACCGATTTATGCATTTGTTACACAGTCCTTATCGTCTTTTCGATAGCTAAAGCTGGCATCAATTTTTTCGAGCAAGTGCGCGAGTGCTGTCGTCGGCGCGTAACGCGGCCGATCGCCTGGCGCGAGACAACTTGGCAAGGCTGTCAGGTCAGCATCCGGGTCTGGATCAAAGAAAAACGCGAGCGACTGCCGCGGCTGTCCGGTACGGTTAATGACGCGGTGACGTGTTGAGCTGTAGATATCATTTGTCCAGCGCGCCATCATGTCGCCAATATTGACCACCACCATCGTCGGGTCGGCTGGAACATCGATCCAAGACCCGTCTTTGCCTTGTATTTCGAGGCCCGCTATATCGCGCTGAAATAACAGGGTGAGGCAACCAAAATCAGTATGCGCGCCAGCGCCGATTTGGTTTTGCTGGTACTGCGGGGGGTACCGAATGGGGCTCAACGTTGCCATGGGCTCGATGAGCCATTTGTCGAAAAAAGTATCAGGCAGGGACAGGCCCATAGCTAGCACTTGCATGATCTGCCGTGACAGCGCGCTGCAGCTTTGATAAGCCTTCTGCATCACCTCCTGCCAGCCATTGATATCTGGCCATTGATTGGGTCCGTGCAATGCGATGCCCGCTTGTCGGCGCGGATGATCTGACGGGCAGTCAAAGCCAATCTTCACCCCCTCTTTGAAATCGCCGTCACTATTGTCGACAGGGTCAAGAACCTCCTCACCGATCCGATACCAGCCTCGATGGCAGGACGATTTTGCGATCGATATTTTTTCTTTTTCGGCATCGGGCAGGGCGAAAAAATCGGCAGCTGCCGCAAAGGATGCATCGATAATATGCTGCGGAATGCCATGATTAAAAAGGCAAAAAAAGCCAGCGGCGCGACAGGCGGCATCGATATTAGCGGCTAAGCCTGGCCGTGCTGCGGCATCACCGAAAGCTGCGAAATCAATTAACGGGATTGCCATGCGTTCCCCGATAGATGCATAAAGCCATCGGCGACGGCCTGATAGACGTGGCGCTTGAAGGGGACAACCAAGTCAATGCAATCGGCGAGACTGCGCCATTGCCAGGTTTCAAACTCGATTTGCGAATGGGCATCGAGTTTCACGTCATGATCATCGCCGTCGAAGCGGAAGGCAAACCATTTTTGCTTTTGGCCGCGATATTTGCCTTTTAACACTTTGCCGATCAGTGCCTCGGGCAGGTCATATGTGAGCCAGCCAGGTAATTCGTAAATCAGGCTTATCGCGCCCAGACCCGTCTCCTCATAGACTTCACGATGGGCCGCTGCGATCGGTGTTTCGCCAGCGTCAATACCACCTTGCGGCCACTGCCAACGCGGTGCATCTGCGGGCAAGTCTTTTTGCACACGGTGTCCTGAAAAAACGAGACCTTGGCGGTTAAAAATTACGGCGCCAACACAGGGGCGATAGGCAAGCTGGTGAGCGGGATGATCGTCTGCATAAGACGGTGCATCATAGCTCATAATTGTGCCTCGCTACGGGCTGTATGAAGGGCCTGTAGAATTGCAATGGCACGTTGCAACTGGGCATCGTCAGCTGCTTCGGGTGGAATATAAGCAATTGAGGCTGGCTTTTTCTTGGCTTTTGTGGGGGCCTTCTGGTTCGATTCGCCATCAATATTTTTACCATCTAAGGCACCGCGCAGATCGGCTTCACGACGCCCTTCGCGATTCTTGAGGTCATCGGGAACGACTTGTTCGACAACAATGTCGGGGCTGATGCCAAGGGCCTGAATGCTGCGGCCAGACGGTGTGTAATAGCGCGCCGTGGTCATCCGCAGGGCGCCATTATTGGGCAGCGGTATAACGGTTTGCACCGATCCCTTGCCGAAAGACTGGGTTCCTAAAAGCAGTGCGCGATGATGATCTTGCAGTGCCCCGGCGACGATCTCGGACGCACTGGCCGAGCCGCCATTGACCATAACAATGACGGGGCGACCGTCTGCCATATCACCGCGGCGCGCTGAGAAGCGTGAGCTATCGGATTCGTGGCGGCCCCGGGTTGAAACAATTTCCCCTTGGTTGAGCATGGTGTCAGCGACACTAATGGCTTCGGTTAACAGCCCGCCAGGATTATTCCGCAGGTCAATGATAAAGCCGGCCAGCTTCTTGTCGCCAATTTCTGCCTCAAGCTGATTAAAGGCTTTTTTCAGATTGCGCGTCGTTTGCGCGTTAAAGGTCGTGATCCGAATATAGCCAATATTTTTTTGCGCGCCCTCGGGGCGATACCGCACGGCGCGGATTTTGATAATATCGCGGGTGATGGTGACCTCGAAGGGTTCATCGACATCTTGGCGCAAAATGGTCAGTGTAATATCGGTACCGCGCTCACCGCGCATCCGGTCAACCGCTTGATTGAGCGTCAGCCCGAGTATGGGTTCGCCGTCGAGATGCGAAATTAAATCATTCGGGCGGATATCGGCCCGTTGTGCTGGTGTATCATCAATCGGTGCAACAACCTTCACGAGGCCACTTTCCATCGTCACTTCAATGCCTAAACCGCCGAACTCGCCTTTGGTTTCGACCTGCATATCCTCAAAGTTTTCGGGTGGCATATAGGAGGAGTGAGGATCCAGAGCGGCCAGCATGCCCGATAGCGCTGACTCGATCAGCTCGCGATCTTCGGGCTGGTCAACATAGTCTTGCCGCACGCGCTCTAAAACATCACCAAAGAGGCGGAGTTGTTCATAAAAATCATCGCCACTGTCGGCAGTCTCGGCCGCATAAACTGGAGCCGATATCAGCAGCATCAGGATAAATATCAAATTTCGCATCATTAGAACTCCAGTGCTCTGGCCATGCTAGCCGCGATCTGCTGCTTGAATCCAAGGTAGCGGATCGATGGGTTTTCCTTGATCTCGTATTTCCATATATAGCGGACTGTGGCCAGTTGCGTCACCTTTTTCTGACATAAATCCGAGGGGTTCTCCGGCCAGCACCTCTTGGCCGGCAAAGCTATGGGCTTCTCCAAGACCGGCCAGTAGAATTTGATAGCGACTGTCGACACCGATAATGATGATTTGCCCATAATTACGAAATGGCCCGGCATAGAGAATGGTGCCATCAAAGGGAGTTTTGATTTGCGCGCCAGCGCGTGTTGTCACGGCGATGCCGAGTGATTTTTGTCCCGTCTGATCGGTGCTGCCAAAATAGCGGGTGATCCGCCCTTTGGCGGGTAGTGGCAAAATCCCCCGCGCTTGCGAGAAAGCGGTGTCACCTTTTTTCTTACGTCGTTCGGCTTCGCGTTGCCGCAGCGCCAGCTTTTGGCTGAGTTCACGGAGACTGCGGGCCTGTTCGACGAGCTTGTTAATGGCCTTGCTTTCCACCGCTAATTCGCTGTGCAACCCTTGCTCGGTATCGCGTCTTTGGGTCAACAAGGCGGCAATTTTATCCCGCGTTGCGGCGGCTTCGGCGCCCGCTTGCTCTAGCTCAGCGCGGTCTATATCGATGCGCCGTCTGACTGCCGTCAACTCCGACAGGCGCGCCCGCAGGTTTTCGGCGCGGTCCTGCAGAGCGGGGACAATGCTCGCCAGTGCGATGGCGCCTTGGACGGCGCGCAAGGCATCGTCGGGGTGCGTCGCAAAAGCGGGCGGTGGATCTTTGCGTAACATTTGTAAGGCGGCCAGTGTTTTGATCAAACTGGCTTGCTCCGATTGTAATTCTGTCGCGAGCGCTGCCTCGGTTTGCTCGAGCTCGAGGAGCCTTGTTTCCAAACCATTTTGTTGGTCTATCAGATTGTCGAGATTTTGCGATAATCGCCGCAAAGAAGCCCGTAGCTCGGTGATTTCAGTAGACACCGATTTCGCCTGTTGCTCCAATTGCTCTTGCCGATTTTTGCGATCCTTTATTTCGCGCTCCAATGTTTCAATATTTTCCTCGCTCCAAGTGGAGGTCGAGGTCAGGGAGAAAATCACAATAAGGCTGAATAAGCGTCGCATTAGGAACGATGATAAGGGTGATTGCTCAGAATTGAAATGGCACGCCAGATTTGCTCCATCAGCAAAGCCCGCGCCAGCAAATGCGGCCAACTCATGCGACCAAGCGAGATCAGAAAATCAGCATTTTGCCGCTGTCGATCATTGAACCCGTCCGGCCCGCCAAGCACGAAACAGGTTTGATCTATGGCTTGATCACGCCAGCTGCCGATATGCGTCGCAAACTCAGTTGAACTGATATTTTGGCCGCGCTCGTCGAGTAAAATAAGACGGCTGTTGGGCGCGTTGCCCCGCAACTTGGCTAGGGTGTCGTCGATGGCATTTTGGTCAAATGCAATTCGTTTATCGCCCGATAGGCCCTTGCCGCCGCGCAATTCGGTAACCATGACATCGGTAATACCAATCGCACGGCCGCTCGCTTTGGCGCGGTCAAGATAGGTATTGAACAGCTCCGCTTCGGGGGAGCCGCTAATTTGGCCAATGGCGGCAATACGAATTTTCATCTGCTAGAGCGGTGTGCCACTCGTTTCGACATCCATCGTCCACATTTTTTCGATATTGTAGAACTCTCGGACCTCGGGTCTGAAAATATGAACAATAACATCTCCAGCATCGACAAGAATCCAATCTGCGGCCGACATTCCCTCAACGCGAATGTTTTTTTGCCCAGAGGCCTTCAGGCGTTTGAGCAGATGATCTGCGACTGCGCCGACATGGCGCTGAGATCGACCCGAGGCAACCACCATCGCATCGGCAATGGCAGATTTACCTGTCAAATCAATGGTGACGATATTTTCGGCCTTGTTGTCATCAAGGCTTTTTACGACGAGATCTATCATTGATGTCCGCCCAGGACTAGGAGGTTCATCAGATGCTTGCTGCATGAGCGTACTCAGTGCAAATCCCCTTTTACTTGTTTCACCTAAAGCTCGCATTCACGAACGCCTCCAGTTAAGCATGTTTGATCTGATGGTTCAATCTTTGCCAGCACGAATGATGCGCGAGGCGTCGGCCCGCCGCGGCGCGCTCAAAATTGCCCATGCGGGGGCTCGTCGATGCGCTAAAGCGGCTGGGGCGCAGCGATAGGCAGAAAATTGCTGTGCTGCGGGAGACAATCCTGCCGTCAGCGTGGAGCCAGGGCGCGGGTATATGGCGATCGGAATTTTGCGCATGATTTTTTGCCAAGCGCGCCAATGGTGGAAGCTGGCAAAATTATCGCTGCCCATAACCCAGATAAAGCGACAGGCAGGGTAGCGCATCTGAAATTCTGTAATGGTGTCTATGGCATAGGTGCAGCGCCACTGACTCTCAATGTCCGAAACGATTTCGCGGGTTTTGTGCGTTATCGCATCGCAAGCTCTGAGGCGGGTATCGAGGGTCGTTGCTTGGCGCGGCTTCAAAGGATTTTGGGGGCTGACCAGCCAAATCATTTTGTCCAGCCCAAGTGTTTTTTGAACGCCACGACTAACCTGAATGTGACCAGCATGCGGGGGGTCGAAGCTGCCACCATAGAGGCCGACTCGCATGCCTGGGAGTAGGGGTGGGAGCGCACGGGCCATCGCTTTATTTGGGCCGCGTTTGCCCATTGCCTCTGACAGCATATTTAAAGATGGTCAATTGCTCGAGCCCAACAGGGCCGCGGGCATGAAACCGGCCTGTGGCGATGCCGATTTCGGCTCCCATGCCGAATTCACCGCCATCGGCAAACTGCGTCGAGGCATTGTGCATCACAATAGCGCTGTCGACTTCATTCAAGAACTGCGTCGCTGCCGCATTATCCTGGGTGATAATCGCATCTGTGTGGTTTGAGCCATAATGATTTACGTGCTCGATTGCTTGTTCAATCCCAGCGACCACTTTCACTGAAATAATGGCATCGAGATATTCTGTGTGCCAATCGTCTTCCGTCGCGGGCCGGACGCGCGGGTCATGGGCTTGACAGATGTCATCGCCGCGAATTTCGCAACCTGCTTCGTCTAACGCATTGAGCACGGGCGTCAGGTGCGTGGCGATACAGGCTTCGTCAATCAGTAAGGTCTCAGTAGCGCCGCAAATCCCAACCCGACGCATCTTGGCATTGAGGACGACCTCTTTTGCCATATCAACATCGGCGGCGGCATGAACATAGCTGTGACATATGCCGTCGAGATGCGCGAAGACTGGAACGCGCGCTTCATTTTGCACGCGTGCAACAAGGTTCTTGCCGCCCCGAGGCACAATTACACTAACCGTGTCATTCAGGCCGGCCAACATCATTCCGACAGCGGCACGATCGGCTGTTGGCACGAGCTGAACACAAGCTTTGTCTAGCCCATTTTTCTCCAAGGCCTCGTCAAAACATGCGGCAATCGCCTGCGCTGAATTCATGATTTCCGAGCTGCCACGCAAGATTACGGCATTGCCAGATTTGAGGCATAAGGCTGCGGCATCTGCGGTGACATTGGGCCGGCTTTCATAAATCACACCAATGACGCCAAGCGGCACCCGCACGCGGGCAATGTCGAGCTTATTATGCGCCGGCTGCCAGCGGTCAATTTCTTCGCCTACTGGGTCGGGTAAAAGTGCGATGGCTTCTAAGGCACTGGCAATCCCCTCCAGCCGCTGTGCATCCAAAAGAATACGATCGAGGCGTGCCGCCGGCAGATTGTCGGCTTTGGCAAGATCCATGTCTTTCGCATTGGCCGCTAAAATATCGTCGCATCTTTGCCGCATGACCGCGGCACAGTCGCGCAAAACGGCATCTTTGCAATCTCGATTGGCGAGGGCGAGGCCGCGTGCGGCCTGGGCCGCACTCTGGCCCATGGCAAGCATTAGCGTCTCGAGGGAATGCGTGTCGCTCATGATAGATCCTCCCGCTTCAAGATGAGATCGTCGCGATGAATAATTTCGGTGCGACCAGTATAACCCAGAATTTTCGCAATCGCGTCGCTTTTGCGGCCAATGATGCGGGCGGCATCCTCACTGCTATAGGCCGTCAAGCCCCGCCCCAACTCATTACCCGCCGCGTCGCATATCAAAATGCAATCACCGCGCTCGAAATGCCCTTTGATTTCGGCAATGCCTACGGGCAAGAGCGAGCGCCCAGCCGCCAGAGCCGCGACGGCGCCGCTGTCTATGACCAGTTGCCCTGTGGGCGTCAAAGCCCCTGAGATCCAGGCTTTGCGCGCTGATTGCGCACTGTTCGAGGCGCGGCAGAAAGTGGCTCGACCGCCATCGAGAAGCTGCGACAATGGATTGAGCGGATGCCCTGTTGTCAGCACCATGTGACAGCCGCCATCGCTTGCGATCCGCGCCGCTTCGAGTTTTGTTTTCATGCCGCCACTGCCATGCGGCGACCCCGCCTCACCAGCCATAGCAAGGATATCAGGGGAAATCTCATCGATTTCGGCAATATGGTCGTCGGGGTTGGGTTTTGCCCCCGCTTTTGGGGCAATCCGATACAGACCATCAATATCAGAAAATAAAATCAAGCAATCGGCGCTGACCATGCTGGCGACACGTGCCGCCAAGCGGTCATTATCGCCGTAGCGAAGTTCTTGGGTCGCGACGGTGTCATTTTCGTTGATGATCGGTACGGCGCCGAGCCGCAATAATGTGTTAAGCGTCGCCCGCGCGTTTAGATAGCGTCGCCGCGTTTCGGTATCTTCAATGGTTAACAAGACTTGTGCGGCTTTCAGATCTTGCTCGGCGAGCACAGCCTGCCAGCCGTGGGCGAGAGCAATTTGCCCAGCTGCGGCAGCGGCTTGGCTTTCCTCTAAGGTCAGATTTTTTGTTCCGACATTGAGGGCCGCCCGCCCCAAAGCGACAGCGCCACTGGAGACAATAATAACATCTTGTCCCCGCGCCCTACAGGCCGCTATATCGGCGACCAAGGTCTTCACCCAAGCGGTATTTAATTTCCCGTCTTTGATCAAAAGTGACGAGCCGATTTTAATGACCAAGCGCTGGGCCGCTATGACGGCGCTGGCCGAAGGCGTTACGGATGCCATTCTGTCGCCTCCTGCTCAGATATTGCTGTTTTGACATCGAGCCGACTTAAAATGCGATCGAGCAAGCTGTCGATGCCAACGCCGCTGACAGCTGACATAAGGCGTACGGGCTGCTCAGCCGCCTGCTCGAGATCGGCTTGTTTGCGCCGCAAATCATCCTCGCTCACGCTATCGGCTTTGCTGAGGACAATCAGCTCCTGTTTTTGCGCGAGGTTGGCGTCATAAGCAGCCAATTCACGCCGGATGGTGCTATATGCTTCCACGACGTCGTCTTGCGTTGCGTCGACCAAATGCAAAATAAAGGCACAGCGCTCGACGTGCCCCAGGAAGCGATGACCCAGACCAGCACCTTCACTGGCGCCTGCGATCAGGCCAGGGATATCAGCAATAACAAATTCGTGCCCGCGCGCCGCCGCAACGCCGAGATTGGGATGTAGCGTCGTAAAAGGGTAGTCAGCAATTTTGGGCTTTGCCCGCGTGACGCGCGCCAGAAAGGTCGATTTGCCGGCATTGGGAAGCCCGACCAAACCAACATCGGCAATGAGTTTAAGACGCAACCAAATCCAGGCTTCTTTTCCCTCGAGGCCGGGATTGGCGTGGCGAGGCGCGCGATTAACAGGGCCTTTAAAATGCGTATTGCCGAAGCCACCATTGCCACCTTGGGCTAGGACAATGGATTGTCCGACTTCGGTCATGTCGCAAATCAGGGTTTCATTGTCTTCGGCAAAAATTTGTGTGCCGACGGGAACGTGTAACACTTTATGTGCGCCGCCTTTGCCCGAGCGGTTGCGGCCCATGCCATGTTCGCCTGTGCCAGCCTTGAAGTGCTGTTGATAACGATAGTCGATCAATGTGTTAAGGCCGTCAACGCACTCTGCAATGACATCACCCCCGCGGCCGCCGTCGCCACCATCGGGCCCGCCAAATTCGACAAATTTTTCGCGCCGAAAGCTAACCGAGCCAGCGCCGCCATTGCCCGATCGAATATAAACTTTCGCTTGATCTAAAAACTTCATTGGTGATTCCGGTTTGCCCGTCCAATTAACCAAAAAAAAGAGAGATGGTCACCCATCTCTCTCGATAATCTCAATTGTCTGAGAAAGACTGGGCTCTATTCAGCGGCCTGTTGCTCTGGTTCTACAGAAACGACAGTGCGGCCACCGCGGGCGCCTGAGAAAGCCACTTTGCCCTCGACAAGAGCGAAAATCGTGTGGTCTTTACCCATGCCCACATTATTGCCTGGGTGCCATTTTGTGCCCCGCTGACGGATAATAATGTTGCCTGGAATAACTTGCTCGCCACCGAATTTTTTAACCCCGAGGCGACGGCCGGCACTATCGCGCCCGTTACGGGATGAACCGCCTGCTTTTTTGGTTGCCATGGGTCTTTACTCCTCTGTAGCCTCAGCTTTTTTGGCGCTCGCTTTGGCAGCGATATTGGTGATTTTCACCAAGGATTGCTGCTGGCGATGGCCTTTCATGCGGTGATAATTTTGCCGCCGACGGAATTTAACGATCGTTACCTTATCGGCACGATTTTGTTCAACAATTTCGCCCGCTACTGTCGCACCAGCAACCAAAGGTTGGCCAATAACAGTGTCCTTACCGTCACCGCCCAGCATAATGACTTCGTCAAAAACAATTTTTCCACCAGCTTCGCCAGCAAGGCGCTCTACGGTGATAACGTCGTCTTTACTGACACGGTATTGTTTTCCGCCAGTACGAATTACAGCAAACATGATTTTCTGCCTCTATTTTTCCACCTCCAACCCCACAAACGAGCCTGAAGGCGCCAATCACAAGGCGACAATCCTCGGAATGTCGCCAGAAGCCGCGAATATACCCCGCAAAAAGCCCAAGTCAAGCGGCTTTTGTCGGGATTTTCAGGCTTTTTACGGCACTATGCTTTGATTGAGCACAATTGCCAGTATTATCACTTGCGGCAAGGTCACGAGTGGCAAGAAAAGCGCTATTTTCCAGCTTTTGGTGGCCTCGCGCAAAACCATCATCTCGGTATAGTCGGTTGAGACGCCGACCATCAAAAAAGCGAAGGAATTACCGGCGGCCTGCGAGCGCGTCATGATATCAGCGGCAATTGGTGTCGACCCTTCTGAGCAGGCTTCCATGATTGTCGCGAATATGATGGTCATACCCAAGCCGGCCAGGGTTGGGCCAAACAGGGTTTTAAACATATCGGGCGGTACGAAAGCGCGAATAGCGCAGGCCAGCACAATCCCGAAAAAAATCCATTTAAGGATCATTTTTGAGCCGTCCCAGCCATTGATAATCATTTGGATAAAACCGCGCGGCGAGGGTTTAGCGTTTTTGATAAGCTCCCAAATTGACTTAAAAACTGGTTTTTTCTCATCTAAAACGATTTTATTCGGGTTGTCTGGGAGCACACCCCGATCAACAAGGGCATCGAAAATCAAGCCAGAAATAATAGCGATCACGAGGCTAAGCCCGAGAAAAGTTATCATCCACCAAAAACCAACCAGTCCCCATAAAATAAGGGTCAGCGAAAAGGAATTCCATGGCGAGGCAATCAAGAAGGCCATGACTTGGCCAAGCCGGACGCCACGCTCATAAAGCTTGGCGGCGACCATCAAAATGCCATGACTGCACAAATCAAGCAGCACGCCGGCCCCTGTGGCACGTAAAATACTGCCAAGGCCTCGCTTATCACCCAAAACGCCGATGACGATCTCACGCGGTATGAGTTCGAGAAGCCCGACGAAAAAAATGCCAATGACGACCCCGGGCCACATTTTATCCGCTAGCTCTACAGCACTTTGCGTAAAGATGGCCATCCAGTCAAAGGGGAGCGCGAAGTTGCTCAGGCCAAGAGCGAGAGATAGGGCGACGATCAGACCGCTGCCCCATAACAACCAATCAAAAGAGCTTGTCTCGTCATGGCAATGCGTCTCGCCTGTATCGTGGCAGGCATCATCATGGTGATGTTTATGGTCATGTGACGAATGGCAATCGCCCATATCTCGCGCCTTTCTTCGTTTTTTTTCGACTAGAACATTTGGCTCATTTTCTGTCTAGCCCTTTAAGGTGAATTATTGGTTAAGGGCGGGGTATTGCCCCAGCGGCTGAGCCGACCAAACCGCGCGGCCGATCGCACGGGACACCGCATGGGCGGCTTCTGCACCGAGCCGCGTAATTTGCAACACACGTTGTGCTGGATCTGAGGATAATTTGGTCTGACCGGTTGCAAGGACGAAAAGCGCGTCGCCATCAAATGGCGTATGCACGGGGCTGATGGCGCGGGCAAAGCCATCTTGTCCCATAATGGCCACACGCAAGGCCTCGTCGCGCGTGAGATCGGCTGAGCAAGCAACGACGCCAATTGTCGTATTGCCGCCAGCAAAGGCATTTTGCGCTTTGCTACCGTCCAAAACATCGCCATGGGTGCGGGCGCGAGGTGGACTGAGAGGGCCGAATTCAGGCTTGCCTGCAGATGAGCGGGCAAATTCCTGACAATAGAGCCGGCCTGCAGCATCGACGACGGCACCAAAAGGGTTCACGGCCAATATCGCGCCGAGGGACCCGAGTTCAGCGTCTTGTGATGAGCTGCTCCCCAGCCCCCCTTTGAACTGTCCGGCCACCGCCCCCATACCTGCGCCTTTGTTGCCGAGGTCAAATTCGGCGGCGCAGCTGGCTAAGGCGTCGGCGCCTAAGTGCCGATAAAGCTCGGGTCGATCGGGGGTCACCGGCCCGCCATTTCGCAAATCAAATAAAATGGCGGCGGGAACAATAGGTGAGGGTAAGGCGGCCCCTGTGGGAAAACCACGCCCCCGTCGCCCCAGAGCGGCCGTGACGGCACTGGCGGCCTCGAGCCCATAGACCGAGCCTCCCGCCAGCACGATGGCATCAGCTTTTTCAACCAAATTGCCAGGTTGTAGCGCATCGGTTTCGCGGGTGCCGGGGCCGCCTCCAGGGATTGAGCAAGCGGCAACTGCCGGCTGTTCGCACAAAACAACTGTTACGCCTGTCAGGGCGGTGTCGTCTTGAGCATTGCCAACCAGAATGCCAGGTACGTCGGTGATCAGGTTCAGTGGCCCTTGCTGCATTTATACTGTCCTCCTGCCGCTTTGCTTGCGGAATGATATGGAAAGTGTACCTTAATTCCGGCGCCGCTGCATCTTGCATTGGCGCCTCGATTAAGACCAACGGGCCTCGTCGTATTTATTGGCAGGTGGGGTACAGAGGAGAGCTGACATGCAAGAGTTTTTGCAATCGGATGCATTGATCGCCAGCGATCATCCTAAGGTCGTCGCGCAGACACAGGCCTGTGCGGGGCGCGGTGACGCGCGCGCGAAGGCGGTTAACATATATTATTGGGTGCGCGACGAAATTCGATATAACCCCTATTCTTTCGCGCCTACCCCCGACCATCTCAAGGCTGATATAACCTTAGCCGCGGCAGAGGGCTGGTGCGTGCCAAAAGCGATTTTGATGGCTGCCATGTGCCGCGCTGCAGGCATTCCGACAGCGGTTGGATTTGCCGATGTTAAAAATCATTTGTCGACCGCGCGCTTGCGGGCGCAAATGAAGACGGATGTGTTTTACTATCACGGCTATTGTGCGCTTTATCTCGATGACCAATGGGTAAAAGCAACCCCTGCTTTCAATCGCGAGTTGTGCGAAAAATTCGCGTTGAAGACCCTCGAATTTGATGGCCTTAGCGATAGTCTATACCACCCGTTTGATCTCTCCGGTCAGCGCCATATGGAATATATTCACGACCATGGTCAGTTTGCCGAGGTTCCGGTTGCCGACATGTATGCCAAGTTTGACCTTGTTTATGGCAATATGATGGGGGCGGACGCGACGCAGTGGGAAGCTGATGTGGCTTCTGAAATCACTACATCCCAATCAGATCGGCGCGGTTGACCGTATTTTGAAAGAGGCGCGCCGAGGCGGCATCAACCATCACGCCTTTATGCCCCACTGACCCAAGACCGTCGGCTTCGGCTTGTCGGTAAACAGCAATAATCTCACGCGCGAAATCAACCTCGTCTTGGGTCGGACTGAAGGTCTCACGGGCGGGCTCAATTTGCGCCGGGTGGATCGCCCATTTGCCAACCATGCCGAGGGTCTTGGCCCGCCGACATTCCTCGCGATAGGCGGCGTCATCTTTAAAATCTGTAAAAGGCCCATCGACGGCATCGAGACCCGCGGCACGCGCTGCAATCGTCATGTGATAACGCGGATAATGGAAAATATCACCCGGATATCCCTCCGAGCGTCCGATGTCGGCCACCACCAATCCTTGCGAGGCGGCGTAATCGCCCATACCAAAAATCATCGCTTCTAGCCGATCACAGGAGCGTGCGATCTCGACCACATTCTGCATGGCTTCAACTTCTTCGATCAAAACTTCTAGACCGATACGATGTGTTAGCCCGAGTTTTTTTTCCAGCTGGCTGATGAGCATGTCTGCAAATTGCACATCGGCGGCACGCAAGGGCTTGGGCAGCATGATGGTATCAATATTGGCGCCGGCCTTTTCGACGACAGTGATAATATCGTCATGGCACCATTGCGTGCCGACGTCATTCACGCGCACGCAGCGCGTTTTGCGCCCCCAGTCGAGATTGTTCAAGGCGTCACAGATTAACGCCCGCGCACCAGGCTTGGCGGAAGGGGCGACGGCATCCTCAAGATCGCAGAAAACATGATCGGCCGCAGAGGCGGCCGCCTTGGTTAGCATTTTTTCGCTTGATCCTGGCACAGCAAGCTGTGATCGACGCAGGCGCATAGGGCGTTTCGACATGATCAGTACCTCCACAGATTGTTTTTTGTAGCCCTAAAACCGTTGCGGCGCAAAGCCGAAGACAGCTTAGATGGTTTCGCCCTTGCTCGACCTTTACCCTTCAGGCAAACTTGGCATTATGAATGCACCCGGTATCTCCCCCCTTCATCCATGGCAAAACTGGTCGCGGTCCCTACCGCCATCCGCAGCCCAAATTGTTGCGCCCGCGACACAGGAAGAGTTGCAATCCTTGGTTCGGTCGCAGACCGTTTTGCGCCCCGTGGGGGCAGGTCATAGTTGGACGGGGTTGGTGCCGAATGACCAGGTGATTGTCGATATGCGCCATTTTGCGACTGTTTCGGACGGTACGCCGCAGGCTAATGGCGCACGGATATGGTTGGGGGCGGGCGCACGCTTGCACGATTTATCCAGCCAGATGGCAACCCAAAATTTAGCGTTTCGCAACCTCGGCGATATTGATGTCCAAAGTCTGGCCGGCGCCGTCAGCACGGCCACGCACGGCACTGGGCGTTCCCTGCCATGCTTGGCGGCCGAGATCACAGCCATTCGGTTAATTGACGGAACGGGTACCGCTGTTGAAATTAGCGCATCGCAAAATGCCGACATGTTGCCCGCGGCACAGGTGGCACTGGGAAGCTTGGGGATTTTCACCGATATCGAAATGCAAGTGGTGCCGTCGCATCGCTTGCATCGGCATGTTTGGTTTGCACCGCTTGCCACTTTGCTGGCGGATGCCGAAACGCTGTGGAACAAGCACCGCAATTTTGAATTTTTCTATATTCCTTTCTCCGATCATGCGATGGCCATTACGCATGACGTGACCCAAGCTGCGGTAACGCCGCGCCAGCCTGATGAGAGCGATGCTGCGGTGCGGCAATTAAAATTCGTTCGTGATGTCGGGCGCTGGCTACCCCCCTTACGGCGCTGGTTGTTGCGCAAGGCGATCGGCAGTGTCCCGCGCGAAAATGTGATTGGCGAAAGTTGGCGGTTGCTCGCGAGCGCCCGCAATATTCCGTTTAATGAGATGGAATACCACATTGATGCGGATCGCGGTCTCGATTGCTTTGCTGAGGTCGTCCATTGTATTGAGAGCAAACATAGTGATGTATTTTTTCCCATCGAGGTGCGCCGCACGGCCGGCGACACGGCGCTTATGTCACCTTTTTGCAATGGCGAGAAAATCTCAATCGCGGTGCATTGCTATCACCGCGAAGCTTATGCGGCCGTCTTTGCTGACGTCGAGGCAATTTTTAAGCGTTTTGGCGGGCGCCCGCATTGGGGCAAAATGCATACTCTGACCCATCGCGATCTGCGCACGCTATATCCAGAGTTTGAGGCGTTCAATCGCATTCGGCGCGCGCTCGATCCGCAGGGGCGGTTTGTGAATGCTTATTTGGCTCAGCTCTGGGGAGAAACAGGATGCGCCTAACAACGTCTTATTTTCAGTCGGTTGCGGCGGCTTTGCACAAAGCGGGCATTGGCGAGCCGGTGTTGGTGATTGATCAAGATCTATTGGATCAAAATTTAGCGCAGTTCCGACACGATCTACCCGCTAAAATGGCCTATCGCATTGTCGCGAAATCGCTGCCAGGGGAGCAACTTTTGCAACGCGTTGCGCGTAAAACGCGCACCAACCGCCTGATGAGTTTTAATGCCACTATGTTGGCGCAGTTAATTCGCATATTTCCCCAAGGCGACCACATGCTTGGTAAACCCCTCACCATGGCTGCCGTCGCCGCGTTTTACGCTGGCCTGCCGCGGGCGCTGAAAGCCGCTGGCCAAAAAGTTCATTGGTTGGCCGATACGCCATCGCGTTTGCGAGACTTGGACGCCTTCGCGGCCAGTCAGAAGTTGTCTTTAAATATATGCCTCGAGATCGATGTCGGGCTTCATCGTGGTGGCTTTGAAGGCAGCGTGGCCGAGGCACTCGCGGTCGTGCAGCAATCGCGACATTTGACGCTAACCAGCTTGCTCGGTTATGAGCCGCATTTGCCTAAATTGCCCGAGATTGATGGCTGGCCGCAGAAAGCTAAGCAGGCAAGTGCGGCGCGCTTCAAGCAGGTTTTTGATGAGGCCACAACACGCCTCGGTGCGTCGGCTACGCGGCATTTAATTCGCAATATGGCCGGTAGTCCCACCTTCCGCTTGTACCGAAATCTCGATCTGGCAAACGAGTTGGCGGCAGGGTCAGTCATGGTCAAACCCTCGGATTTTGATCAAAAACTGTTGCACCGCTACCGCCCAGCTTGCTTTATCGCCACTCCCATTTTGAAGGTGCAATCTGGGGTGCGCTTACCGGCGCATGAATTGGCAGAGACAGTTTTGGGCGCCCCAGCGGCTGGTCGAACCCTGTTCACCCATGGCGGTTATTGGATGGCGGATCCAGTCTACCCGAAAGGGCTCGGCTATAACGACTTATATGGTCGTTCGAGCAATCAAGAAATGATGACGGCGCCTGCACGGGCCAGCCTTCGGCCTAATGATTTTGTTTTTTTGCGGCCACGCCAAAGCGAGGCCATCATGCTGCAGTTTCCAAAATGGGCGATCTATCGCGGCGGCCGAATTGTCGATATGTGGGCGCCGTTACCTGTATCCGTCTAACCCGTAAAGCGCTCGGCGCGTTCGATATCTTCGAGCAAGGGACGACGGGTTAGGAGACAAATACCTGCTGCAACAATGCATATAACAGGCATTGAAAACAAAGCCATTCCGAGGGCGTCATTACCATAGCTCGGGTGAAGGTGATCGCTAACAATGCCAACAAGCGGTGGTCCCAACCCATAGCCAACCATGCTCACTAAAAACAAACAAATGGCGTTTGCTGTCGCCCGCATGGACAGGGGCGAGACGGCCAGCGTAAGCGCCATCAGCGGGCCTTGGAAGAAAATCCCAAGCAGGCCAGGGACGGCGATGGCTGCGAGTGCGAGCGTGCCGGTTGGCGCCAGCAAGATGAGACATAGTCCGATGGCGAGAATAATTGCGCCAACAGCCACAACCAATAGGCTTTTGCTAACGTCTTTTTGGGACACTTTATCGCTGATATAGCCACCAATGAAAACTGTACCAAAAGCACCGCCGAGACCAAATGTCAGCCCAATCACGGGCCCGCTGGAGGCGGTTGAAAGGCCGTGACTGCGTTCAAAAAAAGAAGCCAGCCACACCATATTGGCGCTCGACACGGCAACCAGCATGGCTAGCCCGAGCGTCAAAAGCCAATAGGCTTTTTGCTGAAACAAAAAGCTCAGGCAGGCGGCAAAGGGCGTCGCCTGTGCTGTTGGCTGGGGGTGGGCTTCCATGCCGCCGCGTTCTGGCTCGCGCAAACCCACCAAGACATAGATCGAAAAAAGAAGTCCTGGGATGGCGACAATAAAAAATCCCATGCGCCAGCCATATTGGGCCGCAACAATGCCGCCTAAGATAAAGGCCGCCATGGCGCCAATATTGGCACCGAAGGAGAGCAGCGCCATGGCTGAAGCGCGCTGATCCTTTGGATAGAGGTCTGCGACCATCGAAGCGGAGGCGGGCATTGTTCCTGCTTCGCCAATTCCAACACCAATACGTGCCAGAAATAAGTGCCAAAAACCCGTCGCGAGGCCGCATAGGAGTGTCATCAGGCTAAACAGGAACAGACAAACAGCAATAATATATTTGCGGGCATAGCGATCCGACAGGCGCGCAATCGGCAGAGACATGGTGGCATAGAAAATCGCGAAGGCTGGTCCCGTAAGCAGGCCGAGCATGGTGTCGTCGAGATCCATTTCGCGCTTTATATAAGGCAACAATATACCCAAAATAAAACGGTCTAAGACATTAAGTGCATAGACGGTCGTTAAAATAGCAATTGTATGAATGCGCAAGCGACGCAAAACAGATGAACTCGGCTCCATATCTCCCCCCCGGATCGGCGCAGATAGCAAGCGGTGCCCACGGGTGCCGCTACTTGCGCCATACTCTGCATGGAAACGCTAGCGAGTTCAAATGCAGAATTTGGCTCTGTTCGTTTGGTTTAAAAATGAGGGAAAATGGCGCACCGGGGAAGATTCGAACTCCCGACCCCCAGATTCGTAGTCTGGTGCTCTATCCAGCTGAGCTACCGGTGCTGCGACCTAGGTTCACTAGCCGATCTTGTTGAAGATTGCAACTATCTTGACTTTACGCCCGCAAAAGCGCCTCGAGATCGCCATCGTCTGAGCTTGTGTCCGGCTCACCAGCGTCGTCACCGTCCTGTTGGCGGTTCGGCAGACGGACCCGAAAACATGTGCCGAGATTGTCACTCCGCATCAGCTCCAACGAGCCGCCATGCCAGCGCGATAAATCTGCAGCGATGATAATACCGAGCCCCGTTCCCTCGGGATGTTGTCCGGAATAAGGTGTTAGCGCGCTTTGCGCTATCTTGGGGTCAATGCCTGGCCCGCTATCGGTGATATCAATGAAAACCTCATCGGCGGTGTTGCGGGCATGGATTGTCACAAAACCCTTATCGCCCGATTTATGCATGGCCTGCACGCCATTTAAGGAAATATTGAAGAGGATGCGGAACAATAAAGTACGTTCGGCCATCAGCGCGAAATCGCTATCGACAGCGTTGATTAACTCAATCCGATGCCGTGGGTCGTGCAGTTTCACGAGCGAGAAGACTTCATTGACCAATGTGCTTAGGGCAACGTGAGTAATGTCGACCGCTTCGCGCTTCGCGCTTTTATAGCGCGAGGCCCATTCGCACAACGCGAGGGCACGATCAATACTGGCAATCATACGCTGGCCAGCCCGACGATCAGCCTCGGCCTCCATGGCGGCCATCCGTTCGGCGGATAAGCGCAAGCTCGCTAATAAGTTCCGCACGTCATGCGCCAATCGTCCGGTCGCCGCCCCCAGCGAGGCGAGCCTCGCTTGTTCATCAATATGCGCCTCAAGCGCTTTGTGGTTGCTTTCCAAGCGCTGCATTAAGTCCGATTGAAGGTCCTCACTATTTGGCAGGCTGCCTTGGTGTCGACCATAAAGCTGCGCTAACACGCTACTTAAGGTTTGCCGCACCGAGCGCGCTGTCATTTTGCGAACCAGAATATGCGAAAAGAAAAATATGACGATGCCAATAGCGGATGCGCTGAAGAACATATCCCACAGGCGATCACGCAAAAAAGCTTTGGCAATAAAGACGTCGATTTGTGGATGGTCGAGGCGTTGCAGGCCGTTGACCCGCACATAATCATCCCCGAAAGGGGATAAAATCGCCATGGTCGGCGCCACGCGCGAATACCATGATGCATGGTCCAAGTTGAAAATTGTATCTGCTTTGCCAAGGACATTGTCTTGGCTGAAAATAATATAACGCCCGGAGGTGAGCGACGATCCGGAGGCGGCGTGAATAAAGAGCGCTTCAATACCATATTCGAGCGCAAAATCGTGCGGTAGCTGTTGGCCGCTTAAAAAAGCGGTTCCAACTTCAAGCGACCCCAGCATTTCACCTTGCAGGGCGAGACTGTTGAGCTGATGGCGTGCATGCTCCGCCATAATGAAGGGAATAGCCAGAAAATAGGTGCTCAAGGCTCCCACCCACATCATCACGACTGTGCGGCGCGCCAAGGCACCTGCCAGCCCCTCGTCTGATGGATGGGACCACACCCGATCCCAAACTCTACGCAACATTAACTCCTTTTTCCTTTTATCCTGTGATGACGTCTAGCGTCTAAAAATGAATAAAAGGTTAACGCCCGAAAAACGATAAGAGCTTAACCAATAGCCGACCCGATGGTGTGAACAGCTTCCGGCTATAAAAATCACCCGCGGCTCGCTTGCTGGCTTCGCCGCGCGTTGGGTATGGCGCAATCAGGCCCGCGATATGGGATAGTTTTAGTTTGCGGCCTATCATCAAGCTCCAGGGGGCAAGTAAATCGCCAGCATGTGCCCCACTGATCGACACCCCAAGAACCCGTCCATTGGGAACCGCGACAACTTTGACCAAACCATGCGTGTCGCCTTCGGCCAAGGCCCGGTCATTGGCGCTAAACGGCCAGCGCAGAACAGAGACTGAATAGCCAGCAGCGCGAGCCGCTGCTTCGGTGAGCCCCAATCGCGCATATTCTGGGTCCGTGTAGACAGCCTGGGGAAAGCTTTGCGGTTTGATTTTGGCTGGGATTTTAAACAGCATATTGCGAATGACGATGCCGGCCTGCTCGGACGCGCTATGCGTGCTCCCACCAAATTTCGTCACGTCGCCGACGGCGTAAATATTTTTGCGATCGGTACGCAGACGATGATCTGTCTTGATAAACCCGTTTTCCAACGGAACCCCAGCTCTGTCGAGGTTCAGCTCATCGCAATTGGGTTTGCGTCCGGCGGCGATCAAAAGATGGGAGCCTTCTAGATCGCCGCGGTCAGTTTTTAAAATGATTTTGCGACCTTCTTTGCGAACAGATTTAACCTGACACATTTCTTCAAGCGTCACGCCCTCGGCGCGCAACTTGTCCAAAACGGGAGCAAGGGTTTCGGCATCTTCGTTTTGCAGGCAATTTTGCTGTTCGATGAGCGTCACCCGACTGCCGAGGCGCCGGAAGGTTTGCGCCATTTCCAATCCAACGGCGCCCCCACCGAGAATGAGCAAATGTTGCGGTCGGCTGGTAAGTTTAAAAATTGTTTCGTTGGTGTGATAGTCGATCGCGTTTAGGCCGCGCAGGGATGGTATGGAGGGCTTGCTCCCTGTCGCAATAACGAAATAACGAGCTGTTACCCGCGTATTTCCAACTTTGACCGTTCCGGCATCGATGAATTGTGCGGTGCCTTCGAGAACTGTGACGCCCATATTGCGAAAGCGTTCGACACTGTCATGCGGCGCAATTTTTGCGATGACATCATGTACATAGCTCATGGTGCTCGCGAAATTCACGGTCGGATTTCCGGCCGTGACACCAAACCGGTCGGCGTTTTTCACGTCATAAGCTGCCCGCGCGGCGCGAATGAGCGCTTTCGACGGCACGCAACCGCTGTTGAGGCACTCTCCGCCCATCTCGGCCTGTTCGACCAGAACAACTTTTTGGTTGAGTTGGGCGGCGCCTGCGGCGACAGATAGGCCCGCCGCACCAGCTCCGATGACGCAAATATCAGCTGTAACAATCGTGCTCATATCGTCTCACTTTTTTCTCTCCGCCAACGCCGCAACAGGACGGGCACCAAGGTTAAAACGGCTAGCCCTATCAGGGGGAGAATGACGACTGGCTGGGTCGCTAAACTTAAATCGGGCTCCGATCCAGACTGGATAATATACCCCACGCCATTGCCAATGCTAGCAAACACAAGAGCGCCAGGAATTATACCTAAAAATGTGGTGATGAAAAATACCCGCAATGACACGTGCAGAAGTGCGGCGGCCAAATTCACTAGAAAAAAGGGGAATACGGGTACCAGCCGCATCGACAGCAAATAAGAAAAAGCATTGCGGTTGAAGCCGGCCTCAAAGGCCGCGAGGCGCCGCCCGTAGCGTGAGCGAAAAACATCGCCAATGACGTAACGCGCCAGCAGGAACAAGATAATGGCGCCGCTGGTAGCACCAAGAACCGCTAAAAACCCGCCAATCAGCGTTCCGAATAAAAAACCACCCGTCAAGGTCATCCACACCGCGCCTGGCAAGGATAGGGCAACCACAATGGCGTAACAGGCAATATATATGAGAGCCGTTGCGAGCGGGTTGTTGTCTGCTGTAGACCGCAGGCTGGCTTCGTGCTGCTGCAGCGCTTCGAAGCTCAAATATCGTGTCAAATCAAACATTAAGGTAAGAATGATGAGCCCGAGAACAAGCCCAAGCAAGACCAGTCGCTTGGCTAAATTTGATGACATAAACGTTCTCCCCGCCGCCGCTACGACAAAATAAACTGGTTTTCGGACCGCTTCGCGTCCCTGACGGCAAGCGCTACTATCTCGTAAATCGGGCTAGAAGTCAGCAATATCTGTTAAATTTCCCGCAATCCGTTGACGGATGCGCTTTTTTTGTATAAATCCCGAGCCAATATGAGATTTGACGCCTAGGCTGCGTGCGGCTGGGGCGGAGAGGAGTTCACGGTGAAAAGAACATTCCAACCCAGTAATTTGGTTCGTAAACGGCGCCATGGTTTCCGCGCCCGTATGGCTACGAAAGGCGGCCGCCTCGTGCTCAGCCGTCGTCGTGCACGTGGTCGGAAGCGGTTGAGCGCTTAGCGCGAGGCTTTTATGACGCAGTCTCTGGATAGACTGCTTGCGCGCCGGGATTTTTTACGCGTTGCAAAAGGGCTCAGACGAGGAACCCACGGTCTTGTCCTGCAGTTGAGCGATAACCCAGATCCCGACCAACATCACAAGATACGTTATGGACTAACGGCGACCCGCAAAATCGGCGGCGCCGTGATCCGTAACCGTGCCAGACGGCGCTTGCGCGCTCTTGCCCACGAGATTTTACCGAAATTAGGGCGTCAAGGCATGGACTATGTGCTGATTGCTCGGTTAGAAAGCAATAACAGAAATTTTGCGGACTTGCGGCAAGATCTCAGTTATGCGCTGCGCAAGTTGCATAGCGAGTGGGATGAGAAATTACAGATGTTACAGGCCGAGAATAATTAGGGGTTAGTCAAAAATGGGTGAAAATAATAACTTTATCTTCGCGGTTATTCTCAGTCTTGCTGTCTTGTTGGGCTGGCAATATTTTGTCCTTGAGCCAAAATATCAAGCGCAAAAACAAGCCGAATTGGCGGCCGAGCAAACAGCTCTGGCGGCAGCCGAAAAGCAATCACAGAGTGCCGCAGATCGTGACCCTTTAGCGCCACAACAGCCTGTCGCTTCAACGAGCGATACCCCCGTGCAATCCTCGGAGGCAGTGGCGGTTGCAGACAGTCCACGCGTCGCTATTGAAACCGATCAATTCAGAGGGTCGATCGCGCTTTTGGGGGCCCGTTTTGATGACTTGTCTTTGGCGCGGTTTCCCGTTTCACAGGCCGAAGGCGCCCCGCCCGTAAAGGTATTACAACCCCGCGGAGCCGATCTCAATTGGCAAGCGACATTGGGGTATCGGGTGACGGCGGGTGATGCGACACCTGTGCCGGGCCCGACCACAATGTGGCAGCTCGTGGCCGGAGACGTGTTGCGGACGGATAGTCCAATTACCCTTGAATATAAAACCGGAGATGGTCTGATTTTTCAGCGTCAAATCAGCGTCGACGATAAATTCATGTTCACCATTTCAGATCGCGTCGTCAATGAACGCGCCGCGCCTGTGACGGTCTACCCCTTCGGTCAGATCACACGGATCGGGCAGCCCAAGGGCAATAAAATATTTGTGCTGCATGAGGGTGCGATCGGGTTTCTCGGTGAGACGCTCGCCGAAATCACATATGCCGATATGATCGAAGATGGGCCACAAAAAATTCAGGCGACGACGGGGTGGTTGGGTTTTACCGATAAATATTGGGCCACGGCATTGATCCCATCAGCCGACCAAACCATCGATGCGCGCTTCACGGCCCGCGCCGCCGATCAAGCCAGCGATGAGGTCTATCGAGCCGATTATCTCATGACGGGGCAGACGATCGCTGCGGGCGCGACACTGTCCCTCGATAGTCGGTTTTTTGCCGGCGCTAAAGTTGTGAATGCCATTGATGTATATGCCGAGCAGGGCATCAAACGCTTCGATCTGCTGATTGATTGGGGTTGGTTTTATTTCTTAACCAAACCAATGTTCCGTGCGTTGCATTTAATTTATCAGTTGATTGGCAATTATGGCCTGTCGATTTTGATTGTGACCGTGTTTATTAAGCTCTTGTTTTTCCCGCTTGCCAATCGCTCCTACGAGACGATGGCCAAGATGAAAAAAGTCCAGCCGGAAATGACAAAAATCCGCGAGGTCTATAAGGACGATAAACAGGCACAGCAACAGGAATTGATGAAGCTTTATCGCGAGGAGAAGCTTAATCCCTTGGCCGGGTGCTTGCCGGTTTTATTACAAATCCCGGTTTTCTTCGCCCTCTATAAAGTGCTCTACGTCACTCTGGATATGCGCCACGAACCCTTCTACGGCTGGATAACAGATTTGGCGGCGCCCGACCCAACGTCTTTATTTAACCTGTTTGGTCTGATCCCGTGGGATCCTCCTGCTCTCTTAATGGTCGGCTTCTGGCCGCTGGTCATGGGGATGACCATGTTTGTGCAAATGCAAATGAACCCGGCCCCGCCAGACCCCATTCAAGCGCGCCTGTTCAAATATATGCCGATCATGTTTACCTTTTTATTGGCGAGTTTCCCCGCCGGTCTTGTGATCTATTGGGCATGGAATAACTTCCTCTCAATTTTGCAGCAGGGCTATATCATGCGGAAAAACGGGGTAGAGATTGAGCTGCTGTATAATCTCGGTGTGAAGAAACGAGCCGACGGAGTTTGATGTGTCGACAACCGACGCTTCCCTCCAGGCGGGCCATTGGCTTTTTGCGCAAGGCTGCGAGTTTGTCCGTGGGGTTGCAGCGATTGGCGATTTGCCGCCGATCTCCAACCGGGTCGAGATCGCCTTTGCGGGACGGTCCAATGTCGGCAAGTCAAGCCTGATCAACGCGCTAACGCGCCGGAAGAGTTTGGCGCGCACATCAAATACGCCCGGGCGAACGCAAGAGCTCAATTTTTTTCATCTTGCGCCGCAAAGCGCTGACGGATTGTGGTTGGTTGATATGCCAGGCTACGGCTATGCCCGCGAGTCGAAAACCAAAATAGAAAAATGGAACCGATTATTGACCGCTTACCTGCGTGGGCGTGCCAACTTGCGGCGCGTGTTTTTATTGGTCGACTCGCGCCATGGGCTGAAAGCCAATGATATTGAGATGATGGATGATCTCGATCGCACTGCCGTTGTTTATCAGATTGTGATGACGAAGGTCGATAAAATCAGTGCGGCCGAACAAGAGCGCTTGCTGGCGACAACTGCGCAGCAATTGCGCAAGCGGCCAGCTGCTTACCCCGATATTTTGCTGACGTCTAGCGAGAAAGGCACGGGGATTAATCTTTTGCAGGCAGAAATTGCAACGCTGGTTGATCTCAATGCAATGGGCTATAAAGGGCAAAGCTAAATCAGTGAGGATGTTCTATGGCGACGAGAAAACGGCCGAACGGCGTATCGAGTGCGGATTGGTTGGCGAAGGCGCATATTTTAACTGAGGCGTTGCCTTTTATGCAGCGCTATGACCGCAAAATCGTGGTCATAAAATTTGGCGGCCACGCGATGGGCGATGCCAAGCTCTCGGCACAATTTGCTAATGATATTGTGCTTCTGAAACAATCGGGCATTCACCCGATTATCGTGCATGGCGGCGGGCCGCAAATCGCTCATATGCTTGATCGCCTCGGGATTAAGAGCAAGTTCTCCGATGGTTTGAGAATCACAGATGGCAAAACCATTGAAGTTGTTGAGATGGTGCTTGCCGGACTGATCAATAAAGAGATTGTAACCGCGATCAACCAAGCGGGCGGAACGGCGCTTGGTTTGTCTGGGAAGGATGGCAATTTGCTCGTTGCCAGCAAGACCAAAAAAACCAAGCGAGACCCGGATAGCAATATCGACAAAGTGGTGAATTTGGGTTTTGTCGGGACGCCGCAAAAGGTGAATGCGGATTTATTGCGGACCCTGGTCGAGGCCGATATCATTCCTGTGATTGCGCCTTTGGCGACATCGCGGACGGGGCAATCTTTGAATGTAAATGCCGATACGGCGGCTGGCGCGATTGCGGCGGCTGTGGCGGCTGAACGGCTTTTATTGTTAACCGATGTTAGCGGCGTGTTGGACGATACGGGGCAATTGATTGAAAGGCTCAGCGTCAAGCGGGCCCAAAGCCTCATCCGCAAGGGAACCGCAAAGGGCGGTATGATCCCGAAGTTGGAAACCGCCATGGAGGCTGTGCGCGGTGGCGTCGGCGCAGTTGCCATTTTGGATGGGCGCGTTCCAAATGCGGTTTTGCTTGAGCTTTTTACCGAACTTGGAGCGGGGACATTGGTCGGGTGAGATCGTGAGATTTGCTCTAGCCGGATTGATTGTTTTTGCTTTTAGCAACTTTGTGGCGCCTGTGGCGCAGGCCGCAACCGTTAATTTGTGCAATGAAACCAGTTATTTTCTGCAGGTTAGCCTCGCTTATGCCGACGGTGCGGCCAGCCGAAGCGAGGGCTGGATTGCGATTGAGCCAGGACGTTGTGTCGATGCTTTCGAGACGCGACCAGATAATGCGCAAGCTTATGTTTATGCTGTCTCAGATCACGCGCATGCGGGGACTGGCCTTTTATTCGATGGCCGCGAGCGATTTTGTATTGATGAGCTGGGTAAAGATTTTGAAATTGATGGCCGCCGCGAATGCCGTCTTCGGGGGTTCACAGGGGTTGATTTTGCCGCCATTGATTTGCGGAGCAAAAAACCGCGCGTCACATTTTCGGAACCACAAGATTATAAACGCCAGCGTGCTGTGACGGCGGCGGTGCAACGTTTGTTGCAAGATCTTGGTTATGACATTTCATTGGTCGATGGTTTTGTCGGGCGTCAAACCGAAGAGTCAATTCGCGAATATGTTGCGGCGCATAATGTGCCGCAAAAAATCAGCAATTCAAGCAATCGTTCGGATTTGATGCTGCACATGTTCCAAACGGTTAAGGCCGCTGCGGCATCTCGCGGCTTACGGTTTTGCAATGAGACATCTTATCTCGTATGGGCTGCTGCTGGCACGGTAACGGCACAGGGTGTCATGTCGAAAGGCTGGGTGCGCATTCCAGCGGGCAGCTGCCGCCAGGCGATGAATGAGCAATTAAAGGAACGTTATTACTTTACCTATGCCGAGGCTGTCGGGCCCGATGGCGAGCAAGTTTATGAAGCTGGTCGACCTAAAATATGGAGTGGGGAGTTTCCGCTCTGTGTGAAATCGACTCGTTTTGTTATTGAGGGGAATGAAGATTGCGCCGAGCGCGGCTTTAATGTGGCGCGCTTTCGCCGCGTCGATACGGGCGCGGCCACGACCTGGACGGTGACACTTGAGTAAGTCATGACTGATTTTTCGCATATCACTGACTGGGTTTTTGATCTGGATAATACGCTTTATCCCGCCAAGCATGATCTGTTTGATCAGGTGGATCAGCGGATGACGGCATTTATCGGTGAGGCTTTGGGCCTGTCACTGGTCGAGGCGCGGCGATTGCAGAAATTATATTTACGCGATTATGGCACAACGCTAGCTGGCCTGATGCACCGTCACGCGATGCAACCAGACGCATTCTTGGATTTTGTGCATGATATCGATGTTTCTGTATTGGCACCCGCCCCAGGCTTAGACGCGGCGCTCGCCGATCTACCGGGTCGGAAATTTATTTTCACCAATGGTACACGCGCACATGCTGAGCGGGTCTCGACGCAACTTGGCGTCTTGCACCATTTCACCGATATTTTTGACATTGTCAGCGCCGATTATATTCCCAAACCGAACGCTCATATTTACCCAGCCATGCTGGCACGATTTGATCTCGACCCTAAACGCACAGCGTTTTTCGAGGATATGTCGCGCAATTTAAAACCTGCTCATGAATTGGGAATGACAACCGTTTTGATCCGCGACCGGAAACCGAGTGAGGATGAGGAGGCGTATCTCGGGTCTGACGATGACCCGCACATTCATCATCTCACCCATTGTTTGGAGACCTTTTTGGCGACGGTGAATGTCGAGATGCGGCGCTGATCCGCAGTTGACTTACGGCGGTCTGCTGATAGGTTCCGACTAAGAGCCACGAGGAAGGAAGTCTTATGTCCGATGCGTTAGAGACAATTATCAATGCCGCTTTTGACGATATTCAGTCAATTTCGCCCGCGACCAGTGGCGATGTGCGCGATGCCGTGAATGCCGCTTTGGATGATCTCGATCAGGGTCGCCGGCGCGTCGCCGAAAAACACGGTGAGGACTGGGTGGTCAATCAGTGGCTCAAAAAAGCAGTCTTGTTATCCTTCCGACTGAATGACATGAGCTTGCAAGCCGGTGGGCCGCAAGGGGCAAGTTGGTGGGATAAAGTTCCGTCTAAATTCCATGGCTGGCAAGAGGCCGATTACGCGGCGGCGGGTTTCCGCGCCGTCCCCAATTGTGTCGTGCGGCGTTCAGCCTATATTGCGCCTGGCGTCGTTTTAATGCCGAGCTTTGTCAATTTGGGCGCTTATGTGGATAGCGGCACCATGGTCGACACCTGGGCAACCGTCGGTTCGTGCGCACAAATTGGCAAAAATGTTCATATCTCGGGCGGCGCCGGAATTGGCGGTGTTCTCGAGCCCTTGCAAGCCAATCCTGTCATCATTGAAGATAATTGCTTTATCGGTGCCCGTTCTGAAGTGGCGGAAGGTGTGATTGTGCGCGAAGGCGCAGTCTTGGCGATGGGGGTTTTCCTGTCTGCCTCCACCAAAATCGTCGATCGACAAACGGGGCAAATCTATCGCGGCGAAGTGCCAGCCTATTCGGTCGTCGTTCCTGGCGCGCTGCCGGGTGGGGAGGGGCAACCGTCTTTGGCATGTGCCGTCATCGTCAAAACAGTTGATGCGCAAACCCGTAGTAAAACCTCGGTGAACCAGTTGTTGCGAGACGATTAAATGATTGATCCTGTAGATCTCACGGCGCGCCTGATCCAGTGTCCATCGGTGACACCCGAAGATGCTGGCGCGCTCGATGTTTTGCAGGCCAGCCTTGAGCCACTTGGGTTTGTTTGCCAACGCCTGCCATTTGGCGAGGGTGCCGAGCGGGTGGATAATCTGTATGCGCGCCTCGGCACTGCGCGTCCTCATATTTGTTTTGCCGGGCATACGGATGTTGTGCCGATAGGTGATCGGGCACATTGGTCGGATAACCCTTTCGGCGGCACCATTCGCGACGGCGCCATTTGGGGCCGCGGCGCATCGGACATGAAAGGCGCGATAGCGGCTTTTGTCGCTGCAGTTGATCGGTTTATCGCCAGTCAAGGGCAGCCCGCTGGGTCCATTAGCTTGCTGATCACCGGCGATGAAGAGGGTCCGTCGATTAATGGTACGGTCAAACTGGTGGAGTGGTTGCGCCAAAAGGGGGAAGAGATTGACGGCTGTATTGTCGGCGAGCCGACCAATCCCGAAGCGCTCGGTGACATGGTCAAAATTGGTCGGCGCGGCAGCGTTAATGGCATTCTGACCGTGACGGGTGTGCAAGGCCATGTCGCCTATCCGCATCTTGCACAAAATCCAGTGCCCGATCTTTTGGCTTTAGCCGCGGCGTTGATGGCGCAAGACGTCGATGCTGGAACAGAGCATTTTCAACCAAGCAATCTCGAGATCACCAGTGTGGATGTTGGGAATAGAACAACCAATATTATTCCAGCGACTGCGACGGCACGCTTTAACATTCGCTATAATGATCTATGGACGCGGGATAGCATTGCGCAATGGGTCAATGAGCGCCTCGCCGCGGTTACGACCACGGCACGTTACGAGCTTGAGCTGACCCATAGTGCCGATTGCTTTCGCACCGATGCCAGTGTTTTGCTCGCGCATCTTGTGCCAGCGATCGAGCGCGTGAGTGGGCTAAGTCCGCAACTATCGACAACAGGCGGCACTTCGGATGCGCGCTTTATCAAGGACATCTGCCCTGTTGTCGAATTTGGTCTGATTGGCCAAACCATGCATAAGGTCGATGAAAATGTTCCGCTCGAAGCCGTAACGCAATTGAGCGAGGTCTATTTCGAAACGCTGGTTTCGTATTTTTCTGGGTAATCAACACGCATAAAGTAAAGCCCGTGCGGCGGTGCCACGGGGGCGCAGGCCGCGCGGTCGGCGGCTTTGAGCGCATGTGCGAGATCGCCTGCCGTCCACTTGCCGGCGCCGACATATTTCAGAGCGCCTGCAAAAGAGCGTACTTGGTGGTGCAGAAAAGAGCGCGCTGAGACAGTGATGCAGATGACATCATCTGCGTCGCGCTGAACACGGATATGATCAACGGTTTTGATGGGAGAAGCGGCCTGGCATTGGCTGGCGCGAAAGGTGGTAAAATCGTGCTGTCCGCGCAAATGCTGGGCCGCCGCATGCATGGCTTCGACATCTAAATCATGCGGCACCCACCAGGCATAAGCGCCGTCCAGTGCCAACGGTGCGCGGCGCGTTATAATGCGATAAAGGTAATGTCGCCGCAGTGCTCCGAAGCGGGCATGAAAGGCATCATCAACAAGCTCCGCACTCAAAACAGCGACGGGGTCCGGTTTGAGATGAAAATTGAGGCCATCGCGTAATTTATGAACCTCTGGGGCGCTCGCGAGGTCGATATGGGCAACCTGCCCCCGCGCGTGAACGCCAGAGTCCGTCCGACCCGCCGCGAAAATAGTCGGCGTCTCGCCACAAAATTTCTCAATCGCCAACGCCAGTTTGTCCTGAACCGACGCGCCGCTTGCCTGCGACTGCCAGCCGACAAAAGGCGCGCCATCATATTCTAGGGTCAGCTTGTAGCGGTGCATGATAAAACTGTGCCTGGTTCCAGCCGCAGCCCACGTTGAAACTCTGAAAAAGCCATGGGTGTTTTGCCCGCGCGTTGCAATGTCACGGGGCGCACGGCACCTGAGCCGCAGGCAATCCACCCTTCTTCGTTGATGACCGTTCCCGCTGGCGCCGAGAGCGCTGTGTCGAGGTCGGCGGCGAGCAGCTTAATCCGCGTGTTCTGGTAGCTAAACCAGGCGCCAGGGAAAGGCGACAGGCCGCGCACATGGTTATGGATGTCTTGCGCGCTGCGTGTCCAATCAATCGCGGCTTCGGCCTTGTCAATTTTAGAGGCATAGCTCAGGCCGTGATCCTGTTGCGGCACTGCATCATCGCGTTGTAGCTGGCCAGAGCTAAACTGCGTCAGCGTCTGAAGTAATGCTGTGGCTCCCAAACCAGCTAATTTATCGTGCAATGCTTGCGCATTATCATGTGGCGCAATGGGGCAGACGGCGCGCTGCAGAACAGGTCCGGTATCCAACCCCTCATCCATTTGCATGATGCAAACCCCGGTTTCTGTGTCGCCTGCCATAATGGCTCTCTGGATCGGCGCCGCACCGCGCCATCGCGGTAAAAGCGAGGCGTGAATATTCCAGCACCCCAAATGTGGCACCTCTAATATCGCAGCCGGTAACAGCATGCCGTAGGCCACGACGACTGCGAGATCGGGTTGATAGCGCGCGAGACGTTCGGCCGCATCTGGTTCTCTTAAGCTCGTCGGTGTTTCCACGGCAATACGATGCGCTTGGGCTAATTGATGCACGGGCGATAGATTCATCGCCATGCCGCGCCCTGATTTTTGCGGCGGACGGGTGTAAACGGCAACAACATCATAACCTTGGCCGATCAGCGCTTTCAAGGGAACTGCGGCAAAATCCGGCGTGCCCATAAAAACCAGTCGCAATGGCGTCACCCTTTTTGAGCCAGCATATCGCGGCCCTCTTTTTGTAGTTTTTTTACGATACGATCGCGCTTCAGGCGCGATAAGTGATCCAGAAAAACAATGCCGTTGAGGTGGTCCATTTCATGCTGGATGCAGGTTGCCAGCAAACCATCACAGTCTAACTCTTGGGCCTGCCCGTCATAGTCAAGAAAGCGAACACGGCATTGCTTTGGTCGCTCGACGTCATCGTAAAACCCCGGTACCGAAAGGCATCCCTCTTGATAATTATTGGTCTCTGCGGAGGTCCAAATAATTTCAGGGTTGGCAAAATAACGTGGACCGCTTTCGCTCGGCACAGCGCTTTCCTCGCTCGCGTCATCCGTCTCTTCATCGTCGTCGCGCTGGGATAAGTCCATGACAATCACCCGTACGGGCTCAGCGATTTGAATGGCGGCTAGGCCTATGCCCTTGGCGGCATACATGGTCTCGAGCATGTCATCCATCAACTGGCGCAACGCGTCATCAACCATTTCGACAGGTTTCGAAATAGTCTTGAGACGTCGGTCCGGAACAGTGATAATCTCTCTTACAGCCATAACTTGAAATAAGCGAAAGCTGGGGTAAGCGTCAAGCGTTGAGCGATAGATCAGTTCGAGGATGATAGGGGTACGAGATGGAATGGGGTTTTACAGTCGCTTTGGTGGTGGTGGCCGTGGTGGTGACGGTTTTGCTGTTGCGCGGCCGCACCCCTCCAGCGACCGATGTTTTTGCCCAAATCGACCAGCAACAGCGCGATCTGGCGGCTCTCGTGAAAGCGATGTCGGAGACCAATAGTGCCGAGCGTGGCGAGTTAACGCGGTCGTTAAACGAACGCTTGGAGCAGGTCAGCAAGGCGGTGCAAGAGAATTTGCGCGTGTCCAATGAGCGGACGGGGAAGTCGCTGGGGGATTTGAATGAACGTTTGGCGGTGATTGATCGGGCGCAAAAAGACATTACGTCGCTGTCTGGGCAGGTCGTGGGATTGCAGCAAATTCTCGATAATAAACAAGCGCGCGGTAGTTTTGGCGAAACGCGGCTCAATGATCTGGTGCAAGATGCGTTACCGCGCGACGCGTTTCGGTTGCAACACAGCCTGTCCAATGGCCGTCGGGCGGACTGTCTCATTCTTCTCCCAGACCCGCCTGGGCCGGTCGTCGTCGATAGTAAGTTTCCGCTCGAGGCCTATCGCGCCATGATCGATGCGGAAACAACGGAACAGCGCAAAAGTGCTACCACGCAACTGGGCCGCGATGTTCTGAAACATGCCGATGATATTGCATCGCGCTACATCATTCCCGGCGAAACGGCGGATGCCGCCTTAATGTTTTTGCCGAGCGAGAGCGTGTTTTCGGAGTTGCATCTCAACCTTCCAGATATTGTCCAGAAATGTCGGGACTTGCGGGTCTATCCCGTCTCTCCCAATACCATGTGGCTGACGCTCAACACTGTCCGCGCTATCATGCGCGATGTTGAAATGCATGAAAAAGCCAGCTTGATTCAAAAAGAAGTGCGCGTCTTGATGAAAGATGTCGAGCGCTTGGCGACACGGGTTGATAAATTGCGCGGGCATTTTACGCAAGCCGAGCAAGATATATCCGATATTGAAACATCAACCCGTAAAATTACCAGCCGCAGCGACCGCATTGGCAATGCTGATATTGATACGGGCAAGGCCCAGCTGGGGCTGGTGCCGGATGATGAGGCTTAAGGCTGTAACTGACTAAACATCGGACATCGGCAGCCGCGCCCGCATCGCAGCTGACAAGGTGCCATCGTCGAGATAATCAAGCTCACCGCCCACTGGTACGCCATGCGCAAGACGCGTAATGCGCAAGTGCTTGCCGGCTAACATATCGGTGATGAAATGGGCCGTGCTCTGCCCCTCCACCGTTGCATTCATAGCGAGAATAACTTCGCTATCGGACGTACATCGTTGCGTGAGGCTGGCAATATTAAGCTGCTCGGGTCCGACCCCGTCTAGCGCCGACAGCGTTCCCCCCAAGACGTGGTAGACCCCCCGCATGGCGCCTGCGCGCTCGAGAGCCCATAAATCACCGACATCTTCCACCACGCAGATCAAGCTATGATCGCGCCGCGGGTCAGCACATATGGTGCATGGATCTTGGGTATCAATATTGCCGCATGACTGGCAGGTTTGGATGGCATCGCGCGCCGCCAGCAAGGCATCGCAGAGCGGGCCGAGCATTGTGTCTTTCTTGCGCATGAGCTGCAGAACTGCGCGGCGCGCCGACCGTGGACCCAATCCAGGAAGACGCGACATGATTTTAATTAGGCCTTCAATTTCGTGCCCCGACATAAATTAATCTCCGTCGATAACGGCATCCTCGGCGTCGAGGGATGGCGCTGTCGGGCTACTAAAATCGGTGACCGAAATAATTTCCGCGTCCGGGAAGGCGCTTAAAGCCGCCGCGATTAATGGGTCTGACTTGGCGGCAGCTTCCCGATTGCGGCGGGCATCTTCTTTATGCGCGGCGATCGTCTGAGCTCCCCCCGAACCAGCGATTGAGACAATCCATTTTTGCTGTGTCCAGTCGCGCAATTTACGCGTCAGCTCCTGCGCCACATTGGAGGATTGATTGGCGAGTCGCAATTCAATTTTACCCGGTTGGTCGCCTTGCGGTGGCGCGAAGGAGACCAAGTGAACATCCGTTTCAAGCGCGTATTTCAAGCCAATCTCGCGTTTTTCGGCAACCAATGCCAACAGGCTCGGAAAGTCTTTGATGAGCGGTGCAGCGGCGGTCTCGGCTTGGGTCACGGCAATGGGTGGCCCGCCACTTTGGCGGCGCGCCTGCGGCGGCGCAGCTTGTGTTGGGGCGGCGCCAGATGGCGCTGGGGCTGCGGCAGTGGCTTGTGGAGCTGCGTTTTGATAGGCGCGGACCAACTCGTCGGGGGTAGGCAGATCAGCCAAATGGGTGAGGCGCATAATCACCATCTCGGCAGCTGTGCGCGCATTGTGTGAGCTTAAGACCTCTTGATGACCTTTGCTGAGCGCTTGCCAACTGCGCGCCAGATTGCGCATGGATAATTTATCGGCCATGTCGCGGCCACGCCGCCTTTGATCAGCCGCGATGGTGACATCGGCATCTGCGTCATCGATAAATTTCAGTCGCGTGATCCAATGCGTCGTATCAGCTAAATCCGCTATAATGACGGCGGGGTCGGCGCCCATTTCATATTGCGCGGCAAACTCGTTCAGGGCAGCGACAATGTCACCGCGCATTATCATATCGAGAAGGTCAAGAATGCGGCCACTATCGGCTAAGCCGAGAAGCCCCCGCATGGTATCGCCGTCGAGGGTGCTTAGGTTTTCGCCGGCATGCGCTAAGGCCCGATCCAATAGCGATAAAGCATCGCGCGCTGAGCCTTCAGCGGCGCGCGCGATTAAAGCCTTGGCCTCTGCACCAATCTCCACAGACTCCGCGGCGCAAACTTTGTCAATCAGATGAACCGTGTCATCTGTTGTCAGGCGGCGTAAATCAAACCGCTGACAGCGCGATAGAACCGTCACCGGAACTTTTCTAATTTCGGTGGTCGCAAAAATAAATTTAACATGCGGGGGTGGTTCTTCGAGGGTTTTCAGCAAGCCGTTAAAAGCCGCTGTCGACAGCATATGCACTTCGTCGATGATATAGACTTTAAACCGCGCCGAGGCAGGCCCATAGCGAACGCCCTCGATGATTTCGCGAATGTCGTTAATGCCGGTGCGAGAGGCGGCGTCCATTTCCATAACATCTACATGGCGCCCTTCCATGATTGCCGAGCAATGCAGGCCATGATCAGCAAGCTGGGTGCTCGGTTTGTCGACCGTTGCGGTTTGGTAATTGAGGGCACGGGCCAAAATACGAGCGGTTGTCGTTTTGCCGACACCTCGCACGCCGGTGAGCATGAAGGCATGTGCGATGCGGCCCGATTCAAAAGCGTTGCGCAAGGTTTGCACCATCGCTTCTTGGCCGATCATATCGTCAAAATTTTGCGGTCGATATTTGCGCGCCAGAACCTGATAACTGCCACTCGACACATTGTTCTCGGCATCGGACTCGGCAAGAAAATCCATCATCGGACCGGCGTCGGTTTCTGTGTCTTGATCTAACGTTACGGGGCCTGTCGGTTCCTCATGCTGATCATCCATGGTGCAGAAATCTCCGATCCCAGATACGCCGTAAACGCTAACGCTTATACCCGAGGCGCGATGCTCGGCTTAAGAAATTTGAGGTGGGAGACTGGACAGGCAACCCGCACCGAACTCGTTAGGGCTGCTTCCTTCCGGACCTGACCCGGTTGGCGAGGGATGCGTCTGCCGCCAATCTCCCAGTCGCAGTATAACAAAGGGTGGTTGGTTTAACAATTCTGCCGCGCCCCTTGCCCACAGGCTTCTTGCGTGCCAGTCTTGGCCGCAAATATACCCCCTTGTTCAGGAGTGCTTTGATGAGTGATACCCCGATGATGTTTGCCAGTAATCCGCTCGATCGCGCTGGTCACAAACGCGGCGATGCGGCCTGGGTTGAGGCGCAAAGACGCTCGGGCGATGCTCTATTTGTCCCCTTTTGGCACTTGCAACCGCTGATCTTGCCACCCTTGCCTTCGGAAGATGGTCGCGATGTTGGTTGGCTGCCCGCGGCGGCTTTTGGGCCAATTTTGGCAGCCGATCCGATCATTATTTTCTTGGGGCTAAACCGTCGCAACAAACCTCTTTTTGCAGTGGATATCAGCGCGCTTTCCGATCCAGAACAATCTGGCCCTTTTGCAGGCATGGGAGGGTTTTACGATCTGCGGGAGTTGGCTGCGGCAGGGAAGGTTTCGTCGGGCGATTTGTCGATTTTGGCACAGGCCAAAGCCATGATCGACTGGCACTTGCGTCATGGATTTTGTTCGCAATGCGGATCGCCGAGTGTCGCGGCCGAAGCGGGTTATAAACGGGTCTGCGGCGGTTGTGGGGCGGAGCATTTTCCGCGCACCGATCCGGTTGTGATTATGTTGGCGACGCATGGCGATACATGTCTGATTGGTCGGCAGCCAGGTTGGCCAGAGCGCATGTATTCGGCGTTGGCGGGCTTTGTTGAACCTGGCGAGACGATTGAGGCGGCTGTCGCCCGCGAGTTGCAAGAGGAGGCGGGCATCGAGGTCGGCCGCGTGCGCTATATTCAAACTCAACCTTGGCCATTTCCTGCCTCGCTGATGATGGGGTGCGTTGCTGAGGCGACCACAACCGATATTGTTATTGATCAGTTTGAGTTGGAGGATGCGCGCTGGGTGTCGCGCGCCGATCTTCAAGCGGCATTTGCTGGTCAAGGGGATTTCGCAGTGCCCCCCGCGCTGGCCATTGCGCATCATTTGATGCGCTATTTTGCCGACAATAAAGCCTAGTCTTGACGATAGTGTTGTCGTTCGGGCGCGGCCGGATAGACCCCGAGTATGTCAAGCTGCGAGCAATAAAACTCCAGCTCCTCTAAGGCCAGCCGAACAGCGGGCTGATCGGGGTGGCCTTCAATATCAGCATAGAACATGGTGGCTGCAAAACTGCCATCCGGCTGATAGCTCTCGAGCTTCGTCATGTTTATGCCATTGGTGGCAAAGCCGCCCAAGGCCTTATAGAGAGCAGCAGGAACGTTGCGGACACGGAAGACAAAGCTCGTGATAACATCGGCGTGATCGGGGTCAGCATCGTCTGGCTGGGCTGCCATGATCAAAAAGCGCGTTACATTTTGATCGCTGTCTTCAATATCACTGGCGATTACGTCGAGCCCATAAATCTCTGCTGCCAGCGATGAGGCGATCGCCGCTTGTGTCGGGTCTTGGGCTTCGGCAATGGCGAGAGCCGCGCCGGCTGTATCGGTTGCAATGACGGGGGTGAGTTTCATGTCGGATATAATGTGCCGACACTGGCCGAGCGCCATCTCGTGGCTGTGGACATGCGTGAGTTGCTCCGGCGATGTGCCTTTAAGGCCCAGTAAGCAATGACGCACCCGCATGAAATATTCGCCGATGATATAAAGGCCAGAGCCTGGCAAGAGGCGATGAATGTCGGCGACACGGCCAGCCACGGTATTTTCGATGGGCATCATGGCGAGTTGAACCTCACCCGCCGTAAGAGCGGCGAAAGCGGCATCAAAGCTCGTGCAGGCGACGGGCTCGTAGTCGGGATAGCAGGTGAGACAGGCGATATGAGAATTGGCACCCAATTCCCCCTGAAACGCAATCCTTTGGCTCATCTCATTTTACTCCGCTAATGCGCGCCGCGCGAACTCTAAATCTTCTGGCGTATCAACGCCATGCGGAACAGTATCGACGATTGCGGCGCGGATGACAAACCCATCTTCAAGCGCCCGTAATTGCTCAAGCCGTTCGCTTTGTTCGAGCGGTGAGGGCGGCAGGCTAACAAAACGCTCGAGAGCCGCGCGGCGATAGACATAGAGACCAATATGATGATAGTGCGGCCCACCCGACGGAATGGCCGCCCGCGAGAAAAATAGAGCCCGACCACGATCCGCATTGGCATGGTCTAAACTCAGCGCTGCTTTAACAACATTCGGGTTGTTGATTTCATCTGGCTTGGTGATATGCGCCACCAGCGTCGACATATCGGCTGTCTCGAGCGTCTCAAGCGCTGTCGTGATCAGGCGCGGCTCCAATAGCGGCAGATCGCCCTGCACATTGATGATTCGTTGAAACTGTTTTTCCGGATCAATTTTATCCAGAACATGGGCAATGCGGTCAGTGCCCGATGGCAAATCGGCGGGTGTTAAGTGCGCTTCACCGCCGGCCGCGATCACCGCCTCGGCGATAGCCTCCTCGGCCGCTGCGACAATGACGCGCCCAGCCTGCGATTCCATGGCGCGGCGTAAGACATGCACAATCATCGGATGCCCGTGTATATCGGCCAAAGGCTTGTTTGGCAGGCGCGTAGACGCCATGCGGGCGGGGATAAGGATGATTGAGTCGCTATTTTTGGTCATATGTTCAAATAGATGCTTGCGATTTACCGTCTCTTTCCTTACTTTGTGCGTCGCTAGGCCGCAAGTTTTTTCGCGCATGAGCGACTACACTGCGTCAATATCGAAAACGTCGTCACGACGCCTTTGGGGGACACTATGGACTCGTTTGAATGGAATAAAATCGCTGGTGCGGTACTCTTTACTCTGCTGGTTTATCTAGGGGTGCAAAATCTGGGGGGGATCTTGTTTGCCACCCATGATGCGAACCCCGAGGCCTTTATTGTCGAAGGCGTTGTCGAAGATGGGGCGCCCGCCGCGGCCGCCGCTGTGGCAGAGGAAGTGGTTCCTATTAGCGAGCTTTTGCTGACCGCATCGGTCGAAAAAGGCGAGAAAATTGCCAAGAAATGCGTTTCTTGTCACAACTTCGAGCAAGCCGGCGCCCATAAAATTGGCCCTGCCCTGTGGGGTGTGGCCGGTCGCGATATCGCGTCGGCAGCTGGCTTTGGCTACTCCTCAACCCTAACGGGCATGGACGGTAATTGGTCGGACGAGGCCCTGAACGGGTTTTTAGAAAACCCCAAAGCCTATGCTGCAGGGACGGCGATGGCGTTTGCCGGTTTGCGCAAAGCGCAGGATCGCGCTGATATTATCGCTTATCTGCAAAGCTTGAAAAACTAATCTGACACAGCATCTTGCTTGCCAGAGCAATGCGCATTTGTCACTCTGTCGGTAAGATATTACAAGACAGGTGGTATGCATGCGGCTTGAGGGTTTATCCATCGTGCTGAGCGAGCTCAGAGGCAGGCTCTCGTTGCCGCGCATCAGCTTGGCGCTGCTGACCGGTTTTTATCTGATCCTGCTGCCCGCCGAAGCGGCCGACCGAAGTGAGCCAGCGGCGCATGGCTTTTCACTTTATGGCACCCTCGCCCTTGAGAGAGGTTTTCCGCATTTTCCTTATGTCAATCCGCAAGCGCCGAAAGGCGGTGAGCTGCGAACGCGGGGTTTGGGAAGTTTTGACAATCTCAATCGGTTTACCATTAAGGGACAAACCGCGGTGGGACTTGAGCTGATTTATGACACCTTGCTGACCTCGAGTGCTGATGAGCCTGGTTCTGCCTACGGGTTGCTCGCGCACAGTATTGCTGTGGCGCCCGACGGACTGTCCGCCACTTTTTTTCTGCGGCGCGAAGCCAAGTTTCATGATGGAAGGCCTGTGACAGCCGAAGATGTTGTCTGGTCATTTGATGCAATCCGTGCGGCGCATCCATTTTATGCGGCCTATTATCATAGTATTTCTCGCGCCGTAGCCGACGCGCCAGATCAAGTGACTTTCTATTTCGAACAAAGCGGTAATCGCGAGCTTCCCCTGATCGTTGGACAGTTTGCTGTCTTGCCGAAACATTACTGGACGCAAAACGGACGATCGCTAAAGGATACAACACTTGAGCCACCGGTCGGCAGTGGCCCTTATCGTATCGCGCGGGTCGATAATGGTCGTATTATCACCTATCAGCGGGATCCTAATTATTGGGGCCGAAATCTAAACGTAAATATTGGCCGTCATAATTTCGCTCTTATTCGGTTTGATTATTTTGGTGATGACGGGGTCAGTTTTGAAGCCTTTAAGGCTGGCGAGATGGATCTGCGGGAAGAGTTTAGCTCTAAAAACTGGGCCACAGGCTATGCGATCGAGGCGGTTAAATCTGGTGCCATGCTTGTCGAAGAAATCGATGTTGATAGTGGCGGGGGCATGCAGGCCTTTGTTATGAATACGCGGCGGACGCCATTTGACAATCGCGCCGTGCGGCAAGCTTTTAACCTCGCCTTTGATTTTGAGTGGACCAATAAAAATCTATTTTATGGGCAATATGCCCGCACCGAAAGTTTCTTTGGCGATGGTGAATTAGCGGCTACGGGTTTGCCCAGTGCGGCAGAACTCGCATTGCTAGAGCCATTGCGCGATGCTCTGCCTTCGGATGTTTTTACGACCGCATTCGAAAACCCCAAAACAGCGGGGGATGGCAATGTCAGGACCAATCTACGCGAGGCGCGGCGCCTTTTGGCGAGCGCTGGGTGGGAAATCGCCAATGGCCGGTTGGAAAAGCAGGGGCAACCGCTCGAAGTTGAGTTTTTGCTGGTGCAGCCAGGGTTTGAGAGAATCGTCGCGCCCTATATCAAGAACCTCGAGAAACTTGGGGTTGCGGCGCGTATTCGACTGGTTGACCCAACGCAGTATCAAAACCGCCTAAATGGGTTTGATTTCGACATCATAGTCGATAGTTTCGGGCAATCTTTATCGCCTGGAAATGAACAGCGTGATTATTGGTCGAGCGAATCCGCTGACCGTGAGGGCGGCCGTAATATGATCGGGATTCGTAATCCAGCGATCGATGCTTTGGTTGATAAAATTATTTTCGCTGACACACGGGCTGCCTTAATCGCCGCGACCCGCGCCTTGGATCGCGTTTTGTTATGGTCGCATTATGTTGTGCCACAATGGCATGCGCCGCGCGAACGCGTCGCCTATTGGCGCGGCCTGTCTTATCCCAAGCCATTGCCCCGCCACAGTCTCGGGTTTCCCGATATTTGGTGGCGCTCGGCGCCACCGCCTTATAGTTCCAACCATCAAGACGCCACGGTATCAGGAGATGGGTCATGATCCGGTATGTGTTGCGGCGTTTAGCGCTGATGGTTCCCACCATTATTGGAATTTTGGCCATTAGTTTTGCGATCATTCAGTTCGCACCGGGCGGCCCGGTGGAGCGGGTCATCGCTCAGCTACAAGGGCATGATCAGGGCGCGACATCGCGTTTCTCGAATAGCCAAATGGAACGTTTGGGGGGTGGCAGCGATAGCAAATATCGCGGCGCCCAAGGCCTGGATCCAGAATTTATCGCCGAGCTGGAGCGCCAATTCGGCTTCGACAAGCCAGTCCACGAGCGCTTTTGGCTGATGCTGACGAATTACCTGCAATTCGATTTTGGCGAGAGCTACTATCGCGATATTGCGGTGCTAGATTTGATTAAAGAAAAACTTCCGGTTTCGATTTCGCTCGGTCTTTGGACGACATTGATCACCTATTTAATCTCTATTCCGCTCGGCATCGCCAAAGCGCGCGCCGATGGCAGCCGCTTCGATATGTGGACATCGACGATTATTGTCATCGGTTATGCAATTCCAGGCTTTCTCTTTGCTGTCGCCTTGATCGTCCTTTTTGCTGGGGGGAGTTATTTTGATGTCTTTCCCTTGCGCGGATTGGTGTCTGAGAATTGGGAAAGCCTCAGCTGGCCTGATCGCATAGTCGATTACCTCTGGCATATCAGCCTGCCGATTATTGCGATGAGCATTAGCGGTTTTGCCACGACCACCTTGTTGACCAAAAATTCTTTTCTCGATGAAATTCGCAAGCAATATGTGATGACGGCACGCGCCAAAGGTTTACCCGAAGGGAAGGTGCTTTACCGACATGTCTTTCGCAATGCTATGTTGATTGTCGTAGCGGGCTTCCCCGGCGCATTTATTGGAGCATTTTTTACGGGTTCGTTGCTGATAGAGACGATTTTCTCGCTCGATGGCCTTGGACTTCTTTCCTACGAAAGCATTATCAATCGCGATTACCCGGTTGTCTTTGCCTCGCTTTATATTTTTGGTCTGACGGGTTTGGTGATCTCACTCATCTCTGATCTAACCTATGTCTGGATTGACCCGCGGATTGACTTTGAGGCCCGCGCATCATGAGATCCGACATTGCGCAAAGACGTTGGGCTAATTTTAAAGCCAATCGGCGCGGCTTTTGGGCGCTGTGGATTTTTCTGGCGCTTTTTATCTTGTCGCTATTTGCCGAATTTATAGCCAATGACAAGCCTTTGCTGATTCGCCATCAGGGTGAAATCTATGTCCCTATTTTTTCGGTCTATGCCGAAACCGAATTTGGCGGCGACTTCGCTACCGAGGCCGATTATCGCGACCCCTTTGTGACCGGCTTGATTGAAGATGCCGGTGGCTGGATGCTCTGGCCGCCCCTGCGCTACTCCTATGACACGATTAACCTCAATCTCGACCAACCCGCGCCGGCCCCACCAAGCCGCGAAAATTTGCTGGGCACAGACGATCAAGGGCGCGATGTCTTAGCGCGGTTGATTTACGGCTTTCGTATATCGGTATTGTTTGGCCTAAGCCTGACCATCCTATCCTCTGTGATCGGGGTCTTGGCGGGCGCCGTTCAGGGTTATTTTGGCGGCTGGACCGACCTGTTGTTGCAACGCTTTATCGAAATTTGGACGAGTATCCCAACGCTTTATTTGTTGATCATTGTCGCGGCCGTGATCGAGCCAACCTTCTGGATACTTTTGGGCATTTTACTTCTGTTCTCCTGGGTCTCGCTGGTCGGCGTCGTGCGGGCGGAATTCTTGCGGGCGCGAAATTTTGAATATGTCGAAGCGGCGCGAGCCTTGGGCTTATCGAGTGGGCGGATTATGTTCCGCCATGTTTTGCCGAACGCCATTGTTGCAACATTGACCCTCATTCCGTTTATTCTCAATGCATCCATTACAACGCTGACCTCGCTTGATTTTCTTGGCTTTGGTTTGCCCCCTGGTTCGGCTTCGCTGGGTGAATTATTGGCTCAAGGTAAAAATAATTTGCAAGCCCCGTGGCTGGGATTGGCTGGATTTTTCGTCATTGCTCTTATGCTATCGCTGTTGATTTTTATTGGCGAGGCGGTGCGGGACGCATTTGACCCACGCAAGGTGAGCGCATGAATTTGCTCGATGTCCACAATCTCTCGGTCACCTTTCGGCAAGGCGGGCAGACAACCACAGCGCTAGACGGCGTGAGCTTTTCGCTCGCAGCAGGCAAGACACTGGGCCTCGTCGGCGAGAGCGGGTCGGGTAAATCAGTCTCGGCCTTATCCATATTACGGCTTTTGCCGTCGCCGCCCGCGCATTCGACGGCCGATCATATATATTTTGACGGACGGGATTTATTAACTGCTGATGATGGTTTTTTACGCGGCCTGCGTGGCAATGATATCTCGATGATTTTCCAGGAGCCGATGACGGCCCTGAACCCCCTGCACCATGTTGGCAAGCAAATCGCCGAAGCTTTGGTGATTCACGGCGAAGCCAACCAGCGCACAGCGCGAGCGCGGGCGATTGACCTCATGCAACGGGTCGGGATTGAGGATGCGGCAACGCGCTATACAAGTTATCCGCATCAGCTGTCGGGCGGTCAAAGGCAAAGAATTATTATCGCCATGGCCATTGCCAATCGACCCAAACTTTTGATCGCGGATGAACCAACAACAGCGCTCGACGTAACCATTCAAAAGCAAATCCTCGATCTCTTAAAAGATTTGCAAAGAGAATATGGGCTGGCTTTATTGCTGATTACGCATGATCTTGGTGTTGTGCGTTATATGGCCGATGAGATTTGTGTCATGCGGCATGGGCAGATTGTCGAAAGTGGCCCGACCGAGCAGATCTTCAACCACCCCAGTCATGCTTACACGCGCGAGCTATTTGGTGCTATTCCGAAAGATCCGCCGCCGGCACCAGCCCAGGCCCCCGCTTTATTGCAAGCGACGGGGGTGAGTGTGCGCTTTGTTCGAAAGAAAAATCTTCTGCGGGCGGATAGCTATCTGCAGGCCGTTGATCATATTGACTTGGCGGTACAGCCGGGCGAGAGCCTCGGCATTGTTGGCGAGAGCGGATCGGGTAAAACCACCCTCGGGCGCGCTATTTTAGGTCTGCAAAAAGCGACAGGTGTAATCCAGTTTAATGGCCAGTCGCTCACCGATTTGCGTGGTGTCGATAAGCGCGCCATGCGGCGGCATATCCAAATCGTGTTCCAAGACCCGTTTGGCGCGCTGAGCCCACGCATGTCAGTGGGGCAAATCATCAGCGAAGGGCTGGATATTCACGCGCCAGATTTGGCGATCGCAGAGAAAGAAGAACGCCTTGTCGAGACCATGCGCGCTGTTGAGTTGGAGCCTGATATGGCGGGTCGTTATCCGCATGAATTTTCTGGGGGTCAACGCCAGCGTATCGCCATCGCGCGGGCTTTGATTTTGCAGCCGCGGCTTTTGATCCTCGACGAACCGACCAGTGCTCTAGATCGTTCGGTGCAGGCGCAGATCATTAAACTCTTGCGGCGGCTGCAAGCAGAACAAGAGCTTGCCTATTTATTCATTAGCCATGATTTGCATTTGGTGCGCGCCGTGTCGCATCGCGTGCTGGTGCTTCAGCATGGCAGGTGCGTTGAGAGTGGCCCGACGGATCAGGTTTTTGATGCGCCGCAGCATCCTTACACGCAAAAATTGATCTCGGCGATCCTTACGAGCGGAGGCGTTTAATCGCCGTTACCGAGCCAGAGGTGCTGGCGATGCGCTCGCACGCCTCTTTGAAATCTTCTTCGACGACCTGCATATGGGTGGCATTGGCATGTAGCAGGCGTCCTGGCGCTGAGATAAGACCGACATGGCCGCGCCAAAAAACGATATCCCCGGCGATAGGCTCTTCGTTAACAGCATAGCCAAGGCTAGCTTCCTGTAAATCGCTGTCGCGCGGGCAGGCGAGCCCCGCCATGCTTAACGCAATTTGGACAAGGCCCGAGCAATCAATCCCCATGCTCTCACGCCCGCCCCATAAATACGGCGTTCCCAAGAATTGCCGCGCTGTTGCAATATAATCGGGAACTGTCGCGCTTTCAGGCATAATTGCTTGCGAGACAATAAAGCCGCCGTTTTCGAGTTCCGTAAAGCGCCCTGAACTGCCAATGGCAGATAAACGACTGCCCATCGAGACGGCCATAATCGGGCGAGATTTAATGTCAGGATCGCTGAATATATGGCTCCTCAGCTGGCGCACAATATGGGTTATGTTTTGACACATATCGAGATCTTCGCGTAATACGTAGCCCACATAATCGTCATGTTGGCACTGCCCCCATGCCCAGGCGCCCTTGACGTCGTAAACGCGAAACCGTTCACCTAACAGCAATTGGCTGTCGACAACAGCACCATGAGCGGGTGAGCGATGCAAATTGGTCACGGGGGCGATCACGTCGTGATCTTGGCCCCGCACGAAGGCTGGGGCCTCGACTTCACCGCGCAGATGATCAGCAGCGATATCATCGCGCCATGGGTTCAGCCTTGGATCGGGCTTGGGCGGCGATTTAGGGTTGATTGCCATAGCGGTCTTCGAGATAGGCGAAACAAGCGCGCAAGGCTTGCGCGGCGGCTCCAACAGGTTGCGCTGGACGTGATTTTAGGCTCCAGCCATAGACATCGAAATGCGCCCATGCGGTGGGCTCATCAACAAACCGCGCGAGAAACAGAGCCGCTGTGATGGAGCCAGCCATGGGTGAGTTAGAGACATGGTTGACATCGGCAACCGCACTTTCCAGCCAGCCGTCATAGCCGCTCCACAAGGGCAGGCGCCAAAGCGGGTCATTTTGTGTCAGGCCGTGGCTGCTTAAGTTCTGCGCAAGCCCATCGTCGCGCGTGTAAAAGGGCACTAGCTCAGGGCCAACCGCGACCCGCGCGGCGCCAGTTAAGGTCGCAAAATCCAGAATCAAATCGGGGTTAGTTTCACCCGCGGCGGTCAGTAGATCGGCCAGCACAAGACGGCCTTCAGCGTCGGTGTTACCAATCTCAACAGTGATGCCTTTTCGACTCGGGAAAATGTCTCCTGGCCGAAAGGCGCCTGGGCCAATCGCGTTTTCAACAGCGCCGATAAGCAAGCGCAGGCGGACGGGTAAATTGGCCGCCATAATAGCCTGCGCCAGACCTAGCGCGATGGCGGCACCGCCCATATCTTTTTTCATCAAATCCATATAGGAGCCGGTTTTTAAATTTAGCCCCCCAGTGTCAAAGCAGACACCTTTGCCAACCAAACAGATTTCGGGCGCCGTCGCGGCGCCCCAGCGTAGGTCTAATACCCGCGGCGCTTGTTGCGCCGCGCGTCCGACAACATGGACGAGCGGATAATTTGCTGGCAAGAGCGCGTCGCCAATTGTGACGTCGAGCTGGGCTTTATAGGCTTGCGCGAGCCGCGCCACATGTCCCTCAAGGGCTTCTGGTCCCATATCCTCAGCCGGTGTATTGATAAGGTCGCGGGCCAAGAAAACGGCATCTTTGAGGCGGATGATTGCATCGCTATCGAAGGTTTTCTCAATGACCAATTGCGGCCATTCGCGCGCTTTCGGCTTACTCATATATTGCGAGAATCGATAGGTACCGAGGGCCCAACTTAGGGCGGCGTGTTGGCGAATGGTCTCGGGGCAATTCTCAGCGAGACGATATTGCCCTTTCGGAAGTTTGCTGGGGAGAGCTGCAAGTGCAAACGGGTCGGGGGTTTTGCCAAGCCCAAGTAGGACACCTTCAAGGCCTCCCGACTTGTCGGGGAGGAGTAAGATTTGCCCAGCGCCACCGGTGAACTGATTATTCTCGACCCAAGCCCGCCGCGCCCCGGCATTATCGGATTGCCAGGCCTCAAGGGTCGCGGGCGAGAGGCACCAGATCGGCCGAGCTACCTTACCCTTATCGCGCGAAAACAAATCATCCATAGAAAATTTTTAGCCTGCAGTCACGCCGTGATCAACCACAAGCTCAGCGCCTGTCATGTATTTTGAGGCATCTGAGGCGAGAAAAACCACCGCATTGGCGATATCTTCAGCAGTTCCGAGCTTGCCCCCGGGCACCATACCCGCCGCCACTATCCCTGCGTCGATTTTATTTATGCCCGCGGCAGCGAGTTGTGGCATCGACCCCGCCATACCCCCAATTTCCTTATCCCAGATTGCTGTATCGATAATGCCTGGGTGTATGGAATTTACGCGAATAGTCTCTCCCGCATCGGCCATTTCGAGCGCGACAGCTTTGGTAAATAGGCGTACCCCGCCCTTGGTGGCGCAATAGCCAGACAATCCACGGGCGCCCACCAACCCCGCGACCGAGGAAATATTGATAATCGAACCCTGCCGTCCCCGCATCAGGGGAATAGCCCCCCGCGTGCCCAAAAAGACGCCATCTAAATTGACCGCAATCTGTTGCCGCCAATCCTCCAAACGCATCTCGGTGATGGGGCTTCCTATGGCAATACCAGCATTGTTAACCAGAATATCGAGGCCACCTGCCTCAGCTTCGACTGCAGCAAAAATATCGGCCCAGCGATTTTCGTCCGAGACGTCCTGCTGATGGGCGACGGCCCGACCACCTGCTGCGGTGATCAGCTGCGCTGTCTCGTTTGCCGTGGCGAGATTAATATCGGTGACAAAGAGGTGCGCCCCTGCATGTGCAAGCGCGATCGCGGCGGCACGCCCGATACCCGTTCCAGCTCCGGTGACGAGGGCAATTTTACCAGAGCAATCTGTTATCGACATGAAATCAGCCTTCGATTTTGACCATCATGCGGGCATAACCCTTGACGAAGGAAGACGGGATGCGTTGTGGCTCGCTAACCACCTTAATATTTTTGAACCGCTTCATAATTTCTTCCCACAGAATTGTCAGTTGCAATTCAGCCAAGCGATTGCCGACGCAACGATGAATCCCAAAGCCGAAAGATAAATGCCGCCGCGCATTGGGACGGTCTATAATTAAGTCATTCGGTCGTTCGATCACTGTATCGTCACGATTGCCGGAGGCGTACCACATCAAGACCTTATCGCCTTTTTTGATGGTTTTGCCGTGCATGTCGACGTCTTCCAACGCCGTGCGCCGCATATAGGCCAGTGGTGTTTGCCAGCGGATCATTTCAGAGACCATATTAGGAATGAGGCTCGGGTCTTTGCGCAGCTTGTCGTATTCGCCGGGGAATTTGTTCAACGCATAAAGCCCGCCGGTCATCGAATTGCGGGTTGTGTCGTTGCCGCCGACAATCAACAACACCAAATTGCCGAGATATTCGAGCGGATCCATATTGCGCGTGCTTTCGCCATGCGCCAGCATGGAGATGAGATCATGCCCTGGGTCGGCATTGATCCGCTCATTCCACAAGCGCGTGAAATACTCCAGGCACTCATAGAGTTCAGCACGGCGTTGATCTTCACTGTCAATAATTCCTGAATTAGGGCCCGCTGTCGCAACATCCGACCAGCGCGTCAGTTTGCGTCGCTCTTCCAGCGGAAAATCAAAAAGAGTTGCTAGCATCAGGGTCGTGAGCTCAATAGAAACGCGGTCAACCCAGTCAAACTCTTCATTGATCGGAAGACTATCGAGAACCTTGCAGGTCCGTTCCCGGATCAGGCTCTCCAAATTCATTAAATTTGATGGTGCCACAATGGGCGATACGGTTTTGCGCTGGACATCGTGTTTTGGCGGGTCCATGGCAATGAACATGGGCAGGGTGAAATCCTCTTCAGGGTCCTGCAGAACAATCATCGGTTCGGAAGAGAACCGCTTGTGATCGGTATCGATTGCCATAATGTCGTCATAACGCGTGATCGACCAATAGGGCCCTTGTCGCTCTTCGCCGTTTTCATTCAGGCAATAATGGATAGGGTCTTCTTTGCGCAAGCGTTCGAAGTAAGGCCAATATCCCTCGACACGCCACAATTCATCGTGAATTAGGTTGATGTCTTCGAGAGGAATTTCCCAAGCCCGACGTGTGTGATCAATGTCACTAACAGCTTCGCTCATTATTATCTCCATGTGTCATGGGGGCCATTGTCCCCAGAAAAGTTTACCCCGAAAACAAAACTTGCCAAGAGGCGAGTGTGGGCAACTTGCCGCAGGAGCAAAAAATGTTATGGTACCTTCTGACGCACGGGGGTCCGCACAGGCGGTGAGATCATACCCTTGGCACCTGTTTACGGATTATGCCGCTGCAGGGAGTGCATGCTCTTGGTGCGTCGCAAAGAAAAGCACCAATTTGGGCTCTATCCTCGAATTTGTGCCAGCAATTATACCAAACCGAAGTCATTTCGGGCGAGGAGCAAGCTATGTCGCAGAGCACACAGGATAAATCAGCTTTTACAGCCGGCAACGCGCAGGTCGACGAGGCGGCCATTGCGTGTTTGCCAAATAGCCGTAAAATTTATGTTGAAGGCTCGCGCTCCGATATCCGGGTGCCGATGCGTGAAATAACGCAGTCGGATACGCCATCTGACATGGGGGGCGAGATCAATCCGCCGATCTATGTTTATGACACGTCTGGGCCCTATACCGACCCGCAAGCTCAAATTGATATTCGCAAAGGCCTGCCCGCCTTGCGGGCGGCGTGGATTGCTGAGCGCGATGACACAGAAATTCTCTCAGGACCATCGAGTGCCTATGGGCAGGAGCGGATGCGTGATGAGAAACTGGCGGCTTTGCGGTTTGACCTCGAGCGCCAACCGCGGCGGGCAAAAGCGGGGCAGAATGTCACCCAAATGCATTATGCGCGCAAAGGTATTGTGACGCCCGAAATGGAATATATCGCTATTCGGGAGAACCAAAATCGGCAGGCCTATATTGCCGCCCTAGCCGAGACGGGCGACAAGGGTAAGCGCATGGCCGACATGCTTTTACGCCAGCATGCTGGTGAAAACTTTGGCGCCGCTTTGCTAACCGAGATAACCCCCGAATTTGTGCGTGATGAAGTGGCCCGTGGCCGCGCAATTATTCCGGCCAATATAAACCACCCAGAGAGCGAGCCAATGATTATTGGGCGCAATTTCCTTGTCAAAATTAATGGCAATATTGGGAATTCGGCTGTCACCTCTTCGATCGGTGAAGAAGTGGATAAAATGACCTGGGGGATCCGCTGGGGCGCCGATACGATCATGGATCTATCGACAGGGAAACATATTCATGAGACGCGCGAGTGGATTATTCGCAGTGCGCCCGTGCCGATCGGGACGGTGCCTATTTATCAAGCGCTTGAAAAAGTCGACGGTAAGGCCGAGGAGCTGACATGGGAGATGTTCCGAGACACGTTGATCGAGCAGGCCGAGCAAGGTGTTGACTATTTCACCATTCATGCCGGCGTCTTGCTTCGCTATGTGCCAATGACCGCCAACCGCATGACGGGTATCGTGTCGCGCGGTGGCTCTATTATGGCCAAATGGTGCTTGGCGCATCATAAAGAAAATTTCCTGTACACGCATTTCGCTGAGATTTGCGAGGTCATGAAAGCCTATGATGTTTCCTTCTCGCTCGGCGATGGTTTACGCCCGGGATCGATCTATGATGCCAATGATGCCGCCCAGCTTGGTGAGCTCGCAGCGCTCGGCGAATTAACCCAGATTGCTTGGGAACATGATGTGCAGGTGATGATCGAGGGCCCGGGTCATGTGCCGATGCAATTGATTAAGGAAAATATGGACAAGCAGCTCGAGTGGTGTGATGAGGCGCCCTTTTATACACTGGGCCCCCTGACCACCGATGTTGCCCCAGGCTATGACCATATCACGTCAGCAATTGGGGCGGCTCAGATCGGGTGGTATGGCACGGCGATGTTGTGCTATGTGACCCCCAAAGAGCATCTCGGCTTGCCAAATAAAGACGATGTGAAAGAGGGGATCATCACGTACAAACTCGCCGCGCATGCGGCCGATTTGGCCAAAGGCCATGTCGGGGCACAAATCCGTGATAACGCTTTGTCAAAGGCGCGCTTCGAGTTTCGATGGGATGATCAATTTAACCTATCACTCGATCCCGACACAGCCCGCGCCTATCATGATGAAACTTTGCCCAAGCAGTCGATGAAGGTGGCGCATTTTTGTTCCATGTGTGGGCCGCATTTCTGTTCCATGAAGATCACACAAGACGTGCGTGACTATGCGGCCAAGCTCAATATTGATCCCGATGCCGCGCTCGATCGCGGGATGCAGGATAAAGCAACAGAGTTCCGTGTTGGTGGGGCCGAGGTTTATCGCAAGCTTTAATGGTTTGCGATTGAAGGCATGACGCCGAGATCAACAATCAGGTGTTCGTAGACAATCAGAACGAAAACCAAAATGGCGCCGAAGCTAATGAGGCGGAGCCAAAAGCCGCTGCGGTGAAACTTATCGCGGTCACGATGGCTGATGACATCAAGCATTTCGTCTCCCAAATGGACGGACATGAATGTCCCGACGGCACATAGGCCGATCAGGCCCCAATAGGGGACGGGGGTGATTAATATTTTATGTAAAACCGATGTGATAAGAGATTTCTCAAAAACTTCAGGCACATAATAAAAGCTATAGGCGCAGATCGTTGCCGCCAACAGCCACACAAACAGCTCGGTCACGAGCATTCGTATTTTGAACAAAAGCCGGATCGGGAAATCGAGTAAAAATCCGGCATCAGCGATCGGTGTGCAGAGGACAAAAAAGGACCAGGTCAGGCCCGCAACAAGCAGCCCCGTTTTGGCATCGAATTTCCACCACAGATAGGCGAAGTAGCCGACCAAGACGGCAAGCCCCATAAAAAACTTACCGGCGGATTCAAAATGCGTTCGATGGGTTAACTGAAACGGCCGCATTAGGAAATACCGAGATCGACCTCCAGTTCGGAGATTGCATGCACAAAATTATTGGGCGCGTGCATTTGCTTGCCCGTCCATTGAATATTTGGAAAGCGATCGAGGATTTTCTTGTAAGCGGTTTCAAGTTGCATATTGGCAATCCGTTGCCCGAGGCAAACATGTGGTCCCGTACCAAAGGCCAGATGGTCGCCTGCATTATTGCGGAAAATGTCCATTTTATCGGGATCGCTAAAGACCGCAGGATCGCGATTTGCCGCGCCATACCACATGATGACTTTTTCACCCTTGGCGATGGTTTGCCCCGAAATTTCGGCGTCTTGTTGCGCTGTTCGGCGCATGAACATGACGGGGGAGACTAAGCGCAGGGCCTCTGGAACCATCTGCCGGACAAGGTCAGGCTGTTCCAGTAAGATCTGTTTTTGATCGGGGAACTGGGTCAACAGCCGCATGGTGCCGGAGAGCGAATTGCGCGTTGTGTCATTGCCGGCAAAGATAATCAGCAACCATGAACCATCAAGAAAGCTCTGTGTCATTGGTTTGCCGTCAATCTCGGCTTGCGCAATTACTGTCAACAGATCATCGCGCGGATTTTTCCGTCGATCGCGCATGACGCGATCGCCATAGCGAAACATCTGCCGAATATTCCAAAGAAATTTAACCATGAAGAGAGGTGAGATTTTGCTCTCTGGGTCGCTAATAATATATTGCGCCATTTCAAGATAATGCATCCATCTGACGATCGACGGACGATCCTTTTCATCGACGCCAAGCATCTCGCATAGCGTAAACAAAGGAAGCCATTGCGAGAACATATTGACCATATCAACACGCCCCTCATTTTTTTGGGCCCGCGCTTCCATGCCGTCTAAAAGGCGGTCGACTTCGCCTTCAACCCGTTTTTGCAACCGCGCAATATAATCGGGTGTAAAAAAGGGACGATGTTCCATTCGCAGAGGGATGTGATAGGGCTGGTCAAGATTGATCAAACTATCGAGCGCTGCATCGCGCAGACGTTTAGGGCCAGCTGCCGAGCGACGATAGCCCATTAAAATACCACCATCTTGCGATGAGAAGGTTTTGGCATCGAGGTCGACGCGTTTGACGTCTTCGTAGCGGGTTAACGCCCAGAAGCCGGCCATGCCAGCTTCTTTCGGCAGGTCCCACCAAGATACGGGTGCTGCTTCGCGTAACTGATGAAAATAATCATGCGGCTGGCCATCGCGGAACTGCAAAATATCGGTCAAATTCCAGCCATCCGGATTAGCGGGATAGTGAATGCCGTATTTCGGCCGGTAATTTGGGTCTTCGTCACAAATGATTTCTGATAAAGGTTGCATCGCAAAAGCTCCACGTCAGCCACTTTTCTTATCATGACATAAGATAGATCACCCGCGAAAGCCGTCGACCTGCGTCATTTTCAACCATCAACGGCAATGTCTGTTTCATTTTTGACATGAATAACCCGTTGGGGGAAGGGGATGCCAATATGGTTGGCCGAGAACTTATCCCAGATCGCAAAGTTAATTTGATCAACGGGCCCAAAGCGATCATAGGTTATATCGTCAATCCAGGCTCGCATGTGAAAGACAATTGCATTGTCGGCAAAATCTTCCAGCCAAATATCGGGAGCGGGGTCTTTTAAAACGCGGGGATTTTCATGCGCGGCTTCCAGAATTAGAGATTTTGCCAAGCGGATATCTGAATCGTAAGACACACCAACCCGAAAGCTGAGACGCCCGCGTTTGTTGCTATAGGTCAGATTAATGACGCGGTTGGCAATGAATTCCTCATTCGGCACCATCACTTCGCGTCCATCGAAAGCCTCGAGGCGCACATAGCGCGCTTGAATATCGCGAATGATCCCTGCGACGCCATTATCGAGTTCAACAATATCGCCGGCGCGAACCGATTTTTCCAGCAGAATGATCACACCACTGATGAAATTCGAGGCGATTTTTTGTAATCCAAAACCAAGCCCGATACCGACGGCGCCGCCGATCACGGCCAGCGCCGATAGGTCTATGCTGAGCAGGTTTAAGCTGACCAGTGCGGCCAACACATAAAGCGAAACTTGTGTCACTTTCTGTAGCAAAATCCGCGTACTGGTGTCTAAGCGGCTGACAGCCTCGATCCGTGCCAGAGCGAAATCACTAATTGTCGCAATCAGATAAAACACGGCGATAATTGTGAGAAGAGCCTTCAATATGTCGTAGGGCGTAATGTGGAGATCGCCAATGCGCAAGCTGACGGCGTCTTGCGACAAGGCAATGCGCAATGTCTCGGTCAGGCCAAAATAATTCAGGCTATAGAGGCCTATCGCGACAATCAGAATGACCAGTAATTTACTCAAGAAACGACGGCTGAAATCCCGCATCTTTCCTCTCCGTGCTGCGCATCTGCGCTCAAAAGACATCCCCATCATAGGGCGGGTTTGATCAAATTCCCATCGATCAAATTAGAAATTTGGGTTTTCGTGCCTGGCATCGGGCCGAGGCTCCGGCACCAGCGTTCGAACAATTGCATCTCGCCTCTAAATTGGCTAAACATGGCGGCATTGGAGAGGTGCCGGAGTGGTTGAACGGGGCGGTCTCGAAAACCGTTGTGCGAGCAATCGTACCGGGGGTTCGAATCCCCCTCTCTCCGCCATATTTTTTCGGCGCAAGACCAATAAAAATTATAAAAAAAAACCTGTATTGCAAAAATTGAAAATAGTCTCAGTGGTAGCTCTTGTAGGGGCAATCTAATTTGCTTAACGTCCGAGTGTTAGGAAGGCTCTCTCTCACGCTCCTTGTCGAGAGCTTCGTGTATGTTAGCCCTGTGTATTAGCCCTGCCCATTTTTGCATGGCGATATGTGATGCTGAGCGCCTTAGTCTTGTTAACGGGCTTCAGGCAAATCCAATGTCAAAGTCTTTTGGTTAGCTCTGTGCAGCGTTTGGTGTCGCTTCTATACACCTCCCGCGTCTTCTGTTTTTAAAATGTCTTTGTTTTTTGTCGGCCTTTGAGGGGGGCTTTCCCCGCTGAGCCACGGGATTGTTTTGTTCACTCATGCTGTGGGTTTTTATTGGGATTATCCAACCGGCGGAGTGGCGTGCACATAAGGTTGCACCGCGTCGAGATGGTTGTTCTGCGTTGAAAAAAAATTCGTCTTTTCGGGAGAGCTGTTTTGAGAAACGGCTGCATAAAGGAAAACGCCCATGCCGATCAAACCCGCATTTTATTGTGCTGCAACATCTAACGATAGCTCCGGAGATCTCGTATTGCCCGTCTTACGGAATAGGGTCAACCGGGCCAGAAATAGCTCGGCTTTTTCCCAAATGGGGCGCGGCATAGGGTTTGTCTCTCCTGTGGTGTTGGGTTTATTGGGTGCCTGCGGTTCGGGAGGGCACGAGCGCTCAGCCGTTGTCGCGGGCGGCGGGGCCTTAACACCGCAGGGTGATAATATTGATGTTTTCGTTCTGGATGGTCCTATCAGTGGCGCCCGCATTTATATTGATCAAAACAGTAACGGTGTCGTCGATGAGGGAATTGACACTTATATCGGACTTACCGATACGCGCGGCCATGTGTCCCTACCGGACGCCTATAGCGGCGGTGTTATTTTGGCAGATCTTAGCAATGCGGTTGACCTTTACACCGGCGAAAAATTTGACGCTGACGAAATCTATGCGGCAGACATCAATACCGATACGGCCGTTTTGGTGATATCGCCGATCACAACCATTTTGCGGGATGCGTCTTTGCGAGCGACTGAACGAGGCGATCAGCGTGCCCCTGACGAGGTGAAGCAAGACATACTCAATCGCTTGTTCGGCGATGCGGCTGTCTCGGAAACGGATATTAAAAACCCAGCCTTCTATACGCCGACCTCTGATCTAGGAGATGGTGATGCTGCGAAGAAAAATTTGATCTCCAGTACCAGCGTGCGTCTGCAAAATATGATTGAGCGGGCGACAACAAATGATCCGATCCGTACCACGACTGAGGCGATCTTAAATGGTGATCCACTGCCGCTGGCTGATGCGGAAATCACCGAGACCAATAATCGGCTGAGTTATGGAGCGCCCTTTTCGATCCCCAATCCCGGGGATCTGACCTTGACGCAAAATCAACCGACATCTCTAACCTCCGATGTTTGGGGCTATTTCGATCCCTATGCAGATGACGGGAAAACCGTCGGGACCCTGTTAGATAGTATTCACATCACGGGTCTTACCAATGGCGTGGTTTTGCGCGCGGCGGATGGGACTGAATACGGTGTCGGGGATAGTATTCCAGCGGCCCAGCTTAAGGGTCTACAAGTCATTGCCACGGGCCTCGCCCCCAACATTGAAATTTCTTATCAGGTCAGCGATGGCACTTATTTGGGCGCCGAGGATAAGCTGATTTTCCCGGTTACCATTGTCGATACGAATGCCGCTCCCATTGCCAATGTTTCGACGACCGCTCCCTCTTGGGTGCAAGATAGTTCGGGTTTTGCTGTTGACGTGTCTCAGCATTTCGCAGATCCCGACGGCGATAGTTTGCAATATTCTTTGCGGGATGCTGTGGCGGGCAGTGGCCATGCCACCAATTTTATTATTGACCCAACATCGGGCGTGATTGCGTTAAATCCAGATCAACCGTTAGATTATGATACCTTCGCCGGCCTCAGTGCTGTGGTTGTCGCAACCGACCCTGATGGTCACGTCGCTTATTATATCGTTGATCTGACGACGGGCGAGATTTCCTTAAACGCAGAGGCCCCGACCGATTATATCAGTTTGACGAGCCTCAACATTGTCGTCGCCGCGAATGACCCCAGCGGCTTGAGCACAATGGTGACTTACGACATCACACTAGCAGACTTCACGAAGCCTTTTTCGTGGAACAGCGATATAAAAGTCGTTGTCGTCGACGAAAACACATTGGACGTTGCGACCCTCATTGCAACCGACCCAGATGGTAAAGCCGTTACATACGGCGTTGAAAGCGCTGAATATGATGGCGCCTTATTCAATATTGATCCCATGTCGGGCGTGTTGCGTTTTAAAACCGCACCGGATTTTGAAAGCCCAACACCTGGCCCCGACGGAGTGCGGGATAATATTTACAATGTTACCATTACCGCCGATACGGGGGACGGTAGCAAATTAACAAAAACCCTGACCATTAGCGTGGAGAATGTGAATGACAATGTTCCAATATGGAACCCAGCCAATGATCTGGCCCCGTCTGTGTTTGAGAATACGAGCAATGTCGGCACCTATACCGCAACCGATGATGATGGTGATCGCCTGACTTACGCTGTGACAGGTGGTGCGGATGCTGGCTTGTTCACGATCGACCCAATATCGGGGCTCTTAAGCTTTTCGTCACCACCAGATTACGAGAACCCAGCGGATGAGGGTCGTGACAATAATTACAATGTGGACATCACGGTCAGCGATGGTGGTGGGCATGATATTACGCAAACCATTACCATTAGCGTCGCTGCTGTGAATGAGCCGCCGACATGGAACTCAGGCAATAATCTGACCCCTTCCGTGGCCGAAAACACGCGCGAGGTCGGCAGTTATGCCGCAACCGATGATGAGGGCGATAGTCTGACCTACACGGTCGGTGGCGCGGATGCTAGCTTGTTCACAATAGACTCCGCATCGGGGCTATTGAGCTTTTCGTCACCACCGGATTACGAAAACCCGGCCGATGACGGTCTCGACAACACCTACAATGTGGACATCACGGTCAGCGGTGGTGGGCATGATATTACCCAAACCCTGACCATTCGCGTCGCCGAAGTGAATGAAGCGCCAACGCTGGCGGGCCAAATTCCAGATAGCGGTATTCTGGTGAGCAGTTTGGGTGTCTTGGTTGACGCAAGCGCTGTTTTCCGAGACCCCGATGAGGGCGACAGCGGAACTTACAGCATTACCCTGCCGAACGGCGCCCCCCTGCCAAGCTGGTTGAGCTTTGACAGCAATATCGGCCAGCTCTCAGTCACCGAAGGCTCCCACATTCCCACTGGTGACGACTGGGTCGATGATTTGCCCCTCACGATCACTCGCACCGATAAAGGCGGCTTGACGGTGAGCGATAGCTTTACGCTGACCTTCCTTGTCGACCTGAATGTGATTTATGACTACGCGACGGGAGCGAGTAGCACGGCACCGAGTTTTGCTGAGTTGGACAAAGTCACCTTTGGTGCCAATTTTTTATTGCTGCAGCGTTATCTTGACGAACTTAGGGTATCGGGAGCGACGCCCGACACTTTCACCGACCCGCGCATCAATACGAACGACTTCTTGAGCCAATTGCAGAGCTTCATCAACACCCAAAGTGCCGATTTAAGCGGTTTTTTTGATCCAACAAGAGGGGGGCATACGCCGCCTACCAATATTGGTGACGCTGATTTGTCACTGGCAAATAATCTTGAGGGCATGTTTGCCAATAGCGATTTTAATGGCGACATTTCTGGTTGGGACGTCAGTCAAGTTACCAATATGGACAATATGTTCAGAAATGCGAAAGCCTTTGATCAGGATGTTTCTAGCTGGGACGTTGGCCAAGTCCTAACAATGAATAATATGTTTAACGGCGCAAGCGCCTTTAATCAGGACATTTCAGCTTGGAATGTTTCGTCGCTTACCAATGCCGACGGGTTTTTATTGGACGCAACCAGCTTCTCCATCGCCAATTTTGATAAATTGCTCGAAGGCTGGTCTGATATTGATACAGTCAATGGCGAGACGCCGTTACAGACAGGCGTTAAGCTTGGCGGCCATGGTGTTGGATTTACCAATGGGTCAGCTTACCAAAATCTGCTTGATGCGGGCTGGACGATCAATGCGGGCACTCAACTGTTTGAATTTGACGTTAAATATGGCGTCAGCGATTCTACAGTTGTGGTCGACGAAACCCCAGAAGACGCTGATGAACTTAACTGGCAGGGCGCGACCAGCAACCTAATTTTTCATGGCCTCGGCGGCGATGATCAAATTATAGCGGGCGCCGGCGATGATCATATTTATGGCGGCGCGGGCAATGATGTACTTACCGGCGGCCAAGGTAACGATATTTTTCACATTACCCGCATTACCGATGGCCTGGACGTTATCACCGATCTGAAATTCAACCTCGAAACCGGCACCGAGCGAGACAGGATCGATATTAGCGCGTTGCTCGATGGTTATGACGGTAGCAAACCTCTGAGCGATTATCTTACGACGCCACCAACACCGCCTGGTAGTAGCGTCTTATTCATAACCATTGATCCAGATGGTGACCCTACCACAAGCGATACCGTCGAATTGTTCATTGAGTTAACTGGTGCGGATCTCGTGAAGGCCGATGGCACGGCCATGACAACAGCCCAAGATTTGATTGATGCTGGCTTGTTTATTGTTAAACCGGGTGCAGGAACCCCAACTGGACCAATCTGGGATACTCCTTATGTCGAGGACACAGGCCAAGCTAATTACGAAGGAACGATTGGTGTCGAAGATGTTCCCAGGATTCAGTCGCAAAGCGCATTTTCGCTCACCGGTGGCTCTTTGAGCTATCATATCTCGGGTCCTGATGCCGATCTGTTTGACTACAACCCGCCAGCAAGCGACTACCCCGAGGGAGAGATTTACGCTGAAGGGCAGATTCGGCCCAAGTCAGGGGAACCTGCCCCATATTATATTGGCGGGTATAATCGGTACTTTGTAACGCTGACGGTCACCGATAGCGATGGAGGGAGCAACCAACGAAGCATCGTGATTTATATTCAGCCCAGTGACGAGAGTATTGCGCGTGATCTCCCGACGATACAAAAAATTTACGACTATGCGCAGGATCCGAGCCAGCCTCAGCCGACCCTCGCAGATTTTGCGGCCTTAACGGGTCACACCAATTTTATGCAAGAGGCGCGCTATAATTATAATCTCTATCAAATGGGTTTTACCAACCCTGATACCCGTAACTCTGATCCCAATGATTTTGATGCTCGTGTTGCCCGGTATGACTTCTATGTAGAATTGCAGGATTATATTGATCTACAAAGCCAAGATTTATCTTATCGATATTTTTATTTTGGTAGCCCTGTGACGGATAATATCGCTAATGCCGATACTTTTTTTGCCACGAATATGAGCTACATGTTTGGGGACCAGTCTGATTTTAACCAAGACATTGGCAGTTGGAACACCAGCCGTGTCACAGATATGACAGCCATGTTTCGAAACGCGACGGCTTTCAACCAAAATATTGGCGGCTGGGACACCGCCCAAGTCACCAATATGAGTTACATGTTCGGGGGGGCAGATGCTTTCAATCAAGATATTGGCGTCTGGGACACGGGCGAAGTCACGGATATGAGCTCCATGTTCTCGAGCACAGCCGTTTTTAACCAAGATATTGGCGGCTGGGACACCAGCCACGTCACGGATATGAACGCGATGTTTTCGTGGGCAATCGCTTTCAACCAAGATATTAGCGGTTGGGATACCAGCAAAGTCACCACTATGCGGTTCATGTTCTATGGGGCATCGAATTTTAACCAGGATATTGGCGGCTGGGATGTCTCGTCCCTCACCAACGGGTACAACATGCTCGCGGGCGCCTCGAGTTTCTCGGTTGAAAATTACGATAAATTGCTGGTCGGCTGGGCCGATATTAACAGCTCGACAGGGGAAACAGGCTTACTAAATTATGTTTCATTGAGCGGGGCTCCGTCTGGATATACCAATG
>JAYQUO010000001.1:196161-258178 GCA_038147995.1 Rhodobiaceae bacterium | reverse complement strand
CATAGCTTGCAGCAACGCGCCTATAGCTCACCCATTTGGTACACGCCGAGCGAGTGAGGGCTTTAATCGCTCGGATTGGCTGGTGGGTTGCCGGCAAATCCAGCGATTGCAGGATCGACGGGAGACCAGATGTTGGCCGATGCAGTCCAGCAGGTCGCCTGCATCGAGATCCAGCTGCTGTCGTCCATTGTGCCGGCTTTGACAAAAACAAAGCCTGGGATTTCGGCAATATAAGTCAGCATTTGGCTGCCGCAAGTCGGACAAAAGCCGCGTCGGACCGTCGATCCGTCGGTCCCTTTTTTTTCGTAGATTTTGTGGTCGCCGTGTAGCGTCAGTGCCGCTTCGGGCAGATGGACAACGGTTGCTTTGCCGGACCCAGTGACTTTTTGGCAGTCGCGGCAATGGCAATGAAATGCGGCTCCAGCCTGCGTTTCATCGAGTTGATAATGCAATTGGCCGCATAAGCATGATCCCGTAATCATTGACCCCCCTCTGTGCTAAGCGTCATGTTTGGATAATTTGTCGTCGGCGTCAAATATTTAGCGAGGGGCTAAACCTATGACTTGGATAAGGTTACAAAGCTTATGTTTTAGCAAATAATACAGTCCTATAAGATGCTGGTTTTAGGCATGTAGCTGGCTTAAGCTTGTGCGATCGTCATCTGACGCGAAGTAGAGGGAGATGTTTCATGACGGAAAAAATGACCAAAGAAGACCTTGCGCGGACGCGCATGGCAAAGGGGGTTAATTGGGTTGACCTCGTCGCAACGGATTCGAAGCCGGTTCCCGATTTCTTGAAGGAGCCGAGTTATCGTTATCGTGGATCGGATCCCATTCCCGCCGAGCGCTACACGTCGAAAGAATTTGCCGCCCTCGAGCGCGAGAAAATGTGGCCGCATGTCTGGCAGTTCGCGGCGCGCGAGGAGGATCTTCCCGAGGTTGGCGATTATGTGGTTTATGAGAATGCTGGCCGCACGTTCCTGATTTGTCGACAGGATGATGGCTCGGTGCGAGCTTTCCACAATGTGTGCTTGCACCGTGGGCGCAAATTGCGCACCGAAGACGGTTGCTCCGACCAGTTCCAATGCCCGTTCCATGGCTTTACCTGGAATAAGGATGGCTCGCTGGCCGAAATTCCAAACCGCTGGGATTTCGGACACTTATCGAATGAGAAAATGCAACTCCCGGAAGCACAAGTGGGACGTTGGGCGGGGTATATTTTTATCCGCGAAAGTGATGAGGGACCGAGCCTCGAGGAATATCTGAGCCCCTTGCCAGAGTTTTTTAAGCGCTGGCGGCATGAAGAATGTGGCACGGTCATTTGGGTTGGTAAGGTTGTTCCAGCGAACTGGAAGATCACGGCAGAGGCCTTTATGGAGGCTTGGCATACGGTCGTTACGCACCCGCAAATTTTGCCGTTTACGGGCGATGAAAATAGCGCCTATTGGACCTATGGCGATAATGTGAATGTGAATCTCGTGCCGTTTGGCGTCATGTCGCCGCATGTCGATCCGACCGATAAAAAGCAGCAATGGATTGTCGATGAGTTCGTGAAATATAACGGGCGCTCGGCAGAAAATTATGACCCAGCCGCGGACCCGTTTAAAATTGACGTTCCAGAGGGACAAACAGCGCGCGAGGCGCTTGGGGCCGCTATGCGTGAGGCTTACACGAATATGTTCCAGTATGACCATAGCGACGCCACCGACGCCGAGCTGCTCGACGCTTTGGTCTATAATGTTTTCCCGAATTTCTCACCGTGGGGCGGCTTTATGCCGAATATTGTTTATCGCTGGAAGCCATGGGGTGATGACCCAGATTATTGTCTCATGGAAGTGCGCATTCTCTCACGCGTGCCCAAAGGGCAGGCCATCCCGCGCAGCCCGAAAATGCATTTCTTGAGCCTGGAACAGAAATGGACCGAGGCCACCGAATTGGGCGCGTTGGGCGATGTCTTTGAGCAAGACATGGATAATTTGCCATATGTGCAACAGGGACTGAAATGTTCCAAAAATGGTGAAGTTCAGTTTGGCGATTATCAAGAAATTCGGTTGCGTCAGTTCCATCAGACGCTCAATAAATATATCGATAAGGAGTAGGCCTGATGTCCAAGAAAGATCAACCGCCACGCATTAATTGCATTCTGGTTGCTAGCGGTAAGTACCACGATATTGATTTTGCGCGCCTCGAAATTTTAAAACTGCTTGGCGAGGATGATCGCTTTCGGGTCCGTGTTTTTGAAGATTATGAGAATATCGAGGCTCTAAAAGAGGCAGATTGCCTGATTTCTTATACCTGCGATGTAATTCCATCAATCAATGCGCAGGAAGCTTTGCGCGATTGGTTGACGGCGGGTGGGCGCTGGTATGCGCTTCATGGCACCAACTCGATTTTGCGGTTATTGTCGAGTGGCGAGTGGGATGCACCGCGCTGGGCCCCGCTTTATGCTGATCTCTTGGGTTCGCAATTTATCTCGCATCCGCCGATTGAGCCCTACACGGTGACGGTAAAACAACCCGACCATCCTCTGGTCAAGGGCGTCGAAGCTTTCGAGACGACCGATGAGTTGTATCATCTCGAGCAACACGGGACGCTCGATGTCTTGCTCGAGACCGAATGTGATCAACCTGGCACTGGGTTTGTCGAGGCAGCGGACGCGCCCGGAACGCATCCCGTCTTCTATATCAAGGAGCACGGCAAGGGCGCTGTGCTATACCTCACCTTGGGGCATTGTCGCGGTCATTATGACATGCAACCTGTTCTGGATTGGTGGCCGACCATTGAGCGTTGCGCGTGGGACTTACCGGTATTTTATACGCTACTGCGTCGCGGTATTAGCTGGGTTGCTAAGGAGCTTTAATCTCCGCATAAGCGCTAAAGGCGCGATCAGTATCGGCTGGGTATTGCGTTAGAAAGACCAGCCTTTTGTGATACCGACCAATCGGTAACTCGTCGCTTACGCCCATACCACCATGCAGCTGAATGGCTTCGTGTCCAAGTTCGATGCCGCGCTCGGCAATGGCTGCACGGGCGCCAGAAATGGCGCGGCTACGCTCGGTCATGGTTTCTTGCAAGGTGATGCGCTCGAGCAAAGCACGGCACTCGTTCAAGCCAACATATTGTTTAACCATGCGGTGCTGTAGAGCTTGGAAACTGCCCAAGCTTTGCCCAAATTGTTCGCGGGTTCGCAAATATTCCAACGTGTCATCAAACATTTTATTCATCAGCCCAACGGCTTCGGCTGAGCGCAAGAGCGAGCTTTCCTCACGAATGGTATGCCACAGATCTAGGCCGCCTTCGAGACGATAGCTCGCGGGGATGCGGATATGGTCAAATAAGGCCTGACAGGCAACCGCCCCGTCGATCAAACGAAAGGGTGCGAGGGTCAAGCCGGCTGTATCGGCGGGAATGAAGAAGAACTCCGTTTGCGACGATCCGTTTAAGCCCGTCTGCCCGCTGACAATAAAGCCATCAGCATCTACCCCCCCCACAATCAGCGATTTTTCGCCGTAGAGTTCATAATGCCCCTCGCTGAGGCTGGCGCGCAGGCTAACCCAATCGTCGTCATCGCCTGCGCTATATTCGGTGTGCGCGAGTGCCAGTCTTTTGCTGCCATCGATGAGATCGGGAAGCCATGCCTGCTGCAGGTCTGCTGTCGCGCCCCGCTCAAACAGACGCCCCGCTTCGAAGACGCAATCAATCAAGGGCTCAACAACCAACCCATAGCCGAACGCCTCAAACATAATGGATAATGTTGTATCGTCAGCGCCGAGGCCGCCATTGTCAGCGCTAAAGGCCGTGCCAATAATGCCCAATTCGCCCAAGGTTTCCCAATTTTCTTGCGAAAAACCACAGGCCGCTTTTTGGTACTGTGCCGAACTGTTGAGCGGATATCTATCCTGCACAAAACGCTCGACCATAGATTTGATCATGCTCTGTTCGTCGGTAAGATCAAAAGCCACTGCTTGTCCCCTTTTTTAGGATACTTCTAAACGCTTGAAGAAACCTAAGAAAAACCTGTATATTTCTTTTACACCCTTTTTATCGACCGAAAGGCTCGTTAAAAGGTTAGGTGTGGAGGGAATGGCCGAATGCGCGATATCAACGCAAATTTAGAGCTTATACGGATTGATGATGCAGGCAGCATTCGTCGCGCTGCAGAGGCCTTTCGCGATGTGTCGCGCGGTCTGTATCCATTCCGTATCGCAGTTTGCCACAATATCGCTTTGAACCCAGCGATGGTTGACGAGAATGGCCACAATCTCTCGAGCGAAGTTTTCGGCTGGGACGGCAAGAATGATTGGTGGAAATCGACCAATCTCGCCCTAATTTCACCGATTCCAATGGCGTGTCGTTACGAAAGTGAGCCATTTTGGATTAATGCCGAAGGGATCAACACACGTTATCCCAACCACTATTTGGGAACCATTGACCTCAGCAAGTTTAAGGATCGCGCCCGCACCCATGCAGCTATTGTGGTGCCTGTCCATATGCCGTTCGGTCAGATTGGTGCGGTAAGCTTTAATCCCGAGGATCCTGATAAATCTGATTTAAGTGCTGAATATGAAGCCTTTGGCGACGAGTTGGGGATATATGCCCGCGCTTTTATCCGCAGCTATGTGCATATTGATCCGCGGGCTCAATTGTTGCCGGGCAAGGCGAAATTAAGCAAGCGCGAGGTCGAGTGCTTGCGGTGGGCAGCATTAGGAAAAACCGATGTTGAAATCAGCCTGATTATTGGCCGTAGCCGCGCCACGGTACGTTTTCATATTCACAATGCCTCGGTTAAGCTCGACGCGATCAATCGAAGCGCAGCTGTCTTCAAGGCAACTCAGCTCGGCTATATCAGCAATTATAACTAATTCTGGGATCCCGTTGGCGGGTCAGATAAAATCATTACCTAGAACAATGAATAGTGCGCCTGCAGGGGCTTAAAGGCTATTCTCCCCGCATGGAGATGAGACGATGACTTTACATCAGATCAAAGGTGCAGACGAAGGTAAGCTTTATGCCGCCGTCGATAGTGAAAGCGGGCACATTGTGTTTCCGATAGATGATCTCGATACGCGTGACATGAAGCTGATCGAGTTGAATGGCCGCGGTGAATTATGGTCGTTTACGGTGCAGCGGTTTCGCCCCAAGTCCCCCCCTTATGCGGGGCCAGAAGAATTTACGCCGTTTGTTGTCGGTTATGTCAAACTTGATGGGCAACTTATGCTCGAAAGCCGCATTGTGAACGTCGCGCCAGACGCCGTCGAGATCGGTATGCAACTCGAATTGACGTGGGTGCCGCTTGACCCCGATCGGGCCGACAGCGCAATGGTGCACGCGTTCCAGCCGCTAGAAGGATAATTGGCATGACTAAAGTAGGTATTATTGGAATTGGTATTCATCCTTTTGGCCGCACAGAGGGGCGAACGGGCCTGGAGCAAGGCGCTTTCGCTATTCGTGAAGCGTTGAAAGATACCGGCTTAACCTGGAGCGATATGCAATTTGCCTTTGGTGGTTCAGATGCTTCTGGCAATGCCGATACGCTGGTCTCGAAACTCGGTACGACGGGTTTGCAATTTATTAACGTCAAAAATGGCTGTGCGACGGGTGGGTCTGCATTGAGCTCAGCCGCGAGTGCGATTATATCGGGTGAATTCGATCTTGGTCTCGCTGTTGGCTTTGACAAGCACCCGCGGGGTGCTTTCGACCCCAAGCCGGAAGAATGGGGCCTGCCGCAATGGTATGGCGAGCAAGGCTATATGATCACGACGCAGTTTTTTGGCGTTAAAATTCAGCGCTATATGCATGACTATGGAATTAGCGAACTGTCTCTCGGCAGGGTCGCCGAAAAGGCTTTCGAAAATGGTGCTTTGGCGGATCACGCTTGGCGCCGCGCACCAGTGCCGCTCGACGAAATTATGAATAGCGATCTGGTCTCTGATCCGTTGCGCAAATTTATGTTTTGCTCTCCAGCCGAGGGCGGCGTGGCGCTCATATTGGCGTCAGAGACACGCGCCAAGCAATTGGGCGTACCCTTTATACGTCTTGAGGCTGCCGTTATGCGCACGCGTCCAGCAAATTCTTTTGAAGTGTTTCAACCCTCTGCCTCGCTCAATGTTGGTGGAACGGCGACCGCGATTGCTTCGCGCGATGCTTTCAATAAAGCGGGTATTGGGCCCGAGGATATTGATGTTGCGCAATTGCAGGATACGGAATCGGGCGCTGAGATCATGCATATGGCCGAAAACGGGTTTTGCGAACATGGCGAACAAGAAGTTTGGCTGGCCGAGGGGCGGACCAAGCTTAATGGCAGTTTGCCCGTCAATACCGATGGCGGCTGTTTGGCCTGCGGGGAGCCGATTGGGGCTTCTGGATTACGCCAAGTCTATGAGAATGTAGTGCAATTACGCGGCCAGGCGGGTAAACGCCAGGTTCAGGGTAATCCTAAAACCGCTTATACCCATGTCTATGGCGCCCCCGGCGTTTCTGCCGTCACTATTTTAAGCCGCTAGGAGTTTGTAATGCAGGGTTTGTTTTCTGACGCCGATTTGGCATTTCGCGATGAGGTCCGCGCCTTTCTGGATGCCGAGTTGACGCCCGATATGCGCCAGGCCGCAGCTCACGCCACGGGCGTTTTTATCGAGCCAGAATTTGGTTTACCATGGGCGGCAGCACTGAACCGCAAAGGGTGGCTCGCAACACACTGGCCGGTCGCAAATGGCGGCACGGGCTGGAGCCCCATTCAGCATTATATTTTTGAAAAAGAATGCGCCGTCGCTGGCGCGCCGAGCCTGGCCGTGATGGGATTAAAGCTCCTGGGGCCCGTCGTCTGCGCATATGGCACTGAGGCGCAAAAGCAACGTTTCTTGCCGGCAATTTTATCGGGCGAGCATTACTGGTGTCAGGGTTTTTCTGAACCCAATTCGGGTTCCGACCTCGCTAGCTTGAAGACCACGGCTGTGCGCGATGGCGACGTGTATCGTATCAATGGTACCAAAATCTGGACAACCCACGCTCAACACGCCAATTGGATTTTCTGCCTGCTCCGGACCGAAAAATCCGACCGCCCACAAAAGGGCATTAGTTTCATTTTGGTCGATATGAACCAGCCAGGTATTACGATACGGCCTATTTTGACACTGTCGGGTTATCACGAGGTCAATCAAATTTTCTTCGATAATGCAGAAGCTCCGGTGACGCATCTGGTCGGTGAAGAGGGGCAGGGTTGGGAGATCGCAAAGTTCTTGCTTGAGAATGAGCGAGGTGGCTCCTGCCACGCGCCCCGCCTGCTCGCTGATTTGAACCGCATTGAACAGCGCGCCCACGATATTACGTTTCGTGAGGCAGACGCGCTGGCCAATAAGACGAGCTGGCGGACGCAGCTCGCTAAGCTGCGATTGCGTGCTGAAGCCCTCGAGGTTACTGAATTAAAAATCCTCAATGATATCAGCAAGGGCCGTCCGGCCGGGCCGCAGACCTCGGTGATTAAATTAGTGACATCGTCGTTGCGGCAAGAGATCGATGAGTTTGAAATGCAAATGTATGGGCCTGCTGGCTTACAAATGACGTCGGCCGACGCCTTGCCGGGTCAGAATATGGCTTCGCCTTTCTTGGCCGAAGCGGCGCGGGCGGCGCCAGCGCGCTATTTAAATAGCCGCGCTTGGACGATATTTGGCGGCACCAACGAGGTGCAGGCAAATATCGTCGCGAAAACGGTTTTGAAACTCTAAGGGCTTAGGCGCCGCAGATCTGCTTGACCCGCTCCGTATTGAAATAGAAGGGGCGAATTTCAGCGAGCTTGTCGCCATCAAACAGAAATAGTTCCATCAGGGAAATCGGATCGCCGCCGGATGCTGGCACCAGATTAACCATGCAGCATACGCAACCGTCACCCACCATCATGTGGCTATGGTTGAGTTCTGCAATGTTCATCATGCCCATAACTTTGGCATAAAGTTCCTCCAGCGCGCCTTTGCCCGCATATACGCCGCCAAAAGGAAGATCCTCGGATTCGGTGATTTTGAAATCGTCGGTCATCATGCTCCGTGTCAATTCAAAGTCACCAGCAGCGGAAGCGGCATAGAACTTATTTACAAGGTCTGCTAAGTCGGGTTTTTGTGACATAAAAAATCTCCTCTCCATATGCGTCTAGAGTGCTTGAGCGCGTTCGTCTGTGGTACTGCCCTTATGGTTAGTCTTTACAGGACAATAAAAACTGCGACACTATTGCGCGAAAGAGATCTGTAGGCCCCGAGGAGGAAACTGACATGATTTTTGTTGCTGGAACGATGACTTTTAACCCTGATTTGATCCGTGAATTCGAGGCCGATGTGGCGGCTATGGTCGATAAGGTGCGGGCTGAGGATGGCTGCCATCACTATTCACTGTTGGTCGAGGATGCAGGCGCTGGTCTGATTAATGTGATGGAGATTTGGGAAAACGACGAAGCCCTTGCCGTTCATTTCACGCAACCATGGATTGCCACGTTTTTTGCCAAATATGGCGGTAAAATGCAGGCTTCGACAGTCCAAGTTTACGACATTTCAGGCGTTCGCCCGCTACCCATGTAAGTGGCGCGATTGCTGTTGCGATCGCACTTGCAGGATGGGACACCGCTTTAGGCGGCGGTAATGCCCCCGTCGATGGTGATTTCGGTTCCGGTAATGTAGCGCGCCTCGTCCGAAGCGAGGAAAAGGGCGCAGTTAGCGACATCCTCTGGCTCACCAATATATCCCATCGGAATACCAGCCACGAATGTGTCGTAATTGGCTGGGTTCTCGCGAATAGCCGCGGTCTGAATATTGGTCATGATCATGCCGGGATGTAGCGTATTTACGCGAATCTGGTCTTTTGCCGTCTCGACGGCGACGGTTTTGCTGAGCAAGCGGACGCCGCCTTTGGTTGCGGCATAAGCCGAGCAACCGGGGACGCCAACAAGGCCACAAATCGACGACATGTTAATCACCGAGCCGCCTTCGCCGACTTCGCGCATCAAAGCCACAGCGCGGTGCGTGCCGAAAAACACACCATGCATGTTGATGTCCATGACCTTCATATAATTCTCGGTCGATTGGCCATCGATCGTGCTGAGGAGCGAAATACCCGCATTATTTACCATCACGTCGAGCCGCCCATGCTCAGCGCGAACAACATCAAATACACGGTCCCAATCGCTCTCTTTGGCGACGTCATGGTGCAGGGCGGTTGCCCGCCCCCCTTTTTGAATAATTTCTTCCGCGACTTGGTTAACCCCCGGTTCATCAATATCCGTCAAATAAACGAATGCACCCTCGGTGGCAAAACGTTCGGCGATGGCGCTACCCAATCCTGGGCGTGACGCGGCACCTGTGACCAAAGCGATTTTATTCTCCAAACGTCCCATGTTTAACTCCTTGTGAATTGCTGTGGTCAGACTATCGACTGTCCAGAGGTGGTTCATCCTCATCTAAAGGATAGTCGCCGATCCCGTTTGAAGCTTTCTATGTTACTGCCAATGCCATATTCTTACCGCGCAGCTCATTGGGGCTGATCATTATAATCAAGAGGCTGCTATGACAAAAAACCGTCGCTTTATTCTTAAAAACCGTCCGCAAGGTAATCCTGAAGCGTCGGATTTCGAGTTGATTGAGGAGGAACTCGCTGCGCCACCCGCAGGCGGGTTTATCGTGCGCAACCATTTCGCGTCCCTCGATCCCGCTATTCGGGGGTGGCTCGACGATGTGCCATCTTATCTGCCTCCGGTTGCGTTGGGTGCGCCCGTTCGGGCCACAACCGTCGGGCAAGTCTATGAATCCGCCAATCCAGACTTTGTTGAAGGACAGTGGGTTTTAGGTCTCAACGGTATTGAAGAATTTTCGACCGTTGCAATCGATGGCTTTACGGCTCCGATCGATGCATCTTTGGTGCCGAGCGTCACCAATTATCTGTCTGTTCTTGGGGCAGTGGGGATGACGGCCTATTTCGGTTTACTTGATGCTGGACAGCCGAAAAGCGGTGAGACCGTTTTGGTCACTGGCGCTGCAGGTGCGGTTGGCTCACTGGTTGGCCAGATCGCCAAGTTGAAGGGCTGTCGGACCATCGGCGTCGCTGGGGGTGCAGACAAGTGCAAACGGTTGACCGAACGTTATGGTTTTGACGCTGCGATTGATTATCGCGGCAAAGATCTGGCGGCTTTGATCGCTGAGATGGAGGCCGCGGCCCCCCATGGTGTGGATATTATTTTTGAAAATGTTGGCGGTGATATACTTGACGCTGGCCTGCATGTCATCAATGAGCATGCGCGCGTCGTGTTATGCGGTCTTATCAGCGAGTATAATAGTGACCATGTTGGCGCGCGCCATCTTTGGCAGCTGATAGTTAAGCAAGCCAAAATTCAGGGCTTTTTGATCCGCGATTATGCCCCCCGCTTTGCCGAGGGCGCGGTCGAAATGGGGCAGTGGATTAGCGACGGTAAGGTGGTTGCTGACGAGCATATCGAGACAGGTATTGAAAATGCATACGAAGCTTTCATGTTGCTGTTTTCGGGCGGCAATAACGGAAAACTTATTCTCGATATTAGCCCCGCCAAATAACGAGCGAAAAAAAACGGCGGCCTGGTGCCGCCGTTTTCAATTGCTCTGGATGCGACGCGTTTAGAATTGCACGCGCTTGGTATAGCCCCCATCGACAATAATATTCGTGCCCGTGATGTAGCTCGCAGCTGGGCTTGCTAAGAAAACCACGGCATTGGCAACTTCCTCAGGTGTACCGAAGCGCCCGAGCGCCATTTGTCCCAGTGTCGCGTTATAAAGATCAGGCATGGCACCCTCAATCGCTTCCCAGTTACCGCCAGGAAAACGAATGGGCCCTGGTGATACGCAGTTCACGCGGATACCGTTTTTACCAATCTCTTGTCCTAATTGCTTGGCATAGGTGATCAAAGCGGCCTTAATTGCATTATAGGCTTGCGGTACGATGAAGGTCTCGAGGCCCGCCGTGCTCGCCATCACGACGACAGAGGCGCTGTCCGATTTTTCGAGAAAAGGCATCAGAGTTTCGCAACCCAAGGCCGTGCCTTTAATATCGTAATGGACGCACGTATCCCAATCGCCCGTCGCGCCAGCGCCCGATGCACTGACATTAGGGACAAAAATATCACAGCCGCCAAGCGCATCAGCTGTTTTGGCGAGCCAAGCTTGATAGGCGCCAAGATCGCCAATATCGAGTGCCTCGCCGATGACTTTGCCACCTGACTTTGATAAAGCGTCGACTGTTTCAGCAACTTGCTCAGCATTGCGCGAGAAGAAGCCAATGTCGCAACCTTCCTTGGCAAAAATGTCAAGAGCCGCGCGACCAATGCCGCGGCTTCCGCCCGTTAAAATAACTTTCTTTCCTTTGAGACCTAAATCCATCCGAGATATCCTCCTATCTTCTGGTTTCAGCTTAGCGTGCTGGTGGAAAAAGTTACCTAGCAATCAAACTAGGGTGCAAAGCGTATTGCGAGTGTTAAGCTTTTTTCTCAGAAAGTAAGTCCATTACCGTTTTTTACGGGACAACTGAGGGGAAAAAACATGGCAAACTTAAAAGGTAAAGTAGCTCTGGTCATTGGTGCGGCTGGTAAGGACAATATGGGCCAAGTGATTGCTCGCCGTCTGGCAGCGGATGGCGCGCGCGTTATTGTGGCAGGTCGCCATCAGGACGCTCTAGAAACAATTGCCAAGGAGATCAAGGGCGACTGGGTACAGTGCGATATTACTAAAAAATCCGATCTCGACACGATGGCGGCGAAGATTGCCAAAGACCATGGCACGGTTCATATCGCTGTCAATGCGACGGGGTGGGGGCTTTTGACACCGTATCTGGAGACGAGCGAAGAAGATTTACGCCGTATGACAGATCTGCAATTCATCGGGCCTTATATGTTTTTCCAGGCCGTCATTGGCATTATGAAAGAGGGCGGTTCATTGATCCAGATCAGCTCAGCGACCGCTAAAATTATGTTGAACGACCATGCCGCTTATATGGGGACCAAGGCTGGCTTCGATCATGTCATTCGCTGCATTGCTAACGAGTTTGGTGAGCGCGGTATTCGTGCCAATACAGTATCGCCGGGCTTAACCGATACACCGATGACAGCGGGGGCTAAAGAAACGCCAGGTATCTTTGAGGCCTTTATCGGGTCATATCCTCTGGGACGCATTGGTACGTCTGACGATATTGCTTCGGCTATTTCGTGGATCAGCAGCGACGAATGCTACATGACGGGCGAGAACTTCCAAGTCAATGGCGGTTTAACCTTGCGCCGCAATCCAACCAATAAGGAAATGGCGGCGAGTATCGAAGCGCATGCGAAATAGGATCAGCTTTCTTGCTCCATCATCTCGCGGATGATGATGCGGAGTTGATCTTTCCGAATTTTGCCTGAGGCTGTTCGCGGAAAATCCTCGACGAAAACAAATCGTTCGGGGGTTTTCTGTTTTGCCAAACCGAATTGTGCTACATGCGCCAACAGGTTTTCGGCGGAGCCAGCTGTATCCTTGCCGATGATAAAGGCGCAAATGCCCTCACCAAGGCGGGCGTGCGGCATGGCGACAACGGCAGCTTCGCGCACGTGGTCGGATTGATGCAAAACATCTTCAATTTCCTTGGCGCTGATATTTTCGCCGCCACGAATAATCAAGTCTTTTTTCCGACCTGAAATAACCAAGGCTCCTTCAGGCGAGATAAAGCCAATATCGCCGGTTTTGAAGAACCCGTCATCGGAAATGGCGTCTTTGGTGTCCTCGGGGTCGGCATAGCCGAGCATCATCGCGGCTCCGCGGGCCCAAATCTCACCGTCTTGGCCTTGCGCTACTTCTTGACCTTCATCGTCGACAATCCGAACCTCGTAATCAATGATTTCGCCATCGGTTGTCGCGGCTAGCTCAGCCTGCGCGGCGCCTTGATAGCCCAAGGTGACAAGTGGTACCTCGGAGCTTCCGAAAACGCGGAAAGCGAAACTATTGGCGAGCTTGCTATTTGCTGTGCGCACAATTTCGGGTGGCACGGCGGCACCGCCACAGGCAAAAGAAGTAAGGCTCGGCAGACGTTTGCCAGCGGTAACAGCGACATTGACCATTTCTTGTAAGAAAGGGGTCGCCGCAACTGTGCCGACGACATCATAGTCTTCGATCAGTTTGACCGCCGCCTCGGCATTCCAACTTTCCATTAAGACGGTGCGGGTTTCACCGATAAAGGGAAGCTCGAGACCGTTTGAATAGCCGCTAATATGCGTAACAGGTGATGGCATCAAGAAGTGTGCGCCTTTTGCAATCTTCCAATGGGCGAGAGAGGCCTCGGCGGCGCGTGCGAGTGTGTTATGGCTGTGTAGGACGGCCTTTGGTCGACCCGTGGTTCCCGACGTGTACAAAATGAGCTTAATGCCGGTCGGGTCGACTTTTGGCAAGCGACCTTGCAGTTCCCGTCCCCGGGCTATGAGGGCCTCATAGCTTGTTTCGGGATTGGATCCACGAATATAGGCGGTGTGCTCAAGATCGGGTAATTGCGGCCGTAACTCATCCATCATGGCGGCAAAATCGAATTTATTGAAACTTTCGCACACGAAGAAAACTTTGGCGCGACAATCGGCCAGCATGTAGCGCAGCTCGGCGTGACGATAAATTATGACAATTGGATTGATCAAGAAGCCGCCAAGCGCAGCCGCGATGTTGATGACGCAGGCCTCAGCCCAATTGGGTGTTTGAAAGCTGATCACGTCGCCAGGCTGCAAGCCTTTTTCTTGCAAAGCGAAGACAAGCGCCTTGGCGTCTTCGTAAATGCGCTTGTAACTCCAATCACCCGCCAGATTTGGAAAAACCGAGCTGTCCGGAAGACGTTGGGCTAAATCGGCTGCCATTTCGCCGATGGTAATATTCGACCATTTGTCCTGATAGTTCTGCAGGTGACGAGGCGTCCCCTCAATCCAGTCCCATTTTTGCTGTGTCATACTATTTCACCCCCAAAAGCGCATAAAATCTCGGCCTTGAGCTGTTTTTGGGTGGGGTTCTTCGTAATTATCTCTTCTTCATCGTTGTTTGGGTAGACGCTCTCTGGTGGTCTATTGAGGCACCATAAGGTTCTTTTAAGGAGGAAGCCATGGGTAAAGAAGCGATTACGCATGCGGTGGGTGAGGTTTTAAAATATGCCCGCGACGGAGGGACATATCAGTCTGACCGGATAACCGAGGTTCCGTATTCGACTTATCTCGACCCCGAACAATGGCAGAAGGAAATGGACCTCATTTTCCTAAAAGTGCCGCTGGCATTGGCCGCCTCCGCCGAAATGCCGAATCCGGGCGATTACAAGGCCATGGAAGCGGTTGGTAAACCAGTTCTGATCACGCGCGATAAAGACGGCAAAGTGCATGCCTTTTTAAATGTCTGCGGTCACCGCGGGGCGCCGCTTGCGCAAGAAGGGTGTGGTCATAAAAACCGGTTCTCGTGCCGCTATCATGGATGGACCTATAGCAATGATGGCAAACTTATGGGCGTTTCTGAAGCGGACACTTTTGGACAGATCGATAAAGAAAATCGGGCTCTGCGTGCCTTGCCATGCGAAGAACGCAATGGTCTGATTTTTGTTATTCTGACGCCCGGCGAGAAAATGGATCTCGATGGCTTTTTCCAAGGCATGCTAGATGATTTTGGCCGGCACAATTTCAAAGATTGGGCTTATCTTGGGAGCCGCGTGGTTGAGGGTGCAAATTGGAAGATCGCCTTTGATGGTTATCTCGAAGGCTATCACTTTGCCTCCTTACATCCTGAAACCATTCACCCGCGGACCTTTAATAACAAGACGCATTACGAGGCGTTTGGGCCGCACTTGCGGATTGCCTTCCCGCAGGTAGCGATTGAAGACAAACTCAAAGGCGTCGATCCCGCAACCTATGATGAGATTGAAAATCATGGCTATGATTTTGTGCGGATCTTTTTCCCCAATGTGTCGATTTTCTTGGCGCCCGAGATAACATCCTTCTCGCAATTGTTTCCTGGGCCGACGCCGGATAAAAATAAAACCGTGATTATGTTCTTCCGCAAGGATCCTCCGAAAGATGCTGAGGATGCAGCTGGCTTAGACGCGATGATGGATTGGCTCTATCAAGTCGTTCGCGATGAAGATTATGAAGTCGGACAACAAATCCAACGCGGTCTCGAAAGTGGCGCTTTTGAGAGCATCATTTTGGGTAAAAATGAGCGCGGCAATCAGTTCTTCCACGAATATCTTCAGTGGTACCTGAACAACGACAAATCGGCACCGAAGCCTAAACTGTAACTGTTACGGCGCTAACCGCGCAAAGGGTCGCTTCCGTCCCAACCGATGGAAGCGGCCTTTATCATGTCAAAAAAGTCTTGCATGCCCGCGCCCATTTGCAGAACTTCGACCATGCCTTCAGCACCGCCTGTATGGGCATAGAATACCGCACCGTCTCCGGCGTCGGCCGTGAAGGCAATTTTGCCACCAGCGGCTTCGGTCTTGGCGCGCGCGGTTTCAATATTATCGGTCAGCAAGCAGACATGGTGGATGCCACCATGGCCGCAATAGGGCTGCGTATGATAAATTGACGGTGCATCATTATGCTGCTTGATCAACTCGATTTGCATGTCGCCCCAATAACCAAGCGCCAAACCAAAATCCACCTCGGACGGCTGCCCTTCAAATTTTTTATTTTCGAGAATGGCATGTTCGACCCAAAAAAAAGGCCCGGCTCCCATGGTTTTGGTCCAGTGGGCCAGGGCGGCATCGAAATCATCTGGCACGAATGCCAGCTGCATAATTGGCCCAATTGAACTGATAAGATTTTGCGCCATTGCCTTCTCCTGATTAATTTGTACTTTACTGTGTCGAGGTCTGACGCGAAAATAAACCTGCAATTAAGGGCAGGGCATGAGGCTACCGTTTTTGCGAGTTTAGGTGCCGAACGAGATTGCTATAGTTGCGCAATGTGGAAAGAAGCATGCGTTTACGCGATTTAAAGTATATCAAGCTGATCTGTGAACACAGAAATTTTACTGTCGCGGCAAGCTATGCTGGCGTCTCCCAGCCGGCATTAAGCGCGGCCATTGCACGGCTCGAAGATCAAATGGGTGTGCAACTGTTCTACCGTGACCACCAACAGGTCAGGCCCAGTTTTTTGGCCGACTATATCGCCGCCCGCGCAGGTCGAATATCGAACGAACTCGAGGATATTGACCGCCATATCAGCATGATCAAAAATAAAGAAAGCGGCGATGTTTATTTCGGTGTCGGAAATATTATTGCCGATACATTCTTGTTTGATGCCTTGTCGGATTTTTGCGCGAGCCACGAACAGATAACACCGCGCTTTACCCTTGGCTATTGGTATGACTTACGCAAGCGTCTACTCGACGGCGATATCTCGTTTTTTATCACGGGCAATCATCAAAATGTGAAAGATGAAGAAGTTGACCAGATCGATTTTATCGATCTCGACATTATTTTTGTGGCAGCCCCCGATCACCCTTTGTTTGACAAGAAAATAACCACGTGTCGCGATATCGCCTATTTCCCCGTCATTACCTATCAAACCGTCGTTGCCAAGCGGCTCATTCGCGAGCGTCTATCGAATGAAGAAGATATTCGCAATTTTGAGATGAATTTTCCGGCAGGCTTATTGGAGAGCATATCGCTAGCACTTCCCTTGGTGAAAAATTCACGTTTTATTCTGATGGGGCCCCGCGACCTATTCGTCAATGAATTTGCGAGCGGAGAGCTGCGCGAGCTGAAAATCGCTGAGTTTGAGCTGACGTTAAATGTGAAAATTGTCACTCGTCAAAAATATATTTTGTCGCCGGCTGAGAAAGATATGATCAGCAGTCTCGAATTAGCCCGCGACAAGTGTCTGGCGCGCCGTTCTGGTGATTGGGAATGGCCCCGTTTGGAGCAAGTGTAATGGGCGATAGACCAGACCTGTTTGATGATGAAGCCAATCATTGCCCTTATACCGCCTATGATAACTATCGCGACCGTGACGCTCTGGCCAAGGAACCGCGCTATAATAATTGGGTGCTGACGCGGTTCTCGGATATGGATTTATTGCGTGACCACGCCCTTGTGTCGGCGGCATTCGGCGTTGATCCAACGGGCCCATTTCCAGACGGCACGTATAAGGATATTGAACGCACCGAGCCGCCACGTCACAGTGCGCTGAAGAGCTATTTGTTTCGATATTTTGCACCCGCAGAAATCACCAAACTGCGTGAGCCCGTCACGTCCATTTTTGCCGAACATTTCGACGGCGTCGTGCAGGCCGCCCGGTCAGGCGCAGATTTCGATGTGGTGGAAGATGTGTGTTACCCTGGGCCCGCGGCCGTAATGTGTCAAATTATGGGGTTCTCCCGTGACCGCCGCGCCGATTTTCAGCGCTGGTCGTATTCGTTAGTTGGACGGCTCGGGCATCACATCACAGAAGAGCAGCGCTCAGATCTGAAGGAGATGGCGCATTTTATTGGAGAAATGGCGCGCTGTCGGCGGGATCAACCGGGTGACGACTTGTTAACTTATTTCACGCAAGCGGATATTGAAGGGTCGCCATTGAGCGATCAGGAAATTGTTGCCAATGGCGTTTTCTTTCTAGCCGCTGGCCACGAAACGACGACAAATTTTCTGAGCAATCTAACATTTATACTGGCGCAGGATGCATCCCTCTTCGCGCGGCTGCGGGCGGACCGCGCATTGGTTACGCCAGCGCTGCTAGAAGCTTTACGGATTGAAAGCCCCGTCCAGAATATCTGTCGCACGATGGTGGACAACCACCACCTGCGCGGTGGAGATATTGCCATCGATGATCGCGTGATGTTTTCGTTGGGGGGCGCCAATCATGATCCAGAGCAATTTCCCGATCCAGGACATTTTCGCCTTGATCGTGACAATGGCCAGCGGCACCTTGCTTTTGGATTGGGGCATCATCAATGTCTCGGAGCGCGTGTCGCCCTCTTAGAGGGTGAGATATATTTGAATATGCTGCTGGATCAGTTTACCGAAATCGAACTGTCTAGGTGTCCCGATCGCATGCCGGGAAATGTTATGCGCGGTTTTAAGCATTTATGGATAAAAGGAGATGTTGCGTCATGATCAGTGGAAATATTGACTTGGCACCTGATTACGCAGGTAAAACAATATGCGGATTGGTGCGCGATACAGCGCGAACGCACCCTGATAAGCTCGTCATGGAATTGGATGGTGATGCCATCACCTATGGCCAGCTTTATGATGATGCCGAAGCCATTGCCCGTGCTTTGCACGCGCGGGGCATGACCATGGGGGCACATATTGGGATTATGTTGCCCAATTCCATTGATTATTTGCGCTTATATATCGGCATCTTGGTTGCCGGCGGCGTACCCGTTACGCTCAATTCTCGGTACCGCGGCGACGAGCTGATCTATGCGCTTAATCATGCTGAAATTCAGATTTTGTTTTTGAGTGCCTCTCCGGAGACCGACTTTTTATCCATGCTGGCGCAAAATGTCTCCGATTTAAACGTGCAGGGGACTGCGCAAGATAGTGCCGAACTCACCTATTTGCGGCATCTTGTTGTCGTCGAAAATGCCCCACGGGCCGAGCTAAGCTTGTCGGCCTTTACCGCCGAGCAAGTCGCTGTAGATTTTCCGACTATCAATGATGAAGATTACGCGGTGATGATGTTCACCTCGGGTACGACGGCAGCGCCCAAGGCCTGCCTCGTGACCCACAGATCGTTGATCGGCAACGGCATCAACATGGTTGAACGCTGGCTAATGAATGAGGATGATAAGTTTTATAATCCTTTGCCCTTTTTTCACATGTCAGTATTACTGCCGCTGGTCGGCTGTATCCTATCGCGAACCGAGTTATATGCGACGCGTCATTTTAAAGCGGAAAAAGCGCTTGAGGTGTTCAAGCGTGTGCCCATCACGATTGGCTTTTTTGCCTTCCCGACGATCACCAATGAAATTATTTACCATCCGCAATTTGACCAAGAGGATGTTAAAACGTTCCGTATTATCAATAATGTCGCGCCCATTTCGACTTTGTTGCAATACGAGAAAGCTTTCCCGAGTGCAACTGGCGTGTCGGCCTATGGTTTAACCGAGTGCGGCGGGGTCTCTTGTTTCTCAAACCCGCGGGAGCCTATGGAGAAGCGATTGCCGACAGTTGGCGAACCCTTTCCTGGCGTTGAGATCAGAATCGCGGATGCAGAAGATCCAATGAAAATTTTAGGGCCGAATGAGAAGGGGGAAATCCAGATTCACGGCTATAATCTTTTCAGCGGCTATTACAAGGATGAAGAAGCGACCCGCAATACCATGACATCAGATGGCTGGCTTCGCACGGGAGACTTAGGTCACCTCGACGATGACGGCTATCTCTATTTTGTGGGGCGCCTAAAAGATATGCTGAAAGTCGGCGGTGAAAATGTGGCAGCGGCAGAAATTGAAAGCCTTCTTGATACGCACCCCGCCGTCGAGATGTCCCAAATTGTAGCGGCACCCGACGACCGGCTACAAGAAGTTGCCGCGGCCTATATCCGCCTCCATCAAGGTGCGTCGGCGACGGAGGAGGAATTGATCGAATTCTGTCGCGGTAAAGTTGCGAGTTATAAGGTGCCGCGCTATGTCCGCTTCGTCGAAGAATGGCCAATGTCGGGAACCAAGGTACAAAAATTTGAACTGCGCACGCGGATCTCTGAGGAATTAAAGGGCAAGGCCTAGGCTATGTCGACATTTGCCGATTTCATCGGGCGACAGCAAGAGCTACGGGAGACCTTATCACCGGAAGTTTGTCAGCGATTGGCAGTGACTTTGGGCCGCCCTATGCCAGCCGATCTATCATTCGGCGCTCGTGCACCGCTTGAAAGCTATCTTCTGATTTGTCTGCCCGTCCCGCAGGAAAGTGAGCTTGGTGTAGATGGCTTGCCAATTAAGGATGATTTTTTACCGCCCGTAAATTTGCCGCGTCGCGTCTGGGGCGGGAGCAAGATCACCGTGGGGGAAGGTTTTAAAGTCGGGCAGAGCATTGTTCGCCGCGGAGAGATTACCGATATCTACGAAAAACAAGGTCGTTCCGGGCGGATGGTTTTTGTCGAAGCCGATTTTCGCTTCGAAGCCGATGGTGTCTTATGTTTGCGCGAGGAACTTCGGCAAATTTTCCTCGAAGACCGCGACGGCGACGAGATAGTGCCAGCGCCAGTGTCGCGAGGGCCGATTAAAGCCGGCGAGTTTTGTTTTTCACCGCACCAGATGTTTCGCTTTGCTGCGATTACCTTTAATGCACACCGCATCCATTTCGATGCTGACTATGCGCGACGGCAAGAGGGGTACCAAGACCTTGTGGTGCAGGGCCCGTTGATGACGATCGCTATCTTATCGAACTTGCAAGCGACGCTCGAGGCCCCCCTGCAGCGGATCGAATTGCGCGGCCACGGCTTTGCTTATGTCAACGAGCCTTTGCATATCGTCGCGCCGTCGACATATGAGCGCCATCTTTGTAATCGGGCGGGCGAGATACTTGTGACGGCGCGGGTCGAGGTCTAATGGTTTACCCGTTCACGATAATCGTGCATCGCCCGGGCAAATAAGAAAATCGCAATAGGAGCAACGATCAGCCCCATAATGGCCATGGCCGGTGCTATCGCTGCTTGATCTTGCAAGACATTTTGCATGATAAACGCGACGGCCGTTGGCCCCACGCCCATGCCGATGAGATTGACGGTGACGACATAAAACCCAGCCACTGTGCCACGCATTTCATTCGGCGTTACAATTTGTAAGGCATTGGTAATCAGGGCTAAGGGGAGGGTTACAAAGAAGCTCGCGGCAGCAACGCATATTAGTGCGGCCGTTCCATCGCTTTGAAGGCTGCTGACGACAAGAGCGGCGCAGGCGCCCGCGGCCCCCGTAATACATAGGCGTAACGGGTAATCGCGATAGCCACGTGCCAATAACAATCGGCCAATCACGGGGCCAGTAACGACACCCAGAGATCCAGCAATAATCGCTGTCATGCCGTAAAAACGCCCCGCTTCTCCCAATGACCAGCCGAATTGGCGGGTAAACATACTGGGTGTCCAAGCCTGCAGCCCATAAAGCATAACGACCATAAAGGGCACAGCACCGAGGAGGGCGAGGTAGATACGTGGGTTTTGTCCGAGATAGGCAAAGACATCGCGCATGGGCGGTTGATCACCGCTTGCCGAAGCGAGGTCTTTGCGTGGCGGATCCTGCAAGACGGTAAATAAAGCCGCTAAAATCAAGCCCGGCGCGCCGACAATGAGCAAGGTGAGCTGCCATGCCTTAATTTCACCCAAAAAAGGAAGGGTCGGCGTGCCCGCCGATTTAGCGTAAGTCATGACTTCGGCGCCCGCGATCAGGGCTAATCCACCACCAATATAGGGGGCCATCAAAAAAATACTGACTGGGAAAGCAAGTTTTTCGCGCGGAAAATAGTCGGCGAGCAACGACCAAGCGGCAGGCGTGACGCTCGACTCGCCAGCGCCAACGGCCATGCGCGCAACCGCCAATTGGCTATAATTTCCCGCCAGACCCGACAGCATAGTTGCAATGCTCCACACAACGATGCCTGCGGCGACAACGCCGAACCGACGCATACGGTCAACGAGCCGACCAACGGGAACCGACATCAAAATATAGGGCGCGACAAAGAGCATGCCTTGAAGATAGCTAAACTCGATATCACTGACGCCGAGATCGTTCTTGATTGGGTCAACCAGAAGGTTGATGACCTGTCGATCGATGAATGAGAAAGAATACGCAAATGTTAACAAAATCGTGACATACCACGCTGAGCGCGGCGACGGATACGCAGATTGGTCCACCAGAATATCTCCCCCCAAATTCAGCCGTATTAGACGAAACTCAGCGCGTTCTGTCTAGCTATCATAACAAAAGATTATAATGAGGGTCGATGACATACTATTTTTTTATGATGTATTTGCATCGTTGATTTCCCTTGATAGCATTTTTATCTGAAGTGAAGGCTTCGGTTTATGAGAGGGAGGACTACTCATGTCAAAGTATAGAGTACGTAATGCCGTTGCGGCATTGGCGCTACTGAGCACCGGGACGAGCATCGCGGCCGCTCAGCAGATAGATGAAATTGTGGTTACATCGCAAAAACGCTCGGCGGCGATGTCCGTTCAAGATATTTCGGCGGCGATTACCGCTGTAGATGCGGGTAAAATTGAGGCAACGCAGGCGGTTGATCTGTCTGACATCGGGCGTCTGGCGCCTAACGCTGCGCTTCACCCGACTGCAACATTTACTGGGGCTGCCAACTTCTTTATCCGGGGTATGGGGGTTACCGGCTCTAACCGGACACTCGACCCAGCTGTCGGTGTTATCGTTGATGGCATTTATCTCGGTTACGTGATTGGCGCGAATATGACGACATTTGATCGCGAAGCCATCGAGGTTCTGCGCGGGCCGCAAGGTACCTTGCAAGGGCGCAACGTGACTGGCGGTGCGGTTATTTTGAGAACACGGCGTCCTGACGGCGAGTATCGTGTCAAAACGGATCTGACATTTGGTGACTATAATCGTTTTGATGCTGCGGTTAGCGTCGAAGGGTCAATTGCCGATGGCGTGGCTGCAAAGCTGGCTGTCCAAAGCCAACAACGCGATGGTTTCTGGGAAGACGACAATGGTGGCACCATCAACACGGCGCTGGTGCCTGCTGGCGCGACCTATGACCCGATCGGAACGGGCCTCAGTGGTGATAAGCCTGACGTCGACCGGTTGACCATTCGGCCAATGCTGTATTTCACGCCGAACGCCGATTTGGATATTTCGGTTATTGCAGAGTTTTTCCGCGATAAGTCAGGTTCATCCAATACACGCTTTGTAAACCCAGCGGACCCGACCACGAAGCGGGCTAGCGCTTGGGGCTATGTAGCGTCAAACGATCCGTACAAAATTAACCATAACCTGTTTGGCTATGGTGATCTTGAGGTCGATAGCCTGACCACGGAAATTAATTATCGTGGCTGGGGCGGCGTCCTGACGGCCATTGCGGGTGTGCGCGATCTGACTTACGATTCAAGCACGGACTTTGATGGCTCGCCATTCATCATTTTTGAGTATCCTGATAATCACGAGGAACAAGAGCAAACGACGATTGAGGTTCGTTATGCCAATTCGCCAAGTGATAAACTGTCTTACGTTTTTGGTGTGAATTACTTTGACCAAGAATATTTCGTCGGCGAACGCCGTCGGATTGCTGGTGCGACTGGCGCTTACGGTGATACGAAACAGGTAACCGAGGTTGAACATACGAGTTTGAGTGTGTTTGGTGAACTTGATTACTTCATGACGGAGCAACTCAAACTAACAGCTGGTTTGCGCTGGACGGATGAAGAAAAGGATGCTGATTTCAGTGGCCATGGCGCAGGCGGTGGTTGTGACAACAACTTCGTTTGTACAGGGCCGGACGCACATATTAAAGGTAATTTGAGCAATGACGACGTCACGCCGAAAGTTGCCCTGACCTATTACCACTCGGACGATGTAAGCAGCTATGTGAGCTACACACGCGGCTTCCGAAGCGGTGCCTTTAACAGCCGCGCGACGACGGTGTTCCAATTTAAAAACCCCGCCGAGCCGGAATCGGTGGATAGTTACGAAATTGGCTTCAAGTCTATCATGCTCGATAAGCGCTTGATGTTGAACGCAGCTCTCTTCCAAGCAGATTACACCGACATGCAGGTTGCCGAATCTGTCGCTTGTACGGCGGGTGTTGATGGCTGTCCTCAAAGTGGTAACATCTCAAATCTGCAAAATGCCGGCGAAGCCAGCATTGAAGGGATCGAGATTGAGCTGGCTTTTCAAGCCACAGATGGATTGCTCTTGGAAGCCTCATACGGTAGCACGGATGCGGAATACGAGAAGTTTCCAGGTCTGACATCAGCGCAGGTCGCAGCGAAAAAATTCGAGCGTGTTCCAGACTATAATTACGGTCTGGCTGCCACCTATTCGACAGGAATGGGGTCAGGTGGTGCGCTTGATACACGTCTGTCGTATAATTATCGCGATGATTATTGTAACGACGCGACCTGCGACTCTGTGATCAAGCAAAAAGGCTATGGTCTGCTCGATGCGTCAATTACTTATCGCGCACCAGACGATAAGTATCGTGTCATCCTATTCGGTCAAAATTTGGGCGACGAGGAATATGTGGACTTTGGCCTGATCCCGGGTATTCACTCGGTGACTTGGGGGGGCGCGCCGCAGACCTATGGTCTTCGGATTATTTATGAACTGAACTAGCCTTCCACCTCCTAGAGCCGGCGGTTCCTCCCTGAACCGCCGGCTCCTTTTGGCTATGACGATGACTAGAATACCGCGTGTTCTAACTGGCTTGTGTTGTGCTGCGCTTTTGGCCTCATCAGCACTCGCGACAGATTTCCCCGACCGTCCGCTGTGGGGCGATCTGCACGTCCATAGCAATTTTTCATTTGATAGCTATTCCTTCGGCAATACCAACCTGTCGCCTGCTGATGCGTATCGTTTTGCACAAGGTGAGACGGTGATGGCGCATAACGGTATGGCGGCGCGTTTACAAACACCGCTTGATTTTTTGCTGGTGGCTGATCACGCCGAATATTTGGGCGTTTTTCTCGGCATTGAGCGCAAAGATCCAGATTTGGCCGCCTCACCCCTCGGGCGCCGGTGGAGTGATTATTTTGCGGCGGGTCAGCAAGCCCCGATTTCGCGCGAATATGTAAAAATAATCGAGCGGCAAACGCCCATGGAAACCCTGCCCGAAAAGTTTCAGCACGCTGCTTGGGCGCGGCTTGTTAACCTCGCTGATCGTCACAATCAGCCAGGTAAATTTACCACACTGCTTGGCTATGAATGGACCAGCATGGTGCAAGGAAATAACTTGCATCGTGTGGTTGTGTTTCGCGATGGGGCCAACAAGGTTCTTAAGCTAAAGCCTTTTTCCGCGCTCGACGGTTTTGATCCCGAGGATCTATGGCAGCACCTGTCGCATTATGAGGCGCAAACTGATGGCCAAGCCATGGCCATCCCGCACAATGGAAATGTCTCGAATGGTCTCATGTTTGCGCAAACTCGCCTGAATGGTCAGGCGTTGGATGCGGATTACATCAGACGCCGCCACAGGTTTGAACGCCTTTACGAAGTGACGCAAGTTAAAGGGGACGCGGAAACGCACCCCCTTTTGTCGCCACAAGACGAGTTTGCCGACTTTGAAACATGGGATCAAGGGAACCTGAGGATGGTGCCAAAGCACCCCAGCATGTTGGCGGCTGAATATGCCCGTCCAGCTCTGAAGGTCGGATTAGATTTGCAGGCACGATATGGTCAAAACCCATTTCAATTCGGCTTCGTTGGCAGTACGGACTCGCATACAGCGCTGAGCACCGCCGATGATAATAATTTCTTTGGAAAATTTGTTGACTCGGAGCCCAGCCCAGAGCGGACGGCGACAACGCTCGGTGGGCGTTTGTGGGAGAACTGGCGATTGAGCGCCTCAGGTTATACGGCCGTTTGGGCCAAAGAAAATTCCCGCGCCGCTATTTTTGATGCGCTCCAGCGCCGCGAAGTTTATGCGAGTTCGGGGCCGCGCATTACGCTACGATTTTTTGCGGGCTGGAATTTTTCACCCGCAGATCTGAAAACCGGCTTGGTCGCGGCTGGATATCAAAAAGGTGTTGCCATGGGCGGCGATCTATATGGCCCAACCAAAATTGGCGGATCAAGCTCCGATCGGCCCGGGTTTTTGATCGGTGCGATGCGAGATCCTGCGGGGCAAAATCTATCTCGGATACAGCTTGTTAAAGGCTGGCGCGATGCAGCGGGCAAGGTTCACGAGGAGATTACCGAGCTGCTCCCTGAAAAGCCGGGCGGCGTACCGGAGGCGCAGATTTTTTGGCAAGATCCAAATTTCGATGCCAATCAGAGTGCCTTTTATTATGTTCGTGTTCTCGAGGAGGAGAGCGAAAGATGGACAGCCTATGACGCTCGGAATTTTTCTTTAAACCTTAAAAGTGATGTAATTACAAAAACGCGCGAACGCGTATATGGGTCACCAATTTGGTACCATCCCCCAGGAGAAAGCCATGACGAAGCGTCTAGAAAATAAAGTTGTCCTAATAACGGGCGCTGCATCGGGCCTCGGCGCCGCCTGTGCGTACCGTTTTGCCGCGGAAGGGGCGCGTGTGGTGTGCGCTGATATTAAGCAAGATGATATCAAAGCCGTGGCGGACGCGATTATTGATAAAGGCGGCGAAGCCCTTGCCTATCAATTAGATGTCGCTGATGAGACAAACAATCAAGATATGGTTGCGCGGGCAATTGAGACTTATGGCCGTGTTGACACTTTTTTTGCCAATGCTGGCACGACCAGTGTTGGCCAGGCGCATGAAATTGAAAAGACGGAATGGGATCGCGTCATCGCGATTAATCTGACAGGCGTGTGGTTGGGATGTAAAGCTGTCTTGCCGCAAATGCTGGCGCAAGAGGGGGGAAGTATTATCCTTCAAAGTTCGATAACGGGTTTTACGGGGTTTCCTTCCATCCTCGCTTATTCCGCCACAAAGGGTGCACTGCTCGCCATGGCGAAGCAAATGACAGCCGACTATGCTGCTAAAAACATTAGGATCAACGCTGTCGCCCCAGGCACTATTTTGACACCCTTGGTCACAGAGACATATCGTTCGCGGGTCGAGCGTAATAATAATGGTCAGACATTAGATGATGCCTTGCTCGAAACCGCGTCGCGTTACCCAATGAAACGATTGGGCGACGTTGACGATATTGCATCGCTCGGTGTGTATCTTGCCTCTGACGAAGCGAAGTGGGTCTCGGGCGCCGTGTTCCCCGTCGATGGCGGATTTACAGCCTGCTAGTTGCCAAGTAAGGCCGCCACATCGCGGACGCGTTGCGTGTTGAAATAAAATGGTCGGATTTCGCAAACCTTACCGTCGCGGAAGAAAAACACTTCTGCAATTTCAATTTTTTGATCGGGCGCCTGCTTCGGGGTGAGCGTCACCAGCGAACAGGCACAATCTTCACCATACATGAGGTTATCGTAGCTCAGCGTTACGCCCCCTAAAGTCGCAAAGACTTTCTTGGCCAATTGGCCCAATGCCGATTTACCCGCATGGACACCTCCAAACGGCAAATCGTCGGCTTCTGTGACCTGAAAGTCATCCGTCATATTCGCCTGAATTTCTTGGATTTCTTCAGGGGTGCGCCCGTGATAGAGCAATTTAATCAGGCGTTCATACTCGTCTTTCATACGCAATGACCTTTAAGCTTTAGTGAACAAAGAGACTAATTGTTTGTCGTCGGCTTCAATCAATTTACCGACCCATTCATGAAAAGCCTGCCCGCCGCCCTCATTACGGCCAAACCAGACGTGATCAAGGATACCCGCCTGAAGGGCGCGTTGTTGTCGGCGGCCCGTATAGTAATCCTCATCGCGCACAACGACCTCGAGCATATCGAATTGCTTGTTGGCGCCGTCCAGCGTGGCCTCGTCGGTAGGCTCTTTTTCCATCACATAATATTGATGTGTCACACTTTGCGTCACATCATCACCCGGAAATAATTGCGATATCATCGCGCCACGGGTGTTGCCGCCATAGAAAGTCGCAATAGAAATATGTGGAAATATGGTCCAAACCCCCTCGAGCAAGGCCGTTTCGGGCCATTCGGAGGGGTCCATTGCCGACATGTCGATCCTGCTCCCATCCGGTAATTTGTGGACTTTTAGCGGGTGACAAGCACGTTGATGTGGTCCCCAAGCAAAGTAATTGGCGCGTGAGTACATATGCGCGCCAAATGTCTTCGCATGCAGAACCGGCAGGTGGTAGAGGTCGAGATAGCCGTCATAGGCCGTTTTCCAGTTCGGGCCCTCAATGCTTCGGCTGCGGAATAAATACCAGTCCTTAAACCCAAAATGTTCCAGCACCTCGTCATAGCCGCATAGAAAATCACCAACGGTGAGTTCGCTTTTGGGGTTGAGAATTGCGAAAATCATGCCAGCGCGTTCCTCGGTTGGAAACGACTTCAGGCACAGGCTGGCTTTGTCGACAGTGCCAAAGTCATTCGCATTGGCGATGCCCATCAAGGCGCCATCATTGCGGAATGTCCAGCCATGGTAGTTGCACGTGAACCGTTTGGCGTTGCCTGATCCATCGGCGATAGGGTTACCGCGGTGGGTGCATGAATTCAAAAAAGCTTGTGCCGAGCCGTCCGATTGCCGGGTCACGAGAACCGGGATTCCGGCAACCTCCATGGCTTTGTAATCGCCGGGGTTGGGCAGTTCGCAACTGGGGGCAAGCATAAGTGGGAGGCGGTGAAAAATTTGTCGCCGCTCCTGCTGGAATAGCGCCTCATCCGTATAGGTGGTCGCGGGCACTGCTTTCTGGCCGTCAACAAGTTCCATGGTTTCATTGACGCCATGGTGGACCAATTTCTTTGCCATTTCGATAAGTTGCTCGTTCGCCATGCTTTACCTCACTGACCCGATTGTACCATAGAGATTTGGCCTGTTTTCCTATTAAATCCATGAGGTTGCAAAAAAACACGCGAGGCAATGATTTCCTTCACTTTTGACCTATGTTAGGTAAAGAGTGAAGAGTTTAATTGTCAGAATTTATTGAGAATTTAGATGCAGAGTTTTGTTTCCGAGACAGTCCGTTACCCCGCGGAGGCAGATCGCCTTCGGGCCGATATTCGGGCTTTGATTGCGCGTTTTTCCGACCAGTGGACGCCGCGTGAGCGGGTGAATTGCTGGACCAATTTTAATCCCGAATTTTCCCGCGCTTTGGGTGAGGCTGGGTTTATTGGCATGATCTGGCCCAAGCAATATGGCGGGCATGAGCGCCCGGTACTCGAGCGTTATATCGTCCAAGAAGAGTTGCTGGCTGCTGGTGCGCCGATTGGTGCGCACTGGATTGCCGATCGGCAAAGCGGCACACTTATTTTGCGTTATGGCAATGATGAGCTTCGCAATCATTGGCTGCCGCGCATTGTGCGTGGCGAAGCCTTTGCCTGTATCGGGTTAAGCGAACCCAATGCTGGATCGGATCTGGCCAGTGTGCGCACCAGCGCGCGCCGTGATGGCGATGATTGGGTGATCAACGGCCAAAAAATTTGGACGACGGGCGCACATATGGCGCATTTCATGATCGCTTTGGTGCGCACCGAGGCAGGCTCTGAGCGGCAACAAGGTTTATCGCAATTTGTTATTCCGATGGATGCCGAGGGTATAACAACGCGACCGATCACGGATTTATCCGATGGTAAAGATTTTAATGAAGTCTTTTTCGACAATGTCCGCGTGCCAGCGCATGCCTTGTTGGGCACCGAAGGAAATGGCTGGGAGCAAGTCACGGCAGAACTTGCCATTGAGCGATCGGGACCTGAGCGTTACCTGTCGAGCTATCCGCTCTATGCCGCTTTGATCGACGAGGCGCGGGCTATTCCTGGACTGAAACAACTGGTTGGCCAATTAACAGCGCAGTTGTGGACGCTGCGGCAAATGTCGCTATCTGTGATTGTCAAGCTTGGTCGTGGTGAGGATCCAGGACTGGAAGCGGCTATGGTCAAGGATTTGGGTAATAGTTTTGAGCAAGATATTCCGGCCTTGGTGCAAGGCGCGATGGATACACCCTTATCGAATAGTCGTCCCCTTGCCGAAATGTTGTCTTATTTATTGCAGTTGGCGCCGTCTTTTTCTCTGCGCGGCGGGACGCGTGAAGTTTTACGCGGCATTATTGCGCGGGGGCTTGGTTTACGATGAGTGATCATTTGCTACTCGATATGGCGGATAAATTATTCGCCGAGGCTCCAGATTGGTCAGCGGTTTCTGACCTGGGTTTGCCTGATTTGTTGGTGCCAGAATCGGCTGGCGGGTTTGGGGGGACTTGGCAGGATGCACATGGCGTGATGCGCCTTACGGGCTTTCATGCGCTTGCTCTACCTTTGGCCGAGACGATATTGGCTGGGGCGATTTTGCAACGCCCGACCGAGGGGCGCATAGCTCTCGCTGATAATTGTTCTGGTGCCATAAGCGGCGAAAAGTTTTCGGGTCGTCTCGAGGCCGTTGCAGGCGGTCATCAGGCCGACCAAATTTTAGCCCAACTGCACGGCAAAATTATTTTGCTGGATGGTAAAGACATCACGTCGAGTGAGAAAAATATCTTGCTTGGTGAAGAGGGGGCATCGTTAGAATTTAATGCCGCCCCGTTTGAAGAAATCGCGTGGAATGGCGATCTGATGCAAATTGGCGCGATTATGCGCACAGCTCAAATGGCGGGCGCTTTTGATGGCGCGCTGCAATTGAGCGTTGGTTATGCCAATGATCGGGAGCAATTTGGGCGCAAGCTGGGTAAATTTCAGGCGGTTCAGCAAGAGTTAGCTGTCTTTGCACTGGAGGCCGCCGCTGCCAATTGCGCGTCGATCGCGGCTTTCCGTTCTGTGGCCGAAGGTGATTACGGCTTCGAGGCAGCCAATGCTAAATTGCGCTGCAATATGGCGGCCGCCAAGGCAACGCGGATTGCGCATCAGGTGCATGGCGCCATTGGGTTTACCAAAGAATATGACTTGCAACATTTTACCCGCCGGATTTGGGGGTGGCGCTCATCCTTCGGAAGCGAGGCGCATTGGGCTGAATATTTAGGCGACCTTCTGGCACAAATGGGCGGCGATAATCTTTGGTCCTATATGATTGCGCGCGACCAAGCCGCCTCATCCCTGACGGATTAAGGCTAATTGGTCGTCGCGCTCGAGGAGCGGTTTTTTACAGATGTAAAATGCGCCCATAAGCGTCGAGGGTTGCTTCATGCATAGCCTCTGACAGGGTTGGATGCGGGAACACTGTTTCCATGAGTTCAGCCTCAGTGGTCTCGAGCCCCATGGCAACGGCGTAGCCTTGAATGAGTTCAGTAACTTCAGCGCCGATCATATGCGCTCCGAGCAATTCACCCGTCTTGGCATCGAATACTGTTTTGACAAAGCCGTCGGCTTCACCCATCGCTAGGGCTTTGCCATTGGCTTGGAACGGAAACTTTCCGGTTTTGATGTCGAGACCTCGCTCTTTTGCTTTCGCCTCCGTTAGACCAATTGAGGCAATTTGCGGTTGGCAATAAGTGCAGGCTGGAATTTTTGATGCATCCATAACATGCGGTGACAGTCCCGCAATTTTTTCGACGCAAATCACCCCTTCATGCGAGGCTTTATGAGCGAGCCATGGTGGCGCCGTGACATCACCAATGGCGAAGAGGCCTTTAATATTGGTGGCGCCATAGCCATCGGTTTTGATGTGGCCTTTCTCAAGTGTAACACCGAGGGTCTCAAGACCCATGTTTTCGGTGTTGGCCTGTACGCCCGCGGCCAGCAAAACGCGACCGACGGACAGCGTCTCGTTTTTATCGCCACTGGTAAGTGTCAGCTGGGCGCCATCGGAAGATACGGTGCAGGCCGAGACACTGCTTCCTAATTTAAAATGGATGCCGCGCTTTTTGAAGCTCTTGAGCGCATGGTCTGAAATATCCTTGTCCTCTTGCGGCAAGATCCGATCGAGAATTTCGATCACGGTTACGTCAACACCGAAGCTGGCGTAAAAGCTCGCGAACTCCATGCCAATGGCGCCTGATCCGACAATGGCCATGCCGGCGGGAAGATCCTCAGGGATCATAGCCTCGCGTGAGGTGATGACGGTTTTGCCATCGGGCACTAAACCCGCTTGTTCCAAAGCGCGTGGCCGAGCACCCGTCGCCAAGAGTACATTTTTAGGTTTGTAAAATGTTCCGTCGACATCGACGATTGGCGCTGAGGCGCCTGCCTGTAATTTTGCAAAGCCTTGAATGACAGTGATCTTATTTTTTTTCATTAAGAAGGCGACACCACGCGATAGCTGCTCGGCGATACCGCGCGAGCGTTTGACAATTGCAGCGAGATCAAATCCAGGATTGGCGGTTAGCCCGTAATCGGCAGCATGTTGCATGTGCGAGTAGACTTCCGCCGAGCGCAACATGGCCTTGGTGGGAATACACCCCCAGTTGAGGCACACGCCCCCGAGTTCGCTTTTCTCAACGATCGCCACGTTTAAGCCAAGTTGCGCGGCTCGAATGGCGGCAACATAGCCCCCCGGTCCAGAACCGATGACCATGAGGTCAAAGCGCGCGTCGTCTGCCATGCGAAATCTCCTTTACCAAAACTATAGCGCACTTAAGCCTTTTTTTTACAGAAAAGCATCCTGTGAATTGATGGAGGTTCTCATAAGGCGCTTGCCTTGGCATTCATGGCGTGGTCTGAGGGGCAAAGATGCTTGAGTGCGCTTGGCCAATGGGTTAGTTAAGTAATGCAGTGAGGAGAGGCTCGTGGATATGTCGTATCATTCGAAGCTCAGTGAAGATTTGAAGCGTATCAGGATAGGGTCGGGTCGTGGCATCCGAGCCGCTGCTGAGGCTTACCGCGATATTGTCCAAAATTTATGCGAAATGCGCATTGCCGCCTCGCATAATATTGCGACAAACGTACCTATGATGGATGAGCAAGGGAAAAAACTTGCGCAATCCGTATTCGGGTGGAGCGATAAAGCGACATGGAATTCACCCAATATCGCTCTCGAATCGCCGATCGGGGTTATGGTGCGCTATAGCGGCGAACCTTTTTGGGTCAATAAAAACGGTATGCACGCGCAGTTCTCTAATAGTTTCACGCGGTCTTTCGACGTCACGCGCTTTGAGCAACGGGCGCGAACAAGGGCTGCTTTGGTGGTGCCCGTTCACATGCCTTTTAGCGTGATCGGGGCTGTCAGTTATACGCCACAAGATGATAAACAAACGGATCTATCCTTCGAATATGCCGAATATGGCGACATTCTGGGGATTTTCGCACGCGCTTTTGTCCGCAGTTACGTCATCAATCAACCAGCCAGCCAGCTGGTGCCCGATGAGCCGAAATTAACCCGGCGGGAGGTGCAATGTTTGCGCTGGGCAGCAATGGGTAAAACCGACGTCGAAATTGGCATGATTATTGGCCGTAGTCAGGCCACAGTGCGGTTTCATGTCCGCAATGCGGGGGCAAAATTAGATGCGGTTAACCGCTCGCAAGCAGTTTTTAAAGCAACTCAACTTGGCTATATTACGAGAGATATTTAGGTAATATAGTTACGATCTACTTACCTAATCATTTGGTGAGTTACGATTTTTTTAGCTGTGACTACAGTCACAGCTCATGACTTTTCCAGCCATGTCGTGGGGAGACCTTTATGCAAATTAGCAAAGATACACTGCAACAAGCCTATCGTCAGATGTGCACGATACGTATGTTTGAAGAACATTTACATGATGAAATCATGACCGGGGAAATCGCAGGGTTTACCCATCTTTATGCTGGCCAAGAGGCTGTCGCGGCGGGTGTGTGTATGCACCTCAATCACGAAGATACGATTGCCTCAACGCACCGTGGCCATGGCCACTGTATCGCGAAGGGGTGCGATGTGACGGGCATGATGAAAGAAATTTATGGCCGTGCCGACGGTTTGTGCAAAGGCAAAGGCGGCTCGATGCATATTGCCGACATGGACAAGGGCATGTTGGGCGCCAACGGAATTGTTGGCGGTGGGCCTCCCATCGTCGTGGGTGCTGCTTTGGCGGCTAAGCTAGACGGCAAAGGCCGTGTCTCGATCGCATTTTCGGGTGACGGCGCCTGTAACCAAGGCACGACATTCGAAGCCATGAATATGGCCGTTGTGACCAAGGCTCCAGCGATTTTCGTCTTCGAAAACAACCATTACTCGGAGCATACGGGGTATAAATATGCTGTCGGGACCAAGAAGGATATTGCCAGCCGTGCCGAAGCTTTTGGCATGAAAGTCTGGCGCGGTGATGGCTGTGATTTCTTCAGTGTCTATGAAACCATGGCGGAACTGCTCGATTATGTGCGGGCGGGCAAAGGACCAGCCGCGGTTGAGTTTGATACCGAGCGTTTCTTCGGACACTTTGAAGGCGATCCGCAAAACTATCGCGCCGAGGGCGAGGTCAAACGCCTGCGGGAAGAACGCGATGCGCTCAAAATATTCCGTCAATCGGTTACAAAAGCCAAGAAAATGACGAATAAAGATCTCGATGCTATCGAAAAAGAGGTTACGAGCCTGATCGAGCAGGCTGTGGAGGCGTCGCGCAATGCACCGCGGCCCAAAGCAGAAGACGTGTTAACCGATGTCTATATCAATTACCTATAGGGGACGATCATGGCTGTAATGCTACTTCGCGAGGCGATTTTACAAACAATTTTGGCCGAAATGGAGCGCGACCCTAATGTTGTCGTCCTCGGGGAAGATGTTGTCGGTGGCATGGGCACCGCAGGTGGCCCAGAGGCGATTGGCGGGATCTGGGGCACATCAACCGGCTTGTGGGAAAAATTCGGCTCTGACCGTGTCATCGACACGCCGATTTCTGAAAGCGCGATTGTTGGCGCGGCTGGCGGTTTGGCGTTGGCGGGAAAACGTCCTGTCGCCGAAATCATGTTTGCCGACTTTATTGGCGTATGTATGGACCAGTTGTGGAACCAGATTGCGAAATTCCGTTACATGTTCGGCGGTAAGACTGTCTGTCCTGCTGTTATTCGCATGCCTTTTGGCGCTGGTTTGAACGCCGCGGCGCAACACAGCCAGGCGCCTTTGGGAATTGTAACCTCAATGCCAGGTCTGAAAGTTGCTGTGCCAACCACGCCAGCTTGCGCCAAAGGGCTTTTGACAACTGCTATTCGTGATGATGATCCGGTTGTCTTTTTTGAGCATAAAGCGCTTTATGCTGAAAAAGGTGAAGTTCCTGATGGCGATTTTGCAATCCCCTTTGGCCATGCGCGTTTGGCTCGGGCAGGTGAGGATGTCACCATTGTAGCCGCAGGCTTGATGGTTAAGTTTTCTGAAAAAGCAGCCGATATGCTGGCAGGCGATGGCATTGGCTGTGATGTTATTGACTTGCGGACAACCAGCCCGATCGATGAAGAATCGATTTTGGATTCGGTTGAAAATACCGGTCGCCTCGTGGTTGTCGACGAGTCACCCCCGCGCTGTAGCCTGGCCACAGATATTGTGTCGATGGTAATGAACAAGGCGTATGCAAGTTTGAAGGCGCCACCAGAAATCGTGTCGGCCCCGCACACACCCGTGCCGTTTGCGCGCGAACTGGAGCGGGCTTATTTGCCGTCCCCCGATAAAATCGCTGATGCGGTGAAGAAGGTCTTGGCCTGGAAATAACGGAGAGATTCGATGAGCAAAATCCGGGCTTTTACGATGCCCAAATGGGGCATCGAGATGCAAGAAGGGCGACTGGCCGAATGGCTGGTCAATGAAGGGGATACGTTTGAACAAGGCGATCTCCTGGCCCTGATTGAGACCGATAAAATATCGAACGAGGTTGAAGCTGAGTTCGATAGCGTGCTGCGGTTGGTGACCTGTGAGACGGGCGAGACCTATCCCGTGGGTGCGCTTTTGGGTGTGTTTGCCGATGCGTCTGTGAGCGATGCCGATGTGCAAGCTTTTGCCGATAGTTTTATCGCTGCTGATACGTCAACTGCGGTTGGCGAAGGGTCAGGTAAGGGCAATAAGCCTGCGCCTGCTGCGGCCGCGGCGCCTGAAGTTGTTGAGGCGCCAGCGGCGCCCGAGGTAACGGCCGAGCCCGCGCCGCCACCCCCATCGGACAATCTGGATATCAGCCCGAAAGCACGGGAATATGCGATTGCCAATCGGGTCGATACAACCCAAGTAACGGGAACTGGTCGCCGTGGCCGGATTACCTATCAAGATGTCCATCAAGCCAGCCGCCCAGCCGCCAATCCGGTTTTGCGGGGAGCGCTCGAGACACCGGCCAAGGAAGAGGGGATTTTTGCATCGCCTTTGGCTAAGCGGATTGCCTTGCAAAACGCTATAGATTTGGCCGGCGTTACGGGCACAGGCCCGCGCGGTCGTGTTAGCAAGGCTGATGTTCTGGCGCTGCTGAAACCAGCGACGCAGGCGGCACCTGTTGTTGATCTCTCAAATATCGACAACACGCCAACAATCGTTGAGATGGATCGCGTGCGTAAAGTCATCGCGAAACGTTTGACGCAGTCGAAAAGCTCGGTGCCACATTTCTATCTCCGCAACAGTATTTCGGTTGATGCGCTATTGGAGTTTCGGAAAACGGCGAATTTGGTTCTTGGTGTCAAAGCCTCGATTAATGATTATTTGATCAAAGCGATTGCGACCGCCTTGGTACGGCATCCCGATATCAATATCCAAGTGCATGATGATCACATTCATTATTTCCCGCATGCCGATATTGGCGTCGCCATGGCATCCGAAAACGGTCTCATGTCGCCTGTCGTTCGCAATGTCGACTTGATGCGTGTCGATGACATCGCGCATCATACCAAGGCCCTGTTGGAGAAATGCAATTCGGGTAAGCTCGCCTATCAAGACTTAGAGGGCGGAGCCATTACCATCTCAAATCTTGGTATGATGGGCATTGATAATTTCGATGCGATCATCACGCCGCCGCAGGGTTCTATTCTGGCGATTGGCGGCGTGCGTCGTGTCGTGGTCGAGGATGATAATGGCGAGGCTTATTTTGAAAGTCAGATCGCCATCTCTATGTCGTGCGATCATCGTGCCATTGATGGCGCCGCGGGGGCACGGTTCATGGCAACATTGCGTGACATTATCGAGGCGCCCGAGCAACTTTTTGCTTGATCATGCGGCGCTATGACGACCTTGAAATCGGCGAGCGGCAGGCATCGAGCCTGATGCGCGTCGATCGGTCGGACATGATTGCCTTCGCCCAGACCTATGATCCGCAATGGTTCCACGCTGATGAGACAGCGGCACAAAACTCGATCTTCGGTGAGGTCACGGCCAGCGGTATTTACGGTTTGGCACTTTGGCGGCGGCTTGATCATGAGATTTGCGGTGACATCGATTTTATCTGCGGCGTTGCATGGCAAAATGTTCAATGGTTCAAAGCCCTGAAAGCAGATATGTCAATTCGCGCCACGAGCGAGCTCGTAAGCAAACGCCCATCTGGCTCTGACCCAACACGCGGTATTGTGACATTTATTAGCGGTATCGAGGATGACGGGGGCGAGCCTTTAATCCGCTTCGAGAATATTACACTCGTCAAGCGCGCTTAGATGATGCCGCGCGCCTTTAAGTCGGCCAGCGACGCTGCATCGAGACCAATCTCGGCATAGACGCCTTCATTATCCGCCCCGAGCATGGGTGGGGCTGACGGGGCGTTGGTCGCCATATCGGAAAAGCTAAGCGGTAATCCGATGACAGGCGCGTATTGACCCGATTGGTTGGCAATAGGAACATCAGTGAATAAGCCCATAGCATGAGCTTGCGGGTTATCGAGGGCTTGCTGGATTGTCAGAACGGCGCCTGCAGGTACACCGCCACGCTCCAGTTCCTCCAGGGCTTCGGCTGTGGTTTTTGTGGCGCACCATGTAGCCATGATCTCGCACAGAATATCGCGCGCGTCACCGCGCATCTGGTCGGACTGAAACCGCGGGTCTGAAGCCAAGTCCGGCCGCCCGACCATTTCGGCCCAACGCTTGAAAAGATTATTACCCACCGTATGAACCAAGACATGACCGTCGCGGGTTGCAAAAACATCTGAGGGCGCCGAGGTTTGTACCCGATTACCAGTTCCGACCCGACCAATTTGCGTGACGGCTTGTTCGATCAAATGCGCGTTCATGACGGCGAGGGCGGAGCCCAAGAGCGAGGCTTGAATATGTTGTCCCCGACCCGTTTTTTGCCGTTCCATCAAAGCGGCGAGGGTGGCAAAAGCCGACAGGCAAGCCGTGCTGTAATCAACATAAGGCGCCCCTGCTTTGATCGGTTGTTCAGGCGTTCCGGTGAGAAACATGGCGCCAGACATAGCTTGGCCGACGCCATCAAAGCCGCCCTTATTGCTATCGGGGCCGGTGTGACCAAATCCAGTTTGTGTGACGAGGATAATTTGTGGGTGGTTGGTTGAGAGGGTTTCCCAATCGAGCCCAATTTTTTGCAAGGCACGCGGTGGCAAGTTGGCGACAATAATATCGGCCGTAGCGACTAGTTTGCGTAAAATCTCGAGCCCGTCCGGCTGACCAAAATTGAGCGTCACGGATTTTTTGCCATAGGCGGTTTGATAAAACAATCCGCCTTCCATCGGTGTGCCATCCTGATTTACCGCCAAAGGCGAAATAAAACGATCTTCTCCCCCCTCGGGTCGCTCGATCCGGATAACGTCGGCTCCAAGGCTATGTAGCAGGGAAGCGCAATAAGGGCCGGCGACGTAGCGTCCAATGTCCAGAACACGAATATTGTTGAGCACGGGCGTCATAGGTAAACTCCTCGAGAGACAATCTGGTCGGGATTAGTGACCTAGTAAAAACAGCAGTAAAGCAATATAGGCGAGCAGTTTAGTTTGTGATAGCCGTTGCAGGAGAAGAACTGTTAAATCCGACAGGAAAAGGTATTTAGAGCGCATGTCGTCATACGGAATTACAGAATTTGCGGCCTATGTGCCGATGCAAGCGTTACAACGCGCTAGTATATTTGACGCCGTTGGGTGGGCCCAAGGGGGGCTTAAAGCTTATGCGCGCGGCACGCGCAGTTATGCCGCGTGGGACGAGGATGCTATTACCATGGCGGTGGCCGCATGTCGCAACCTCGCTAGCGATAGCACAAACCTCGCTGCGCAGGCCCAGTTTTGCTTTGCGTCCACCACGGCCCCGTTTCTCGATCGACAAAATGCCACCGTCATTGCCACGGCCCTTAATTTGCCGCAGACAGTTCATAGCTATGATGTTGCGGGTGGCCAACGAGCCGCTTTGGCACCGTTAATGACTGCCTGCCGTCACGCTGCGGGTGATCTCTTGCTCGCGGCGGCAGATAAAAGGCCCTGTAAGCCTGCGAGCGTCATGGAAATGCTATCAGGCGATGGCGCTGTTGCTCTGCGTTTAGGGGCTGGTGAATGCCTTGTTGAGCTGGTTGATTGCGAAGCCGTCCATGCTGATATGGTCGATCATTATCGGACCGCCGCGACGGGCGCTGACTATATATTTGAAGACCGATGGGTTCGTGATGAGGGGGTTGGAAAACTCGTGCCGCAGGCCGTATTGCCGCTACTTGAGCGCAATGGGCTGAAAGGTGGAGATCTCTCGCATTTTATTTTGGCGACACCAAATACCAGTCATGCGCGCGCCTTGGTGAAAGCCTTAGGCCTGCACAAGGATGCTTTGGCCGATCCCTTATTCGATGCGATCGGGCATACAGGTGCTGCACATCCCCTGATGATGCTGGTTCATATTTTGGAAACCAAGGCTGAGCCAGGGCAATGGATTATGGTCACAGGTTTCGGGCAAGGCGTTGACGCTGTCTTGCTGCGCGTTGGCGATAAGCTGGCGGCCTATAAGGCGCGCCGTTCGCTGGGGCAACAGACCGCCGATATTCAAGCCGAGACAAATTATTTAAAATACCTCTCGGCTGCGGGAGGGATTGAGCTCGACTGGGGCATGCGAGCTGAGCGCGATAATAGGACGGCCCAGACAGTTGCTTATAACAAGTCTCAAGATCTTTATGGTTTTGTTGGTGGTCAGTGTCGCGATTGCGGGACAGCCCAATATCCCAAATCGCGCCGCTGTGTGAACCCGAATTGCGGCGCCCTCGATACACAAGAGCCATATCATTTCTCGAATAAAACAGGCAAAGTCAAATCCTTCACAGAGGATTGGTTGGCCTTTACGCGTTCGCCCCCGCATCTTTATGGTAATATTTCCTTCGAGGGTGGCGGTAATATCTTCATGGAAATGGCCGGTTTTGCGCCGGGCGAGTTGGAAATCGGTAGCGATGTCGAGATGCAATTCCGCATTAAAGATATTGATACACAACGTGGATTTCATCGATATTTCTGGAAAGCAATTCCGAAACGGAGAGATTAAATGGCAGATGGTATCAAGGATAAAGTCGCTATTATTGGCATGGGATGCAGTAAATTCGGCGAACGCTGGGATGCGCGACCCGAAGATCTCGTGACCGAGGCTTTTGAAGAAGCAATTGCCGATGCGGGGATTGAGAAAGACCAGATCGAGGCGGGCTGGTTTGGTGTCTTCTTTGACGAACAGAATGTCGGTAAGTCGGCTTATCCACTATCCCAATATCTTCGCTTGCCCAATATCCCTGTTACGCGGGTGGAAAATCTCTGCGCCACCGGAACCGAGGCGCTTCGGGGCGCCGTTTATGCCGTCGCCGCTGGTGCTTGCGATATTGCTTTGGCGATGGGAACGGAAAAACTTAAAGACACAGGCTTTTCTGGCCTGCCAGAGCGAACCAAAGGGACATTTGAGGACTTATATCAGCCAGGCTTCACAGCACCAGGCGCGTTTGCGCAATTAGGTGCAGCCTATGCCGCGAAACACCAACTCGACATGTCGGAGTTGAAACGAGCTATGGCCCATATTTCGTGGAAGAGCCATGAAAATGGCGCCATAAACCCGAAGGCGCATTTGCAATCGCGCTTGACCATCGAACAAATTTTGGACGCACCGACGATAGCTTATCCGCTCGGTGTGTTTGATTGTTGCGGTGTCTCTGACGGCGCGGCTTGCGCGATTGTGGCGCGCCCTGAAATTGCCAAGTCATTGGTTGGTGATAATTATGTCACCGTTAAGGCAATGCAATTAGCACCCTCTAATGGCGTGGAAATGGGGCACCAGTCATGGGATGGTGCCAGCACGATTACGACGCGCCGCGCATCGCAGCGCGCTTATGCTGAGGCTGGCATTTCGGATCCGCGCAAGGATATTAGCATGACGGAAGTGCATGATTGTTTTTCCATCACCGAGCTCGTGCTCATGGAAGACCTTTGGCTGTCCGACGATGGTCGTGCGGTCCACGATATTTTGGATGGCCGATTTGATGCGTCGGGCGACATTCCCTGCCAAATCGATGGTGGCCTGAAATGTTTCGGTCACCCCATAGGGGCATCTGGTCTGCGCATGACATATGAAATCTATCTGCAGCTTCTGGGTCGCGCCGCCGATCGCCAATTAAAAAGCCCAAAATTTGGTCTGGCCCATAACCTTGGCGGCATCCCAAACCGAAATGTGGCCGCCGTTTCCATTTTTGGAATGAACGACTAAGACCTTTTTTTGGCGGGTGATTTCGCTTTCGTGGCGGTGCGCTTTTGCGGCTTATTGGCTTTGCCTTTTATATAGGCCTCAATGGTGTCATGGAAATGCCGGATGCGGAGCTCTTGATCGCCAATCCATAACCCTTCAAAGGCTGAACTATTCATACCCGCCTGCACAAAGGGAAGGTTATAGGCGTCTTGATTGATCACCAGACCTAGTGATATTTCGCCATTTTTATAGTTCTTGTGGACGGGCCGCCGATAAGTCTCGGGGTCGAACTCGTGATCTGGCAATTCATAAAAATAATAATCAAAATACATTTTATTGGGATCGTCAGGATGCGGCCGTTGCCGGAACATCATCATGTCATCAGCATGCACATTCATCGTGATATTTGGGAAAATCATATAATGATAATCATCGGTTAATTGATCATCATTGAGGTCGCTATAATCTTTCCCTTGTGCGGGTCCATTAGCGCGTTTGTGTTTTTGGACATCGTGACGAATATCATGCACAGAGCCCTCATAATCGGCTGGATCCATGCCGGCGCCTTTCATGACGACTTTAATGGGGGGTGGAATTTCGCCAGGGGCGAGGACGCGCGGGCTGAGCACACCAAAGGCAATCAGATAGCGGTTATGCTTATCGTAGCAGTCGATCTGAATATCGAGATCATCGAGATAATAGAGCAATTGCGGATGCGTACCTTGAACATGATAGCTCTCGTTAAAGGCGTCAACGGACGCCTTCCAATTACAATCCCATTCAACGGTCAAGGTTTTGGTCAACACCATGCGTTCGAAATGATACGGGTCGAGGTGCTCGGGAATAACGCCAAGATAATCTTGCAAGGGTTCGACATCTGGGTTCAGGCTGAACCAAACAAATGACCCCCAAACATCACAGGGGCGTTCGATTAAGCCGCCGCATTTGGGTGCGCCTTGGGGGAAGGTTTCGAGATCGGGTATGTCGACAAACCGCCCATCTTGGCCATATTCCCAATCATGATAGCGGCATTTAAACGTGCCGGCGACGGTCGCTTCAACGGGCTTTTCTTGACTGTGGACAAGCTTATTACCGCGGTGCAGGCAGACATTGTAGAAGGCTTTGACCGAGCCATCTTTTTGCCGAACCAAAAGAATCGACTCGCGTCCAATCTCGGTCACAAAATGGTCACCCACTTCTGGGATATCTTCTTCCCGGCACCCGAGCAGCCAGACTTTTGACCACATTTTCTCCCATTCCAAGCGCATATACGCTTCCGAGGTGTAGCGGTCAGCCGGAATAAGCTTATTTCCGAGCTTTGGATTGGGTGCCTTTACTACGGGCGTCCCGCCGGGAACCGGTTTATCTGTTCGCTGAATGGTCTGCTGTCGTCTGACTTTCATAAATGAGTGTCCTTTTACAATTGAACGCGCTTTGTGTAGCCCCCGTCGACCACAAGGTTAACGCCGCTAACCCAGCTTGCGGCTGGACTAGACAGAAAGACAATACAGTTGGCGACTTCTTCGGGGGTTCCGAGGCGGCCCAAGGCGTGAGTCCTCTCGGTAATTTCGAAGAATTTCGGGTTCGATGTTTTGATCATGTCCCAAGCGCCGCCGTCGAAAAAGATCGGGCCGGGTGCAACAGAGTTAACCCGAATATTTTTCGGCCCATGCGTTTGGCTCAGGTTTTTCGCGTAATTGATGAGCGCGGCCTTCATCGCATTATAGGGTTGCGGTTCGGCGAAGGTCTCGACTGCAGCGGTCGAGCTCAACATGGTGATGGCGCCGCCACCGCGAGCTTCCATGTGCGGTAAGACGGCCTCGACACCGCGAACGGTTCCAAGAATGTCATATTCAAAGTTTCTCCACCAATTTTTCTCGCTGTCATTGCCGCCACCTGCTGAAACATTGGGGATGAAGATATCGACGCCGCCGAGTTCTTCTGCCATTTCCTCGATCCAAGCTTCGTATTCTTCTTTGTTTTTGATGTTGCAGGCTTTGCCAACGATCCGACCGTCGGCCATCAGGCTGATCTCTTTGACCGCCCGCGTAACACTTTCGGGAGTGCGCGAACAAATTGCAACATTGGCGCCCTCGTCGGCGAATAGATTGGCAATGCGCCGCCCTATACCCGCCGTTGCGCCTGTGATCAGAACATTTTTATCGCGTAACCCTAAGTCCATGATTTTCTCCTTGCAGCTATGCCATGGCGGCATAGGCCCTCTCTAGTGACTGAATATGAGTGTACATAGGTCGGGCGGTGATAGGAATTAACGATTTTAATAGGTAAAAAATATAATATAAATCAATAACTTGAATCTATAGGAGGGCGAGCTTGCGCAAGCGAGGAATTTCCTGTTTGGGGCACTTATCCATTATGCATGCGATGCCGTGGGCAGTTGCGATCTCGGCGGCGGCGGGCAAAGCCAAGCCTTTTTGCAACCAAATGGCTTTTGCGCCACAGCTTATCGCCTCTTCGACAACCGGGAGTACGTCGCTTAAGCGTCTAAAAACATCAACCAAATCTATTGTCTCGGGAATATCGGATAGCGCGGCATAAACGCGACGCCCCAAAAGCAATTGCCCTGCCAGCCCTGGGTTTACGGGAAACAGCTGATAGCCGCAGTCGATGAGAAATGTCATGACCTGATGGCTATCCCGTTCTGGCTTGGGGCTGGCACCGACCAAGGCGATTGACCGCGTCGCGGACAAGAGAGCAGCCATGTGGAGATCTTCTGCCGTCGCCATGCGCTTTATCCTGTGACTTTCTTAACCCAATCGCGGATGCGATTGCAGGCCTCATGCATGTCATCTGAACTCCCAGCAAAAGACAGCCTTAAAGCCAAATGCCCAGCCACGGGATCAAAATCACTTCCGGGTGTTACCGCCACACCTGCCTCGTGTAGCAGGCGATGGGCGATTAGGCGGCTGTCGTCGCCGAGCGCGCGACTATCGGCATAGAGGTAGAAGGCGCCGTCGGGTTCAGGAAAATCTCCGAGCAAATCTTCGGGTAGCCCGGTCATTAATATTTCGCGATTGGTGGCATAACGGGCCACATGATCGGTAACTTCCGCCAGAGCCTCAGGTGCATTTAAAGCCGCCGTGGCGGCCATTTGTCCAAGCGTTGGAACTGAAATGAGAAGATTTTGGTTTAATCTTTCCATTGGCCCCAGCAAGTCCTCGGGAACAACCATCCAACCAATCCGGTGCCCCGTCATTGAGAAGAATTTAGAGAATGAATTCACAACGATCAGAGAGGGCGACAGATCAACGGCCGTCGCACAAGGTTTGCCGTAGCTGATGCCGTGATAAATTTCATCGCTGATCAGACGGATAGAATGCTCGTGACAATAGGTGGCGATGTCGGCCAAATCGTCTGGCATGATAATCGCCCCCGTTGGGTTCGTCGGGCTCGCAAGAATAATCCCGTCGGGTTTTTCTGGCAGAGCGCGTATATTGTCAGCCGTACAACGCCACGCTTGCTCAGCCCGCAAGGGGATTGTCACATGCCGCATCCCCAGCAGACTCAAAATATTGCGATAGGCGGGGTAGCCAGGGCTTGGCAGGGCGATAAGCGCACCACGCGGACAGGCGGTGAGGAGCGCCATGACAAACCCCAGCGACGAGCCAAGCGTGACAACGATCCTATCTTCAGAAACAGGCTTTTGATAAAATCGCGAATAGTGGTTCGACAGCGCTTTGCGCAGGGCTGGCAGTCCGAGGGCTTGCGTGTAGCCATGGGCGGCGGTGTCATCGAGCGCTGCGCTAATGGCTGCAATGGCAGCCTTTGGAGCTGGCGATTGCGGTTGACCAACCTCTAAGTGAATAATATGTCGTCCCTGCTGTTCTAGCGCGGCGGCGGCACGCATAACATCCATAACAATGAAGGATGGTAGATCGGATTTGTAGAAATCGCTCATCAAGTTCTGATGCTATAAATATGCCTGTCCCGCAAGCCCAATTTCACATTTTGATACAGCGTAAGAGGGTGGGGCGTGATTTTCTATGACAGATTCTAGCGTCGGTAGTAAGCTAAAGCGCATTTGTTTTGTCGTTGGAGCTTGCGCATGGATAATTTTGAAGCCTCGGGATATGGCCAGGGAGAAATAGGTTTCGGCCAGAAATGTGCCGTCGTTATTGTCGATTTTCAAATCGGCTTCACGGATCCAGCGAGCCCAACAGGTGGCTCGCCGCTAATCCAAAAAGCAGTTGATCGTACAGTAGATTTAATTGCCTTTGCTCATTCCAAGGAAATCCCCGTTGCCTCTTGCCGTGTGGCATGGACTGGCCCTGATGAAATGGGTTACTGGAAAATTCCACCGCTTTATGAAGGGGGGTTCTATGTTGGCCACCCGTGGACTGAGATTGATCCACGTCTGTCGGATCCCGAACGTATTTTTGAATTCACCAAATCAGCGCCGTCCATTTTTTTCAAAACACCGCTGGTGACATGGTTAACCAAGCATGGCGTTGACACGACCATTATTGCGGGCTGTACGAGTAGCGGGTGCGTTCGCGCCTCAATTGTTGATAGCTTCTCTTATGGCTATCGCACAATCGTGGCCGAAGATTGTTGTGGCGATCAAGATCAAGAAGCGCATGATAGCAATATGCGCGACGTTGGGCGCCGCTACGCGGATGTTATGATGCTCGATGATATTATGGCTGCCTTGGGCAAAGGCTAGGCCTTCCTACACCTGCGGACGCGGCGGTAAATCAATGTGGAAATGTCGCTTCAAAATGGCGGCAATGTTTTCGTAGCAACAGCCAAAGCGGATGACCTCAAGCGTTTCGACATTCAACAAGGTCGATGACATGCCCTGATGGCTGTATTTAACTGGACCGTAATCAATAATTAAATCGGCCGCATCGCGAATTTCTTGCTGAATGTCTTCGGCGCGGAAACGTGTCCCCGTGGTCGACACATTAGCCGAGGAGCCAAACACCATATGGCCAGACTGATACATGAGACGCGTGATCTCGGCATGAAAACGCCCCGCATTGGTCAACATAGCCAAAGTGTCGTTGACCGTACTGCGTAAATAAAGATCGCGATCAATATCGGCAAAAAGCGGGTGGTCGGGGTTGCACGGCGCAATAATGCCCAAGGGCAAATCATAATCCTCAACAATCGCGGAAACGATTTCAGCGCCGCGGCTCGAGGTTACATGTAACGATTTGTGGTGATCGAGATTGCCGATCACAGCATTATATTTCGTGTTGGCACGCTTCTTTTCATGGAAAATATGCATAATCGCATCGCGCGTGCGCCCCAGCCATGCGTAACCAACATCCATTGGCATGATCGCTGTACCACCATTCAATAAAACGTCATACGCCTTCTGCGCGTCGCCCGCGATATCGAGAACAGCCATGATTTACCCCTTAAAGGATCTCGCCAGCTTATTCGGCGGCGAGGCCAGAATTCTGAAAGACGGGCTTTGCCGGTGGCTCTAACCCCGTATCCGCACGACAAGACGCGCGCAGATCTTCGACATCGCCGCCAAAGTCAAACAATTTGATCTCGCCAGCTTTTTTGCTCATTTCGGCGCGCAATTTCTCTGTTGCGGCTGCATCCAGTTTGCGGTCCTTAATCACAACGCCATAAAGATCATTAGCCGCCTCGACGCTGACCAAGCCAGAGAGCACATCTTTTAAGACGCGTTCAGGCTCGCGAGTCAGTGGGTTGCCGACACCGCCCCCACCCCAGGTGTTGAAGTAGAGAATGTCGTTGGCTTTTACCTCGAAGCGATCACACTTGGAGGGCAAAAGTTCTTGCGATCCATCCGTGCGGACTAGAATTTTTTCGCTGCGTCGGCCGGGGCGGCCTCCATTGACTCCCCAAGGATAGGTCAGCCAGCGATCATCATGAATGGAAATTTCACCATCCTCGAGGAAGCGATAGCCCATGCGAATGCCGTTGCCACCGCGGTTATAACCAGCCCCGCCCGAGTCGACGATCGACTCGTAGGTCTCAATGCGGAGGGGGAAATAAGCTTCGAGAAACTCGTTGGGTACGTTTTTAAAGCCCGGCCATAGCGAGTGCCCATCTGGGCCGTCGCCGATCGGTCGCGCTGGAATGCCGCCAAAACCGATTTGATAGAGCTGGTACCAATCGCCATTTTGATCGCGCCCCGAATACATAAAGTGCGGGCTGTCGGAAAAACCAGCGCCACAGAGAAAATCGGGATTGCCTTGGCCTAGCAAGCCTGACAAGACGTCAAAAATGCGCCCGAGCGCATGGGTCCGGCAAGACAGCGCGGCTGGCCGCCGTGGTTTGAGGAGCGAGCCTTCAGGAATGCGGACTTCCATATAATCATAGAAGCCGTCATTAAACAGAATTTGCGGATCGAAAGCCGAGATCATAAACGTGCCGCAAAACATTTTGAACATTTCTTCATTCAGGAAGAAATTGATCGAACCAGGGCTCTGTGGGTCGGTGCCGTCGAAATCAAAAATAACGCGTTCGCCCTCGCGCCACATGGTGCATTTGATTTTATAAGGACCTGCGCCCAAGGCGTCGTCACAAATATAATCTTCGAAAAATTGTTTTTCCTCCGGCACCATGTCCTTGATCAACTGACGCATGGCGCGGCAGTTGCGATCGAGAAGCTCAGTCATAGCGGATTGGAAGACGTCATCACCAAAGCGGTCCGCCATTTCGAGGCAGCGGCGTTCGGCGATGCTACAGGCGGCGATAACGCCTTTAAAATCGCCTTCATTCCAATGCGGCATGCGCGAATTGCGCAAGACAATCTTGATGATATCCTCTTGTAGCTCCCCCTTACGGAAAATTTTCACGGGTGGCACCGCCACGCCTTCTTCAAAAATCTCGCGGGCTTCATTGGGCAGAGAGCCAGGCACACGCCCACCAATATCGGTCATGTGCCCGAAATGTGCGGCCCAGCACAAATGGCGCCCATCTTTGAAGATCGGTTTGATGACCAAGTAATCATTCAAGTGGCTGACCGCGCCGTTACAGCTATAAGGATCATTGGTGAAGATCATGTCGCCATCTTCGATTTTTCCTTCAAAAGCTTCCATGAAGCCGTGAATGAAGGAGCCGAACTGACCCACAACCATCTTGCCGTCGCGGTTGGCGATCATTGGGAAGGCGTCGCCTTGCTCGCGGATACCAGGAGACATCGCGGTGCGGAACAAGGTGGCATCCATTTGCTCGCGTGCATTGCGCAACGCACTCTCGATAATATCGAGCGTGATTGGATCGACATCGACTTTTTTGAACGGCGTAGAATTGGTTTCTATAATTTTTTCATGCATGGCGCTCTCCTTACGCGTTTGGCGAGAGTAAGAGGTTAAGACGCGAGTCTACTTTAGCTTCGTAACCAGGTAAAACAACAGTGGTCGAGTCCATCTCCGTGATCACAGCAGGACCTTTCACGATATGACCAGCTTCTAGCTTCGCGCGGTCATAAATTTTACCATGGTGCATGGCGCCTTCGTAATAAAAGGAATGATCGCAAATCTCTGCATCACTGACTTTGTTTTTGCCGCTGGCTGACTCGGCCGATAGTTCGACATTGGCGGGCGGGCCTAAGACAACAGCCCTTAAGTTGACAAATTCCTTCTCATTGGACAGGCGGAAAGTGAAGAGCTGTTCATGCAGATCATCAAAATCGGCCGATACTTTTTCGTATTTTCCAGCCTTAATATCTTTAATGTCTGCTGGGATCGACAGCACAAGACCCTGACCAGAATAGCGAATATCAATTTCGTAGCGAACCTCGACTGAACGCGGATCGACATCCCCACCTTTGCCGGCCCCCATGCCGTCCTTTGCGCTTTCGGCCAATGCCAACAAGTCTTCTTCGAGCTTGCCACCATCCGCCGACTTCATGTTAACGATAATGGTTTTCGATGCTTCATTGCGCAAACGCGTTGTCGCGTCGCCATAAGCACATAAAATACCTGGTCCGGGCGGCACGATAACGGGCCAAGCCTGAGTGAGTTCACCCAATGCATTGGCGTGCAGCGGACCTGCACCCCCAAAGGCCATCAGTGAGAAATCGCGGGGGTCATAGCCTTTTTCGACGGATACCAAGCGCACCGCGCCGAACATTTTTTCGTTCACAATTTTGATAATACCTTCGGCCGCTTCCATCAGGCTGAGGCCTAGGGCATCGGCCACTTTTTGTACGGCTGTCTCGGCTAAATCGGGGCGAACTTCCATATCGCCACCGAGTTTTTGTTGTACAGGTAGGTAGCCCAGAACGATATTGGCATCGGTCACTGTCGGCTCGGTGCCGCCTTTATTATAAGCGGCAGGGCCTGGCACGGCGCCCGCCGATTCAGGGCCAACGCGCAGGGCTTTGGTGAGTTCGGGGACGTGGGCAATTGACCCACCGCCGGCACCGATCGATCGCACATCAAGCGCACTGGCCCGCACTGTAACGTCGCCCACCGTAGTTTCACGGCGAACCAAGGCCTGACCATTCTCGATCAGGGCCACATCGGTTGAGGTGCCGCCCATATCGAAGGTAATGACATTATTCAGACCAGCTTGCTCGCCCACCCAAATGGCACCAGCAACTCCGCCAGCGGGGCCGCTCATCAAGAGGTTGACGGGGAAATTCGACGCCGCGTCAGCGGTCGAGAGGCCGCCATCGGAACGCAAAATGGAGAGGCTCGCGCCATCCATCAGCTTTTTAAATTCGCTTTGCAGATTGGAGATATATTTCTCAACTTCGGGTCGCACATAAGAATTTGCCACGGTCGTGATTGTCCGTTCGTATTCTTGCAATTCAGGGATCACTTCGCAGGACAATGAGACAGGTATTTTGGGCATTTCCTCCATGACAATCTCACGCACCCGTTTTTCATGAGCGTCATTGGTAAAGCTGTTGATCAAGCAAACTGTCACAGCCTCAACATTTTGCTCTTGCAAAATCGCCAGGTCAGCGCGGAGTTGCTTTTCGTCGAGCGTGTCATGCACAGTTCCATCGGCATTCATCCGTTCATGGGCTTCGATCGTGCATTCGAGCGGGGCGAGGGGCGGCGTCTTTTGATAATAGAGCCAGCCGCCGAGACCACCAGGTACGTAAGATCGCGCAATCTGCAGGACCTGCCGATACCCTTTGGTCGTGATCAGGCCGACCCGCGCGCCGCGTCCGGTCAAAATCGAATTGGTGGCGACGGTTGTTCCGTGCGTAATGGCCTCAATCTCGGAGAGGTCAGCCCCAGCGATCGCGCAGGCTTTACGAATGCCGTTCAGCACGCCTTCCGAGCTATCGTGCGGCGTCGAGGGAACCTTGGCCGTAAAAAACTTTGAGTTTTGTGTATCGACGAGCAAAACATCGGTAAAAGTTCCGCCCACATCCACGCCGATTTTATACATGCGCCTACCTCTTTCGTCGTTGCATTTCTTCGAAGTTGCAATGTCTCCGCTTGAGAAACATATTGTTCCCTAAGCGAGTTTTTCAAGGCCTTAATCCTCTTTTATCACTTCCTTAAAATCAAGTATTTTGTATACTTTTTGAAAAATATCTGGGGTGTATTTTGGGGTCCAGCGGCTATGAAACGCCCATTTTTTAGAGGTTTTCTCATTTTTTAATTCGAATAGGCGTGCTGAAGTGTAAAATTGGTGTACAATTTAGCCTCAAGCTTTGATTTATTCTAGATATGGCGTCCACCGATTGTGGTGTTGCCTTTGGGGGCAGATGAGTTTGCTAACAGATATCGTGTCCCCTTATTTATGGGCCTTGGCCGCGCTCACTGCGGCGCTTGGACAATCAGTGCGCTCGGTCATCCAAAAGCGCTCGCGACAAACTCTGGGAATTTATGGCAGCGCTTTTGTCCGTTTTATTTTTGCGGTTCCCCTCGCCAGTTTAGTGCTGTTTGCCGTCATCGCTGACCCGATGGGCCAATATGTCAGTTTTCCGCTGGGTTTTTATTTTTGGCTGGTTATGGCGGGGACCATGCAAATTCTCCTGACCATTATTTTGGGTTATGCTTTCGAGCAGCGAAATTTCGCAACCTCTATTGCTTTGTCGAAGACGGACGTCTTGCAAGCCGCCTTTTTTGAGATGCTGTTGCTCGCCGTGATCCCCGACACCCGTAGCGCCATAGCCATTGGGATCGGTTTGCTGGCAGTCTTTTTTATCGCCAAGGGGCGGTCGCCATCGGGTCTGTCGACCATGCCTATGGCGCCCAATTGGGGATCGGTTGCGCTTGGTTTGGGGGCGGGCTTTGCGCAAGCGATGTGCGCTGTCTTATATCGTATTGCTCTCGAGACGCTGGACGGTCAGGATTATTTTGCCAATGCGATTATGACGTCTGTCGCGGCGATTTATTTTCAAACTCTGGCGCTGGGTGCATTTATGCTCATCTTCCACCGACAGCAGTTGCGCGACAGCGTGTTGAGCGGTCGGGTGTCTTTTGCAGCGGGCACTATTGCGGCCATCACAACATTTATGTGGCTCTTTGCATTCAGTCTCAAGGGGGTCGCGCCCGTGCGCATGGTCGGGCAGTTTGAAATTGTTTTTAGCCTGATGTTCAGCGTTTGGTTTTTTAAAGAACGCGTCAGCCGTGCTGAGCTGATCGGCGCCGCAGCCATTATCCTATCGGTTTTGATTCTGCTGAGCTGATTAGTGTTGTGCGGCCAGCTTTTTCGCTGTCCAGGCCGCCGTACGACCACCAATCTGGGCGCCAATTAAGCTACCCGCCAAATCGGCGGCAGCTTTCAGCTTGCGCTCATCGATACCGGTTTCGAACCCCATTTGATGCACCAGACTAACAATATCTTCGGTCGCCAGATTACCCGCAGCTCCAGGCGCGAAGGGGCAGCCCCCCAAACCGCCGATTGAGGCATCAAACTTCCGAATGCCACAGCTAATCGCAGCGTAGGCATTGGCCAAACCGAGGGCGCGCGTGTCATGAAAATGGGCCGATAGGATTGTACGATCAAAATCTTGTAGCAGCAGATCGAATAAAGTTTTGACCTGCATCGGATTGGCGGCCCCAATAGTGTCAGCAACGATGAGCTCTTGCGCCCCAGCGGCCCGCATTTGATGCGCCATAGCAACGATACGATCGGGGGCAACTTGGCCTTCAAAAGGGCACTCAAAGGCGACCGACAAATAGGCTTGCCCGCGAATATTATCGGCCTTGGCTTGCGCCATAATCTCACCCGCCTGCGCCATGATCGCGTCATAGCCCATATTGATATTTTTTTGGTTCATGGTTTCGGTGGCCGACGGGACCACCGAGACGACTTTGGCACCCGCCGCGCGGGCCATTTCATAGCCGCGCATATTCGGCACGAGCACGCTCAAATTGGCGGTACTCTGGGCCAGCGTCTCCATGATCTCGGTCGCGCCAGCCATGCGCGGAACAGCTTTCGGGGAGACGAAGCTTGCGATCTCAACGCCTGGCACACCCGCTGCGAGCAAGGCGTTGATCAGCCGAATGCGATCTTCAGGACTGACTTGCGTTGCCTGGTTTTGCAGGCCGTCGCGCGGCCCGACATCATTGATAAAAATAAATTCGCTCATCGCTTTATTCCTTGGAATGCTCGCCGTGGTGCGACGGTTATTTACCCAACCAGTCGCGCCAGACCTCTTCATTATGTGCGCCCAAAAGAGGCGGTGATGTAAATGTCTCAGCATTGGTTTCTGAGAGCTTGATCGGGTTGCCAGGTACGCGGGCGCTGCCATTGACGGGGTGTTGCAGATTAATGATCATGTTGCGGGCGAGCACCTGTGGATCTTCCATGGCTTGCGCAATATTGTTGACGCGCGCGCACGGGATGCGGCCTTCTTCAAGTTTAGCGAGCCAATAATCGGCGTCCTGTTGTTGCAGAGCCATATTGATACGCTCTTCGATAAAGGCTTTTTGCTTCAAGCGACCCGGCGCGAATTCAAAGCTTGGATCACGCAGGCCATCATCATCAAGAAGGTCGACGAGAACAGGCCAGAAGTTTTCTGCCACGCAAGCGATCACAATCATGTCGGTTTTCGTCGAGAATGTATTGTAGGGGACATGCACGAAATGCGAGTTGCCGAGCGGTTTCGGGATTTCACCCGACATAGACACCATCGTCGCCATGTAATTCAGCATTGAAATTTGACAGTCGAGCATCGAAATATCGACGTGCTGACCGCGGCCCGTTGTGTGGCGGGCGTTTAAAGCGGCCAAAATGCCCATGACAGCAAACATGCCGCCGCCGAGGTCGCCGATCGGTATTCCTGCGCGAATGACATCTTCGGGATCCTTGCCCGTGATCGACATGCCACCGCCCAAGGCCTGCGCGATCTGGTCAAAAGCGGGCCGTTGGAAGGCTGGGCCTGTTTCACCAAACCCTGTCACTGTGCAGGTGATGATACGCGGGTTGATTTTAGCCAATGAGTCGAAATCGATTTTTAACTTTTTTGTCACGCCTGCCGAAAAATTATTCATCACCACATCGGCAACGCTGACGAGTTCGTAAAACTGTTGTAGACCTTCTTCGCTTTTTAGGTCGAGAACAACGCTACGCTTATTGCGATTGAGTGTGAAAAAATATGCCCCCATGCCGTCTATCGAATTTGCTGGGTCTTTCTCGAGTAAGCGGCGGGTTCCTTCGCCCGAAACCGGCGGTTCAACCTTGACCGTGTCCATGCCCAAATCCGACAATATCATTGCGCCATAGGGGCCTGACAACATATGCGTGAGGTCAAGCATTTTGACGCCTTCAAGCGGTTTTTGCATCTGTTTACTCCTGGAACGACTATATTGTATACAATATAGGAGTTAAATGAATGAGTGTCAAATTTTATTCAAGCGGGGGAGTGGTCATTACTGTTGTGGGCATGCCGTCGCGATAGCTAACATAAGCGGCATAAATATGTGATTTCACAACGGACTCAGCCCAATTTGCGTCCGATTTTGAAAACGCCCGCACCAAAGCGCGGTGATCCTCATTCGATTGCTGCACGCGGTCGCGATTAAAGTTTTTAGCCGTCTTGTGTACAACAGGTGGTGGCGATAGGGCTGGCATTAGGTCGGAAAGGCGCGGATTATTGGCGATTTCATAAAGCTGGTCGTGAAATTCCCGGTTCAGACCGAGGAAACGCTCGGCCAAGGCTAACGGATCTTGCTCATGGGCGATCACGCGGGCCATGTCATCCGTATTAGTTGCTAATTTTGCCAGTCCGGCGTCCGAAATTTTGGTTGCTACGAGGCGGACGATAAGCCCTTCCATGCGGGCGCGCGCCTCGTAAACTTCTTTCACTTCCTCGTCAGACCAAGATTTGACCCACGCACCTTGGTTCTTCCGCTGCAGGACATAGCCTTCGAAGGATAATTGACGCAAAGCATCGCGCACGGGTGTGCGGCTGACGTCGCACAACCTTACCATAGCTTCCTCGCTTATCTTTTCACCTTGGACTAAATCGCCATCAATGATTGACTTACGAATAATCCGATAGGCAATGTCCGAAGCATTTGTCATGACAATCCCCTAGCTTCCTCGCCTTAAACTAATGATGGTCGAAGCGCTTCGCAATCATTACTTCGCGTATCTCGTTACTTGATTTCGAGCGACCAACTCGGAAGTTGACGCGGCCATATTTTGCATCCAGACTTAAGTCAGCTCAGCGTTTAGAGCCACATTTTGCTGTCTTGCGTCTTCGTAACAACAATCAAAAAAAGGACAGGTCTATGCATCGTCATTTCAAGTTATCGGTCAAACGCCGCTCACTGCTCGCGTCCCTCGCGGCAGTTTCGGCAACGGTTTTTCTGCCCGCCATGGCCCTCGCAAAACCGTCAACGCGCTACCCCACAATGCAGGTTTTTAAATCGCCCAGTTGTGGTTGCTGTGCGGCTTGGGTTGAACATGTCAGCAATGCTGGATTTGAGGTTAAAACTGTTAATGTTGAAAATGCCGCTTTGAATAATTTGAAAACCAAATACGGCATCGGCCCAGACTATGCCGCCTGTCATACCGCCATCATTGCTGGCTATGTGGTTGAAGGTCATGTCCCTGCTGAGGATATCAAAACCTTGCTCGATGCGCGGCCGAAAATCATCGGTCTTGCTGTGCCCGGCATGCCGATGGGGTCACCGGGCATGGAGCATGGCGGTCATGCCGAAACTTTCGCGACCTTGCAAATTGCACAGGACGGCGCGGCGAGCCTGTTCAATATGCACAATCAATAAAAGCTTCTGGATCAGTTAAAGCTTTGGTTGCCGTTGATCACTGTCGGGGGTACACTTTGGTCACTGCGTAAACATTGATGGGGGGATCGCAATGATTACAGGGTCGTGCCTCTGTGGCCAATTGAGCTATGAGCTAGATGAGACATCTGCCGTCGGTGGCATGCATTGTCATTGTACGGATTGTCGCAAAGCAACTGGATCGGGCAAGGCGAGCATCATCAATTTTCCGAAATCGGCTGTGAAACTATCTGGCAGCTATAAAACCTATGAAACAATTGGTACGGGCGGGTTGCATATTCAACGCGGATTCTGTCCCGACTGCGGTTCGCAACTTATGACGCTTGTTGGTGAAATGCCCGACAATATATTCATCAAAGCGGGGACAATGGATGATAGCAGTTGGGCCCAATTCGATATCTCAATTTGGGGGGACTCGGCGCAAGATTGGTCACCAGCAGATCAGCGCTTACCCGTTTTGCCGAAAAATATGACAACGTAACTTTGTCTAAAAAACGACGCTGCGCGTCAGTAGCGATGGGCGAGAGGGTAAAGCCTTTATTTTAATAATGTGAGGGTCAGGCGCAGGGGCCGGCCTCAGATGAGTGAGGGGTAAATGTCACTATTAAATGATATGTCGTGGGTTTTGGCTTTCCGGAGTTTGGAGTTAACCCAATTTATGGAAGCTGTCACCTTGATCGGGTATGGCCCATTTTTGATCACCTTTATGTGCTTTGGTTATTTCTTCTTCCCAGCCCGCATGTTTAATCAGACTGCTTTGCTATTTTTTGTGTCTGTCTTAGTTAATATTATCCTCAAAGATTATGTTCAGGACGCGCGTCCCGATGCTATGTACCGCGTCGATATGCGCGCGGGTAGCAGTTATGGTTGGCCCAGCGGGCATGCGCAAATCGCGGTCACGCTCTGGGGCTTTTTGGCCCTTCAGACGCGGCAAAATTTACTACGGATTCTATGTTTGACCCTGATCGGGTTGATCATCGCGAGCAGATTATATCTTGGTGTCCATGACGTTGCCGATGTCGTCGGCGGCTCAGTGATCGGCGTTGCCTTGTTGTGGCTGTGGATCGCGCGTCCGGGGCCCTTGGCAGAACTCGCCAAGCTTCCAATGCGGTCGACCGTCCTCGTGGTCGCGATACTGCATTTGGTTTATTACATCATGTACCCAGCTCATGCCGATCACCCCGCTCCGATTTGGATCATGGGGCTGATGGGCGGCTGGCTGGTCGGCGTTTGGCTGGTTGGTCTTAATCATATGCAAACGGCTTTAATCGGCCGTTTGGCGACGGCCAGTATGGCTGGCGCGGTTGGCTTTTTCGGTATGATTTACACCACCCGGTGGGCCAAAGTGATAAGCCTCGATGGGTCATTAGATGATCTCGTCACTTATGGGTTGGGTGCGGCACTCAGCCTCGTGATAACCCTCGTCTTCCCTGTTATTCTTCGCAGAGTTGGCCTGGCGGCGGCGTAACGACCAGCGCCCCATGGGGCGGGGCAAGGGGATCTAAAATGAGTGATAAAATTTGTATCATTGGGGCGGGATGCTCTGGCTTCACGATGGCCAAACGTCTGAAGGAAGCAGGCCTTGCCTATGATCAATTCGAGGCTTCCGATGATATTGGCGGCAATTGGTACCACAATAACCCCAATGGTATGTCGGCTTGCTACCAATCCTTGCACATCGACACGTCGAAATATCGTTTGGCGTTTGAAGATTTTCCGGTGCCCGATGACTGGCCAGATTTTCCGCATCACTCATTAATGCTGTCTTATTTTCATGATTATGTTGCCCATTTTGGCTTGCGCGAACATATTCGCTTCAACACCCGTGTGGACGATGTTAAACGCGACGCCGACGGCCTTTATGATGTCACCTTGTCGAGTGGCGAGAGCCGCCGCTATCGGGCTGTCGTTGTCGCCAATGGGCATCATTGGGATCCGAAAACTCCAACCGAATATCAGGGGCGGTTTGAGGGACTCCAGTTTCACAGCCATGCTTACGACTCGCCATTCGCGCCCCATGACTTGCGGGGCAAACGCGTTTTGATTGTTGGTGTTGGCAATTCGGCGATGGATATTGCATCCGAAGTATCGCAGCGCCCCATTGCGTCTAAATGCTATGTCTCGACACGTCGGGGCGTCTGGGTTCTGCCGAAATATCTCAATGGACAACCAGCCGATAAGGCACTCTTGCCGGGATGGGTGCCGATGAAGCTCGGCCGCCTTTTGGCCGCGTCGATGATTAAAAAGCGTGTTGGCGCGATGGAAAATTTTGGACTGCCCAAACCAGATCACGATCCGCTTACGGCGCACCCGTCGGTTTCAGGCGAATTCCTAACGCGCCTTGGGTCTGGCGACATTGAAATTCGGCCCGGGATCGAACGCTTGCGCGCCACAGGGGTTGATTTCACCGATGGTTCATCGGAGGAGGTCGATGTTATTATTTGGGCAACGGGGTATAAGATTAGTTTCCCTTTCCTCAAGCAAAATGATCTCGCGGTCGAGCAAAACCGGTTTCCGCTGTATCGGCGGATGCTCCGTCCGGGCTGGGATAATTTGTTTTTTGTCGGCCTCGCTCAGCCCTTGCCAACACTTGTTAATTTAGCAGAACAGCAATCAAAATTTGTCCTTGCCGTTCTGCAAGGCAAGATCAAGCTCCCGAGTGATGCCGAAATGGAGCGGCGCATTTTGCAGGACGAAAAACGTTATCTCGGGCATTATTACAATAGTGAGCGGCACACCATTCAGATCGATTTTAATCATTATGTAGCCGATTTGCGGCGCGATCTTGGATCGGCGTGGACGCCAACGCGCTAAACCATAGCGATTTAAGAACAGGGCAGAGGTTTGATGATGGCACAGCGTGAAAAAATGCCAGCCTTATGCGTCGAAACGCTGGCGGACGACTATGCTGGCGTTCAGATGCGCCAAATCGATATTCCGACCCCAGCCGATGATGAAGTCTTGGTCCGCATTGGCGCTGCAACGCTCGGGTTTCCTGACCTCTTAATGACCCGCGGGGCCTATCAGCACAAACCCAATCTGCCCTTTATCATGGGGGGCGAGGCCGCGGGCGAGATTGTCGCGCTCGGCGGGGCTGTCACTGACCTTGCCGTTGGCGATCGCGTTGCTGTAGGAAAAATTGGCGGTGGCTTTGCGGGCTATGGCTGCTATAGGGCGGCAACGGTTCGGCGGTGCCCCGATAATCTCAGCCTAGCGCAAGCGGCGGCTCTCAGTGCGGCTTATCTGACGGCCTATGTTGCGCTGGTGCGTCGCGCTCATCTGCAAGCTGGCGAGTGGGTGCTGGTGCATGGCGCCGCGGGCGGCGTCGGGCTGGCTGCTGTTGATCTTGCCAAGGCACTTGGGGCACGCGTGATCGCGACCTCGCCCTCGCAAGACAAGCTGGATCAGGTCGCGGCGCTCTATAATCCCGATGTTTGTCTCAATAGCGCAGAGGGGTTTCGCGAGGCGGTTAAGGACATTACAGGCGGTGGTGCCGACGTGATCTATGATCCAGTGGGCGGCGATGTTTTCGACGAGAGTGTCCGGTGTATCGCATGGAATGGCCGCCTATTGGTGATTGGTTTTGCCTCGGGGCGTATTCCGTCGATCGGCGTGAATATGCCTTTGATCAAGGGGTTTTCAGTGGTCGGGGTGCGCGCTGGCGAATATGGCCGCCGCGATCCTGAAAAGGGCGCTGAAAACGTGGATGCTATATGGGATATGGCAGCGCGTGGGATTATTCAACCGCATGTCTGTGCGGAAATCCCGCTCGACGATTGGCGACAGGCTTTCGAGCTAATGTCGACCCGTGCGGTCGTTGGGCGTGTGGTTTTGTGTCCGTAAATTTGCGAATTGTCGGTTTGCAGAGCATGATAAAGTTTACCAATAGGGGAATGCTATGAAATATCCGCTTCCGATCGATGAGCCAGTAGCTGATGGCATGGTCATGACATGGGCGCCGTTTGGCGAGCATTTGGGGTTCATGGTGTTCGGCTTTAATGGCGATGAAATTTGTGGCGGCATGAAATGGCAAGACTGGCAAGTCGGCAATCCGCAGAATAAGAGCGTCCATGGTGGGGTCATCACAGCTTTATTGGATCAATCATTTGGCGCTGCTGTTTTCCGCAAGATTAAGCTCGAGATAGCCCTTGCGACGATTGAGTTGCGGATTGACTATATGCGGCCGACACTGCCGCATCATGATATTTATTGCCGTGCCGTCTGTTATCGTGCCACGCGACAAATCGCGTTCACCCGTGGCGACATTTTTCAAGATGATCCGAATAAGCCCATCGCGCACGGTGTCGGAACATTCATGTTGCACGCCAATAACACCCAGCCACCACTTCGCGAATATATGTTGGAGCAGTGATGGCCATGGATACAGTCGAAACACTCAACCTGTTTTTGCAAGATATGCCGTTTGTCCGGTATATGGGCGTTAAGGTTCTCGAAATTGCCGAGCATGGTTTGATTTGTCATATGCCCTTCAAGAAAGAGTTTACTGGTAACCCCAATTTGCCGGCCATTCATGGTGGTGCGATTGCCAGCTTTCTTGAAACCAGCGCGATCGCAACCGCCAATTGGAGCGCGAGTAAACTGGGGCAAAGCGATGTCGCCTTGCCGGTGAGTGTGAGTTTTGACTATTTACGCTCCGCCGCGACCGAAGATCTTTTTGCCCAAACGCATGTTGTGAAACAAGGCAGTCGGCTGGCGCAGATCACCTGCACGGCCTATCAGAGCAATCCTTCAAAACCAGTTACGAGCCTGCATGCGAGCTTTTTGATGAGCCGCAATGCGGCAGACTCTTGAGAAGCGGAGATCACCCATGGCTTTTAAAATTCGTACCCCGTTAGCCCTTGCGGGCCTCATGCTATTGTCGGCGAGCATTGACCTCGCGGCCTTGCCGCCAAGCGCCTCGACCCGCGCCGCCAATGACGCTGTCTTATCGGCCCTGCCATTTGAAGACCAAGCAGATTTTGAAAATGCCCGTAAGGGTTTAATTGCGCAAGACGAGGCGCTGATTGTTAAAGATGAGCTTGGTCGTACCATTTGGGACATGACGGCCTATGATTTCCTGAATCAAGAGCGCCCCGCCAGTGTAAATCCGAGCCTGTGGCGGCAAGCGCAGCTAAATGCCATTCACGGGCTATTTAAAGTGACCGATCGGATTTACCAAATCCGCGGTTATGATTTATCCAACATGACTTTAATCGAGGGCGATACAGGCTGGATTATTGTCGACCCTTTAACCACGGTTGAAACCGCGACAGCGGCGATGGCGCTGGTCGATAAAACACTCGGTAAGCGCCCCGTGAAGGCGATTATCTCAACCCATAGTCATGGGGATCATTTTGGGGGTGTGCGGGCAATTGCAGATGAGGCGGCTTTGGCGTCGGGTGAAATTCGCTACATTGTCCCGAAAAACTTTACCGAGGAGTCGGTGAGCGAGAACGTCATTGCTGGTAATGCCATGATCAGGCGGGTTGGATATATGTTCGGCTTGTTTCTGCCGCGCAACAGCGAGGCGCATGTTGATACGGGATTGGGAAAGGCTTTGCCACCTGGGCGAATGACCTTATTACCGCCGACCGACATTATCAGCGAAACAGGTCAAACCCTCACTGTCGATGGGGTTGATTTTGAATTCCAAATGACGCCGCATGCTGAGGCGCCAGCTGAATTCCTTTTCTACCTGCCGCAATTTAAAGCCTTGTGTCTTGCCGAAGAGGTCAATGGCGTTATGCATAATTTGTATACGCTGCGGGGCGCAAAAACGCGCGACACGTTGATTTGGGTGCGGCATCTCAATGAGACCATTCGTCTGTTCAAAGATCGCACTGACCTTGTCTTCGGTAGCCATCATTGGCCGCGTTGGGGCCGCGAGGTCAGTTTTGATTATGTTGCCAAGCAACGCGATATGTATCGTTATTTGCACGATCAAACAGTGCGTTTAATGAACCATGGCCAGACGCCTCTGGAAATTGCCGCCGCTATTCGGTTGCCCGAAAGCCTCGGCCGTGAATTCTATAATCGCGATTATTACGGAACAGTGAGCCATAATGTGCGTGCCGTTTATAATTTTTATCTCGGTTATTTTGACGGCGTGCCAGCCAATCTAAATCCCTTGCCGCCCCAGGAAGCAGGGCAGCGTTATGTTGATCTGGCGGGTGGGGCAGAGGCTTTGTTGGAAAAAGCCCGTAAAGCTATCGCAGCTGGGGATTACCGCTGGGCGGCACAGCTTACCAATCATCTGGTGTTTGCCGACCCAGAACATGCAGAGGCACGCAATCTGTTGGCCGCGGCATATGAACAAATGGGCTATCAGGCCGAGTCCGGCCCATGGCGCGATATTTATTTAACCGGCGCGCAAGAATTGCGGCATGGGGTGTTCCGGCCCGAGGGAAATCGCAGCATTAACACGGACATGCTAACCGCTATTCCAACGCCTTTGCTGTTTGATTTTCTCGCCGTTCGGTTTAATCCCGATGGTGCCGACGATGTCGATGCATCGATTAATTTTAGGTTCCCAGATACCGGAGAGAAGATTTTCTTGTCATTGCAAAATAGTGTTTTGAACAATGTCGCTGATTACAATGACGCTGACGCGAGCTTAACCGTGACGATCGATCGCGCGGTGTTCAATAAGGTGATCTCAGGACAATCAAGCTTCGCCAAAGAGGTGGTTTCGGGC
>JAYQUO010000001.1:0-196151 GCA_038147995.1 Rhodobiaceae bacterium | reverse complement strand
TTCGGGCAATGTGAAAATTTGGGGCAATCCAATCCCGCTCTATAGTATTTTCAGTCGCCTCGATAGCTTCGATCAATTCTTCAATATTGTAACGCCGTAAAGCCTTAGGCGTCGAGGAGTTCGGACCGCTTTTTCTTACGCTCATGCGGGCAAAGATATTTCTTCCGCAAGCGCAAGGAGCGTGGCGTTACTTCGAGAAGCTCATCGGCATTGATGTAGGCCATCATGTCTTCCATCGACATGCGCCGTGGTGGCGTTAGAACAACAGCCTCGTCGGCCCCTGAGGCGCGCACATTGGTCAGCTTTTTGCCCTTTAAAACATTGATTTCAAGATCATTGTCGCGGTTATGCTCACCCACAATCATGCCTTGATAGACGTCTGTCTGCGGGCCAATGAACATGACACCCCGATCTTGCAAATTGAAGATCGCGTAAGCAACGCTGGCGCCCATTTCTGTGGCGATCAGGGCACCATTTCGCCGCCCCGAGATCGGACCGCGATAGGGGCCATAGCTATGGAACAGGCGGTTTAGAACACCCGTTCCACGCGTGTCGGTCAGAAACCGACTTTGATAGCCAATCAAACCGCGTGACGGTGCATGAAAAATCAACCGCGTTTTACCCGCGCCCGTCGAGCGCATATCAATCATGTCAGCTTTGCGTTTGTTCATGGCATCGACAACGGTGCTGGAGAACTCATCATCAACATCAATCGTGACTTCTTCAAACGGCTCTTGCTTATTGCCGGCGGCATCATATTGCAACAGAACTTGTGGCCGCGACACGGTCATCTCAAAGCCCTCGCGTCGCATGGTCTCGACCAACACGCCAAGCTGTAATTCACCTCGCCCACCAATTTCAAAAGCGTCTTTATTGCCGCTTTCCTTAAACGAGATGGCGACATTGGTTTCGGCTTCCACCAGCAAGCGCTCGCGGATCATCGTTGATGTTACTTTGCTACCCTCGCGGCCGGCAAAGGGAGAGTCATTAACCGTAATGGTGATCGCCATGGTCGGCGGGTCGATCGGGGTCGATGCGATCGGCGTTTTCGTTCCCGGTGCGCAAATGGTGTCGGACACCGATGCTTCGGTGAGGCCCGCGATACAGATAATGTCGCCAGCGACCACCTGGTCAACGGGGACACGCCGTGGGCCCTCAAATTTCAAAAGTTTTGTCAGGCGGCCATTCTCGACAAGCTCGCCATCAAGATTGATAGCCGTGACAGGATCATTGATGCGCGCAGAGCCGCGCACGACGCGGCCCGTCAGACAGCGTCCCATATAGGGGTCACGATCGAGCAAAGTGGCCAGCATGGCAAAGGGTTGGTCGGGGGTTACATCGGGCGCGGGTACATGACGGATCACGAGATCCATCAAGGGGCTGAGCGACTCGCGTGGGTCATCGAGCGCAGCAACACACCAGCCATCGCGACCTGAGGCAAATAAATACGGAAAATCCAGTTGCGCATCATTGGCGTTCAGCGCAACGAACAAGTCGAAGACCTCGTCAACAACGGCTTCGGCGCGCGCATCTGGCCGGTCGGCTTTGTTGATCACAGCAATCGGGCGAAGGCCCAAAGCCAGCGCTTTTCCAAGAACAAATTTGGTCTGCGGCATCGGCCCTTCGGCGGCATCGATCAGCAAAATTACGCCATCGGCCATGCCCAAAACCCGCTCGACCTCACCGCCAAAATCGGCGTGTCCGGGTGTGTCGATAATATTAACCGTGACGCCGTTCCAGTTCACCGAAGTGGGTTTGGCGAGAATGGTAATGCCGCGTTCGCGCTCCAAATCGCCCGAGTCCATCAGGCGTTCGCTCACCTGTTGATTGTCACGGAACATGCCGCTTTGACGCAAAATGGCGTCAATAAGGGTTGTTTTGCCATGATCAACATGGGCGATGATTGCTATATTTCTGAGGGACATGCGCTCGCCTAATAAAGTTTGCTGGCGCCTTTTAGCGCGACTTTGCCTCTAACGGAAGGGCTTTAATAAAATAATTACCGCGCGATGGCACGCCGCAGGGCAGCGGCGCCAAAGTCGCCCTCTGCCAGCTCGGCATTCAGAGAAGCTGGACCAAACTCAATTTTGACGTTGTCGATATTGTAGCGTTCCGTATCGAATACATATTTGACGTCAAATTCCTGCATGCAGGTTGGGACTTCATAGTAATTTTTAATAAAGCCAAGCTGTCCAGCGACGAACTGGTCATCGGCGTCGTATAATTCTGCCGCAACCGCGATCCAGCTATCTTCGTCATAATAGGTGACGCGCCGATGGTAGAGATGATTTGTATTCGGCTTGAGTTTAGCCTCGACAACCCAGACGCGATGTAGTTCGTAACGCAGCAGGTCTGGATTTAAATGTTTCGGGTGCAGAAGGTCTTCGAGTTTTAAACTGGTTTGCGACGCTTTATAGGCATTGTAGGGAATATAAATTTCGCGCTTGCCCAGCAGTGTCCAGTCATAGCGTTCGGGTGACCCATTGCCCAAAAACATGTCGTCAGAAAACCGCGTGCCTTCGCCGCTTGACAGCGGTGCGTCGAATGTTACTGCGGCAGCCGGAGCTTGCCGAATTTTGCGAGTATCGGGCCTGAACATGAAGCCTGAGCGCGGATCCATCTGCTGATCGATAAAATTAATCATCGAAAAACCAGCCCCAGAGAGCTTGGGCGGCGATGACCAGATGGCCAACCAATTCATTTCTTTGTTCTCAATACTCTTATAATCGCCGAGCTCGGGGTTGTAGTAATAGCCGAGTTTCCGATCTTCACGCACGACATGGGTGTGACGACCGCCACTGTTTACTGTGCCGCCGGTAACTTTTTGCGTCAGCTTAAAGCCTTTGTAGTGTAAATTATGGTTCCAGTAGACCTCGACCCCCGTACGCGGCAGCGGGAAGGGGCTTACAATCAGAGCATTGTCGATACCATTCCCATTATTGGTCAGCTTTGCCTGTGCGGCGTTACGCAAAAACGCATCATAAGCAAATTGGGGTAAAGAACAGCTACGGCGGGTTTGGTACACGGGTAAGCGATAGGTTTCGGGATAGGTTTTGAGCAGGTGACGGTCGACGCCCGTAATCTGACGATCATATTGCGCCATATTCTTTGCCGTAATTGCAAATTGCTCGGTGTCAGCCGCATAGGGATCTGGATGCATCTGGCCTTTTTGGTAGCCAGCTGGTGGCGTTGTGATGCCACCTGTCCATGCTGGAATAGTGCCATCGGCATTACCCGCAATTTCTGATCCCATCGGCGTTAAACCGGGCGCAACCCCCTGGGGTAAGCTGAGGGCAGGGCTCGCTGGGGCGAGCAAAGCCAAACCTAAAAGTGCCGCTAAGGCTGTTTTGATGGGGTGAATAAGCCGCCCTTGGATTTCGATGATGTGCATGAAATTGCCTGACCTTATTTTCTATGTGCTGGTAAGCCTTAAAAAGTGACGCATGCGTCATTTTTTGTACTTCATTCTGTTCAGATTGGCAATAATGAGCGACCCACGGCTATCAAAGACATTAGGTTTTGGGGTGGCTTTGCAGGAGCGCCTGATTTACAACAGAGGTGAGCCTGTTGTAACGCCAGCAAGGAGAAAACAACTGTGACCGATACAAAAAATATAGAAACCCTTGTTTTACATGCGGGGTGGCGCGCTGACCCAACGACGGGATCCGTAGCTGTGCCGATCCATCAGACGACGAGCTACCAATTCAACAGCACGGAGCATGCGGCCAGCCTGTTCGCACTCTCCGAATTGGGGAATATCTATACCCGCCTGATGAACCCGACGACGGATGTTTTAGAACAACGCGTGACGGCACTAGAGGGCGGGGCGGCAGCACTCGGCGTTTCATCGGGGCAGACAGCATCGGCTATGGCAATCCAAAATATTGCACATGCTGGTGACAATATTGTGTCCTCGACCGATCTTTATGGTGGAACTTGGAATCTCTTTGCCAATACGTTCAAAGACATGGGCCTAGAGGTGCGGTTTGTCGATCCGGCTGATCCAGAAAATTTTGCCAAAGCCATTGATGATCGCACGCGTGCTTTTTATGCCGAAACCTTGCCCAATCCGAAGCTTGAGGTTTTTCCAATCAAAGAAGTCGCCGCAATTGGTCGCAAGCATAATATTCCGCTCATTATGGATAATACGGCAGCGGCTGGTTTGTGCCGTCCGCTGGAGCATGGCGCTGCGATCGTCGTCTACAGCTCGACCAAATATATTGGCGGCCACGGTACCTCGATTGGTGGTGTGATTGTTGACGGCGGCAATTTTGATTGGGAGGCAGCGGCAGACCGCCAACCCGCGCTCAACCGACCGGATCCGAGCTACCATGGTGCAGTTTGGTCGCAAGCGGCCAAACCGCTTGGGCCGATTGCTTATATTTTGAAGGCGCGAACGACATTGCTTCGTGATCTCGGCGGTGCGATGAGCCCTTTTAACGCCTTTATGTTTTTGCAAGGCATGGAGACACTGCCGCTGCGCATGCGCGCGCATTGTGAAAATGCGCAGGCAGTTGCGCAATGGCTTGAAAAACACAAGGCCGTAAGCCGTGTCATTTACCCGAGCCTGATGAGCGGCGAAACGCGTCGCCGCGCCGATGCCGTTTTAAACGGCGGATATGGCGGTCTGTTGGGCTTTGAGCTAGACGGCGGTGCCGCGGCGGGGCAGAAGTTTATCAATGCGCTGCAGATGTTTTATCATGTAGCCAATATTGGCGACGCGCGGTCTTTAGCTATTCACCCTGCGAGCACGACCCATAGCCAACTCTCAGCCGAGGATCAACTGGCAACGGGCGTAACGCCGGGCTATGTGCGCCTATCTATTGGTATCGAGCATATTGACGACATTATTGCGGATCTCGATCAGGCCTTGTCGGCGATTTAAGCTGGAGACATGGTTTGAAAAAGGTTGTGTATTTTCTGCAAGCTCTGCTGATTTTTCCCATCTATGCCCTTATTCGACTGTTGCCGTTTTCGCTCGCCTCGCGTCTCGGCGCGCGTCTCGGGCGTTGGTTGGGCGGTTTTCGCAAAGAAACCCAAATCGCGATGCGAAATCTGGCTTTGGCCTTCCCCCATCTAAGTGAGCCGGAACGACAGGCAATTACCGATCGTGTTTGGGAGAATCTCGGGCGAACGGCACTTGAGTTTCTCACGATCGACAAGCTATCGGCGGAATTTGACGCGCGTGTGGAGGTGATTGGTGCCGAGCATGCGCGGGCCGTGCTAAAAGAGGGCCGCTCGATTGTCATGTTGTCAGGGCATTTCGCCAATTGGAATGTTCAAGCCATGGTTTTGTCCCGCTGTGTTGGGCCTTCCGCAATTATTTATCGGCCGACCAATAATCCTTACGTGATGCCAATTCTGCGTCGGCGCTATAGCGACCTTGCGGCTGAAATTGTTGCCAAGGGTGAGCCGGCTTCGCGTCTGGTGAAGTTTTTGGGTCAGACGACGATCGTTGCCATGTTGGCCGACCAACATATGTCGGACAGCATTGAGGTCAATTTATTTAGCCAGAAAGTGATGGCGCCAGCGGGACCTGCCCTGATTGGACAACGCACCCGTTCGGCGCTGATGCCTGTATTTTGTGAACGCATCGAGAAGGATGGTGACGCGGCGCATTTCCGTGTGACTTTTTACCCCGAGCTGGCTGTCGATAAGGATATCCGACCGAAAGATCGTATCAAACATTTGACACAAACCTATTATAGCTTCCTAGAAGCGCGGATTACAGACCGTCCCGATGGGTGGTTGTGGCTACACGACCGTTTTTCTAAATATGATCCTGCGCAGAGCTTGGACAATGTCACGGCGCAAGACTGAACTCGGAGAGCAAGAATTAGCCACGTTGCAAGCTGTTTTCAGCGCCCTAGCGGCTGTTTCCGATGATGCGCTTTTGGTTGTCGATAAAGCGTGTAATGTTCTTTTCGGCAACGCTCTTGCGGAGGACTTGCTTGGTGCGCGCATTTATCAACATCCGCTTAATAATTTCATTCGCCATCCCGAGTTTTTCCGCTCGGTTCAGCAAAGTATTGAAAATGGTCGCACGGGCGAAATGGTCTATGCCCGTCCTGATAATGTAAAAAGAAGCTTTCGTATTCGCTGCGCCCCGCTTTTAGGGGCGTCTGTTTTGATTTCCATGGTGGACCTAACAAAGGCGCGCAATGTCGAGAAAATCCAAACTGACTTTGTCGCCAATGTCAGTCATGAATTGCGTTCCCCTCTGACGTCAATTGCGGGCTTCATTGAGACGCTGCTATCGGGCGCGGCAGAGGAAAGCGAGACACGCGATCGGTTTTTGCGCATTATGGATGACGAGGCGGGGCGCATGCAGCGTTTGATCAATGGCCTCTTATCTTTATCGCGTATCGAGGCCGAAGAATATTTGCCGCCGCGCGCGCGGATTGATCTCAAAGCCATATTATTTCGGGTCGTCGATACGCAAAGCTTGCTCGCGGCTGAGCGTGATATGACGATCGCTGTTGATACGTCTGATTTTCCTGACGCGTCTAACGCAGCGGAAATATTTGGCGATCAGGATAGTATTGAACAGGTATTTCATAATCTGGTTGAGAACGCCGTTAAATATGGTCGCGCATCGACGGCCATTGAACTTAAAATGTCACTCTCTGAGGTCGTCGATACGGCAATGGGAGGACGTTTCATTCGTGTGGCGGTCTGTAATCAGGGCGACGGTATTGCGGCGGAACATTTGCCGCGCCTGACAGAGCGGTTTTACCGCGTTGATAAAAGCCGTGCGCGCCAACTGGGCGGCACAGGGCTTGGGCTGGCGATTGTGAAGCACATTGTGAATTGGCATCAGGGGCGCTTAACCATTACCAGTGATTTGGGGGGGACGACTCAGGTCACTGTTTCCTTCCCTTCTGCGCCGCAATAGTCGATAGTCTGTTTATGTGAGCCATCTGTTAAAAAAATTATATAATAAATACATATATTTATAAAAAAATTTTGGATGTCACAAAACTGTAATATTTCCGTCACATAGCTGACGTGCGCGTGTTTGAGTAAGGCTTGCGGCAATCAATGCCGTGTTCAAATCTCATGTGGAGAAGACAATGACTTTTAGAAAATTTGCCCTGACGTTGGTTGTCGGGCTTGCTTTGCCAGCAATGGCAGAGGCGCGCGATCAAATTCAAATCGTAGGTTCGTCAACTGTGTTTCCTTTTGCCACAGCTGTGGCTGAAAATTTTGGCCGGACGACAAATTTTAAAACACCCGTTATTGAATCGACGGGGTCTGGTGGCGGTATGAAGCTGTTTTGCTCAGGTATCGGCCTCGACCATCCCGATATTACCAATGCGTCGCGCCGCATCAAGAAAAGCGAATATGATGCCTGTAAAGAAAAAGGTATTGATATGGCGGAAGTTGTGATCGGTTTTGACGGTATCGTTGTTGCCAACTCTAAAGCTGCCAAACCGCTCAGCTTAACATTGCGTCAGATTTATCTGGCGACAGCAGCTAAAGTTCCGGCGCCGGGTCAGAATTGCGAAGAGAACTACTGCCAACTGGTCGATAACCCTTACAAAAAATGGTCGGACATCGATGCCAGTCTACCGAACAAGAAGATTGAAATCCTTGGTCCTCCTCCAACCTCCGGTACACGGGATGCGTTCCAGGAACTGGCCATGGAAGGTGGTGCGAAAACTTTCCCTTACATCAAGAACCTTAAGAAACAAGACAAAAAAGCCTATAAAAAGCTGGTTCGCACGGTACGCGAAGACGGTGCGTGGATTGATGCTGGGGAAAACGACAATTTGATGGTGCAGAAATTAGCGGCCAATGCCGATGCCCTTGGTGTATTTGGCTTTAGCTTTCTCGACCAAAATGCCGATAAAATTCAAGGCGCAGTGGTTGACGGTTTAGAGCCGACATTCGAAAACATTGCATCGGGAAAATATAATATTTCGCGGTCGCTTTATTTCTACATCAAGCTCGCCCATATTGGCACGGTTCCTGGTATTCAGGAATATGCGGCGGCCTTCACCAGCGAGAACGCTTTTGGCGATATGGGATATTTGGTCGATAAGGGTCTGATCCCGCTGCCGAAGGCAGATCGCGACACCTATCGTAATGTTGTTAAGACGTTACTAAAATTAGAAATGTGATCTGCTAAAGGGGGGGATTCTTTCTCCCCCTTTTTTTGTGAATAGAATTGAAGGATGACCCATAGCTTTTTCTTCTTCGCGCTGATTGGCCTTGCTGCTCTGTCCTTCCTTTACGGGCATCGTCGCATTCGCGCGATTGCCCAGCGGCAGCCGGGGAAGTTGCACTCCCAGCCGCGCTTTCATGGTGCGCTCTTGGCACTATATGTTGGGGTGCCGCCATTTATTTTATGGGGTCTGTGGCAGCTTTTAATGCCTTTGATGTTGGCGGGCTTTCTGCAAGATCGCCTGACGACACTGAATGTCTCGCCGAGTGAATTGGGTATCCTCCTCGCGCAAGCCCAAGCGGTTGCAGCGGGTGATCTCAATGCCAATTTTGTCGCCGACGCCGTGCGTGACGGGGCCACTTATTATCTTTCGCTACAAACGCGCGCGGATCAGATTTTTCAAGCCATTGCCGCTCTTCTCGTCATTATCGGCTTTTCACTCGGGCTTCGGCTAATCGGATTGCGGTCGACCGTGCGCACGAAGGTTGAAACCTTTGCCATGCGCTTGATGCTGGTCGCTTCGGCGGTCGCTATTTTGACCACCATTGGCATCATTCTGTCCCTTATTTTTGAAACCATTCGATTTTTTGCAAGCGTACCTGTCAGCGAGTTTTTGTTTGGCCTGCATTGGAGCCCGCAAATTGCGATCCGCGAGGGACAGGCTGGTGGGTCGGGGGCATTTGGCGCCGTACCTTTATTTGCTGGCACGATGATGATCACCGTGATTGCTATGTGTGTGGCGGTCCCGATCGGTTTGCTATCGGCAATTTTTTTATCTGAATATGCAACCACGCGGGTGCGTTCGATTATTAAGCCTGCGCTGGAAATCCTTGCAGGTATTCCTACCGTCGTTTATGGCTTCTTCGCGGCTTTAATTGTAGCGCCAGCACTGCGCAACACCGGAGCAGATCTCGGCCTCATACTGTCCTCCGAGTCGGCCCTTGCCGCGGGTTTGGTGATGGGCATTATGATTATCCCTTTTGTCTCGTCTCTGTCTGACGATGTGATCAATGCCGTACCGCAAACCTTGCGCGATGGGGCTGCAGCGCTCGGGGCGACCCCTTCGGAGACCATTCGTCAGGTCGTGTTGCCGGCGGCCTTGCCCGGTATTATCAGTGCCGTGTTGCTGGCCGTTTCGCGCGCCATTGGGGAGACCATGATCGTCGTGATGGCGGCAGGTGTTGCGGCCAATTTGACCGCCAATCCCTTCGAGTCAGTCACCACCATAACCGTACAAATTGTCATGTTGCTGGTTGGCGACCAGGAATTTGATAGCCCCAAGACGCTCGCAGCTTTCGCTTTGGGCATGGTGCTTTTTATTGCCACATTGGCGTTAAACGCAATCGCAATCTATGTCTCGCGCCGTTATAGGGAACAATATGACTGATCGGGGGGTAACCAAATCGGAGGCGTTTCAGGCCCGTTTGCGGCAAAGGCAGAAGCAGGAAGCTCGCTTCAAGGGCTACGGAATCGCCGCCATCGTCACAGCGCTTGGTTTCTTATGTGTCTTGCTGGGGAGTATGATCTATTCCGCCTTACCCGCTTTGACACACCACCACCTTGTCTTAGATGTGGTGGTTGAGGTGCCGGCCGATAAGGTGTCGCTAGATCGGTTTGAGCTTGCCGACGGAATGGATTGGCGCGGCATCACCTTTGCGGCCTTGCATCAGCGCTTTCCAGATGTCACAAGCCGTCGCGATCGCCGCGCCCTGATGGGGCTTTTGTCGATTTCGGCATCTGATGCCGTCGAGGAAGCTTTTATGAATGGGTCGATAGCGCCCAATGAAGTGGCGCAGGTCGAAGTTCCAGTTTCTGATGATTTTGACCTACTGGTCAAAGGCGTGATCGATCGCAGCTTGCCAGAGACCGACCGAATTGTTTCCGACCGCGTCCTGACTTGGATTGAGCTTTTAGAAGCAGATGGTCGCGTCGTGTCACGTTGGGCGTGGGCGCTTTTGACAAATGGCGATAGCCGCGAGCCCGAGATGGCGGGTGTCCGAGGCGCCTTTATCGGCACGCTATGGACGATGTTGGTGACCTTGCTGGTGAGTTTACCGATCGGCGTTATGGCGGCTGTTTATCTGCAGGAAATTGCGCCGCGAAACCGATTTACGGACTTCGTTGAAATTAATATTAACAATCTTGCCGCGGTGCCCTCGATTGTTTTTGGTTTGCTCGGGCTGGCCGTTTTTATCAATGTCTTTCACATGCCGCGCTCCTCGCCTTTGGTGGGTGGGCTGGTGCTTGCTTTAATGACTTTGCCAACCATTATTATCGCCACGCGGGCTTCGCTGGCCGCCGTACCGCCATCAATCCGAGAAGCGGCCCTCGGGATTGGCGCCTCGCGCTTACAGGTTATTATGCATCATGTTTTGCCGCTCGCTTTGCCCGGCATTCTCACAGGCACGATTATCGGATTGGCACAAGCGGCTGGCGAGACAGCGCCTTTGTTAATGGTTGGCATGATGGCTTTCATTGTGGACACGCCTACCGAGGTGACGGCGAAAGCAACCGTGCTACCGGCGCAGATCTATATGTGGGCAAATAATCCCGAGCGGGCCTTTGTGGCGCGGACGTCTGCCGCTATTCTGATTTTGCTCATGTTGTTGCTGACTATGAATGCACTGGCGATTTATCTCCGCAAACGCTTTGAAAAAAGGTGGTAATATGTCTTTCCCCGACGTCAAAATTAGAACGCGAAATGTCAATGTCCATTATGGCGACAATCGCGCCTTGCAAAATGTGACACTCGATGTGCGGTCGAATGCGGTGACCGCATTTATTGGTCCCTCGGGCTGTGGCAAGTCAACTTTCTTGCGGTGTCTGAACCGCATGAATGACGTGATTGCGGGGTGTCGTGTCGACGGCGAGATTTTGATTGATGATCGGAACATCTATGACAGCAATCTCGATCCTGTGGAGCTTCGTGCGCAAGTAGGCATGGTGTTTCAAAAACCAAACCCATTTCCGAAGTCGATTTATGACAATGTGGCCTATGGGCCGCGGATTCACGGTTTAACGAGTTCACGGGCCGAACTTGATGAGGTCGTCGAAATGAGTTTGCGCCGCGCTGGGTTATGGGATGAGGTTAAGGATCGCCAAACTGCGGTGGCTTCCGGGCTTTCGGGCGGCCAGCAACAACGTCTTTGTATTGCGCGTGCGATCGCTGTGAACCCAAATGTCTTGCTCATGGATGAGCCGTGTTCGGCGCTTGACCCGATCGCGACCGCGATTATTGAAGAATTGATTGATGAGTTACGCGCCTCGTATACGATTATTATCGTCACACATTCGATGCAGCAGGCTGCCCGCATTTCACAACAAACGGCTTATTTTCACATGGGACATTTGGTGGAGTATGACGCGACCGACACCATATTCACGCGTCCCAAAGAAAAACAAACCGAGGCTTATATTTCCGGAAAGATTGGATAGATCATGTCACATATTGTTAGTTCCTTTGATGAAGATTTTGCCGGCTTGAATCAGACAATAGCTCGGCTCGGGGGGCTTGCCGAAGCGCAATTAAACGAGGTAACCGACCTTCTTGAGGCGCGTAAACTTGATGGTCTGCGTGAGTTGATTGCGCGCGATAAAGAACTTGATGCGCTCGAGGAGCAGCTCAATGAACAAGCCATAAGCTTGATCGCCCGTCGTGCGCCGATGGCGCAAGACCTGCGCCGTGTTCTGGTTGCTATTAAGGTGGCTTCGGCGCTTGAGCGCGTCGGTGATTACGCCAAGAATATTGCCAAGCGGGCACAAATTATTATACCGGCGCAAATTAACGGTGCCCCTATGGCGAGTTTAATTCGCATGTCACATATGGTGCAGCAAATGTTGCATCAGGTGATGGATGCCTACATGGATATGGATGAAAAACTGGCGCTAGATGTCTATCAACGCGACGTCGAGGTCGATCAGCTTCACACCTCACTTTTTCATTCGCTGATTGAGCTTTTGCATGAGGCTGGCGATCGCTCTGCGGCGGCATCGCATTTGCTTTTCGTTGCCAAAAACATCGAGCGTGTGGGCGATTTTGCGACCAATATTGCTGAGCAAATTTTTTTTCTTGTGCATGGGCGGCTGCCGTCCGATGACCGTCAGAAGGCGGACCACTCGAGCGATGTAGGGGCGTAGCCTTGCGCTGTTTTCTCCACCGGAGGCGATCATGACGACAAAAATTTTAGTTGTTGACGACGAGCCAGCGCAGCGGGAATTGTTGAGATATAATCTCGAGAAATCGGGCTTTCAGGTTTTGCTGGCGGAAAATGGCCAACAAGCGGTCATGCGTGTTGAAGACGACGCGCCGGATCTGGTGATCCTCGATTGGATGATGCCTGAAGCCTCAGGCATTGATGTTTGCCGCGAGCTTAGGGCCCGTAGCGAAACGCGATTGATGCCAATTATTATGTTGAGCGCACGCGGCGAAGAGGGGGATCGCGCCCTCGGCTTGGATAGTGGCGCCGACGATTATGTGGCTAAGCCATTTTCCCCACGCGAGCTAGTGGCGCGGGTTCATGCGCTGTTGCGTCGTGCTCGCCCATCGCTCGTGCAGGGTGAGATCAGTTTTTGCGGTCTTGAATTAAATCCTGAGACAATGCGGGTGACGCGCGATGGTGATCCAGTGGTTTTGGGATCAAAAGAATTTAAATTATTAAGTGTCTTGATGGAGCGTCCCGAACGCGTCTTTGGCCGTGAGCAATTGTTGGACATGGTGTGGGGACATGGCGTCTATGTCGAGGAAAGGACGGTGGATGTCCATATAAGCCGGCTGCGCCGCGCTCTGAACCAAGCACCAGATGGTACAGCGACAAAACCCGATATGATCCGCACGGTGCGCAGTACAGGTTATGCCTTAACCAAACCGATAACCGACTAAAAGCCCGCTATTGCAGAGCCCTCAAGCGTGATGCGATGCATAAGGCGGCGGTGGCCTTGATAATCATTTAGCGCATTATGCCAGGTGCAACGATTATCCCAAAAAGCGATCGAGCCTGGCGCCCAATGAAAGCGTGTTGTGTGCTCTTCGCGCGCTGCATGTTGGTACAGATACGCCAGCAGCGGTTTCGACTCCTCGACCGTCCAGCCGTCAAAATGGGTTGTAAAAGCCGGGTTAACGTAAAGGGCAGGGCGGCCACTTTCGGGATGATTGATAATCACGGGATGAACCGCATCTTGCAAAGCCATAAAGCTATTGCCCAAACGCTCCTCCAGCTCTTTTGCATAAGGCGACAGATCGCCAAATACATGACGGCTCGAATGGACGGCCTTCATGCCGCGCAGGGTTTCTTGCAAGCCCGGCGACAGAGTTTCATAGGCTTTATACATGCAGCTAAACAAGGTATCGCCACCCACTGGCGGCGTTTCACGCGCCAGCAAGATGGAACCCATCGCAGGAATAATGTCGTAGGAGTGGTCCGTATGCCAATCACCCCCAATATTTTGGGTCTGCTCTGGCTCTTTGCGTACTTCGGCGATTTGCGGATAATCCGCCACAGCGGTGAAAAATCGGTTGATGTTGATAGGAGCCCAGCGCTCGGCAAAAGCGATATGTTGTTCGGGCGAGATATCTTGATCGCGGAAAAACAGCAAGCCGTGCTGAACAAAGGCGCTCCGAATGTGCTCGAAGTCGCTGTCACTAATGCCGTCAGAGATATTAATGCCCGAGACCTCAGCGCCAAGTCCAGTTTCCCGGGGAGTGATTGCAAGCTTAGCCATAGTTTCTTCTCCTATCTGGAAAATTTTGCCATTGCTTTTACTTTTCAGCAATCAAAATTCTGGGCTCGATGCCCTCTTTCTGCTGCACCCCTTTGCATCTGTCCGAAGAGGTGTTAGTTTAGTCGAAAGGGGTTTATCATGCCGTCAGCTACCAATCGCCTCGAGTCTGAGGTCCGCAGTTCCATTGAAAATTTAGTGGCCGAAGCCGAGGCGGCGCTAAAAGACCAGCAGGCCAATGCCGATGATGCACAGACGGCGACGCCGTCCATCGCTCGGGCTGATCTTGATCAGTATGTCAAAGACCTCGACCTAGCAATTAGCGAGGAAGCCTTGATTGTTTTGCGAGCGCAGTTTCTTCGTTTTTCGAGTGTGTTCGATACCAATCAGTCGCGCGATGTTGTCCGCGAGGCAATTTCTGATGTTATGCGCCCCTTGCTCCAGCGTTGGTTGAACGAACAAATGCCGCTGATTGCGCGCGAGGTGATTACCGAAGCGATTAGTCAGATTGCGGAAATGCGCGTCGACCCTAGCGAGGATTAGGCACTCGATAATTTGCGCGCGATTTGCTGTGCTTTCAGAGCATAAATTTGCGCTGATATATGCCCGTCTTTAAATAAGGCTTTGAGGGCAATCAACTCCGCTTCAATCGTCTGCAATTCTGAAGATGCAACTGGCTGTGGTTTAACAGGCGCTGGCATTGGAGCTTGGGCGGCGGCAGGACTGCTGCGTGTCAGGCTTGGCGCACTAGGTGCGAATTGTTCGGCGATCGCTGTCGCCTGCTTCTCTGGTTTGGCCGCCGCGGCACTCTGATCGTCACCTTTCGCGAGCGGGCTTTTGAGGGGTGCCGCTGTGACGGGTTTGTCGATCGGTGCGGTGGCAGTCGAAGGCTTCGCGGGTGCCTGTTGAGATGGCTGAGAGCCTGCATTTAAGCGGAATAATAGGACCAGCACCAAGATGGTTGCGACCACGGCAGCCACAAAGGCCAGAACTTCAGCATTGCTGGTGATAAAGGGACCAATTTTCTCAATTAATTCGTTGAGATTCATGGGGTTACAACTCCTTTGCGACGACACCCTGAGGCGGCAATGAACCGTATGATAGGCTGAGCAAGGCGCGGCGGCAAGCTCTAGCGCGGTGGAATTTGCGGTATATGCCGCGGGCGATAATTTGCACTGACTTCAAAGGCGCGGCTGTGCGGCGCATCGAACAGTTTGATATCGCGGCGTTTGAAAAACGGGATCAAGGCGGCCCCGGCTACAAATCCGCCAATATGAGCCATATAAGCGACCGGGCCGTCATTCGAACTGAGGCCAATAAATTGCAAAATAAACCAGCCGATCAAAACCAAGAATGCAGGCACATTCACAAAGCGAAAAAAGATGAATATACCGACAATGCACTTCACATTAGCTCTCGGGTGTAACATCAGATAAGCGCCGAGGACGCCGGCAATCGCTCCGCTGGCGCCGATCATGGGCGTTGTCGAGCTCGGCTCCATCAGCGCGTGCGAAAAGGCGGCGACCAAGCCGCTGATGCTATAGAGCAGAAGAAAGCGCAACGGCCCCGTGCTATCCTCGACATTATCAGCGAAAATCCATAAATACAGCATGTTGCCTGCCAAATGCATGAAACCGCCATGCATAAACATAGAGCTGATCAGCGTCATCCAGCCGGGCAATAGGTGAAGCTCCTCAGGCATAGAGACGTAGCCGAATATGCGGGCTGGGATCATGCCATAAGCAAGGATCATATCGCGCTCGGTATGGCCTAGCCCCATCTGCCAAATGAAGACGGCGATGCACAGGCCAAAGATCAACCAAGTGATAAAGGGACGACGTCGCGTGTCATTGTCATCGCGGAGCGGAAAGAAAAACATGATTGTTTAGTCTGTACCACGATCAAGCGGCTGTCCAACAATTTGCACCAGCATAGCCTCTGGTCGGAGCAAACGTTGGGCGAGCCGCTGCACGTCGGCCGCTGTCACGGCATTAATTTTTTGCGCGCGGGTTTCGAAATATTGTCGCGACCGGCCCATCCACTGCACATTGATCATTTGCTGGGCTATCGACATGCCACTGTCAAAGCGTAACGCATAAGACCCAATCAGATAGGTTTTGGCGGCCGCAAGTTCTTCCTCCGAGGGTGGCGTGTCGCGCATTTTGCGCATTTCGTCACGCACCAAATCAAGCCCCTCGTTCACCTTATCTTTCTGGCTAGCGAATTGCCCGAGCCATAGCGGGGCGCCGCTGAGATCAGATAGATAACTATAGACGCCGTAGGTGAGGCCGCGCTTTTCCCGTAATTCCTGCATCAAGCGCGATGAAAAGCCGCCACCGCCGAGAATATAATTCATCACATAGGCAGAGAAAAAATCAGTATCAGCAACGGGTAGCCCCGGTAGGCCGAACACCACTTCGCTTTGCGGGCCCTGCCAAGGTTGGATCACGACTTGTGCGGCGGTGGGTTGCTGCGCGGGCGCTGCGGCAACACGCGTGCGCGCTGGCAAAGCGCCTAAAACGCGATCTAGAAACGCTGCCAATTGTTGCGGGGAGATGTCGCCGACAGCCGAAACATAGAGATTGTCCCGCGCTAGGAGGTTTCCGTAATGAGCTACGAGGTCTTGACGCGTTAGGTCCACTATGTCCTCACTGCGCCCGTCTGTCGGACGACCATACGGGTGGTTCGGGAAGGCGCGCGCAAACCAAGCTTCGCGTGCTATTTTGCCCGGGCTTTGTTTGTTATAGGCCAAGATGGCATTGAGCTCGGATTTCATGCGCGCGATCGCTTCATCGTCAAAACGAGGTTGCGCGAATGCATCGGCCAGTAAGTCTTCTGTCTCGTCGCGATAGGTTTTTAAAAAACGGATGGTCGCTGACAGCCTGTCTGTTTCGGCCTCAAACCCAAATTGCAGACCAATATCGGCCATCGCTTCTTGAAAGCGAGCGCTCTCCAGCTTGCCGGCCCCTTCATTCATTAAGCTGGCCAACAAGCTCGTGAGGCCCGATTTACCCTCTGGGTCGGAAGCGGCGCCGCCGCGCCATGCCAAGTGAATGGTAACGATGGGTAAGCTTGTGTCTTCAACCAGCCATGCCGATACATGCGCTTGCGGGCTCTCAACGTTCTCGATTTTGAGAAAAGCGAAAGCTGGCCCAGAGACGGCTAACATTATAAGGCAGGTGACAATAAATCTCATAAGTCTGGTCCCAAATGCGCTGTAACTGATTGGGTAATGACCAAATTTTCACTGATCGCGAGGAGAACATCTGCGCGGGAAACCGCTTCAAGATCCTTTGCCCAATTGATGATCACTTGCTCATCCAGTCCCATCGCCAAGGCGAGGCCATAGGAAAAGGCCATCGAGGCTTGGCCATCTTGTTGATACAAAAAGGACGCTGCCAATTTTCGTGCGCTGCGGCTCATGTCCGCGTCGCTAAATGCGCCTGCGGCGAGGCGGGTAATGGTTCTATCGACCACGTCGTCAAGCCGAGCCAGCGCCTCTCTGGAGGCGACCGTCGCATAGAGGCTCACCTCGCCAGCGTCTTTTTGGTAATAGGACAAGTCAGCATTAATGGTTTGGGCGACGGCGTTTTTCCGGATGAGATCGGAATATAACAAGCTATTGCTATCGCCACCGAGCAAATCGATGGCTATGGCGAGAGCGGCGACTTGGCGCCGGTTTGCCGCCGATCGGGGTTCTACACGATAGGTGCGTTGCCATATATATTGCTGCAATTGCGGGTCGCTGAACTTAAGCGTGTCGCTGGTTTGGGGGGCTGTCGGTTGCGGGCCAAATGTTAGCTGTGGACGCGAAGGTCGCGTCGCCCCGCTCGCTGGAATAGCGCCAAAATGCTGTTGCGCGAGCGCGCGTACTTCTGCAAGGGTGGTGTCGCCGACAACGAGCAGCAGAGCATTGTCGGGCGCGTAATATGCTTTGTAAAAATCACGGGCCGCGGCATAGGGCATGGTTTCGACTTCCTGCCGCCAGCCAATTGTTGGAATAGCGTAAGGATGCTCGCCATAGAGTTTTTGCATAATGGTTTCGTGGGCGCGACGTTCGGGGCGCTGGTCGACACGCATTGAGCGCTCTTCTAAGACAACGTCTCTCTCGGTATCAAAGTCGTCTTGGGTCAGTTGCAAATGCACCATGCGATCGGCTTCCATAGCCATTACTTGCGGCAGGTGTTGTTTGGGGATGCGTTGAAAATAGGCCGTCAGATCGGGCAGGGTCATCGCATTATCTTGGCCGCCCATGGCTGCCACGGTTTTGGAGAAGGCGCCAGCAGGACGCGTTTCGGTCGCTTTGAACATTAAATGCTCGAAGAGATGCGCAATGCCAGATTGGCCGGCAGGCTCATCAGCGCCGCCTATGCGGTACCAGAGCATATGGGTCAGCGTTGGCGCCCGATGATGGGGGATAACAATAATATCAAGACCATTGTCCAAGCGGGCACGCTGAAATTCAATGGGCTCGGAGCAGGCGGTCAGGCTCAGCGCAAGCAGGCTGAACCATAAGGCTGTGAAAGTCAGGCGTCGTGGTCGCATTGCGATCCCGTTTGTTGCGTATTATTCGCCGCCGATTAAACCGAAGGTCAAACGCTCTACGAGGCTTGGTTGGGCGTCTTCCGTTTGGCGTCTTTCGTTGTCAATTTTCAAACGAATATCGCTATTGTCCTCCTCCGCTCCAGCGCGGGCGAGAAGCTGTTTTTCACTTAAGCTGGCAGGTTCATTCGGACCCGATTCACCCAGAAGCAGATTGCGTGCGGCCTTCGTCGATGAGAATTGAACTTGCGCTGCTTCCGACGTGCGTGGCGGACGCAAAGAAAAATCTGGTGGAATAACCAGGGGGGCTTTGGTGATTACTTGGAACTCATCCGGCGGTCTTTTGGTGAAGCCGAAAGTATCTTTCAACGTGCCGCAGGCGGCGAGTGGGGCTAGCATCAGAGCCAACAAGAGAAAACGTTTCATCATAAGACCTTACTTGAACCGAATATTGCTGATTTTCTAACATTTATCGTCGTCAAAAGCCAGCGCTGAGCAAACTTATCCTTGTTTGGTTTCGTCGCCTTTCAAGCTAAACCAGACAACCAAGGCGCCTCCGAGGGTGATCCACACATCAGCGAGGTTGAAGACATACCAAGAATAGCCAAACCCATACAGGCTGATGAAATCCACCACAGCGCCATGGACAAAGCGATCGAGCACATTCCCCAAGGCACCGCCAATAATCAGGGCATAGCCGATGCGAAGCCATGGCTGAGGCTCACGTCGCTGGAGATGGAGTAAAAATCCAATAATCAGCAAGCTGAGGGCAATCAAGCCGCCACGGACAAGTTGGCTGTGATCGGCCATTAAGCCATAGCTAATGCCCGAATTCCAAACCAATACGAAATCCATAAAGGGTAAGACGGTGATAAAGGCAGGGTCGGCGTCGCGCAGCAACAATAAGATCGCCCATTTGCTCGCCTGATCTGCCAAAAGGCCCGCTAGCGCTATCATGGTGAGCGACGTGCTATTGGGTTTGAGCGTCATATTCCTTCACCGCCGCCGCATCGCGCGGGGTCAGATTGGGGTAGTCGGCGACGGAGCCGACATCGGGGTGTATTTTCCACGAGCGTTGACATTTTTCACCGACCGCCAGCGCGGGCACAACGCCAATATCGGCAATATCCGCATCGACAAACGCATCGGCAGGAGGTGCTTTTTGGCGCAGTTCAATTTGCGAGGTGATGCAGATGTCCGCCATGTCAACACCCTGCATGGCGGCGAAGGCTTCATCATTATTGACATAGACGATGGGCGCCGCCTCGAGGCTTGATCCGATACGTTTCTCGCGGCGCTCTATTTCAAGCGCGCCTGTAACGACCCGCCGAATGGCGCGGATATGGCTCCATTTGTGAGCGAGCTCTGGCGCCAACCAGTCCGGGTTGGTCTCAGGGAATTGTCGCATGTGGACTGAGAAGCTCTCATCGGGATATCGATTTTGCCACACTTCTTCCATGGTAAAGGCAAGAACGGGGGCGAGCCACGCTGTCAGGCAATCAAAAAGGTGGTGCAAAACCGTTAAACAAGCCCGTCGGGTCGGGCTCGAAGGTGCGTCGCAATACAAGGCATCCTTGCGGATATCAAAATAGAAAGACGACAGATCAATTGTCATGAAGTTGAACAAAGTCTGATAGACGCGGCGGAAATCATGGCGCGTATAGGCGGTGCGCACAAGGTCATCGAGACGACGCACATGATGCATCATATAGCGCTCGAGTTCTGGCATATCGGCAAGGGCGACCGATTGGGCAGCATCATAGCCGTTCAGATTGCCGAGCATGAAGCGGAACGTATTGCGGAGCTTACGATAGGCATCGGTATTGGTTTTGATGATTTCTGGTCCAATGCGCAGATCTTCCGTATAGTCCGAGCTCATCACCCAAAGGCGGATAATGTCGGCGCCTGATTGCTCGATCAGCTTCAGCGGGTCGACGACATTGCCTGTCGACTTTGACATTTTGTGACCTTTTTCATCCATCACAAACCCATGCGTTAGTACTTGGCGATAGGGCGCTTGGCCACGCGTGCCGCAGGCCTCAAGCAAAGATGACTGGAACCATCCGCGATGCTGGTCGGAACCTTCGACATAAAGATCGGCAGGCCAATGAAGCTCTTCGCGTTGTTCGAGAACGAAGGCGTGGGTTACGCCGCTGTCAAACCATACATCCAAAATATCGGTCACGCGTTCGTAATCGGCGGCATTATAATCACCCCCGAGAAACGCTTGCGGGTCCGTGTCAAACCATGCGTCGGCTCCGTGTTCCGCAACCGCAGCGCAAATGCGTTGATTAACCGCTTCGTCTCGCAACAGATCTCCGGTCGCTTTATTAACGAAAATCGTGAGCGGTACGCCCCAAGCACGTTGCCGCGAAACCACCCAATCGGGGCGGTTTTCAACCATGGCGTGGATGCGGTTGCGGCCCGCAGTCGGCAACCATTCTACTTGATCGATGGCACTCAAAGCTGTTTGACGCAAGCCTCGTTTTTCCATCGAAATAAACCATTGCGGCGTATTACGGAAAATCAAAGGCGCTTTCGACCGCCAGCTATGCGGATATTGGTGACGTAATTTGCCGCGCGCCAAAAGTGCATCGGCATTATCGAGAGCCTCACAAACGGCGTTATTGGCGTCGCCATCCTTACCATTTGGTCGTAGGACACATTTGCCTGCAAAGAGCGGCACGCTATCGAGATAAATGCCAGCCTCATCAATCGTAAAAGGGACCTCGACATTGTGGAGGCGACCCAGCTCAAAGTCATCTTGACCGTGGCCCGGCGCGATATGAACGAGACCCGTGCCTGTATCATCGGTGACGAAATCACCGGCCAAAACGGGTACGTCGAAGCCATAACCATCTGCGTGCAAGGGGTGGTGACAGGCGCGAATACCGCTGGGGTCAATATCGCCCTCGCGCGTATAGTCCTCGATTTGGGCGGCCGATAGAACTTGTGCTGCTAAATTATCGCACAAAATGAGGCGGCCCCGCGGCGTTTTATAAATGCCATAAGACAGATGCGCAGCGTATGCGATGGCGCGGTTGCCAGGGATTGTCCACGGTGTTGTCGTCCAAATCACCGCGAACAGATTGTCTGTGTTGCAGTCGGCATCCCGTACTGGAAATTTTACAAAAATAGTCGGCGAGACATGTTCTTCATATTCAACTTCTGCCTCAGCCAGTGCTGTTTTCTCGACCACCGACCACATGACCGGTTTCGATCCGCGATACAGACTGCCATCCATAATGAATTTTTGGAACTCGGCAACAATGGTCGCTTCTGCCGCGAAGGCCATGGTCGTGTAGGGGTTTGTCCAGTCTCCCAAAACGCCGAGGCGTTGAAACTGTTCACTTTGAATATCGACCCATTTTTGCGCAAAGCTGCGGCATTCGGCGCGGAACTCGGTGGCTGGCACCTCGTCCTTATTTTGACCTTTGGCGCGATATTGTTCCTCGATCTTCCACTCGATCGGCAGGCCGTGGCAATCCCAGCCCGGCACGAAGGGTGCGTCAGCCCCCATCATTTGATGCGCCCGCACAATAATGTCCTTAACAATTTTTTGCATCGCATGGCCGATATGGATATCACCATTGGCGTAAGGGGGGCCGTCATGTAACACGAATTTAGGTCTGCCAGCCGACTGTTGCCGCAATTTATTGTACAGACCGAGCTTCTGCCACATAGCAAGTATTTCTGGCTCGCGCTTCGGTAGGCCGGCTTTCATCGGAAAATCGGTCTGCGGCAGGATCAGCGTATCTTTATAATCGCGTTGTTCGGTCATGGCGCGTTTTTAACAGTCGTCGCGGCACTTGCAAAGCCTATATCGCTTGCAAAATCTGACGTGCTGTATCGCAATCCTTGGTAATTTGAAGTTTCAGGGCGTCTAAACCATCAAATTTTTGTTCCGGCCGAATGAAATGCAACAAACTGACGTCGAGCCATTTTCCATACAAGTCTTCATCAAAATCGAACAGATGGACCTCGAGGCGTGGCGCCAAAGTACCGACTGTCGGTCGTAGGCCAATATTGGCGACACCATCAATAAAATCTGAGCGTTTATTGCCGTCGACGATCTCGGCCCGAACTGCGTAGACCCCGAAGGCCGGCCGGGTAAAATCATCGAGTTCTATATTCGCAGTCGGAAAACCAATGGTTCGCCCCCGTTGATCTCCTTTGGTAACCTCGCCGTCAATGCTCCAAGGGTGGCCCAGCCAACGCGTGGCGGCGTCGAGGTCTCCGCGACCCAAAGCATCTCTAATTTCGGAGGACGAAAATGGCGTTTGCGCATTCTCGCGATAAGCAGCGGATACGATCACGACGTCGAAGCCAAGCTCGCGTCCGATCGTCTCAAGCATCGCTGGCGAGCCCGACCGTTTCGCGCCGAAATGAAAGTCATGACCGATCACGACAGCATTAACATCCAGCGCCTGCACCAAAATTTGCTCGATAAAAGCGCGGGCATCTAGCTCTGAAATGGTTTTGTCAAAATTCAAAGCGAGGGTGAAGTCAGCGCCGGCGGCACGCAAAAGTGAGGCGCGTTTGTCAATGCGGGTGAGGCGAAAGGGTGGCACCTCTGGATTGAAAAACGTGACGGGGTGAGGGTCAAAGAGGAGCGCTCCCGCCGTGTTCCCGCGCTGGTCGGCGAGTGCGCGTGCGGTTGCGATGACCTTCTGGTGACCACAGTGGACGCCATCAAAATTACCAATCGCGATAACGCTTTTGCGGTAGCGATCCGTTACATCAGTCAGGGCGCGAATTAAAATTGGGTCCGAAGCCATGATCTTACCTTAATACATCTCGTGTCCAACATTACCACACCAGATGTTCCAGTGCCGCCTGCGCATGGGCGCCTTCGGTGGCTAGGAAATCCGATACCCCTTGGGCAGAGTTCAGGTCGAAACTGTCTTGGGCTTGCCCCAAGCCGCCGGCAATAAACAAAACGTCCATCTCGGCCCTGTTGGCACCCAGAATATCAGTTTTTGGTCCATCGCCGATAGCCAAAATGCGCGATCCAGCGCCCATCGTGTGCAATCTCTCGCGCGCAACTGTATAGACATGGGCATGCGGTTTGCCCAACCAGATAACGTTGCCGCCCGCCTTTTCATAGGCTTCAGCCACTGCCCCCGCGCAATAAATAAAGCGATCGCCAAACGGTACCAGCCGGTCAGGGTTAGCGCAGATCAAGTCCAGCCCGCGTGCCCGCCAGGTTTTGATGGTCTCGCTATAATCGGCGGGTGTTTCGGTCATATCGTCGTAGAGGCCCGAGAGGAGGATATAGTCGGCCCTGTCAAAATCTGTTAGCGCGGTTTCAAAACCGGCCACGAGATCAGCATCTTTGGCGGGCCCAACATGATAGCCGCGTAAGCCGCCAGCATGTTTTTCCGCCACCAGCGCGCGCGCCGCGTCGCCCGAGGTTAAAATGCCACTATAGCAATCATCGGCGAGGCCGATCTCGCGCAGGCGCGCTTGCACAGTTGTTCCAGGACGCGGAGCGTTGGACAATAACAGCACATGCTTATTCGGTAATGCCAAAAAACGGCGCAACGCGTCCTCCACCCCTGGATAGAGTTTAGCGCCATTATGTAGAACGCCCCAAATATCGCAGATGAGCGCATCATACTTGTCGGCCACTTCGGCTAATCCGCCAATCATTTCTAGGGGCGTCTGCGACATCATAACCTCTCGCTTTCGAGCGTAACTGTTCAGAAACTTGAAACAAGGTTTGGACTTGATGCCGCACACTGCCCATGCAATCAGCAGTCGTCAAGCATCATAATTGTCGCTAGACTTATCCGAAATTTATTATCAGCCCAGGAGGAACGCATGCAACTTTTTGATTTAACAGGGAAAACGGCTATAGTGACGGGCGCTTCGCGCGGCATTGGGGAAGCGATCGCGCGACACATGGCAGATCACGGAGCAAATGTTGTGATCTCAAGTCGTAAGAGCGATGCTTGCGATGTCGTCACCAATGATATTAACGCCAAATACCCTGGTCGCGCTCTCACGGTAGCCTGTAATATTGGCGATAAGGATCAACTGCAGTCCCTCGTGGATCAAAGTCGGGCGCATTTTGGACAGATCGATATTGTTGTCTGCAATGCCGCTGTGAACCCATATTTTGGTCCTTCGGCGGACTGCCCCGATGAGGCCTTCGACAAAATCATGAGCTGCAATGTTAAGTCCAACCACTGGCTGTGCAATATGGTGTTACCTGAAATGGTGGAGCGGAAAGACGGGTCGATTATTATAATTTCTTCGATCGGCGGCCTTAAAGGTTCGGCCATATTGGGAACATACAGTATTTCAAAAGCTGCTGACTTCCAGCTGGCACGCAATATTGCGGTGGAATATGGTGCTCACAATATCCGCGCTAATGCCATCGCGCCGGGTTTGATCAAAACCTATTTTGCGAAAGCGTTGTGGGAGAACCCCGACATTTTGAAACAGGCAACGTCGACAACGCCACTGCGTCGCATTGGACTGCCCGACGAAATTGCAGGCGCGGCTGTTTTTCTGGCAAGCCCCGCAGGTGCCTATATGTCGGGTCAGCAATTGGTGATTGATGGCGGACAAACCATTGCCTAGAGTTTGAAAAGCAATTTTTGAAAATAACCCCCTTTACTAATTGGTGTAAAAATAAATTAATTCTATTGTCGGTTGTATCGTTCTGTTTTTGTTCAAGTTTTATGATTTGATTGTGCACAGAGCAGAAATCTTCAGCCGACGCCGCTGGTCACACGAATGCCGTTTGGTAAGCGATTATGCACAGCGTCTTGTAGGAGTAATGTCGTGTTGCGTATTTGTTGATTGATGAAAAATGATAGGGCGTGACCCCCGACCATTTGCGATCAATCAGAGTGCATTATTTTTCCACGTTTTATCACGAAAACGCTGGAAATAAGTGGACGGGCGGCCAACGCAGCTAGGCGTTGGCCGTTTCCCTTTTCTGGCCCTTGCTCGGGTCCGAGGCAAAAATAGCCTGAAACCCCCATAATTTATGATGTAAATTGACTTTCGGTGTAAAAAATACCGACGACCATCTTGACACGGACGACCCAGCTTCTTATCTCCCTAGTCGTAGAGTTAGCACTCTCTCAGAAAGAGTGCTAATGAGCGTTTTTAAGCGTCTCCCTAAGCGGGACCATAATAAGGAGAGAGAGAATGAAGTTTCGTCCTTTGCACGACCGGGTTCTGGTCAAACGTGTTGAAGAAGATACCAAAACAGCGGGCGGGATCATTATCCCGGACACAGCCAAAGAAAAGCCGTCGCAAGGCGTTGTTGTCGCCGTCGGCCCTGGCACGCGCGGCGATGATGGCAAGTTGAATGCCCTCGACGTTAAAGTTAAAGACAAAATTTTATTCGGCAAATGGTCAGGCAGTGAAGTCACCGTCGATGGTCAAGAACTGCTGATCATGAAAGAGTCCGATATTTTGGGTGTTATCGGCTAAGTGACCGAGCAACCCCATTTCCCAATTTCAGATAAAAAGAGAGTTATACAATGGCAAAAGAAGTAAAATTTGGCTCAGAAGCCCGTGAAAAAATGCTTCGCGGCGTCGATATTCTGGCCGATGCAGTAAAAGTTACACTTGGCCCAAAAGGCCGCAATGTCGTGCTGGAAAAATCTTTCGGCGCGCCGCGCACAACCAAAGATGGTGTATCGGTCGCTAAGGAGATCGAACTCGAGGATCGCTTTGAAAATATGGGTGCGCAAATGGTTCGCGAAGTAGCCTCGCGCACCAATGATGAAGCAGGCGACGGCACAACCACAGCCACTGTGTTGACCCAAGCTATCGTCCGGGAAGGTGCCAAGGCCGTCGCCGCTGGCATGAACCCGATGGATCTGAAGCGCGGCATTGATATTGCTGTAGCATCTGCTTTGGCCGATCTCGAAAAACGTTCGAAAAAAGTAAAATCAAATGAAGAAATTGCCCAAGTTGGTACGATTTCAGCCAATGGCGAACGCGCCATCGGGCAAATGATCGCTGAAGCCATGGCCAAAGTTGGTAACGAAGGCGTGATCACAGTTGAAGAAGCAAAAGGCCTCGACAGCGAGCTTGATGTCGTAGAGGGGATGCAATTTGATCGTGGCTACTTGTCACCTTACTTCATCACCAATGCCGATAAAATGACGACTGAGCTGGAATCGCCGTTGATTCTTCTGCACGAGTCGAAATTGTCGAGCCTGCAACCCATGTTGCCGATTCTGGAATCTGTTGTGCAATCATCACGCCCTCTGTTGATTATTGCTGAGGATATTGAAGGCGAAGCTCTGGCAACGCTGGTGGTCAACAAATTACGCGGCGGTCTTAAAATTGCAGCTGTGAAAGCCCCAGGCTTTGGCGATCGCCGTAAAGCGATGCTCGAGGATATCGCAATCTTGACCGGTGGTCAGGTGATCTCGGAAGATCTCGGCATTAAACTTGAAAATGTGACACTGAGCATGCTTGGCACCGCAAAACGGGTTTCGATCACGAAAGACGAAACGACGATTGTCGATGGCGCTGGTAAGCGGAAAGATATCGAAGGTCGCGTGGCTCAAATTCGGACGCAAATCGAGAATACAACCTCCGATTACGATCGTGAGAAATTGCAAGAACGCCTGGCTAAATTGGCAGGCGGCGTTGCCGTTCTGCGCGTCGGTGGCGCGACTGAAGTTGAGGTGAAAGAGCGTAAAGATCGCGTTGACGACGCCCTGAACGCAACCCGTGCGGCCGTTGAAAGCGGTATCGTGCCAGGCGGTGGTACAGCTTTATTGCTCGCCGCAACAAGCATTGAAGGCTTGTCGAACAGCAATCCCGATATTCAAGCGGGTATTAAAATTGTTCGTCGTGCACTCGAAGCGCCAGTACGCCAAATTGCTGAAAATGCTGGCGTCGAAGGCTCGATCGTTGTCGGGAAAATCTTGGAAGCCAAAGGCAAGCTCGGTTTCGATGCGCAGGAAGAAAAATACTGCGATCTGATTGCAGCTGGTATCGTTGACCCAACGAAAGTTGTGGCGACGGCACTGCGCGATGCGGCGTCGGTTGCTGGTCTTTTGATCACAACGGAAGCCATGGTGGCCGAAAAGCCTGAGCCAAAGCCTGCAATGCCTGATATGGGCGGCATGGGCGGCATGGGCGGCATGATGTAAACCTGTCGTCTTTAACTAATTTTAGAAAAGGCCGCCATTCTGGCGGCCTTTTTTTGTTGCGCACCGCCAAGGCTAGCGTTAGAACCAACGCGCTAAGATATTAATAGTAATAATAATAATTAGTTTTATCGACAAAAAATGAACATAAGAAAAAAGATAGTTTTTTAGCAAATTTTTAACCTTTAAAATGCAGTATTGGCTGATCGCGATATGTTCATCGTTTTGCTGTGTAAATTGATCGGAATGGAGATTGTTATGCTGAAAAGGCTTATCCCCCCCCCACCTACTCCCCTTAAAACTGAAACTTATTTCGAGCTTTGCCGGCTTGGTTCTGTGCCCTCAACTCGTTGTCGCGCAGGAGCCCATGGATGCAGGCCCGACTATGACGAATGTGACGACGCTGGCGCAATTGCAAGACATAATTGCGACCCATCCAAGTGTGAGTAAGGCGCAGCACGATTTTTGTGAAGCCGGCTTTAGCGTTATGCAGGAGAAGACGGCCTATTATCCGCGGTTGAATATGGCCCTCAGTGGCGGTGACAAAATGGTCGATAAAACCACGCGGGGCGATGAATTTGGTGGCACGAGCGCTCCAGAATATGACGGCAAGGGGGTCAATGTCTCATTAACCCTCAACCAACAGCTATATGATTGGGGGCGCACCAGTGCCGCCGTTAACAAGGCGAATTTAAACCGGGAAGCGGCTAATCTGCGGGGCATTCGTGCTTTCGATGAAAAGCTATTTGAGTTCTTTAAGGCAGCGCTCGTATATGAGCGCGAGACCCGGGTATTAGAGCTCTACACAGCCTCTGCCAAAGCTATTGAAGCGGAAATTACCGCGATTGAGCGACGTTTCGAAAGCGGCGCTGGCCGTATATCGGAGGTTCGCGCCGCCCAAATTATTGGTCTTGATATGGAGACCAAAACACAGTCGACGGCCAATCGCCAAATCATAGCCGAGCGCAATCTGGCGAATAATTTCGAGGTTGACGGTGCTTTTGGCCGCGATGCCATAAAGAATTTTATGGCGCGTCGGGACGAGTCCATTGAAACCGTTGAACCCGAACAAAATCTCGAGTGGCGCATTCGAGAGGCCGATTTGCGGGCCGCTGGCTATGACTATAAACGGTTAAAGGCCAGTCGTTTGCCCGTGATTAGCGGTGTGTTGGTCGGGCAAGCTTGGGACGTCGAGGACAAAAAATCATGCGGTGACGTTCTGGCGAGATCGCACCCAGATGCTTCCTACTATAATGGCGCCTATCGGCGTTACTCTAATTGTAACACATATGAGTTGGCTGGCCGTGTCGAAATGACCATGCCGCTTTATGATGGCGGGCTTAATCGAGCCCAGCGGGCGCAAGTGAGCGCTCAACGTCGCAGCATCGAGTCGGACATGGCGGCGATTGATCGCTCGCACCGCGCCGATAGTTTGCGCGTGCAGCAAGTGTTGCGCGACACGCTGATGAAGATCGCGAGCCAGCAGCGCAAAATCGTCGAGATCGAAGATCAGCTGAGCAGTGAGCGCCGCGTTCAGGGGCAAACCCGGGTCGATCCGCTGAAGCTTGCTTCGCTGGCGTTTGATCTCGCGCGGGCCAAAGAGGAATTGATCACGCTCGAGTCGGAGGCCGAGTTTTCGCGCCTTGAGGCACTGCAAATTTCCAATCGGCTCGGTGAGGTTCTGGGCTTAACGTGGGAGAAAGCTGGATGCTAAATCAATCCCCCGAAAAAAATAAAAACAACAAGTCGGGGCATTGGTTTTTTGGACCAGTACTGGCGTGCCGGCGTCTCTATGGGCAAATTATTGCCGCGTCGGTGTTGATTAATCTGTTCGCTTTGGCATCGTCGGTTTTTATTATGACCGTCTATGATCGGGTTATTCCGAATTCGGCAATTGAAAGCTTGTGGGCTTTGACCATTATTATGGTCGTCGTCATTGGTTTTGATTTTGCCATTAAAGTGGTGCGCGGGACATTTATCGATGCCGCGGGTGCACGGATCGACCGACATGTCTCTGAGAGCCTTTTTATGCGTATCGCGCGTTTCGACACGATTTTGTCGCGGCAAGCGATCGGCGCGCTGGCCAATACAGTCCGAGACTTCGACACGTTGAAGGATATGCTTGGCTCAGCCTCTTTTTCAGTTCTCGTTGATCTTCCCTTTTTGCTTTTATTCCTCATCGTCTTATTCATGATTGGCGGGCCAGTTGCAGCCGTTCCTGCCTTGATTGTGCCTTTGGTGATCATTTTCGGCATCATGTTGCAACCTCTGATGGGGAAGATGGCGCAGCTCGGCGCAAGCCAAGGGCAAAGCAAGCAAGCGGTGATGGTCGAGATGATTTCGGCCCTCGAGACGGTGAAGACCATTCGGGGAATATCATTATTGCGCCGGCGGTGGCTCGAATCCGTGGTCAACCAGGGCGCTGCGACACGCCGAAGCCGATTTGCCAGTCAGCTGACGCAAGTTTTTACCCAAATGGGGCAGCAGCTTAGTCAAATTGGCATTGTCATTTATGGCGTGTTTTTGATTATGGATGGCTCGCTGACCATGGGGCAATTGATTGCTTGCGTGATCTTGTCTGGTCGGACACTGGCACCTTTGGCACAACTGACCAACCTATTGGTGCGCGCTAATCACGCCGTGACGGCTTATCGTAATCTCGATGAAATCTTGAAAGGCACGTCAGAGGAGGAGGCACGAAGCGGCCAAGTGCGCCGCGAGCGATTTGAAGGGGCCATGACGTTTAAAAATGTCACCTTCGCCTATGACGGCCAAGAAACGCCAGTTGTGCGCGACGTTTCCTTCGATATTAAGCCTGGCGAGCGGGTTGGTATTCTTGGCCGTATCGGCTCTGGCAAGACAACCATTTTGCGCCTTCTCGCGGGGTTGCAAAAGCCAGAAGCTGGATTGGTGTTGGTTGATAACGCCGATATTCGACAAATTCGTCCCGATGATGTGCGAGCCAATTTGTCTGTGGTGTTGCAAAACCCCGTCCTCTTCTCGGGCACTGTGCGGCAAAATTTATTGATGGGTAATCCCGATGCAAGCGATGCTGATTTGCTGGATGCTGTTGAAAAATCAGGCGCTGATCGCTTTATCGGCTTATTGCCGGGTGGTTTTGACTTCCCTTTATCGGAGGGCGGGCGCGAGCTTTCGGTCGGTATGCGCCAATCACTCGCGATTGCCCGTGGTCTGATTGCGCGGCCTCGTATTTTGATGCTCGACGAGCCAACGGCGGCGCTTGATGCGGGTACCGAAACAACGCTGGTGAAGTCTCTCGACGAGGCAACCCGTGGGATGACGGTTGTGTGTGTGACGCACCGCGGTGCCATGTTGCAAATGCTCGAACGGTTGATCGTTGTCGATGCCGGTCGCATCATTATTGATGGTCCCCGGGATCATGTTTTAGAAAGTTTAAAGGCACAACAATGAAAATAATGTCTTCCCTGATCGCGGTCGCACAGCGTTTTGCCGCGTCCATCGTCGCCTCAGCTATGGGGCAGTCAATCGCGCGTCTATGGGCCCGCTTTGCGACAACGCGCGCCCATAAAATTCTGCTCGCACCAGTTGCTTGGTTGGCCGCAAAAAAAGCACATCTGAAGGAAACTTACGACCAGTTGCTCGGCGAAAATGTTGATGTTATTGAGCAAAAAATGATGCTCACCGATGTCGACATTGATCTCGACGATGAAGGCGATGTCGGCCGCGGTCATACCGTCTTTATTTTAATTACGAGCTTTTTTGTCATTGCTGTCTTGTGGGGCGCTTTCGCCGATCTCGATGAGGCTGTCCGAGCCGAGGGCGAGATTGTACCGCCGAGCTCTGTGCAGACCGTGCAAAGCCGTTTGCCAGGGAATGTTGCTGAAATTGCCGCTAAGCTGGGTGACCGCGTCCAAGCTGGCGATATTTTGTTCCGGCTCGAAGATCAAGATATGCAAGCGGTTTTTGACAATAATGAGATCAAACGCATTAATTCAGGAGCGGCCGCGGCGCGGCTCCATGCCGAGATTGATGGCGCCGATGATGTTAACTTCCCGCCAGATTTGGTGGCCAATAATCCGACCGCGGTTGAGGCGGAGCGGGCTTTATTTAACCAACGTAAAGCGGCACTCGACGACCGCCTGCGGGTTCTGGATCGGGCAATCGCCGAGAAGCAGGCCGAAATTCATATGTATGCCGCGGCCGTCGAGAACCTCTCCGAAGAAATCAAAATTCTCGAGCCATTGGTGGCCGAGGGACACGAGGCGCGCCTAACACTGTTGTCTCGAAAGACTGAATTGGCACAATCGCAAGGGGCATACGATCTGGCAAAAATTGCGGCAGAGCGTAGTCGGCATGAGCGCGAGTCGGCGATTTCCGAGTTTCGGGCCCGCGCTGCGGCGGAGTTGGCGCAGTTCCGCAATGAGGTGGAACAGGCCGACGCGCAACAAATCGCCTTACAGGGCAAGGTCAATGATGCCGTGATCCGAGCTCCAGTGTCCGGTATTGTCTCGGCCGTACATGTCAAAACCTTAGGGGCAGTGGTGCAAGCTGGCACCTTATTGGCCGAAATCGTTCCTGACGAAAAAGCAGTCTTGGTGCGGGCGCGGGTTTTAGCGCAGGACATTGCAGGCATTCACGTTGGTCAACGCGCCAATATCACGCTTAATGCCTATGATGTATCGATTTACGGTGCGATGCAGGGGCAGGTACAGCAAATTGCTTCAAACACCACGCAAGAACAACAACACCCGCCCTATTACGAGACGATGATTGAGATTCCCAATCCACAATTTTCAAAATCTGTAGAGGGGGTTGAAATCGTGCCTGGTATGGGGGTTCTGGTGAATATACTGGGTCAGAAGCGCAGTGTGTTGAGCTATATCTTCTCGCCGATCAATAAAGCTGCCTCGATCGCCTTCCGTGAGCGCTAGGGCGTTAGCTCTGGGTCCAGATCATCCACACACCACGGATGATGAAGATGGCGCCAACGGTTAGCATCACGCGCAAGGTCCAGACAAAGAAATTTTGATCTTCCATGCGGTCGAGGATTTTCTTGCCCAATGTCGTGCCAATGACAGAGGCGATGATGCAGAAAACCAACAGCTCGAATGGCCCAGGGCTTGTCCCGATCAGCCCGCCATAAAAAATAATTTTGCTGAGGTGGCCGAAGGATTGCGCAACGGCCTTGGTGGCAACAACTTGATGCCGCGTCAGGGGAACACGTTGAAAAAAGATATCCAGCAAGGGACCGCCGACGCCGGCGAGCAGATTAGTGACAACCACCACAAAGCCAGCAGGAATGGAGAGGCCTGGACGCGTAATATCGAGGGCAAATTGTTTGGGTAGGCTGGTCGCAATAAAGGGGAGTGCGCCGAGAAGTAAGAAAACGACGGCGCGGTCAGGCGTATAGCTTACCCAAATCAGGAGCACCATGGCGGCAACTCCGCCCAAGGTAAAGCCGATAAATAAACGCCATTGTATATCGCGTCGATTTAAGTAAGCGCGATAGCCGTTTGAGGTTAGTTGGATAATACCATGGAGCACCATGGCTTGGCTCACGGGTAGCAAAAGCACCAGCACACCCATCAAAATCAACCCGCCGACCATGCCGAGAATGCTCGAGATAAAAGCTGTCGCCAGCGTTGCGAGTACGATTATCAAAGCGACCATGGCAAGCCCTCTTGGTTCTGACTATGATGGCAGACGCGACGCCAATCGGTCAAAGATTTCATTTCGCGCGGTAAAGAAAAAATCACCCTTGCGCGAGGCTATCTGTGCAACCCCCATTTGATGCAGGCGGGCTGCAAGCCGCGTGACATCTTTGTTGTTCACCAGAAGCTTTTGCGATGTCATGTTGGCGTTTGGCTCGGCAACACGTTCGATTGTGAAATCCTGCATCAGTTGCCGCCAGTCAAGCGTGATGCCGTTTGGAGCGTTAAATTCCATCTCGGTCATGGTTTGCGCGCGCATGCGGGCGCTGAGCCGGTGCAACACGGCTCGCGCTGCGGCTTGCGCTTCGGCTGACCAGGAGGCCGTCAGGGAGGCTGCTAAATTTGCCTCGCTCTTTAAAATTGTGCCGTCATCTGGCACGCGCAGTTGGTTGGCGACAAGCGTGGCGCCCGTCGACGTGATGTCGACAATGGCTTCAGCAGCGCCCGAACTGGGTGCTCCTTCGGTGGCTCCAAAGCTACGCACGATTGTGTAGTCGGTGATGCCATGGCGGGCAAAGAAGTCTTGCGTTAAGTGGATATATTTTGTGGCCACGCGCAGGCGCTGACCGTGTCGCTGGCGAAAATCGCCCGCGACTTCGGCTAGATCACTCATATGCGTGACGTCGATCCATAAATCAGGGATTGCCACGACCACGTCGGCGTGCCCGAAACCGAGCGGTGCGAGGAGCATAACCGAGCTTTCCAAGTCTGGGATTTCTTCACGCAAAAGATCCTCACCCGTAACGCCGAAATGAACAGCCCCCTCCTTCAGACGCGTGGCGATTTCGCTGGCCGAAAGATAGCTGATTTCGATGTTGGGAATTTCGCGGATATAGCCTTGATAGCCGCGGGCGCCATCGCGGCGCAAGGGCATATCAGCCTCGGCAAACAGGCGGTTGACATTTTCTTCGAGCCGCCCTTTCGAGGGCACCGCAATGATCAAGGGCTGGGTCATCTTATGGCTCCTGCTTCGTTCACGCGTTCAAGGGCGAGCGCCGCGCCAATTGCTGGCATTGGCGTGCTAGCGCCGAGCGCGGAGAGGAGCGCATCGTAACGACCGCCGGAGGCGATGGCTTGGCGTGGCCCGAGCGATGGCACAATGATTTCGAAGACAAAGCCTGTGTAATAAGCGAGTTTACGGCCGCGATTGGCAGCAAATTTGGCCGACCGTGATCCAAATTTTTGCTGCAAGGCTGTCAAGCGGGTTTCATAGTGTGCAAGCTGTGCGGCCATGGCCGTGCCGATCTTAATGCCTTGGCGCGTCAAGCCTTGTTCAAGCGCCAAGGCTGCGCATGAGACCTTGCTCAAATTCAGAATTGTTTCGGCCATGTCATTCGATAGAGGCGTTGCTTGGGCTGCCGCTTGTTTATCCTCAAAGCGAGACAGAATTTCGTCTCGGTCGCGGCCAATAATAACGACGGGTGCATCGGCGGGCAGGCTTCGCGGTTGGCTTTCGGGCGCCTTTTGCAGGGCGGCCAGCGTCGTCTCCAGGCTTCCGCCATGTGCATAAGCGCGGTTCAATCGAGCGATCTGCCGCGGCGTGAGGTTGAGATCAATGAGGGCTGCCTCAAACAGGGCCAGATCGTTTACAAAAACTTCAAATTCCGTCACGCCCATATCGGCTAACAAATCCATCGTGAGACCAAAAACCTCAATTTCGTCTCGTAGCGGCTGCGTACCATTTAATATTTCAAAACCCAATTGGGTGAATTCTTCTGGTTTGCCCGCACCCCGCGGTTGATAGCGAAAAGCTGTTCCCTGATAACAGAGCCGCTGGCTGCTTGTGGCTTCGGCGCCTGTATCGAGATAGGCGCGCGCTGTCGGGATGGTCAGATCGGGGCGTAAGCATAAGCTCTCTCCACGCGGGTCAGTAAAACTGAACAGCCGCCGCCGCATCTCTTCGCCGAGCAAGTCGATGAAGGGATCAGCGGGTTGCAAAACCGGTGTATCGCATGGGGTATAGCCAGCATCGATGAGAGTGGTCAGGCGATCTCGCGATGATCCCGCGGCTGATTGGCGACGCCATTTATCGTCGGGATCTCGCAGTGCGACCCCGAAGACGGCTGGCGCAACCGCCAGACCACGTTGTTCGCATTGCCGCGCCAGGATCAGAGCCGCGCGGGCCGGAAATCCATTTTTCCGATAATTCGAGATAGCAGAGGCACCAACACCGAGCAGGCTGGTTAAAGCGCGCGTGCCCCCTAGGGCATCTATAACTTCTGAACTCGTTGTTAGCATTATTGCCTCCGAGTTCATTAAATACAAATAAAATGCGTATGAATCAAGTTAAAATATAACAAATTCAATAAATATGGATTATATTTTTGTGAATAATTGTTATTTATTCAAATTATATGAATTGTTATTTATATAATTTGAACTTTATTTTGTGTTATCAATATGCGCCTGCAATGTTGCGACGAGATCGGCCCGTGACACCTCAAATTGCGCATGTTTGGCACTCCGCCATTCGGCATTATCGGCGATTTCTGTTGATTTTTCGGCACCCAGTGCCAAGTCTTTGACGGTGACGAGGCCTTTCGCGCGTTCGTCTTCGCCTTCAATAATGGCAAATCGAGCGCCGCGCGCATCGGCATAACGCAATTGAGGTTTCATACCGCTATCGCCCATATACATTTCAGCCCGCAGGCCGGCGCGCCGCATGTCTTGCACCATGCGGGCGTAGTCGGCTTTATTTTCCTTATCCATGACCAAGATCACGATCAAGGGGGGCTGATCGCCCTGTGGTGCGAGCCCCTTGAGGAGGAGGGCAGCAGCCAAACGGCTCACGCCGATTGAAATGCCTGTTGCAGGGATTTCGATGCCTTTGAAGCGTTTGACGAGATCGTCATAGCGGCCGCCGCCGCCGACTGAGCCAAAGCGCGCGATCTCACCATTCTCGTCGGTGGTCTCGAAAGTCAACTCGATCTCGAAAACGGCACCCGTGTAATAATCGAGCCCGCGCACGATAGAGGGGTCGAAACAGATGCTTGTTTCGTCGTAACCGAGGAGATCAAACATGGCGTTCATCTCTTCCAGCTCATATAGGCCGGCGGCGCCAACGTCGCCGCTGATGTCACGCAATTGCGCCAATGTATCCTGGCGCGTTGTTTGGCGCGCACTCAGAAACTGGCAAATTGTATCAATCGCCGTGGCCGGCAGATCGGCGCCTTTGGTAAAGTCGCCACTGTCATCCTTGCGGCCAGCACCCAATAGGTCGCGAACACCATCCATGCCGAGGCGGTCGAGTTTGTCCATCGCCCTTAAAATGGTCAGGCGTCGGCTTTCGTAATTATCATCAGAATCTGACAGGCCGATTTTTTGTAACATGGCGTCCAGCAATTTGCGGCTGTTAATGCGGACGCTGAAATCACCGTCTGCTAGGCCAAGCGCGCGCATGCAATCAGCCGCCATCATACAAATTTCGGCATCGGCGGCTGGGCTAGCGGCACCTACCGTATCAGCATCCATCTGCATGAATTGGCGATATCGTCCTGGTCCCGGCTTTTCGTTCCGAAAAACATAGCCATGCTGGTAACGGCGTAAGGGTTTTGGCAAATGATCAAAATGCTCGGCCACATAGCGCGCCAGCGGCGCCGTCAAATCATAGCGTAGGCTCAGCCATTGGCCGTCATCATCTTCGAGGGCGAAGACGCCCTCATTTGGGCGGTCAGCATCGGGTAGAAATTTGCCGAGCGCGTCGGCATATTCGAAGGCTGGTGTATCGAGCTGGTCAAAGCCGTATTGCGCATAGACGCGCGCCAAAGTTGCGATCATGCCTTGTTGCAGCGCAAGTTCGTTACGCCCAAGGTCACGAAAGCCGCGAGCGACGCGCGCTTTCGGCTTAAATGATTTCTGTTTTTTCTGCTCACGCTTGGACATGTCATTGGTCTATCTGAAACCTGGCGCACAGGCAAGCCTGCAGACGGCTCTTGCTATCGCTTATAGGCCGAAGGGTGACAGTCCGCGAACATGTTCATCGAGGCGCAGGTCACGATTAATCGACGGCGTGGCGCGCTGGTTGCAATCGCCTCGCTCACATAAACGGCAATTTATGCCAATCGGCGTATCGGCGGTTTCTTGCGCTAAGTCGAGGCCGCGCGAATAGGTGACGCGGCTTGCGTGAACAATGTCGCAACCGAGCGCGACAGCAAATTGATTGTCTGGTACGCCGAAGCCAGAATTGTCGCGGCTGACCGTCCGTGCGATGGAGAAATAGCGTGTGCCGTCTTCCATCTGGATGATCTGGGTCGAAATTTTTCCAGGAATTCGGAACGCATCATGGACATTCCAGCGCGGGCAGGTGCCACCAAAGCGCGCGAAATGAAAGCCTGCAGCCGAAAAACGTTTGGAGATATTTCCAGCGTTATCGACGCGGATCAAAAAGAAGGGGATGCCGCGTGCGCCAGGGCGTTGCAACGTCGTGAGCCGATGGCAGACTTGCTCGAAGCTGGTACCAAACCGCCGCCCCAGCAGCGTGATGTCGTATTGTGTTGCTTCGGCGGTCTGCAGGGTGGAGCCATAGGGCATTAACACCGCCGCGGCAAAATAATTAGCGAGTGAAATCCGCGCTACGAGGCGTGCATTGTCAGATTGCAGGCCCGAGGAGCGGATAATATTGTCAATTTCTTCGATCTGCTCGAGATAACCAATCTGGTATGCCAGCTGAAACGAGCGTCCCGGCTGATCCAGCATTTCAGATAAAAAGAGGGTCTGACGGTGTCGATCATAGCGTCGCAACGTATTTGCCATGACGGTATGCGGCACAACCCGCGTGACCACGCGATGCTTGCTCTCGAGCCGATTGCGCAGGGCGAGATAGGGTTCATCAAAAGGCGCTATCGCTTCTTCATGCAGGCGTTCGGCCATACTATCGAGCGAGGTAAAATGATTACCCTGTTGGTTGATGAAGTCGCGGACTTCCTCAAGGGCGAGAAGCGCATCCGGGTTTTCGGCGCTTGCGCTATCGGCGAGGCGTTCGGCGAGCATGGTTTTGGTGGAGGCGGCTTCTTGATAAGAGCGGTACAGACGCGCGATAGCGTCCACAGCGGCGGGGCTGGCAGCAGCTATATCTTTCATCTCGTCCCGACCAATCGGCGAATCGCGAAACATCGGGTCGGAAAAGACTTCCCGCAATTGGGTTTGCGCCCGAGCCTCTTCATCTCCCGCCAAGCCACGTGGGTCGATATCAAACACCTCAACCAGCTGCAATAAAATTTGCGCGGATATCGGGCGTTGGTCACGCTCGATGAGATTGAGATAGCTGGTCGATATCCCCAGAGCGTCGGCCATGCTCGCTTGGGTTAGAGAAAGCTCGCGGCGCAAGCGCCGAATACGCGCACCTGCGAATAATTTTCGTTCTACGAGCCGAGATTTATGTTCTGCCATTAATATCGCTTCTTCAAAGGGTTAAGGCTCTTGAGAAGAGCCAAAATTTTACAAAGTTTACATATTATACAAACAAATACTGGTTTTGTGTAAATTTTTCTACTTTAATATTTTCAAGGGCTTAATCAGGACTCGACAAAACTCTGTGCGCTGTGTATGTGTCCCGCATCCCAACCAGATGCAAGAGGTCGATGATGACAAGCTATACCCAACAAGTTGAAGCGGTCGGTAAAGAAATCGCTAAAAACGGCGCTCCTTGGAGTGCTATCAATGCTGAATATGTTGTTCGCATGCGGTTGCAAAACCGTTTCAAGACAGGGCTCGACATTGCCCGCTACACCGCCGACATCATGCGTAAAGATATGGCTGAATACGACGCTAATAGCGCCGATTACACACAATCTTTGGGGTGTTGGCATGGCTTTACGGCGCAACAAATGATGATGGCTGTTAAGCGCCACCGCAAGACCGTGAATAAATCCTATGTCTATTTGAGCGGCTGGATGGTCGCGGCGCTGCGCTCTGATTTCGGCCCATTGCCAGATCAAAGCATGCACGAAAAAACCACTGTGCCGAATCTGATCGAAGAGATTTACACCTTCTTAAAGCAAGCCGATGCGCGCGAGCTCCGTCATGTTTTTGTTGAACTCGACGAAGCCCGCAAAAAAGGTGGCGATGTGAATGCTGTGCTCGCTAAAATCGACAATTTCGAGAGCCATGTTGTTCCGATTATCGCCGATATCGATGCGGGCTTCGGCAATGAAGAAGCAACCTATCTGCTCGCTAAAAAAATGATCGAAGCAGGAGCATGCTGTATCCAAATCGAGAACCAAGTCTCGGACGCCAAGCAGTGTGGCCACCAAGACGGTAAAGTAACGGTTCCGCATGAAGACTTCCTAGCGAAGATCAATGCGGTTCGGTATGCCTTTATGGAGTTGGGCGTTGAAAATGGTGTGATCGTTGCGCGGACGGACTCGCTGGGTGCGGGCCTGACGCAGAAAGTGCCAGTATCGCGTTCAGCCGGCGACCTTGCCAGCAAATATAACGACTTCTTAAAAGTCGAAGCGGTGAGCGACATGTCTACGCTGGCCGATGGCGACCTCGCTTTCATGCAAAATGGTCAATTGGTAAAGCCCGTGCGGCTGGCCAATGGTCTGTTTGCCTTTAAAGATGGCAGCGGCGAAGATCGTGTTGTGCTTGATTGTATCACCAGCCTCGAAAATGGTGCCGATCTGTTATGGATTGAGACTGAGCGGCCAAACGTGGCGCAGATCGCAGGCATGGTCAATCGCGTCCGCGAAGCCATTCCGAATGCCAAGCTGGTGTATAACAACTCGCCAAGCTTTAACTGGACGCTCTCGTTCCGCGAGCAAGTTTATGCCGAGTGGAAGTCAGCTGGCAAAGACGTCTCTGCCTATCCAGATCCAGCGAGCACACCACGTGGTCTGATGGATATCAAATTTGACGGCAGCGAGCTTGCCGTTCAAGCCGATAACTATATTCAAAACTTCCAAAAAGATGCGGCGCGCGATGCTGGAATTTTCCACCATCTGATCACCTTGCCGACTTATCACGAGACAGCTCTTGGAACTGATGTTCTGTCCGAAGGCTATTTCGGTGATGATGGCATGTTGGCTTATGTCCGCGACATTCAGCGGCAAGAAATTCGCCGCGATCAGGCATCGGTCAAGCACCAAGATCTGGCCGGGTCGAATATTGGTGATGATCACAAAGAATACTTCTCTGGCGACAACGCTCTGTTGGCGGCGGGTGAAGATAACACGATGAACCAGTTCTAAACTGATTTGAGGGGGCCGGGTTTTACCCGGCCCTTTTTTCTATGACCTTCGCGATTACCGATCTATCCGATGCCCATGATGCGCAATTGCGTTATCCCAATCCTGTTTTTAATGATTATGGTGGGCGCGCATGCTTTTATGGCCCCGTCATCACGCTTAGAGCGTTTGAGGATAACAGTCTCGTCCGTGAAGCTGTTGAGCAAGCAGGCGATGGGCATGTATTGGTTGTTGATGGTGGTGGCTCCATGAATTGCGCCTTGTTTGGTGGTAATTTAGCAACCCTCGCAGCCAATAATGGTTGGGCGGGCGTGGTTATTTATGGTTGTGTGCGAGATACCGAGGAATTGGCTGCCGCCAATGTCGGGATCAAGGCGTTAGCGGTGCATCCGCGGAAATCAGAGAAGCGTGGCCGCGGTACCCGCGATATCCCTGTTCATTTTGCTGGTGTCAGCGTGGCTCCCGGCGACTGGCTATATGCGGACAGGGACGGCATCATCATCGCCGCTCAGGACCTTAATTTGGCCTGAGTGGTTCTTACGGAAAAGCCAGAAAGCCGAGTGCTGCGATAAAAGCGCCGTAACCAACGAGAAAGCTGCTCAGCGCATCGCGAAAAAAATTAGTCCGCGCCGGCCGAAATGCATTGAAGATGCTGTGTCCCAATTTAACGATAACGAATAATGCAACAAAGCCGGCGAGCGCGGCCAATATCAAGCCTGACAGAGCATAAAGTCCAACCGCACCGCTACCGAGTTCCTGTTGCAAGGCACTCAGGAATATAAGGCCGAAAAGGGTGCCAATAAATATAGCTAGACCCGCAAGCGATGTCGTATGCGGCGGCGTGTCAAAAGTCAGTGCCACCAGAAATAACAGCGCGCCGGTCCAAAAGGCGAGGTCGACTGGGCTTGCGACGCCACTTGTCACGGCCACAAGAACGACAAGGCTAGTGATAGATGCGCATCCTAAAGACCACAGCCCTTGCCGGCCAAGAATATGAAAACTCGCGCGTAAAGCAATCAGAAGACCGAGCAGAAGCTGTAACCCCGGCAGGGCGAGGTGGTTGGGGGCGGGGTTGGTCAAGCCAAGCAACATGCCGACACCAAACAGCGCTAGGGTTTTTTTATCACTGTGACGCGAGGTGAGTAACAAGCTCGCCAGCGCGAACAGTCCCAAAAAAGACGATAATAAGACATCGCGGCCTAGTTTCAGCCCACCATAAAACTTATCCATGCGCGGCTGGCTGACGGTCAAAGCGCCATTTTCGCCTCGTTCTACCCGCAGGGTCGGATATTTATGGCTGATCACGTGCTGGCTGAAAGGCAACTGCAACCCGCGTGTGATGACAATATGATGGTTGCCAGACGGCGCGATGCCGCGATCCGTTATTTTGATGGGGCTTTGCACATTTAGGCAGGTAAATGATAGCACCGTGAGCGCCGCCGCGGTCTCGCCCCGATCGTTTTGGTCGCGGGTGCAATCGCGCTCAAGTTGTTGGACGTGGATGCTCTCTAAGCGTTCGCGCCGCGCCTGCTCATTCAATTCGGTTGGCAAACTAATATGTGCTTCGATTGTTTGCTCGGTCCAGGTCCAATGCGACAGCAGGTCTGTTTTGGCGTGGGCTGTCGTGGTGGCACCAGACAACAGGCTGATGATCAAGAATAGGCCGCGCATGTTAATTTCCGAAGCTGGCAATGGTGGCGCGATCACGTAAACTTGCCAACAGGCGCGCGCGTGTTTGGCGCAGGGCTTTTTGTTCGAGAATGCTACGAATTTGATCCGCCACATCGGCATAGTCGGGGGTTGGCATGTTTTGACGTTTTGCAATGTTCAAGAAATACCATCCCTCACCAAAGCGAAAGGCGTCTGTAATTGTTCCCTCTTGCAACTGAACCGCGACCTGTAAAAGACCAAGTGGCATCAGCCCTTTGAGCCGCTCAACCAAAACCAGACGCCGCGGTAAGCTTAGGCCTGAGGTTTGCCCATATTGTTTTTGCGCTATCGAAAACTCCATGCCCCCTTTCAAAGCCGCACGGACCGTATCGAGAAGCGACACGCTCTCGCTGGTTTCGTCTGGGCTCGCGTCGGCCGCCGCTAGTGGCAGGTATAAAAGTTCAATATGGAGCGCCTGCGCCACAGCGAATTTGTCTTTGTTCAAGGCGTAATAGCTCTGTAGCTCCTCATCGGCAACCGGAAGCAGAGCGAAAAGTTGCGCTTGGCGAACCAACAGTCGCGCCTCAACAGCTTGCTGCGCGATTGTATCGTCGGCAATCAATTCAATGCGCTGGGCTTCTTGCATCAGCAAGTGCTGATCAATTGCTTGTTGGAGTTCCGCCTCACTGACGGCTCCGTCATGATCTGCATCAGCAACATGTTGCGCGATCAAAACACCATTTACGACAGCAACCGTATCTGCGTTTTTTGCAGTGCTCTGTGGTTTCTGACCGGCAAGAACAGCGATTATGATCCCGAGCAAGACGGCGATTAGCAACAGGCGGTGGGCGATAATATCACTTTGCGACATAAGACAATCTTCTTCTGACAAGCGGGCTGTGTTAAGCTAGCACAAAGACCCCGTGTTGGGGGGATAACGGGTGTCCAGATATGCTGTTTAGCCAAGAAAATGCAAAAAGTGAAGAGCAGGTTACGGAGAAGAGCGAGATATCGTCCTTTGCAGATAGTCTTGCTTCCTGCCTATCGCGTCTCGAAGGGCTGGTGCCACATTACCGCGACAACCCCTTGCCGCATTTTAAAACCTATAGCGATGCGGCCCAAATTGAGCCAATTGTTGCACATCTATCGCCCTATGAACGGGTTATTGTTCTGGCCACGGGTGGCTCGAGTTTGGGGGGGCAAACCTTGTGTGCGCTGGCAACCAATGCCGCTCGCGATATTATTTTCGCCGATAATCTCGATCCGCAGAGCTACGCCCAATTAATTCAATCAAGCGATTGGCAAAATACTGGCTTTTTGGTGATCTCAAAATCGGGGGAGACCATCGAGACCATTGTGCAATTTGCCACGCTTTTGAACTATGTCGATGAAAAATCAATTGCCGTGGCCCCGCATGCCGCGGTGATCACGGGGCAGCCAGAGAGCACTATCGGGCTCCTCGCGGCCCGCTATGCCTTGCCGCTGGTGCCGCATGAAGAGGCCTTAGGAGGACGCTATGCTGTTATGAGCAATGTCGGCCTAGTGCCCGCGGCTTTGGCGGGGCTTGATATCGAGCGTATTACGGTGGGAGCAGACCGATGTGCCAAAGAGTTTCTCGCTGGTACCCATCCCGCTGTGAGGGAGCGTGCTGCCTTGCAAGTGGCGCATTTACGCGCAGGGCGCGGGCAAAATGTTTTGATGACCTATAGCGATCGGCTGGCGAAATTTGGTCTATGGTTCAGACAGTTATGGGCGGAGAGCCTTGGCAAAGAAGGCACGGGGCTCACGCCGATCAATTCCCTCGGCCCTGTTGATCAGCATAGCCAATCGCAACTGTTTTTGGATGGCCCCGACGATAAAGTCTTCACGCTTATCTATCTCGACCAAGACGACCTTGGCTTGTCCGCCGGCGATGTTGTCGCGGACACGCCCAGCGCTTGGCTTGCCCCCTTTACCATTGGCGATATTGTGACCGCTCAAGCGCGGGCAGCGATCGACACCTTGGCCGCACATAGGCGCCCGGTAATGGATATTTGCTTGCCGCATTGCGACGAAGACTCGATTGGTTATTTGATGATGCATTTCATGATCGAGACGATTTTGGTTGCCGACCTTCTGGGGGTAAATGCATTCGATCAGCCAGCGGTCGAGGACGCCAAGCTCTTAACGCAAAAATATCTTACGCAAAACGCGGAAAGCAGTTAAGAACTCGAGCCCGAGAGCAGAGTTGATTTGACGTATGAAAATCTGCTTTCCAAAATAGGCTATGATGCGAATCCGACGCCTTTCAAACGAAACCGTAAACCGCATTGCTGCTGGCGAGGTTATTGAACGCCCCGCCAATGCAGTCAAGGAACTGGTTGAAAATGCCATCGATGCGGGCGCGCGCGACATCAAGGTCACGCTTGTTGCGGGCGGTAAAACACTGATACAGATCGAAGATGATGGCTGCGGCATGGCGGCCGATGAACTTGCCCTGGCTATTGAACGCCACGCCACCTCGAAATTGCCTGAGGGGGATACGGGCGACAATATGTTTCAGATTAAAACGCTCGGCTTTCGCGGCGAGGCGCTGCCGTCAATCGGAGCGGTCGCCAAACTTAATATCATAAGCCGCACATCCGACAGTCAGACCGCTCATAAAATTTCCGTGCATGGCGGCGTCGCTGGCGTTGTCGCGCCAGCTTCTGGTGGGCGCGGCACGCGGGTCGAAGTGCAGGATCTTTTTTATGCTACGCCGGCACGGCTCAAGTTTCTCAAAAGCGATCGCGCTGAGCAACAAGCTGTCGCTGACGGCCTCAAGCGTTTGGCCATGGCGCACCCCGAAATCGCTTTTCGCCTGACATGCGACGGCCGTCAGCAATTCCATTACCCAGCCGAGAGCGGCCTGCAGGCAACGCTTGATCGTCTTGGGGCGATTATGGGACGCGATTTTGAGGATAATGCGCTGGCCGTTGAAGCCAGCCGCGATGGCTTACGCCTCTGGGGGTTTTGCGCCGTTCCGACCTATAATTTGGCCACGGCACAGAAGCAATTTCTTGTCGTCAATGGTCGCCCTGTGCGCGACAAGTTGCTCACGGGTGCCGTTCGGGGCGCTTATCAAGATTTCCTAGCGGGCAATCGTCACCCCGCGCTGGCCTTATTTTTGGATGTGCCTGAGCAGGATTTAGATGTCAATGTTCACCCCGCCAAAAGCGAAGTGCGTTTTCGAGACCCCGCTCTGGTGCGCTCGATGATCGTTGGTGGTTTGCGCGCCGCTATTGGAAGTGCCGGCCACCGTGCGTCGACCACTGTGGCGTCTGAGGCGCTCGGGAAATTCAACAGCTTCGCACTTCCAACGGCCGCTCGTTCCGGAGTGCCCGCTGGCATCGATCGGCGGCTTTTCGAGACGGGTCTGCACGAGAGCGGCGCGCAGTGGCAAAATAGTGCGCGCGTTGAGACCAGCTTTGCGACCAACGAGGATACGGTCGATTTTCCCCTCGGCGCGGCGCGCGCTCAGATCCATGAGACCTACATTATCGCGCAGACGGCTGATGGATTGGTGGTCGTAGATCAACATGCGGCGCATGAACGTTTGGTTTATGAGCGGATGAAAAGCCAGATGCAGGCGTCGGGCGTGAAACGTCAACTTCTGTTAATTCCTGAAATTGTCGAACTCGATAGCTCTCATGCAGAAGCTGTTTTGGCCCGTGCTGATGAATTAGCCGAACTGGGGCTTGTTATTGAAGCCTTTGGCAATGAGCAGGCGGGGCGTGTTTCGATTATGATCCGCGAAGTGCCCGCTTTATTGGGCGAAGCCGATGCGGTTGGTCTGCTGCGCGACCTCGCGGAGGAAATCGAGGCGTTGGGGCAGGGGCATGCCCTGAAAGAGAAGCTGGAGGATGTTTGCAGCAGCATGGCTTGTCACGGATCGGTGCGGGCCGGACGGCGTTTGAGCGCCACGGAAATGAACGCGTTATTGCGCGAAATGGAGGCGACGCCGCATTCGGGGCAATGTAATCATGGTCGCCCGACATACATCAAGCTAGCGCGAGCTGATATTGAGAAATTATTTGGCCGCCGATAAAAAAGGCGCCACGAAGGGGCGCCTTTTTGTATTCCGGTCTGCCACGCTTTAGCTACGCGGGACATCCAGTGTTTTCATATCGGCTTGCGCGTCATCGAGATATTTTTTCATCTCGATGCGGGCAATAGTACGGTTGTGAACTTCATCGGGCCCATCCGCAATCCGCAAAGTCCGAATTCCGGCATACATTTTTGCCAGCCCAAAATCGGTTGTCACGCCGCCAGCGCCATGCGCTTGAATCGCGTCATCAATAATCGCCAGAGCAATCCGCGGTCCGGCCACTTTAATTTGCGCGATTTCACTTTTCGCTACTTTATTGCCGACCGTATCCATCATATAGGCCGCTTTCAGCGTTAGCAGACGGCTCATTTCAATATTGGTGCGGGCTTCGGCAATGCGCTGTTCCCATACGCTGTGGTCTGAAATACGTTTGCCGAAGGCCGTCCGGCTAATCAGCCGTTTGCACATCGCCTCGAGAGCGCGTTCGGCGACGCCAATGGTGCGCATGCAGTGGTGAATTCGGCCTGGGCCAAGGCGCCCTTGCGCGATTTCAAAGCCGCGGCCTTCGCCGAGGATTAGATTGCTTTTCGGAACACGAACATCTTTCAGCACCACTTCGGCGTGGCCGTGCGGCGCGTCGTCATAACCAAAGACGGGCAACATCCGAACGATCTCAATGCCGGGAGTGTCGAGCGGCACTAAAATTTGCGATTGTTGTTGGTGCGGCGCTGCCGTTGGGTCGGTTTTGCCCATGACGATCGCGATCTTGCACCGCGGATCGCCAACGCCAGACGACCACCACTTGCGACCGTTGATCACATAGTCGTCGCCATCAGCCTCGATGCGGGTCTCGATATTGGTTGCATCGGATGAGGCAACGGCGGGTTCGGTCATCAAAAAGGCGGAGCGGATTTTTCCGTCGAGAAGAGGCTCAAGCCACTGCTTTTTGTGCTCTTCGCTACCATAGCGTTCGATCACTTCCATATTGCCCGTATCGGGTGCCGAGCAATTGAAAACCTCGGATGCCCAACCGACGCGACCCATAATTTCGCACAAGGCAGCATATTCGACATTGCTCAAGCCAAAGCCGCGATCGCTCTCGGGCAAGAATAAATTCCACAAGCCCTCTTCCTTGGCTTTGGCTTTCAAGTCCTCGAGAATTTGAGGCACTTGCCAGCGGTCAGCGCCAAAGGCGTTCATTTGCGCGGCGTAGGTTGCCTCGTTAGGATAAATATGTGCGTCCATGAAGGCTTCAACGCGAGCAATCAATTCTTTCGTGCGGTCATTATGTTCAAATATCATGTTTTCCCCTTACCTGCCTGAATGGCTGTTGCGTGATTAAAGCAAAGTCTTTCGCGCTTGTGCATTATATTTTTTGGTTATTTCGCCGCATCTCGAAAAAATCTCGTAACAACTTGCTGCTTCTGGCCTCTCCTATGCCACCATAGACCTCTGGGCGGTGGTGGCAGGATGGGCGGTCAAAAAACTGAACGCCACTGTCGACGGCACCTGTTTTGGGGTCGCTCGCTCCATAATAAAGCCGTTTGATCCGGGCATGAGCGATGGCCCCTGCACACATTGTACAAGGCTCGAGGGTGACATAGAGATCACACGCAATCAGGCGTTCACTGCCTAATATGTCGGCCGCTTGACGAATAACCAAGATTTCCGCATGCGCTGTCGGATCATTTAGCCGGCGCATTTGATTGCCGGCGCTGGCGATGACCGTCCCCGTCGGGTCGACCAAAACGGCACCGACCGGCACTTCGTCAGCTTCGCCAGCCTGCACCGCTTGTTCCATGGCAAGAGACATAAAATCCATAAAAACCTCTTAAAGGCTCTCGCAATACAAAACAAGCTATGGCACGGCGCATCTCGTGTGCTACACCGATCGCATGATGGATTTAGGAAAAGATGACGCCCGCGGCGAACGCATTGCCAAAGTGATCGCTCGCTCTGGTTTGTGTTCTCGGCGCGAGGCTGAGAAATGGATCGAGGCTGGCCGCGTAACCGTCGATGGCCAAAAACTAACGACACCTGCCTTTGTGGTGACACGGTCGCAAGAAATTAAAGTCGATGGTCAGCCTCTGGTCGCCCCAGATCCGCCGCGGCTGTGGCGTTTTCATAAACCTGTCGGCTGCGTGACGACCAGCCGCGACCCGCAAGGGCGGCCGACAATTTTCGACCATCTGCCAGCCGCCTTACCGCGTGTGTTGACGATTGGACGACTGGACATCAACACCGAGGGGCTGTTGTTGCTGACCAATGATGGTGGCCTGAAGCGCTATTTGGAATTGCCAGACACGGGATGGATGCGTCGCTATCGCGCGCGCGCTTTCGGTCAGCCCGATCAACAAAAACTTGCGCAATTAAAGCGTGGCGTTGAAATAGATGGTATCCGCTATCGTGGCATTGATGCGCAATTTGAGCGCCAACAAGGGGGCAATGCATGGCTCAATGTTAGCCTCCGCGAGGGTAAAAACCGCGAGGTCAAAAAAGCGCTCGAGCATACCGGCTTACAGGTCAACCGCCTAATCCGCGTTTCTTTCGGGCCGTTTCAGCTCGGTAATCTCGAGACGGGCGCTGTAGAAGAAGTGCCACGGCGGATATTGCGCCAACAATTGGGTGCACGCTGGGTCGATTTTGCCGGCCAAGGCGTGGCCAACGAGACAGGACGTCAACGGCGTAAAAATAACCAGCGTGGTACGGGAGATAAAAAATAATGCGCATCATCGGCGGTGCCTATCGGGGACGGGTTTTGCGTGCGCCAGCCCACCGCGGAACTCGGCCGACCAGCGATCGCACCCGCGAAGCGTTATTTTCGATCCTGACATCGCGCCAAGCTGATTTCTGGTACGACAGGCGCGTTCTCGATATTTTTGCTGGAAGTGGAGCCCTCGGGTTGGAGGCTTTGTCACGCGGCGCGGCTTTTACTGTTTTTATCGAGACTGATGCTGCCGCGCGGGGCGCCATTCGCGATAATGTCTCCGCTCTCAATCTCGATGGACAGAGTAAAATTTACCGTCGCGACGCACGCCATCTGGGAGACCGCCCCAGCAATCTTGGCGAAGCCTTTGATCTGGTGTTCATGGACCCCCCTTACGACAAGGGATTGGTGACGCCCGTCTTATCCGCCCTCGTGACGGGGAATTGGTTAGCAGATGCAGCGCTGGTTGTTATTGAGGAAAGCCGGCGCGCCACATTTGATATACCGCCGCAACTGGCCTGCGAAGACCAGCGCTCCTATGGCGATACGCAAATATCGATTTTAAGTCTGACTTAAACAGCGCCCGCGCGTTGCGCAAAAACCCAACCGACATCGGATAGCGGCTTGACGCGGTCCTCCATCGCGGCGGCATGGGCATTGGACGCCGTACCGTCGCGTACTCGCCCGACAATGCCCTGCAAAATCCCGGCCAGGCGGAACATATTATAGGCAATGTAGAAATCCATATTTTCAATGCCATCGCGCCCTGTATGCTGGCAATAGAGCGCCGTATATTCCTCAGCCGTCGGGATGTTGAGAGCTGCAAAATCACTGTCGATGAGGCTCGTCGTCGCCGCCCCATCAGCTGGCATAAACCACTGCATGAGGTGATAGGTGAAATCGCCTAGGGGATGGCCGAGGGTCGATAGCTCCCAGTCGAGCACCGCGAGGACACGCGGCTCGCTGGCGTGCAAGACCATATTATCGAGGCGATAATCGCCGTGCACAATTGATGTTTCATCAAGGCCAGGAATATTGGCAGGCAACCAATCCATCAGCTTGTTCATGCTGTCAATGGTTTGTGTTTCGGAGGCCACATATTGTTTGCTCCAGCGCGAAATCTGGCGGGCAAAATAATTTCCAGGTTTGCCAAAATCCTCAAGTCCCAAGCGTGCATAATCAATTTTATGTAAACGCGCGAGGGTTTCAATTTTGGCTTCAAAAATAGCGCGGCGGCCTTCGCGGGGGATTTCAGGTAGCCGCGGATCCCACAAAATCCGACCCTCTACCATTTCCATAATATAGAACATTGTGCCGATGACATCATCATCCTCGCACAGGCAATAGGGCCGCGCGACGGGGTAGTCAACGCTGTGGAGCGCGCTGATAATTCGATATTCGCGGTCAACGGCATGCGCCGAAGGCAATAATTTGCCGGGCGGCTTGCGGCGTAGAACGTATTTTTTCTTTGGCGTTATGAGCTGATAGGTTGGGTTGGACTGGCCGCCTTTAAACTGCTGCACTTCAAGCGGTCCCTCAAAGCCTTCGACATGCGCGTGCATATAGGCCTCGAGTTTGGCCGCATCGAATTTATGCCGATCTTCAACAGGTTTGGTTCCGCCAAATTTTTCTGCACCCTCATCCGACATACTTACCTCCCGTCGATGGCTTTTAGCCTATTTGCATTATTCTGGTTCTGATCGGCCTAGCTCACGCCATCCAATGTCGCGACGGCAAAAGCCCTGCGGCCAGTCGATTGTATCCACGGCACGGTAAGCGATCTCGCGCGCTTCTGCAATCGTTGCGCCGTGCGCTGTGACGTTTAACACACGCCCGCCGGTTGCCGTAAAAATATTGTCTTGGCATGCTGTGCCTGCATGAAATATGTGGGCGCCCTCGGCCTCGGCGGCGGCAAGATTACCAATAACACTGCCTTTTGTGTAAGAACCTGGATAGCCTTGATTGGCCATCACCACTGTAATAGCGATCTCGTCGCGCCAAACCAAATTGGTTTGAGATAGATCTCCACGCGCCGTGGCCAGTAAGGCGGGCAACAGATCGCTTTCCAGTCGCGCCATTAAAACCTGACATTCGGGATCACCAAAGCGGGCATTATATTCGACCAATTTGGGGCCCGTCTCGGTCAGCATCAGGCCAGCATAGAGCACACCCGCATAAGGGGTGCCGCGGGCGGCCATGGTTGTCAGGGTTGGGGTGATAATCTCTTGCATGGTTTGTGCGATGAGATCAGCCGTCATCACGGAGGCCGGCGAATAGGCTCCCATGCCGCCCGTGTTTGGTCCCGTATCGCCATCGCCGACGCGCTTGTGGTCTTGCGCCGTGGCCAAGGGCAATGCCTGCACGCCATCGGTGAGGACGAAGAAGCTCGCTTCTTCGCCAGTCATAAACTCTTCGATCACCAGCTCGGCCCCCGCCGCGCCAAAAGCACCACCCAAAATTTCATCGACGGCTTGGCGCGCTTCGCTATCGGTCATAGCGATGATTACGCCTTTGCCGGCAGCTAAGCCGTCAGCTTTGATAACAATCGGTGCTGGATGCGTGTCGAGATAAGCGTGCGCTTGGCTTAAATCTGAAAACCGTCCATAGGCGGCGGTCGGGATATTGGCTTCGGCGCAGAGGTCTTTGGTGAAGCCTTTCGATCCTTCGAGCTGGGCGGCAGCCGCACTCGGGCCGAACACGTCGAGGCCTGCAGCGCGCAACAGGTCACTGACGCCCGCCACCAAAGGCGCCTCGGGGCCAATAATAACAAGGTCAATCGCATTGTTTTGGCAAAACGCCAAAACCGCTGCTCCATCTTCTGGATCAAGCGCAATATTTTCAGCTACCGTCGAGGTGCCGCCATTGCCAGGAGCGCAATAAAGTCGGTCGAGCAATGGGCTTTGGCTCAGCTTCCAGCACAACGCGTGCTCGCGTCCACCTGAGCCGAGAACCAAAAGCTTGAGTTTTTGTGCCGTCATTGCTTATCCTTTACCCGAACCGAGTCGCTCGGAACCGACATGGCGCCGATCGAGGGTTGATTATACATCTCTAGCGCCGATGTCCACCCCGCGACCCGGTTGATACACAAGAAAGCAACCACAAAGATTTGGCAGTAAATGGAAGACGAAACCAGCAATCTCAAGGAATTCTCGGTTAGCGAAATTTCTAGCGCGGTCAAACGCCAGATCGAGGATCAGTTTGGCTATGTACGGGTGCGGGGCGAATTGGGTCGCGTCGCCCGCCCGGGCTCGGGGCATCTTTATTTTGATCTAAAGGACGACAAAGCGGTTTTGGCGGCCGTGTGCTGGAAGGCCGTAGCCGCGCGCTTAGGTGTTGAACCGGAGCAGGGGCTGGAGGTGATTTGTACCGGTAATTTAACGACCTTTCCCGGCCAGTCGCGCTACCAGCTTGTCGTCCAAAGCATGGAACCTGCGGGCGAGGGCGCTTTAATGGCGTTGCTCGAGGCGCGCCGCAAGGCACTTGCCGCTGAAGGCCTGTTTGATACAGCCGCTAAAAAACCGCTGCCCTATCTGCCTGACGTTATTGGCGTTGTGACCAGCCCCTCGGGGGCCGTTATCCGTGACATTCTGCATCGCTTGGCCGATCGTTTTCCCCGCCGCGTTTTAGTTTGGCCTGTGCGCGTGCAAGGCGAGGGTGCTGCTGCCGAAGTCAGCGCTGCGATCGCAGGCTTTAATGCGCTGGATCGAAATGGACCAGTACCGCGTCCCGACCTTTTAATTGTCGCGCGTGGTGGTGGCAGTGTTGAAGACCTTTGGGCCTTTAACGAAGAGAATGTTGTGCGCGCTGTTGCCGCGTCCGATATTCCAGTGATTTCGGCAATTGGCCACGAAACCGATACGACGCTGATTGATTTTGCCGCCGACCAACGCGCGCCGACGCCAACGGCAGCGGCTGAAATGGCGGTTCCCGTGCGGGCCGACTTGCGCGCGCATCTCATGACGCTCGACCGCCGCCTGTTGCAGGCGATAACGCGGCGGGTTTCTGAAAACCGAGCGCGCATAGACGGCTTGGCCCGCGGCTTACCGCGGCCTTTGGACATTCTGGCATCTGCCAGCCAGACGCTTGATCTCGTCAGCGAACGTTTAACACGCAATCTTGAGCGATATTTGCGGGACCAGCAGGGGCGTCTGGTAACAATTAAAACCCGCCTCTCACCTCGCTTGCTCGATCCCTCGCCATGGGTGCGCCAAACAGCAGAGCTAGAACGCCGCTTGCATCGTGCGGTGAGTTTTACCGCGGCGCAGTGTCGCCAAAGCCTCGAGGCCTTGGGGCGGCAATTACGACTGTTGAGCCATGAAGAGATTTTGGCGCGTGGCTTTGCACTGGTCACACTGCCTGATGGCCAACTGTTGCGACGCCCTGACCAAACGCATTCGGGCGATCGATTGTCGGTGCATTTGGCCGGCGAAAATAAAATTGCTGTTGAGGTGAAGGGAGCAGAGGCGCTAACGCCGCCCACGACACCGATGAAAACGAGAAAGTCAAAATCTAACAATGACGATCAGGGCGATTTGTTCTAAACTGGGGGCATGAACCAAGCAATACCAGGGGCTGAGGCCGTCATTCGCTTTTTAGATGGTGATTTTGAAATCATCAGGCCCGGCACGCATGTCATATGCGCGCTATCGGGCGATGCCATCGCGCTCGAGGATTTGCGCTATTGGAGCGTCGATCGACAGGAAGCCTATCGCGATGCCGAGGCATCCTTTCAAGCCTTTAAGCGCTGTCAAGACCAAGGCGCCTCATGACGCCTTTTGGGCCCATGCGGTTAGCCGTCTGTGCTCTCGCGATTGGCTCGTCAGCCGCGTCGGCGCGTCCAACCTATCTATCTGAAATTAAAGAGGTCTTTCCTGCGCAATTTGTCAAGGCGGCCTATGGTCAGATGACGCAAGGGGGGCTCGTTATCCTTGAATTACAGCCAAATACGGCCCTTGAGTTTGAAGGCGAAGCCATTGTCGCCGATCGCAATCTAGCGGTGATCGGTTTTGATCGCGATCATGGCCAACAAGCCTCATTCCGTTTCCAGAACAGGCCCGGCGCAGATAGTCTGGATCTTGCGCTGGCGATTGCGCCGCAAAGCTATGACATTCAGCGTATTGATGGGCTGCCTCCGAAATATGTATCGCCACCGCCCGAAGCTCTCGAGAAGATTAAGCGCGACGTCGAACTGAAGCAGCGGGCGCGCCGCGATATCACCGCCGACACGGCTTTTGCCGAAGGTTTTCGCTGGCCGCTGACTGGCGTCATTACCGGACATTATGGAAGCCAGCGGTTTTATAATGGCGAAGCGCGGCGCCCGCATTATGGCGTCGATATTGCGGCACCAGCGGGAACCGCCATTATTGCCGCCGCGCCAGGCCGCGTAACCTTGGCTGAGGAAGATATGTATTTCGAAGGCGGTCTCGTCTTTATCGACCACGGCCAAGGTTTAACCTCGATTTACATGCATATGGGGAAAATATCTGTGACGCCTGGCATGCAGGTGCAGGCTGGGATGAAAATTGGGGAAGTTGGGTCGACGGGCCGCTCGACGGGAGCACATCTCGATTGGCGTCTCCAATGGCGTGGCCGTCAGCTCAATCCTGCCTTGGTGGTGCCGCCAATGTCGGAAGCTGAAGCCGGTCCTGAATAAGCGCCATTAGATCGCATGCGGGCACAAGCTGCACGGGAAAGACTTCGGCGGTCTCGGCAAGACGTCCGCGCGCGCCGCTCTGACCAATCAGGCGAACAGCATCTTTTTCCGTTGTCATAAGCGGTGCACCTTGCGCTTTGAGCAAGAGTTGGGCGGCTTCGCGCTCGGTTAAAAAATGGTGGTCTGGAAAACTATTTTCCGACAAAAGGCTGAAACCTGCGCTTCGTAAACTGCTATAGAATTTTTCTGGATTGGCGATGCCACAAAAAGCATGCACCGCCTTGGGAGTCGGGGACACGGGTTGCAGCGCGGCGGCAACGATCGGGATCTGTGCCGACCGACAAGATGTTAGAAATTGTTCGAGATCGGGAGCCGCTGCCCCGATCAGAACCACAATATCGATGCGGCTGATGGCGGTCGGCCAAGCTTCCCGCATCGGCCCCGCTGGAAAAACCGCCCCATTGCCGAGCCCACGCGGGCCATCCAAAACAAGAATATTCAGGTCGTGGTGCAGGTTTGGGTTTTGTAAACCATCATCCTTAATGCCGATCTGACACCCATCGGCAGCAGCTAAAATAGCTGAAGTCAGGCGATCGGCGCCGATATAAACTGCGTGACGTTGCGCCAGCATAGCGGGTTCGTCGCCAACCTCTCTGGCACTGTGGCGCGCCAGATCGACTTTCTGAGCAATGCTTATCGACCCGCCATAGCCGCGCGAAAGAATGGCAGGCTTGAGCCCCGCACGCGCGAGTTCTTGGGCGAGATAATCGGCGGTTGGTGTTTTGCCCGCACCACCGAGGGTAAGGTTGCCAATACATATCAGCGGGATCGGCGCTCGTTGCGGGCTGGTCAATAGGCGGCGCAGACGGGTGGCGGCACGATACAGCCATGCCAGCGGCTGGCTGACGATTTTGCCGGGGTTGAAGCCGCTTACTTGCCACCAAAAATCAGGTTCCCTCATGGCCAACTCCAAAGCGTTCGAGAGAGTCGGCGACCCTCTGGCTCACGCGTTCGCGTGTTCCACTATGTTGCTCGAGATAGGTTTGCGCCGCCTGCGCCATGACCCTACGGGCTGCGGCATCGTGCAAATAATGCGACAGGGTCGGGGCAAGCGCATCGCGCGAGGTGGCTGCGGCCGCTCCGGCCGCGTGCAAGGTGGTATAAATTTCGCTGAAGTTTTCGACGGAAGGTCCATGCAAGACAGCGCAATTCAGCCGCGCCGCTTCAAGCGGGTTTTGCCCACCATGTGGAATAAAGGTGCCACCAATGACACATAGAGGCGCGAGACGATAAAATAATCCCATATCGCCGATTGTATCGCCAATGACAAATTGCGTGTCTTTATCAGGCAGATGTTCCTCCGACAGGCGGATATATTTGGCTTGCCGTCTAGCGCCTAATTTGACGATCTCCGATGCCCGCTCGGGATGCCGCGGCACGATCAATGTCAGCAGGTCAGGATATTGTTGCCGCAGCTGATGATGCACCCCCATGGCCAGGACTTCTTCATCGTGATGCGAGCTGGCGAATAACCATGTTGTGCGATTGCCAATGGCCTTTTGCCACCGCGCGAGCACTGGCGCTGCGACCTCGGGCGCACGGGTGTCCAGTTTCAAATTCCCCAACATCATAACGCCTGGAATGCCGAGCGCATGGAGCCTTTGGTTGGTCACCTCATCTTGCGCGAGCACGAGGTCAAATTTATTCAATATGGACTGAAAGCGTTCGCGATTGCGCGACCAGCGGGCAAAACTTGCAGGTGATAAGCGCGCATTGATTAAGCCCATGAACTTGGTTTGGTTGCGCGTCAGGGCAATTAATGTCGGCCATAATTCTGACTCGACAAATAGCGCCGCAGCGGGACGCCAATGGGCAAGAAAGCGTTTGACGTAACGCGGGTGATCCAATGGTATGAATTGATGTATCAGCCAGTCGGCGCCTTGCTCGTGTAACTGGGCGATGCGGTTGGCAGAGGTTTGCGTCGTTGTCGTGATCAAAAAATGCCAAGCGGGATAAGTGCGCCGCAGATGTTCGAGCAGCGGTAAAATTGAATTGGTTTCTCCGACGCTGGCAGCATGAACCCAAATAACTGTTCCCGCCGGGCGCGTCATGGCGGTCTGCCCAAAGCGTTCTCCGAGGCGGGTTGGATGCTCTTTGCCGCGCCAGCGTCTCCAAAACAGCCAGAGAACCAGTAGCGGTTCAAGCACTCGGATCAGTGCTTGGTACCAAAACATTAGGATGCTTCTCCACCAAATTGGGTGCGATAGAGATCGGCATAAAGACCGCCAGCGGCGAGCAATGTCTCATGGTTGCCGATTTCGACGATACGACCTTCGTCCATGACGAAAATGCGGTCGGCATGCAAAATCGTCGACAAACGATGGGCGATGATAAAACTCGTGCGCCCCTGCATTAGGCGCGTGAGTGATTCTTGCACGAGCTTTTCAGAGGCCGTGTCGAGGGCACTCGTTGCTTCATCGAGCAATAAGATCGGCGCATCTTTTAAAATGGCACGGGCGATGGCAAGGCGCTGCTTTTGCCCGCCCGAGAGCCGCAGGCCACCTTCACCGACCATGGTGTCATATTGCTCTGGTAGTTCGGCGATGAAGTCGTCGGCCGCGGCCTGCTTGGCGGCGCCAATAATGGCTTCGCGACTGGCCGCATGCGTACCAAAAGCAATATTGGCGGCAATGCTATCGTCGAATAAAAATGGATCTTGGGTAACGAGCGCGGTTGCTTGCCGCAGTGAGGCCAGCGTCATGTCGCGAATGTCCGTACCATCGATCGTGATCGAACCGTCTGAGACGTCGAAAAAGCGCAAAATTAAGTTCAGGATGGTTGACTTACCGGCACCCGACGGGCCAACCAGAGCAATGGTTTCGCCCGCTGAGACGGTGAAATTGAGATCGCTAACGGCGAGCGCCTCGCGCGATGGGTATTGGAAATTCACCTTATTGAAGTGCACCGTCGCTGTCTCGGGAACCACAGTTTTAGCATCTGGCCGATCCTCAATTTGGATCGGTGTGTCGACGAGGTAAAAGATACGTTGCGCCGCTGCGACACCCTCTTGTAATGAAGTTTGCACTGTCGCGACTGAGCGCAAGGGCCCATATGACATGAGCAGGGCGGTGATAAAGCCCATAAACTCACCTGTTGTTAGCAGGCCAGCCTGACTTTGCTTGGCTCCAATATAAATGATCGCGGCGACGGCCACGCCGCTCAGCGTTTCGACGATGGGCGACGAGGTTGCGCGCGCTTTGAAAGCCTTCATGGTGAAGCGTAAAATTTGATCAATATTTTCGCTCGCCCGCGCAATCAATTGACCTTCCTGGCCGTAGGCTTTGATCACGCGCAAGCCGCTCATGGTTTCCGCCACAGTCGTTGAGAGGCCCCCTGTTTCTTCGAGCCCTTGCCGCGCGGCCTTGCGTGTTCGCCGCCCGACCGAGCGCAGCAACACTAAGCCAACGGGGATCACCACAATCGTGTAGACCAGCGCCAGATACCAATTGGTGTAAAACATCACGATGGTTAGGGCGACGACTGTGATCAAATGGCGCGCCAAACCGATAACCGTTGTATTCACCGTGTCGCGTAGGCGAATGGTGTCGGTCATAAAAATAGATATATAGGCACCCGTATGGAGCTGCGAGATGAACGCGAGATCGCCACGGACGATTTTTTTGTATAAATCTTTTTGTAAATTGGCGGTCGTGCTTTGCCCAACAAAATTCAAAATCACATTCGAGCTGTAGGTCGCGACAGCTCGAATAGCCGAGGCAACCAAAATACCAACCGGAATAAGAATAAGGAGCGGGCTGTCAGGTGCGTCAAAAACATTATCGATAGCTTGTTGAATAAACCAGGGCATGGCGCCCGAGGTCGCCGCGACGATAATATTTGTGAAAACACCGATCAAGAGAAGCCCGATATAGGGGCGCAAATATGTTCGCATCATCCGCGAAATCAGGGCGCTCGATTTGCCGTCGCTCGCCTGATATTGGCGGACGATTTCTGCTTGCCTCTCGTCGGGTGCGCTATACGAATCGGCCATCACTTCTCAATCTATTTAACTGGCCCTTAGATAGCATAGCTGGTCGCGCAAAGCTAATCCTGGCTTACAGGCCAGCCAAGCTCATTTGTGGGACAAGGATGGATGGCGCATTCACGCCGCGCCGGAAGTTCAGATTACCTGCTGGTTGCAGGATTTTAAACATTTCGCGCAAATTGCTGGCAATGGTGACCTCGCTGACGGGGTAGGCGATCTCGCCATTCTCAATCCAGAAGCCAGCGGCCCCCCGGCTGTAATCGCCCGTCACGCCATTGACGCCCATGCCAATCAATTCGGTGATCAATAAGCCCGATTTTATGTCCTGCATCATGTCGGTGACAGAACGCGGTCCAGCTTCCATATGCACATTGGTGGCGCTCGGCGAGGGCGGAGATCCGATACCGCGTCCTGCGCGCGCATTCGAGGTTAGAGATAATTGTTTTGCTGTTGCGGTGTCGAGTAACCACGATTTGAGAATACCGTTCTCCACCAGTGTTATGGGTTCGCTGGCGAGACCTTCGCCATCAAATGCGGCGGAGCGAAGCCCGCGCAGGCGCAACGGGTCGTCAATCAGTGTGACCCCGTCGGACAAAATTTGTTGCCCCATTTCATTGCGCAAGAAGGATGTGCCCCGCGCGACCGAGGTTCCCGAAATAGCGTTTAGCAAATGTCCAACCAAAGATGCTGAGACGCGTTCATCAAAAATAACGGGCGCTTTGCCCGACTTGACTTTGCGCGGTTTCAGCCGCTCGAGGGTTCGCGTTGCAGCGCGATTGCCGATATCTGTGGGGCTATCCAAGTCCTCGAAATGGCGCGTCGAATGGCTGGCATAATCGCGCTCCATGGCATCACCGTTGCCGCCCAAGACAGCACAGCTCAGCGAAAATGACGAGGTTTCATATGTGCCAGCAAATCCCGCGCTGGTTGCGAGTACCGTCCGGCCGCGTCCCCAAGCCGCTCCGGCGCCCTCTGAATTGGTTATGCCGGCATGCGACCGCGCTATCGCTTCGGTCTCAAGGGCTAGGTTTTGCAAGTGATCGGCGGTTGGTTCGATCTCATCCAAGAGATCCAGATCAGGGGTGTTTTGGGCCAGCATATCGCTAGCCGCTAGTCCGCAAAATGGATCAGCGGGGGCTGTGCGTGCCATGGCAACGGCGCGATCGGCTAACAATTCGATCATCGCGGGATCGGCCCCTGAAGCAGAGACAAAAGCTTGCTGTTGTCCAATGAGGGCGCGTAAACCAATGTCGCGGCTCTCGGCTCGCTCGAAATCTTCGATCTCCCCCAGTCGGCACGATAGACTGAGTGATTGCGACCCGCTGATGATCACATCGGCGCCGTCGGCGCCTTTGGCTTTCAGAGTGGCAAGGGCTTGCGCCGCGAGATCAAGGTCTTGCTGAAGTGACATCATTATCGTCCATGTTGAGGTGTTGATTAGGTTTGACTAAACCCTTCACCCATCGTGCCGCGCAGGCGTGGGCTTCCGGTTTTCTTGCCGCCAGGAGGCGACGATGTTTCATCTCGGTTGGTCGCGCGACGAATAATCTCGCCGTAGCCCGTCGCTGTTTCCATGCGCGCAACCAGCCCCCGATCAGCGAGCGCCTTGTGCAGCGCGGGCAGGCGATAACATGGCACATAAAACAGCAGATGATGCTCGACATGATAATTCACCCAATAGGGCGCCAGGAAAATGCGTTCGAGCCAATTTGCGTGCGTCGTGCGCGCATTGCGGAATGCATCATTATTGTCGGGGACAATGGCGTGCTCGGCAATATTGCGGATGCGGGTGATCGCCATTTGATAGGTAAAGAAGGGCAGCAACCAGAGCAGGACATAAAAACTCCAGTGAAATAGAGCCGCGCAAACAGCAAAAATAACCAGTTGCGCCAGCATTGCGGCGCCGAGGCGGTGGCGAAACTGAGCCAAGCGTTTGCCGATCGGCCAGTCCGACGGGCCGATCGCAGTTTTGAATTGATCGAGGCGTTGTTGCAGGGCTGTTTGCCCTGTTAGGTCGCGGATCATTTTGCGTTTGAAGCTCGCCCGTGTGATTGGAAATGGTTTTGAGAGGACGAGATCGGGATCATCATCTTGTTGCGTGCGCGCATGATGTTGCATGTGGTAGCGACGATAAGCACCCGTATGGGCGATAATGGGATAAGCGCAAAGCCAATTGCTCAAACGGTCATTGAGCCAGCTTGTATTCATCAATGCATTATGGGCGGCGTCATGCATCAAAATAGCAAGACCCAATTGTCGCGCCCCAATGACCATCACTGCGATGATGAAGGTCAGCGGATTGGGAAAGGCATAAACCACCGCCATCGCAGCAAAAATGACGGCCCAAGCGTGACCGATAAGATACAGGCCGATCAGGTCAGAGCGTTGCCGCAACGTGTCCAGCATCGGTCGATCGACCAGATCGAGTGCCTTCACCCGAAGGCCCGATAGATCGGCCATTTGCTCTAGCTTTTTTGTCGTCTTGTTTCCCATGCTCAAACTTTATCTCACATCACCGGTAAAATCTCGCAAAACCGAGCGATGCGGCAATTTAGTTGTTTTAGCCTTGCCAGCCAAGCAGTAAGGCGAGGGCGACGATAATCCCAGTGTCACGGTTACGGCGAAATAAGGTGAGGCATAAGGCAGGGTTGTTGATATCCAGCAAGACGACTTGGCGGGCGAGATGCCCCGCGACGATTACCAAACCGACCCAAAATAAAATGCCCATCTGGTGGTTAAAGCCAGCCAGAGCAAGGCTCACCAGCATGGCCGAATAAAACAGCGCGACGGCAGGTCGAGTGCGTTCCCCAAGCCAGCGCGCAGAGGATTTGACGCCGACCAGCGCGTCGTCCTCGCGATCTTGGTGGGCATAAATTGTGTCATAGCCAAGCGTCCAAAAAATACCGGCGATGTATAACCAAATTGCAGACGGTGGAATGTCGCCCAAAAGGGTCGCCGTCCCCATCAACACGCCCCAATTAAAGGTCAGGCCAAGCCATAATTGAGGCCACCATGTTATCCGTTTCATAAAGGGATAGGTTGCCACCAAGGCCAAGCTCACCAGCCCGAGTTCGATCGTCAGTGTGTTGAACTGCAATAAAATCGCCAAGCCGATAAGACATTGCAAAAGTAAAAAGGCCACCGCTTGGGGTACAGAAACAAGTCCGGCCGCCAATGGCCGCCCTGCGGTGCGCGCCACTTGCCGGTCAATATCACGATCGACAATGTCATTATATGTGCAACCCGCACCGCGCATGACAAGCGCACCCAAACCATAAAGAAGAATTGTTGTCAGCGGCGGCGCCAAACGTGCACCGGGTGAACTTAACATCAAGCCCCATAGGCACGGGAGAAATAACAACCAGCTTCCAATGGGCCGATCCAGGCGGGCCAAGCGGGCATAGGGCTGAAGCGCGATCGGCAAAAATCGTTCGACCCAATTGTCGGCGATCGCGTCAGCCGGTTTGGCGTCTTGCTGGCTTGTCATGGCGCTTCCTTTCCCGTTACAACCGCTATAGCATTTTTTACGTCAAAGGGGACAACAATGCGAACAGAGCGTACGCCAACGCGCCGCGCCCGCCTTTATATCGAGACGGATTTGGTGAGCGGGGCGCAGATTACCCTGTCGCCCCCGCAATCGCATTATCTTCGTAATGTTTTGCGCTTGGCGGTAGGCGATCAGGTCGAACTATTTAATGGTCGCGCCGGAGCCTTTGTTGCTGGTATCGAGACAATATCGAAAAAAGCCGTGCTTGTTCGGATTGCGGACCAACAGCGGGCTCCCGACCTCTTGCCCGATTTGTGGCTGGCTTTTGCTCCTTTGCGGCGCGAGCGCACCGATTTCTTGGTTGAAAAGGCGGTTGAGCTAGGGGTAACGCGGCTTTGCCCTGTGCTCACGCGTTTTACGCAGTCGCATCGCCTGAAGCACAAGCATATTGAAGCGCGTATGATCGAGGCCTGCGAGCAAAGCGAGCGGGTTGGTATCGTCGAGATCGACGCCGCTGTGCCGTTGGATCAGTTCTTGTCCAATATGCCCGCTGCCGCACAATTGGTGTTTTGCGATGAGGCGGCCGCAGGCGGCGCTGTGACCCCTGTCAAACGCCAGGCGGATGCGACGCAAATCGTCTTGATCGGCCCCGAAGGTGGCTTTCATGAAGACGAGCGGGCGCTCATCGCCGCGCATCCAAGCGCTATCGGCTTATCCTTGGGGCCGCGTATTCTGCGCGCCGAGACGGCGGCAATTGCCGCCTTAAGTCTGATGCAGCTGTGGACGGGCGATTGGGGCCGGTAAAACTGTTCTCTTGTGTTTGATCTTAATCGGCCCTATAGGGTTTGAACGTTAACGGAGAGCAACATATGTCGGGCCCTTCTTCTGCCAGCGAGGCTGTCCTCGAGTCCAAAAAAGCTCTCATTGAATGGATGGCGGCTGGCGCTAAGCCTGCATCACAATGGCGTATCGGCACCGAGCACGAAAAATTCGGTTACGACCTCGCAACGAGAAAACCCCTGCGCTACGAGGGCGCCACGGGGATCGAAGCCATGTTGCGCGGTCTCATGCGGTTTGGCTGGCAGGAAATTATCGAGCAAGGCAAGATTGTTGGCCTAACCCGAGACGCCGCCAGTGGCGGCGGTTCTGTGACCCTCGAACCGGGCGGACAGTTGGAACTTTCGGGCGCGCCCTTGGCAACCATTCACGACACATGTCGGGAAGTGAACGCTCATTTGCGTGAGGTTCGAGCCGTGGCCGAAGAATTGGGGCAGGGGTATTTGGGTTTGGGCTTTGCCCCGAGCTGGGGTCTCTCGGAGGCGCCACATATGCCGAAGGGGCGTTATGAGTTGATGCGGGATTATATGCCAACCCGCGGCCAGCGCGGGCTGGATATGATGTATCTCAGTTGCACCGTGCAGGTTAATCTCGACTTCGCCTCGGAACGAGATATGGTCGATAAGCTCCGCTTGTCTTTGGCCCTACAACCCATCGCGACGGCGCTTTTTGCCAATTCACCCTTGCGCATGAACCAGCTCACGGGGAATTTATCCGAGCGGTCTCTGGTCTGGCTCGATACCGATCCCGATCGAACGGGGATGCTCCCCTTTGCTTTTGACGAGGGTTTCGGCTTCGAGCAATATGTCGATTACGCGCTCGATGTCCCGATGTATTTTATCATTCGCGATGGCCAATACATTAATGTCATGGGACAGAGCTTTCGGGATTTTCTTGATGGTCGATTGCCAGGCTTGCTCGGTGAAAAGCCAACCGAGCGTGATTGGGAGAACCATCTGACGACCCTTTTTCCCGAAGCGCGGGTGAAACGGTTTATCGAAATGCGCGGCGCCGACAGCGGCCCGTGGCAATCTTTATGCGCCTTACCGGCGCTCTGGGTCGGTTTATTATATGATCAGGCGACCTTGCAAAAAGGTCTTGATTTGGTTGCCGATTGGACGGCGCAAGAGCGTCTGGACCTGCGGCGACAGGTTCCCGTAACTGGATTGCAAACAAAATTTCGCGATGGCAGCGTGCTCGATTTGGCGCGTGATGTCGTCGCGCTTGCCGAGCAAGGACTTGCGGCGCGGGCGCGCGGCGATGGCTCAGGCGGCGATGAGCGCGGCTTTCTGGCGCCGCTTCAAAAAACCGTCAAGGACGGAAAAACGCCAGCCGATCGGATTGCCGATGCCTATCGCGGGGCTTGGAATGGCGATCTCGCACCGCTTTTTGCAGAAAATAGTTTTTAGATTAGCCGGCGGTTCCACCAACCGTTAGCCCGTCAATCCGCAAGCTTGGCTGTCCAACGCCGACGGGGACGCCTTGGCCGTCCTTGCCGCAAGTGCCGATCCCCTCATCCAATGCCATGTCATTGCCGATCATAGAAATGCGTTGCATGGTTTCAGGGCCTGTGCCGATAAGCGTCGCGCCTTTCAGAGGACGGCCGATTTTACCATTCTCGATTTCGTATGACTCGGTGCAGGAGAAAACGAATTTTCCTGACGTGATATCGACCTGTCCGCCGCCGAAAGCGGTCGCGTAGATACCTTTTTTAACGCTGGATATAATCTCTTGGGGGTCGTGCTGGCCGCCCAACATATATGTATTGGTCATGCGAGGCATGGGCTGACAGGCAAAACTCTCGCGCCGACCATTGCCTGTCGGTTGCATTCCCATCAGACGTGCATTGAGCCTATCTTGCATATAACCGCGCAAAATACCGTCCTCGATCAGCACCGTTTTGCTACTTGGCGTGCCTTCATCATCAATGGTTAGCGAGCCGCGACGGTTTTCAATGGTGCCGTCATCGATCACGGTCACCCCCTTAGCGGCCACACGTTCCCCAATGCGATCTGAGAAGGCTGAGGTTTTTTTGCGGTTGAAATCCCCCTCAAGCCCATGTCCGACGGCTTCATGGAGAAGAATGCCTGGCCATCCTGCGCCGAGGACAACATCCATTTCACCGGCAGGGGCATCAACCGACTCGAGATTAATGTCGGCTTGGCGAATAGCATCGCGCACTTGCGCTTGCCAATTTTCCGGAGCCATCCATTGGGCATAGGAGGCGCGGCCACCGCGGCCCGAGTGCCCTGTTTCCTGCCGATCACCGACGCCAAGAACGACAGATACATCCAATCGAACCAAGGGGCGAATATCAAAAACGGGCTCTTGATCGGCCCGAACCACGGAGACCACTTGCCATTCGCCCGATAAGCCAACCGAAACTTGGCGCACACGATTATCGGCCTTGCGAGCAAATTCATTAATATTTTCAAGGAGTTTTAGTTTATCTTCGAAGCTAAAAGCATCCAAGGGATTATCGGCCACATAAAGTTGTCGCGCATCGCGGCTGGGTGCCAGCATCATCGTGCCGGAATGGCCTTTGCGCACGGCATCGAGCGTCGCTCCGGCGCGGGAAATAGCATCGGTTGATAGCTCCGTGGCATGGGCGTAGCCCGTTAATTCACCAACAATCGCACGCAGGCCAAACCCCTTGCTAATGTCGAAATTCGCTGCACGCAGGCGGTTATCATCGAAAGAGAAGGATTCGGAAAGGGTGTGTTCAATAAATAATTCACCATCATCCATGCCCCCAAGCGCGTTTTTGACGATCTGGCGCGTTTGGTTCAGGTCGAGATTTTGCTGGGCGAAGAGGATGTCTTCAGCGTTTTGATGCGACATTAATCTTATGCTCCTTCGCGGCAATTTGCGCGTCTTTGCTTCCCCCCTTATAGGGGCAAATAACGCTCCCGTCACGCAACGCATTTATTGCTCTGGGGGTGAATATTTAACCACCATGATTGACGGCTATCGACATCAATAGGTTTCTTCCAAAATAGCCACAGAAAACCCAAAATTCAGAGGTCATTTGGTCGCATAGATCAGAAAATTCAGTGATTTCTCTATTCCCTTCTTGTATTTTAAATCGACATGACTAATCTGCGGCTCACAAGCTTATAAATAAGCGGGAAAGAGGACTACATCTATGTTTCGATCAGCATTAATTGGGGGGGTGGTTGCGTTTCTATCGAGCGCGGCTGCATATGCCAACCAGCCAAGAGATTGGCAAATGGGGTTCCAAGAACCAGCAACAGAAAATATGAACTTTATTGTTCAGTTCAATGATTTCTTGCTCGTCCTAATGGCAGCGATTTGTATTTTTGTTCTGGGGCTGATGCTTTATGTGATGGTGCGGTTCCGCGCTGGTCGCAATCCAACGCCCTCAAAGACCAGCCACAACACTCTGGTTGAAGTCATTTGGACAGTTTTGCCTATCCTTATTCTGGTTGTGATTGCGATTCCAAGTTTCCGCCTGCTTTATATGCAACGCGTTATCCCGGACGCTGAGTTGACCGTTAAAGCGGTCGGCTATCAGTGGTATTGGGGCTATGAATACCCTGATAATGGCGATTTCGCTTTTGACTCGCTGATGCTCGACGACGAATCGCGCGGCGACCAGCCGCGGCTTTTGGCAACCGACACAGCTCTCGTTGTTCCGGTTGACACGATTGTCCGCGTTGTGGTGACGGGCGCAGATGTGTTGCACGCTTTTGCTGTTCCCGCCTTCGGGATTAAAATTGACGCAGTTCCCGGGCGTTTGAATGAAACGTGGTTTAAGGCTGATAAAACGGGCACTTATTATGGGCAATGCTCAGAGTTATGCGGTATCCGTCATGCCTTTATGCCGATCCGCGTTGAAGTCGTCGAGAAAGATGCCTTCGCTGCTTGGGTTGAGCAAGCGAAAGAAGAATATGCTGCCCTTGAAGCGCAGTCCAACCGTGTTGCAGTCTCGGCAATAAATCTGCCGAGCAAAAATTAGGAGAGATGGATATGGCTCACGATATAGCAAGTAGCGAACATCACGAAGACCATCCTACGGGGTGGAAACGGTATCTCTATTCCACCAATCATAAAGATATTGGAACCATGTATTTGATCTTCGCGATTATCGCTGGGATCATTGGTGGGGCGATGTCGGTGCTGATGCGCATGGAATTGCAGTCACCTGGCGATGGTATCCTCGGTGGGGATTTCCACCTTTATAATGTTTTGGTAACTGGCCACGGCCTTATCATGATCTTCTTCATGGTGATGCCAGCCATGATTGGCGGCTTTGGGAACTGGTTCGTGCCGCTGATGATTGGTGCCCCTGACATGGCTTTCCCGCGGATGAATAATATTTCATTCTGGTTATTGCCTGTGGCTTTTGCGCTCTTGTTGATCTCTATTTTCGTTGAGGGTCCTCCTGGTAATAATGGCGTTGGCGGCGGCTGGACGATTTACCCACCGCTCTCATCGAGCGGGCAGCCTGGGCCGGCTATGGATTACGCAATCTTCTCAATGCACGTTGCGGGGATCTCCTCCATTCTCGGTGCCATTAACTTCATCACGACCATTTTCAATATGCGCGCTCCTGGCATGACAATGCACAAAATGCCGCTTTTTGTTTGGTCAATCTTGGTCACGGTCTTCTTGTTGCTCTTGTCGCTGCCGGTTTTTGCGGGCGCCATTACGATGCTGCTAACCGATCGTAACTTCGGAACAACTTTTTTCGACCCAGCTGGTGGGGGTGATCCTATCCTGTACCAGCATTTGTTCTGGTTCTTTGCGCACCCTGAGGTGTACATCCTGATCCTACCAGGTTTTGGTATCATCTCGCAGGTGGTTTCCACCTTTGCCCGTAAGCCCGTCTTCGGCTATTTGGGAATGGCCTATGCGATGGTGGCGATTGGCGGTGTTGGCTTTATCGTTTGGGCACACCACATGTACACAGTGGGCCTGTCGGTCGACACACAAGCTTATTTCGTTGCGGCGACCATGGTGATTGCGGTGCCAACGGGCATTAAAATCTTCTCGTGGATCGCGACGATGTGGGGCGGATCGATTGAGTTCAAAACCCCTATGTTGTGGGCGCTTGGCTTTATCTTCCTGTTCACCCTTGGCGGCGTGACGGGCGTCATGCTGGCAAATGCGGGTGTGGATCGCGCTTATCACGATACATATTTTGTGGTGGCACATTTCCATTACGTTCTGTCGCTGGGCGCGGTATTTGCCATCTTTGCCGCTTGGTATTACTGGTTCGGCAAAATGTTTGGCTATACCTATTCTGAATTTATCGGCAAGCTGCATTTCTGGATTACCTTTATCGGCGTGAACCTCATTTTCTTCCCGCAGCACTTCCTTGGTCTGGCGGGCATGCCGCGCCGCTATGTCGACTATCCGGATGCATTTGCCGGTTGGAATTATTGGTCGTCAATCGGTAGCTATATCGCCGCCTTTGGGGTCTTGGTCTTCTTGGTGGGTGTGGCGCATGCTTTTGCGCGTCGCCAGCCAGCTGGAAATAATCCATGGGGTGAAGGCGCCACGACGCTTGAGTGGACGCTCAGCTCACCGCCGCCATTCCACCAGTTCAGCGATCTGCCGCGGATTAAATAAGCGGGTGATTTGAGACTATGGCAGGGGCTTCGGACGGCAAGGCAGTAATCGCGCTTCCAGCATATTATGATGCTGGATCGGCGGGCGACTATCTTGCTTTGATGAAGCCCCGCGTCATGTCGCTGGTGATCTTCACAGCGGGCGTTGGGCTTGCCATGGCACCGGGGAGTTTGCATCCGGTGTTGACCTTTGCGGCGCTGGCGATGATTGCCCTCGGGGCTGGTGGGTCTGCGGCTATTAATATGTGGTACGATGCCGATATTGATAGCCAGATGCGCCGGACAAAATTGCGCCCCATTCCGGCGGGCAAAATTTCGGCCGACAGCGCTCTCAGTTTTGGTCTCTGGATGAGCGGGATAGCCATTTTGTCCCTCGCTGTTTTGATTGACTATACCAGCGCGGCGCTATTGGCTTTTACGATCTTTTTCTACGGCGTTATTTATACAATTTGGCTGAAGCGCCGGACGCCGCAGAATATCGTGATAGGCGGTGCTGCGGGGGCTTTGCCACCCGTCGTCGGCTGGGCCGCTGTCAGTTCGGTTTGGACGCTGGAGCCGTGGCTGTATTTCTTGATCATTTTCATTTGGACGCCGCCGCATTTTTGGGCGTTGGCGCTTTTGAAAGAGCAAGAATATGAGGCTGTTAAAATCCCCATGTTGCCGAATACGCATGGTGTGACGGCGACCAAAGTGCAAATCATGATCTATTCCCTACTGCTGGTTGGGGCGAGCCTGTTACCGGCTTATTTTGGCTTTGCTGGGGCTGTCTATCTGACGGGTGTGGCCGCGATGAATATAGCGTTTATGGGGCTGGCCACTTGGCTGGCGCTATCGGGCCCCGCCATTCAACGTCCGGCAAAATGGTTGTTTGCCTTCTCGATTTTTTATCTCTTTATTTTGTTTGCTTTATTGCCGCTTGACCGGAGTGTAATGGGCTGATGCAGGATAACGAGAAATACGGGGTCGATATGTCGGGGTGGACGCCAGAATTGCTGCGTCAACGCCGTCGGCGCGCCGCCTTTATGGCGGTGGCAATCGCTGTTTTGGTCGGCTTGTTTTTTCTGGTCACGGTGGTGCGTATCACTGAAAATATTGCGACGAGGTCGGGGTCATGAGCGCGCTACCCGAACTTGAAACGCGTAATCGTCGTACCGCACTCACGGCTGGTGCCGTGGGGGCCGCCATGATTGGTTTGGCATTTGCCTCGGCACCGCTTTACGACCTGTATTGCCGTGTGACAGGTTTTGGTGGCACCACGCAAACCGCTAATGCAGCGCCCGAACAAACAGTCGCGGGGCGGTCAATGACGATCCGGTTTGATGCCAGCATTAATCGCGAATTGCCATGGGACTTCGAAGCGCCCCATAAGCCTGTTCGCTTGGCTATTGGCGAGACCGGGCTCGCTTTTTACAAAGTCACCAATTTCTCGAATGAGCGTCTGATAGGAACGGCGACGTTTAATGTGTCGCCGCCGCAGGCTGGCTATTATTTCTCGAAAATAGATTGCTTTTGTTTCACGCGGCAGGTACTCGAGCCAGGTGAAAGCGCCGAGTTACCCGTTACCTTTTTTATCGATCCAGAAATTATTGATGATCCTGAGCTCGATGGTGTAAATACCGTTACCTTGTCTTATACATTTTTCAAAGCCCATGAGGCGACCCAGTTAGCAGAAAGAAAACCGAGGGGATAAATATGGCTGATAGTCACGCAAAACATCATGATTACCATTTGGTTGATCCAAGCCCATGGCCGCTGATCTCGTCGATCAGTGTATTGTTGCTTACCATTGGCGCGGTTCAATATTTCCACACCGATGCACCTTGGATCTTGTTGATCGGCGCCGTTGGCGTCATTTATTGCATGATTGGCTGGTGGCGTGACGTTATCCTTGAAGGCCAAAAAGGGGACCACACGCCTGTGGTGCAGTTGCATATGCGCTACGGCATGATCCTCTTTATTGCGTCTGAAGTGATGTTCTTCGTTGCTTGGTTCTGGGCATATTTCGATGCCAGCCTGTATCCTGGTGAGGCTATTCAAGCCTCGCGCACCGCTTTGACGGGCGGCCATTGGCCACCGCAAGGTATTGAGACATTTGACCCTTGGCATCTGCCTTTGATTAATACTCTGGTGCTTCTGACATCGGGAACGACCGTGACTTGGGCGCACCACGCTCTGCAGCATGGTGATCGTCAGGGTTTGAAATGGGGTCTGGTGTTGACGGTTGCGCTCGGCGCTCTGTTTACGGTGTTCCAAGCCTATGAATATATGCATGCAGGCTTTGGTTTTGCTGGCCATATTTATGGGTCAACCTTCTTCATGGCAACGGGCTTCCACGGCTTTCACGTACTTGTTGGTACTATTTTCCTTCTGGTCTGTTTGCTTCGCTCGATTAACGGCCATTTCACGGAACAAGCGCATTTTGGCTTTGAGGCAGCAGCCTGGTATTGGCACTTTGTTGATGTGGTCTGGCTGTTCTTATTTATCGTGATTTATATCGTTGGTGCTGGCGCCGCGGGTGCCCACTAATTTATGGCGGCGCAGGATTTTTATCCGGCTCAATCGCCGCTAAAGACAGCTCTTAAGGCGCGCTGCCCGCGATGCGGGCAGGGCGCCTTATTTTCTGGCTATCTTAATTTTCAGCCAAGCTGCAACAGCTGCGGGCAAGATTTTAGCCAAATTGATGCTGGTGATGGCCCTGCCGTCTTCGTCATTTTATTAGCGGGTTTGGTAATTGTTGGCGCAGCGCTCTATGTGGAAGTGCATTATCAGCCCCCATATTGGGTGCACGCCGTGTTATGGTTGCCACTGGGTTTGCTTTTGCCGCTGATCATGCTGCGGCCCATGAAAGCATGGCTGGCGGCCAAGCAATTTCAGAAAAACGCCGCGCTCGGTCAACTCGATCAATTTTCTTAGACCATAATGCGCTTTCTCCCTCTCGTTCTGACGCTGATTATGCTGCCGGTTTTGCTTGGCCTTGGTCAGTGGCAATTGCAGCGGATGGCTTGGAAGCAAGAGCTTCTGGCGCGTATTGCCCAGAGCCAGACGGGCCCCGTGACAAAAATTCAGTCGGGCGCTGACCTCGAAGGGCTAACAAAAGCGGCCAACAACTACATGCGGCTTAGCCTTACTGGCACATGGCGTATCGATTTAGAGCAGTATTGGTTTGCGCAAGTCAACGAAGCTCCCGAGGGTTTAGCGGCCAGCGATAAAGTTGGTTTTCATGTGCTGACGCCCTTGCAGTTAGAAGATGGCAGCTTGCTGTTTGTCGATCGCGGCTTTGTTCCCGAGCGGCTGCGGGCGCCGTCTGCGCGGCCCGAGAATTTGCCGACGGCCATAACCGGCATTCTGCGTTGGCCAGATGCGCGCGGCCGCTTCGATGCTGCTGACCGACCTCAGGACCGCACTTGGTTTGTTCGCGATCCGCGCGCCATGGCCGAAGCTATAAATATTCCCGCCTATGATTTCTTGGTTGAACAAGCTCAGCCGCAAGCTGGGTGGCCTTATGCTGGCCAATCACGGGTTGTTTTATCAAATCGCCACCTCGAATATGCGCTAACGTGGTTTGGGTTTGCGGCAATACTTGTTATTATCTCGGCGACGTGGCACATCCGTCAATTCAACAAGGCGCGCCGGCAAGGGCGCGCCGCGCCCAAGTGAGAGAGGCAGAACAGGTGAATTATATCAGCACACGGGGCAAGGCTCCCGCGCTTGATTTTGAAGATACGCTTTTGGCTGGTTTGGCCGAAGACGGCGGCTTGTATTTGCCGGCGCATTGGCCACTCTTAACACCTTCTGATATCGCGGCTCTCACCGATCAGTCTTATCAAGATGTGGCTTTGCGCGTGCTGTCTCCCTATACGGGACAAGATGTATCAGCGTCAGATTTAAAGCGTTTGATTGATCAGGCCTATGGCAGTTTTTCGGTGTCGGACGTGGCACCTGTGCAGCACCTCTATGATAATCATTATTTGCTCGAATTATTTCACGGCCCCACCCTGGCTTTTAAGGATGTCGCCATGCAATTGCTGGCTTTGCTTATGGACCATGCCTTGATGCGGCGGAAGTCGCGGGCAACCATTGTTGGTGCCACATCAGGAGATACGGGCGGGGCTGCGATCGAGGCGTTTCGCGGCAAAGCGGCGTGCGATATTTTCATACTTTACCCGAAGGGGCGGGTGTCGGATGTGCAACGCAAGCAGATGACGACGCCGCGCGAGGATAATGTCCACGCTGTCGCCATTGAAGGCACATTTGATGATTGTCAGGCGCTCGTTAAAGCGATGTTCAACGATCAACCTTTCCGCAAAAAAGTGTCACTCGCAGGCGTCAACAGTATCAATTGGGTGCGGGTTATGGCGCAGACGGTGTATTATTTTACTGCAGCCTTGCAGCTAGGAGCCCCCAAAGCCAAGGTCGCGTTTTCTGTCCCAACTGGAAATTTTGGCGATATTTTCGCTGGCTATGTCGCAGCCCGCATGGGCTTACCCATCGAACAATTAATGATCGCCACCAATGTGAACGATATTCTGGCCCGTACCCTGGCTTCTGGGCGATATCAAACCGGTGAGGTTGTCGCGACCAGTTCTCCGAGCATGGATATCCAAGTGTCGAGCAATTTTGAACGCTTGCTGTTCGAAGTGGCTGACCGCGACGGAGCGATCGTTGAAGGTTACATGCAGGCCTTGCGGGATGAGGGCGGTTTTGATCTGGCGCCAGCGCACCTCGCACAAATTCGTCAGATGTTCGCCGCCGAACGCGTTGACCAGCAGCAGACCGCCGACACAATCGCAGCTGTGCACGACCGTTTGGGAATGATTTTGGATCCGCACACGGCTGTCGGCTTAGCGGCTGCCGAGAAAATGGATTTACCCAAGGATGTTGCGCGGGTCACTCTGGCGACAGCGCATCCAGCCAAGTTCCCTGACGCCGTGCAGGCGGCTTGCGGCATATATGCGGCACCACCGGCCCATATTGCAGCGATGCTGGATCAGGAAGAACGCTCGGATACCCTGGCTAATGATTTGGCAAGTGTTCAGGATTACATTCTGAGCCGGACACGTCACGCGGATTGAGAGATGATTGCATGGCAATTATTAGCGCCGAGATCGACAGACTTGTTGGGTGTGTCGGTGGCGTTGCGGTCTCCCAAGCGTCGCGATTACCGACAATGGAATGCGTTGCGCCATAAAAATGAGCATCTGTTGCGGGCGCGAGAACCACAATGGCCGAGCGATGCTCTGACACGCCGTCATTATTACCGTTATTTGCGCGAATATCGTCTCGCCGCGCGTTACGCGCTTGGCTATGGTTTTTTTATCTGGTCCATCGACAATGACAGGCTCATGGGGGCGGTGCATTTAAATCAAATCCGACGCGGCGCGGCGCAAATGGGAACGCTCGGATATTGGTTGGGGGCTGAATTCCAAGGCCATGGCATTATGCGGGAGGCGGTTGGTTTAGTGTGCGGCTTTGCTTTTACTGAGCTCGAATTGCACCGTCTTGAGGCATCTTGCATGCTCGACAATGTTGCATCAAAGAGGGTTCTGACAGCGAATGGTTTTTGTCATGAGGGGCAGGCCAAAAATTATTTGCAAATTAATGGGCTGTGGGCGGACCATGAGCTGTTCGGATTGGGGCGCGAGGATTGGGGACTATGATTTTGAGGGGACTCGGCATTCTTGTAGCGTTATGTCTTGCTGTGATCACGCCTGCCCGGGCGCTTGATCCTTTGCGCATTGACGGACAAATTAGCGTCGTCCATATGGCTGAATTTATTCGGGCGCAAAGTACAGGTTTCGCCTTTGCTATTCAAAATGGATCCGATGCGCCGATAACGCTTGAACTTCAGCGATATCCGACGCATTGGCCGCTGGCGAGTTTTTTCAACATTGAAGTTCGCGAGGTTCAGCCGTTGCGACTATTGTCTTCTGACGGCCGCGAGTTTTCTGGCGATTGGCAAAACCCCGATCGTCTTCGCTTCGAGGTGCCGCCCTTGAGTGTGCGCAGTTATTCTTTTCATGGTTACCCCGGGCCAGCGCGGCACATCTGGCTCTGGGGCGACACAGCGCAACCAAAATTCCAACGTGACTCGCGATATGTTTGGGCGTTTTTAGTGATGACGCTGGCAGGTCTGATCACTGTCGCTGTGGTACGCCAGATTATAACGGGCCGCGGCTATGGTTTGTTTATTTCTTGCGAGGCACTCGCTTGGCTGGCATTGGTCATTCTCATGCGGGGCGGCACAATTCATCCAGCGCTGGGTCTCATTGCACCAACGGATGAAAACCTCCTGTTGGCGCTTGGCGTCGCCTTGGCCTTCAGTTTCATTGGCCATATTCGCTTTCCAGCTTCGGGACATGTTTTGCGAGGCTATTGGGCGGTTGTGCGTGGGCTTGCTGACATGGTTGTGTTGGCATCCGCGGCTGCATGGTTCTATGCGCTTCTGGTTGGGCCATTTTGGGGCTATGTGACGCTTGACCTGTTTCCCTTGGGGATCTTGACCGCAGGCGCTCTGCTAGCCTTGGGTGCGTTCTTGGCTCCGTCTTTACCGGCGCGCATGCAGTCTTATGAGCTTCAGGCTAGTCCGCCTGAAGAAGACAGCTGAGTCAGGTCAACGCCAAGCCGCTTGGCAATACGCTCATAGAGATCGCTATCATTATAGTCGAATAAAAGCCCCTGATCTCCGGGTGCGACAAGCCAAGCATTGTCTTGAATTTCGCTTTCCAATTGCCCGGCGCCCCAGCCCGCATAACCGATTAAAACACGCAAATTCTCTGGCCCATGAGCACTGGCTGCCTCGGTCAGAGGATCAATCGTTTGGCTTAACGCTACATGCAGACCAGGTGGGGCAAAACTCTCACTCGCCAGCCAATCGTCACTGTGCAAAATAAAACCATTTTCCTGCTCAACCGGTCCGCCAATAAATACTGGCAACCGCGCTATGCCGGATCGTGCAACGCTGTCTGGTAAGTTCTGAATAATATCGCCCAGCGTCACGTCGTCGGCACGCTGATTGATGATAAACCCCATCGCCCCTTCGGCCGAATGCGTCAAAATATAGATAACACTGCGCTCAAAACGCGGGTCGCCAATTTGCGGCATGGCGAGTAAAAACTGCCCAGCTAGTCCCGCTTCTAACTGCATTAACCTTTTTCCCAACACATATTGTTAGATTTCAGAATATTTTTAATAAACTTTCCATGTTTCCTGGTTTTAATCTGGAGCGAGACTATGTAGTCTTGTCCCTGACGACACCCATGGTGCCTGCTTAAATGCACGCGGGTCAAGTCTAATCCATTTTAGCCAAAGGAGCATAATAAGATGACAATAAAGCCAGGTGATAAAATCCCGTCCGCAACTCTCATGCACATGACAGACGCAGGACCAGCACCCATTTCGACGGACGAATTATGTGCTGGCAAAACGGTCGCTTTGTTTGCTTTGCCAGGTGCTTTTACACCAACATGTTCGAATAATCACTTGCCTGGATATATTGGCCTTGCCAGTGAAATTCAGGGCAAAGGTGTCGATACGATCGCATGCCTATCGGTTAATGATGCGTTTGTCATGGGCGCCTGGGGCCAGGCCCAAGGCGCTGGTGATAAAGTGATGATGCTGGCTGACGGCAATTGCGAATTGACCGAGAAAATGGGCTTAACCATGGACGGATCAGGTTTCGGCATGGGCAAGCGCTCATTGCGCTACTCAATGATCATTCGCGATGGCGAGGTCGTTGCCCTTAATGTTGAGAGCAATCCAGGTGCGGCCGTCGAGTCGGGCGCCGAGGCTCTGCTGGCACAGCTCTAGGACGCTGGGCCGATCTTAATCTTGATAGGGGGCCATTCCGCTTCGGGCAAGCGCGTCAGCGCGTTCATTGCCCGGATCGCCGGTGTGGCCCCTTACCCATTCCCAAGTTACCTCGTGGCGTGCCGCTGCGGCATCTAGGGCTTGCCATAAGTCAATATTCTTAACGGGCTTTTTCGCCGCGGTTTGCCACCCCCTGGCTTTCCAATTGGCCAGCCAGCTGGTGATGCCATCGCGAACATAAGTGCTGTCGGTTATGACGGTCAGCCTTTGCCCTGCGGGCAAGGCATTTAGGCCCTCAATGGCGGCAGTTAATTCCATGCGATTATTGGTTGTAGCGGCTTCGCCGCCCGATAATTCGCGCTCCTCGCCAGTGTCGGGGAGGATTAATACGCCCCATCCGCCAGGGCCAGGATTCCCAGAGCAAGCTCCATCTGTGTAAATCACTGTCATGCTGTTACCCCATAGTCGCCGATCGACGACGCATTTTTATGGAAACGCAAGCGGCGTAAATATTGTACTGGATCATGCGGTTTGACCAATGCCCCTGGAACGGGATTGAGCCAATCATGCAAGCGTGAGAGCAGGAAGCGCATGGCGGCGCCAGCGCATAAGAGGGGCAGGGCGTCGCGCTCGGGAGGTGTTAGAGGACGGCTGGCTTCGTAAGCGCCAATCATTTTTTGTGACTTGGTCAAGTTGAAGGTGAGATCAGCCTCGAAGCACCACGCATTCAAACAAATGGCGAGGTCATAGGCTTGGAAATCTTCGCAGGCAAAGTAAAAATCGATTAAACCGCTTAACTGCCCATTTTGAAAAAACACGTTATCTGGAAACAAGTCGGCATGAATAATGCCGCGCGGTAAATCTTGCGGCCAAGCGGCATCGAGACGGTCGAGCTCGCGCTCTATTTCGCGCGCCATATCGGGCATGACGTGATCGGCCTGTTCGGCGTTGCGGGTATAGAGCTCTCGCCAATGTGTCTGGCCCAGAGCGTTGTCCATATGCATCGAAAAATCCTGTCCCGCGATATGTAGTTGCGCCAGCGCCGCGCCAACGGCGGCGCAATGCTCGGGCTGTGGAAAGCGGACCGCGCGGCCATCTAAAAAGCTCACAAGTGCCGCCGGTCTGCCGGCAATCTCACTCGACAGATCGCCGTCGCGGCGCGATATAGGCAGCGGGCATGAGATGCCATGTCGCGATAAGTGCTGCATAAGATTGAGAAAAAACGGTACGTCGTCGGGCGCTATCCCTTGCTCATAAAGGGTCAGAATATAGCGGTCTTGATCGGTCTCGAGCAGGAAGTTGCTGTTTGAAACGCCCTCGGCAATGCCTTTTATCGAGCGCATCGTGCCGACATCATAGTCCGCTAATAGTCGCGTCAAGTCGTCGGGGGTCACCTCGGTATAGACGGCCATGGACTAACTCCTGAGTTCACGCGGCAAATTAAAATGCACCGACTCGGTTCGATCGACAAATTCATTGACTGCAATCTTGTGGCGTTCGTGAAAGGCGGCGATCACTTCTGCGACAATCTCTTCAGGTGCCGACGCACCGGCCGTGAGGCCGATAGCGGTGCTGGCGTGCACAAGATCCCAGTCGATGGCCGATTGATCTGCGATCAAATGTGCGGCCTTACAGCCCGCCTTCAGTGCCACTTCAACGAGACGCTTCGAGTTGGACGAGGTGTCAGATCCAATCACCAATAACAGATCGAGTTGCGGAGCAACGCGTTTAACGGCGTCTTGCCGATTGGTCGTGGCGTAACAAATATCTTCTTTGTGAGGCGCTTTTATGTTCGGAAAGCGACGCGTCAAAATGGCGATGATCTCGGCCGTATCATCAACTGAAAGCGTGGTTTGCGTGACATAGGCGAGCGTGTCGGGATATTCCGTTTCAAAATGCTCAGCATCCTGTGCCGTCTCGATCAAGGTCATATGACCGCGGGCGACTTGACCCATCGTGCCAATGACTTCGGGGTGACCTTGGTGTCCGATCAGCAAAATATGGCGGCCTTCTTCTTCGTGGCGGCTGGCTTCAATATGAACTTTTGAAACCAATGGACAGGTTGCGTCGAGAAAAGATAAGCCGCGCTCAGACGCTTGTTGTGGGACTGATTTGGGAACGCCGTGGGCGGAGAAAATCACCGGAACGCCATCGGGAACAGCGTCGAGTTCATCAACAAATATAGCCCCTTGCGCTTCTAGGGTCTCGACCACGCGTTGATTATGAACGATCTCATGGCGAACATAAACGGGTTCACCATATTGCTTGAGGGCCTGCTCAACAATTTTGATCGCGCGATCGACACCAGCGCAAAACCCACGCGGCGCAATCAAAGTAAGCTGTTTTATTGCTGCTTCCACGCTGCTCTCGTCTAACTACAAAATGCCGATGCGAATTGCATCTGATTACCACTTGTCCCTTGCGGGGACTTTGTTTAGTGTCGCCCCATATGTTTCGTCTTAGCGGTCGACGCTATGGCTGGTCAAGCCAAACCGAACCGCGACTGACGGGAACCGCCGCAGATATCTGCTGAGTGAGCGGGATTATTAAAAGAGGAATTAAAATGGGCTCGGTGTTTACGCGTAGCAATTACAAGAAATTGTCCTTTTTCGCGGTGGCCACGGCGCTTTTGGGGGTAACGGGGTGCGGCATTGATGAAATGTCACAATTTCGTTGTCCGTCACCTATTATTGTCGCCACGGCTGATAGTTGGCCGGCGCCCGCTGACAAACCAGATTTCGAGGTCAAAATCCGCGGCGTTCAATCAAACTGCTCGGCTTATGTATCACGCGAAGTCGAATCGGATGTTGAGATCGCGGGTTATCTCGATGTCTATAACCCGCAACACGCGCCGCGGTCGGATTTTTCCGTGGATATTTTTGTGGCTGCTGTGGCTCCTGATGATACGGTCATCTCCGAATTGGTCGAGACCGTCGAAATTGACGGCACCGATATGGAGGGCCCCGGCCCAGCTGGAAATTTCACTCATGAATTCAATACAATGCGCTTCATGTTGTTGGAAGGGCAGCAACCCAGCGTTGTGCGTCTGCTGATCGGTTTTCGTTTATCTGAGGATCAATTGGCGGGCAATCGGGAGCGCCGCAAGCAACGCCTCTTGTCGGCAGAAGTCCCAACGCCGTAACGCTGTGGCGCGAGAGCATTGACTCTCGATCCCGACAGCCTATTTTAGCAACTGCTTAAAACGATCGGGAGACACCGCGACAGCGGGGCCGAAGGAGCAACCGCCCTCGGAAACTCTCAGGCAAAAGGACCGGTCGGACTTGCAACTCTGGAAAGCAGGAAGCATCGCTTCCTCACCGAAGGCGTAAGTGCGGGTTATATACATCGCCGCACGAAATCTCTCAGGTTCATGCGACAGAGGGGGGCATATGGCAGCTTAACGGCTGGCATTGACCGAACCTATTGTTGGAGACCGTGAGAAATGGGCCAAACCCCGCACGATCAAGCCTCGACGGCGCCGCCGCTGAAAACGGCTTTAGCAGGCTTTCACGAACGCCATGGCGGCAAAATGGTCGACTTTGCCGGTTATTGGTTGCCTGTCCAATATGCCGATGGGGTTATGAGCGAGCATCTACATTGTCGCGCCAAGGCGGGGCTGTTTGATGTCTCACATATGGGCCAAGCGCGTTTGGTTGGCCTTGGTGAGGGTGATATTGCCGCGCTGTTTGAAGAGCTGGTGCCGGGTGGCGTCACCAGCCTCGGCGATTTACGCATTCGCTATACTGTATTCACCAATGAGGCGGGCGGTATTCTGGATGATCTCATGGTCACGCGCTGGGGGCATGATCTCTGGCTGGTGGTCAACGCAGCCTGCAAAGAAGCCGATTTTGCACATATCGCGCAAGCGCTGAACGGGCGCGCCGAGATCGTCATTCAAGATCGCGCCTTACTGGCTCTGCAAGGCCCGGCTGCGGCCGATGTTTTGTCGCAGCTGGTTCCAGAGTGCGCTCACATGCCCTTTATGGCGGCATTGCCAGCAGCTTGGGATGGGCAGGATATTTTAATATCGCGATGCGGATATACGGGTGAAGACGGATTTGAAATTTCTATACCAAATGCCGCTGCCGAGGCCTTTGCCGAGGCGCTTTTGGCGCACGAGGCGGTTGGCCTTTGTGGTCTGGGCGCGCGCGATAGCCTAAGGCTGGAAGCCGGCTTATGCCTCTATGGCCACGACATCGATACGACAACAACGCCGAGCGAAGCAGATTTAATGTGGACGATCCCGCGGCGCCGTCGTGAGGCCGCGGATTTTCCGGGGGCTGCTGCTATTTGCGCTTCTGCGCCTACCCGCTTACGGGTCGGGATTAAACCCGATGGACGAGCGCCAGCGCGCGAGGGCACCATAATTTGCGACAAGCATGGCAATGAGATTGGGCGGATTACCAGTGGCGGTTTTGGCCCCAGCCTGTCAGCACCGATCGCCATGGGCTTTGTCGCCAGCGATTTTTCGTCGCTTGGGACTGAAATAGATTTGATGATTAGAGGTAAAGCACAGTCTGCGACGATTGTGGCACTTCCTTTTGTGCCGCACCGCTATGTGTCGACGAAATAAGCGCAACAGCAAGAGTGAGAGAGGCAACCAATAATGAGCAATGTTAAATATACCAAGGACCATGAATGGATCAGCATTAATGGTGATGAAGCAACTGTTGGCATTACAAATTTTGCCCAAGAACAGCTCGGCGATGTGGTTTTTGTTGAAGTGCCAGAGTCTGGGAAATCGGTTGGGAAGGGCGATGAGGCAGCTGTTGTCGAGAGCGTGAAAGCTGCGAGCGAAGTTTATGCCCCTGTTTCGGGCGAGGTCATTTCCGGTAATGACGCTCTTGCTGAAGCGCCCGATCTTGTTAACCAGGACCCCGAAAATACCGGTTGGTTTTTTAAATTGAAACTAAGTGATGCGAGTGAGTTGGATGATCTGATGGATCAGGAGGCTTATCTCGCTTATGTCGCGGAGCTATCATAATGCGTTATCTACCTCTTACCTCTGACGATCGGCAGGCCATGCTGGCGCGCATAGGTGTCGCTAGCGTTGACGCGCTGTTTAAGGATGTGCCAGAAGCAGCCCGTTTATCCGACCCGGTTGACTTGCCGCACCATCAGAGCGAGCTGGCGGTTGATCGCTATATGCGCCAGCTGGCGGGCCGCAACATGACGGCGGGTGAAGCCGCATTTTTCTGCGGCGGCGGCGCTTATCGTCACCATGTTCCGGCGACGGTTGATCACATTATCCAGCGCTCAGAGTTTTTGACCTCCTATACGCCCTACCAGCCAGAGATCACGCAAGGCACATTGCAGTATCTGTTTGAATTTCAAACGCAAGTGGCGGAGTTGACGGGCATGGATGTTGCCAATGCATCCATGTATGACGGCTCGACCGCCGCCGCGGAAGCCGTTTTGATGGCCCATCGCGTAACCAAGAAGAAGAAAGCCGTCATTTCGGGACGGCTACACCCGCATTATCGCGATGTCATCAACAATATATCCGAAATGGGTGGTTTTGATGTGGCAGGTCCCTCGCCCTCCGTCGCGGGCGAAGAAGGGCTGGGCGATATGCTCGATTCCGAGACCTCGTGTGTGGTTGTTCAGTACCCTGACTTCTTCGGATCGGTGCAAGACTTCACAGCACTTGCCGAGCGCGTGCACGCACAAAACGCCTTACTGGTGGTGATTGTGACCGAAGCGGTCTCACTTGGCTTGTTGCGCGCTCCTGGTGATATGGGCGCTGATATTGTTGCCGGCGAGGGTCAATCCATCGGCAATGGGTTGAACTTTGGCGGTCCTTACGTTGGTCTGTTTGCAACGCGGCAAAAATATCTGCGCCAAATGCCGGGCCGGTTATGCGGTGAAACCGTTGATGCCGATGGTAAACGCGGCTTCGTCCTGACCCTGTCAACGCGCGAGCAACATATCCGCCGTGATAAAGCAACCTCGAATATTTGTACCAATTCGGGTTTGTGTGCGCTGGCCTTCACCGTTCACATGACATTGCTCGGTGGTGCAGGTCTGGCACATCTCGCTGCTCTCAATCATGAACGTATGTTGCAACTGGTTGGGAAATTATCAGCGATCGGTCTGTCGCCGCTCAACCAGGCTTATTTCAACGAAATCACAATTGCCTTGCCAAAAGCCGCGGCGCCGGTCGTCGATGCGCTGGCGGGGCAGAAAATTTTGGCTGGAATTCCCGTCGCCCGCTTATTACCCGATAGCGAAATGGATAATTGTCTATTGCTGGCGGTAACTGAAACGACGACGGCTGAAGACATGGACCAACTGGTCGAGGCTTTGAAGGAGCATGTGGCATGACAGATGTGAGTAGCTTTAGTGGTCATCGTGGCCTGCAACTCGAAGAAGATTTGATCTTTGAAATTGGCGCGCAGGATCGTACGGGCGTTGATCTCGAACCGCTCGCGGGTGGCGCCTATCAACTTAATGGTCTGCAGCGTCAAAGCGTTGATTTACCTGGGCTGTCTGAACCAGAGGCCATGCGCCATTTTGTGCGTTTGAGCCAGAAAAATCACAGCATCGATGCGAATTTATATCCCTTGGGATCGTGCACGATGAAGCATAATCCGCGGTTGAATGAAAAAATGGCACGCCTGCCAGGCTTTTCAGATATCCACCCTCTACAACCGCAATCGACGGTGCAGGGGGCGCTTGCCTTGATGCAAGAGCTATCACATTGGCTGATGACATTAACGGCGATGCCTTGTGTTGCTCTGTCGCCTAAAGCCGGTGCGCATGGCGAGCTGTGCGGTATGATGGCCATTCGAGCCGCTATTGAAGCGCGTGGTGAGCTAGACACGCGGGTTCGTGTATTGGTGCCAGAATCGGCCCACGGCACCAACCCCGCGACCGCCGCCCTTCTCGGTTTTGTGGTTGATGAAATTCCAGCGCAAAGCGATGGCCGCGTTGATCTGTCGGCGCTTGAAGCCAAGCTCGGGAATGATGTTGCCGCGATCATGCTGACCAACCCCAACACCTGCGGTTTGTTTGAGCGCGACATCATTGCGATTGCCGATGCAGTGCACGCAGCGGGCGGTTATTTTTATTGCGATGGGGCAAATTTTAACGCCATTGTTGGTCGCGTACGCCCGGGTGATCTTGGGGTTGATGCTATGCATATTAATCTGCACAAGACATTCTCGACGCCGCATGGCGGCGGCGGACCCGGCTCTGGCCCAACCGTTTTGTCGGAGCGTCTGGCCAATTATGCGCCTTTACCGCGTGTCGAACAGCGGGGAGAGGATCTCGTTCTGCTGGAGCATTGCGATGAAGCGCCAGAGAGTTTCGGTCGCATGGTGGCCTTCCATGGGCAAATGGGGATGTTTGTTCGTGCCCTGAGCTACATGTTGAGCCATGGCAGCGATGGCCTTCGGCAAGTGGCAGAAGACGCCGTCTTGAACGCTAATTATATTATGGCCAGCCTGTCGGATGTGATGACGGCGTCCTTTGAAGGGCCTTGCATGCATGAAGCTTTGTTTGACGATCGCTTCTTGAAAGGCACGGGTATCGATACGCTCGATTTTGCCAAAGCAATGATCGATGAGGGATATCATCCGATGACCATGTATTTCCCCTTGGTCGTCCATGGCGCCATGCTAATCGAACCAACGGAGACGGAAAGCAAGCAATCATTGGATAAGTTTGTAGAGACGTTACGCAATCTCGTTGCCTCAGCCAAAGCAGGTCATGTTGAGCGGTTCAAATCTGCGCCGCTTTTTGCGCCGCGTCGCCGTTTGGATGAAACCCTCGCCGCACGCCAGCCCGTCTTGCGGTATCGGGCACAGCATTTTGCCTCAGCCGCGCAATGACGTTTTTGATCTAGCTTGGGAGCGTCAACTCGGTTGGCCTCAGTGCGATGTTGCGGGGGTTGATGAAGCAGGCCGCGGAGCATGGTGTGGTCCAGTTGTTGCGGCTGCGGTTATCATGCCGTCGGGTAACACAATCCTCGGTCTTAACGATAGTAAGAAGCTATCGCCGAAGCGGCGTGCCGACTTGGCGGCGCAGATCTATCAAACTTGTCGCGTCGGCGTCGGGCAGGCGAGCGTAGAGGAAATCGATCGTCTAAATATTTTGCAGGCGAGCCTGTTGGCGATGCGGCGTGCGTTGCTCGCCATTGGTGCCGAAGCTGCCCTGATCGATGGCAATAAAATTCCGGATATGCGGGATACGGCTATAATTTGTAAGCCGGTCATCGGTGGCGATGCGAAAGTTGTCTCGATAGCGGCGGCATCCATTATCGCAAAGCAATACCGCGACCAAGTGATGGACGAACTAGCGGTGGCGTTCCCCGATTATGACTGGCAGCAGAATAAGGGCTATGGCACGCCCTCGCACCAAAAAGGCTTGGCCGCGCACGGGCCTTGCCTTCACCATCGGCGGAGTTTTAAACCTATTAGAGACCTCGTAGCATTGCCTGTGGATAAAACTGGGGAAATGTAAAGTATTGGATTCACAGCCTTATTGACGGCGAATCGGAAATGACTCATGGTCGGGCATGACCAATTCGAAAACCTCAAAGACCGCGTTTCCAGCGCATTTGCGCAATCAGGTTCTGCACGGCAATAACATCGACTTGATGCGGACGTTACCGGACGCCTGCTTCGATATGATTTTTGCCGACCCTCCCTATAATCTGCAACTCCGCGGCGCCTTAAACCGACCCGATGAAAGCCGGGTTGATGCTGTCGATGATGCTTGGGATCAATTCGATAGCTTCGCGGCGTATGATGATTTTTCGCGAGCATGGTTGAGCGAAGCGCGGCGCCTGTTGCAGCCGCGCGGGACAATCTGGGTGATCGGCAGCTACCATAATATCTTTCGGCTCGGGGCCATGATGCAGGATCTCGGGTTTTGGATTTTAAATGACATTGTGTGGCGTAAATCCAATCCAATGCCAAATTTCCGTGGCACCCGGTTCACCAATGCGCATGAAACACTGATCTGGGCAGCCCGCGATGAGAATGCCAGCGGTTATAAGTTTAACTATCAGGCCATGAAATCCTTGAACGAGGATTTGCAAATGCGGTCAGACTGGGAGTTGCCGATCTGCGGTGGCCAAGAGCGGCTTCGCGATGAAAATGGTAAAAAACTGCATTCCACGCAAAAACCTGAGGCCTTATTGCATCGTGTTATTCTCTCCAGCACCGACGCCGACGATCTAATTTTGGATCCGTTTTTCGGGTCTGGCACGACCGGCGCGGTGGCAAAATATTTGCGGCGCCATTTCGTTGGCATGGATGCTGACGCCAGCTATGTTGATGTGGCTCGCAAACGCATTGAGGCCGTCACACCGCTCGCGCCAGAGGATACTGATATCTCGCGTCGGGCGCGACAAGAGGCACGCATTCCCTTCGGCTCGCTGGTTGAGAGTGGCATGATCAGACCTGGCACCCAACTTTTTGGTCCAGCGCGCCGCTATCAAGCGCGCGTGCGCGCCGATGGCAGTCTCAAAACTGGTTCGGCCGCAACCACGGTCACCGGCTCGATCCATCAAGTTGGTGCCCGTCTGCAGGGCGCCCAGAGCTGCAATGGCTGGACCTTCTGGCATGTTGCCGATGGTCAAAATCTGGTGCCAATCGATCAATTACGCCACCAGCTCCGCCTCGATCGGAAGTCTAAATCATAGAGCTAGCGCGCCAGATGACGCTCGACGTGGTGGGCAATTTTGCGCATGACACTGGGCAAAGCCTCGCGCTCCATCTCGGTCGGGCTCAGCCAGACATAATTCTCCGCGCCTGGTAAGTCGTGGCGCAACCGTGCTGAGCCATGGGCCACGGCTACCGTTAAATGCAATTCAAAATGCGTGAAGACATGTTTCACGCTGCCCGGTATTGTTTGCCACCTATCGATAGCGAATTGCCGCCTTTCGCTGTTGTTTTTCGGATCCCAACCATGGGACGGGAATTCTAACATACCGCCCAACAGCCCAGATTTCGGTCTCCGCCGCATTAAAACACGGCCGCGCCGATCATAAATCCACAAGACTTCGCCCCGCCGCAGCGGCTTTTCAGCCTTTGGTGAACGTCGCGGTAAGGTCGCGGCAATATCACGGCCCGCACAATAAGCGGCAAACGGACAGGCAACGCATGACGGCGCTTTTGGTGTGCAAATCGTGGCCCCGAGATCCATCAGGGCTTGAGCGAAGTCACCAGGCCGGTGATGCGGCACCAGCGGCGACAGGGTTGTATGAACTTCGGCCTTGAGATGCGGCAGGGGCGTTGTCAGTCGAAACAGGCGCGACATCACGCGTTCAATATTTCCATCGATAGGAGCGCTTGGCTGATTAAAAGCAATCGCTGCGATGGCGGCCGCAGTGTAAGGGCCAATGCCCGGCAAATTTCTGAGTGCTGCCTCTTCGCGCGGGAACTGACCGCCATGGTCGCGCTCGACAACCCGGGCACAGGCCAGCAAATTGCGCGCCCGCGCATAATAACCAAGCCCCGCCCATGCCGCCATCACGGCGTCGTCAGGTGCCCTCGCCAGATCCGATATGCTTGGCCAGTGATGCAGAAAGTCGCGAAAATAAGGAATAACGGCGGCCACTGTTGTCTGCTGCAACATGATTTCTGATAACCAGACATGATAGGGATTGGGGGTGCGATCGTCGCGTATACGCCATGGTAAATCGCGAGCATGGATGTCGTACCAAGCCAGGACATCGCGCCCGATGCGCTGTGCGTCTTTTCCCCTCGCTTCCGCCGACCGCTTCATATAGACTTACTCCTAGCGGATCAGACCATGAACCAAAAACCCTATAGCTCGCAAGCCAAAAGCCATTACCTTGGTAGTCTTATCGGCCGCCTCACGGGTCCAGCATTTAAACGACGCGGTTTTCGCGATGTACAAATTATGGATCATTGGCCGGTGATTGTGGGTCGCCAGCTGGCAACCATGACGATGCCAGAAAGACTGGTGCGGCGGTCTGAGAATGAGACGGTTCTCGTCGTGCGGGTTGATGGCGCAATGGCCTTAGAAATTCAACATTTGTCGCCGCAAATTCTCGATCGCATCAACCAATATTATGGTCCCGCCACGGTCACGCGATTGCAGATCATTCAAGGCCCCTTGCCACGCTCCTTTCATGGTGTCTATCCGAGGCCATCGGAATTGCGCCCTTTAACGCAACGCGCAGATGCGGCTTTGGAAGATTTTCCGCGCGGGAATTTGCGCGATGCCTTGGCGCGGCTGGGCGGCCGCATATTGCACCGAGCTGCAAAATCCGATGAAAATTAGGGGCGCGAAGGACGAATCGGCGGTCATGGAGCGACGATAGTTTTCCACAAGCTTCCTTGCAGATCGTGGATTCAGTCAGCGTCGCGTCTCCAACACAGGTATAATCGCTAAAGCAGACGATTCGACCTCGTTATGGGTTCGCGCAGAGAAGAGTAAAGTTCACGATGGAAAGCAAATCACGTCTCGTTATTTTGGCCTTGGCTGTTTTAGTCGCAATTGCTGGCGGCCTTTACGTCTATCGCGGCGGCTTACCCGCTGTGGCACCAGCCGAAGTTGAAGCTTCCGGCGCGGCACCACAAGCTGAGGCTGTTTTTGATGCCGAAGACAAGTCATCTCCCTCGCAAGAGCAAACCAGCGATGCACCATCATCACCACAGGCGCTCGATGAGATTGTTTTGGGCGATCCGAATGCGCCAGTGACCATGATCGAATATGCCTCGCTGACGTGCCCGCATTGTGGCGCGTTTCACAATGAAACCCTGCCGATCCTGAAAAAGGAATATATCGACACGGGGAAGCTAAAACTATATTTGCGGCCGTTTCCTTTCGATGGTGTCGCAACCGCGGGCTCCATGTTGGTCTATTGCGTGGCACCCGAAATGCGGTTGAATTTCTTGACCATGTTATTTGAGCGTCAATCTGTGTGGTTGATGAGTTCTGAGCCGATTAAGGAGCTCGAAAAATTAGCGCGGTTTGCGGGTCTTTCGGAGATGGATTTTCGTGTTTGCCTCAAAGATGAAACTATTTTCAACGGCATTCGAGAGATCCAAAAAGCCGCCCATGAAGTTCAAAAGGTGCAATCGACACCGACATTTTTTGTCAGAGGTGATCGCATTGAAGGCAATCAAAGCGTCGACGCTTTTCGGGACGTTATCAATAAATATGTCCCCAGCGAGTAAAGGATAATAGCAATGCAGTTTTCGCGCCTTCGGCTCTCTGGTTTTAAATCCTTCGTCGATCCTGTAGATCTTGATATTCTTCCTGGGCTTACGGGCGTTGTTGGGCCTAATGGATGCGGGAAGTCAAACTTGCTCGAAGCTCTGCGGTGGGTGATGGGGGAGACCTCCTATAAGTCGATGCGTGGCGCTGGTATGGAAGATGTCATCTTCTCTGGCACCACCAGCCGTCCCTCGCGCAATAATGCCGAAGTGGCCCTGTATTTAGAGAACAACGATCATTCGGCGCCATCTGAATATAATGATGAAGAGCTGCTAGAAATCATTCGGCGCATTGAACGCGACGCTGGTTCGGCCTATCGGATCAACGGGCGCGATGTGCGCGCTAAGGATGTCCAGCTTCTATTTGCCGACGCCTCGACAGGCGCCCGATCGACGGCGCTGGTCAAGCAGGGACAAATTGGCGAGCTGATCAACTCCAAGCCTGAATCGCGTCGGCGTATATTGGAAGAAGCAGCTGGTATTTCAGGGCTACATTCGCGCCGCCACGAAGCTGAATTGCGCTTGCGCGCGGCCGAAACCAATCTCGAAAAGCTCGACGAAACCATGGGGCAAATGGAAAGCCAATTGCGTGCGCTTCGCCGTCAAGCACGTCAAGCGACCCGTTATCGCGCCCTGTCTGGGCAAATTCGTCAAACCGAAGCGCTGGTCTTTCATGTGCAATGGCATATGATTGTGACACAGCTCGCCGAAATTGAAACGGCTTTGCAAACCATCAAAACCGATGTGCAAGACAAAACCCAGGCTGCTGCGCGCGCCAGCACCGTGCAAAGCGAATTACAAGCAAGCCTTACGCCGTTGCGCGAAGCGGAAGCTGCTTCAGCAGCTGCCCTTCGTCGCCTGACGATCGAGCGCGAAAATCTGGATGCCGAGGAACGTCGCGCTCGCGAGATGATCGAACGGTTGCAGCGGCAATGCGCTGATTTGCAAGCTGATCAGGCACGCGAGCAATTGCAGGTCAATGACGCTAGTACGCAAACCGCTGCGATAGCTGAAGAAATCAAACTGCTCGAATCTGAGAACAGTCAGGACGCGGCGCAAGTGGAGGCCGCTGCGCAAAATAATTTAGCTGAGAAAGCGGCTGCCCTGGAAACGCTGGAAGCTGAGCTTGATACGCAAACACGTGCGGTAGCAGATCGCGCAGCGCGGCAACAGGCTTTGACGCAAGAAATTGAAATCGCCCGCTTGCGTCTTGAGCGCTTACAAGCCCAAGCGCAAGAGCGGCAAGCGCAGCAACAAAATTTGAAACAGAGCTGCCCGCCTGAAGATATGCATTCAGAGCTATTCGCCCGAAAGCAAGCGGCAGAAGAGAATTTGGCGCGCCTAACGCAAATGCTGCATGAGGTACATGGTGCCGTTCAAGATGCCGAGAACAAGGTCGAGGCGGGCGAGGCGCCGCTTAAGGCGGCGCGTGCTCTGGCCGAGCGTTTGATCGGCGAACGGGCGGCGTTGTCAGCCCTGTTTGCCCGCCCAGACGGAGCCAACTATCCCTCCATCGTTGATGCTCTAGCGGTTGAGGCCGGTTACGAGATGGCACTGGGTGCTGCCTTGGGCGACGACCTAATTGCCTCTTCGGATGAGACAGCCCCCGCCCATTGGCGGAGTTTGCCACCGCTTGAAGTGCGTGCCGCATTGCCAGCTGGAGTGACACCTTTGAGCGACTTCGTGAGCGGCGTTAAGTCGCTTGAGCGTCGCCTGACGCAAGTCGGCGTGGTGCGCGATAAGGCGCAGGCCAAAGAATTGCAAAAGCAATTGGCTCTGGGACAGAGGCTGGTTTCTATCGATGGCGATTTGTGGCGTTGGGATGGATATTGCGCCGCCGCTGAAGCACCGACAGCGGCAGCGCAACGGCTCGCGCAACGCAACCGCTTGAAAGAAATTGGCGAAGAGCTGAAACGCGCTGAAGCAGATTTGCAACGCCAAGAGGCCGAACTTGCCGATCTTAAACAAGAACACCGTGATTATCTTGATCGCGAGGCCGCAGGGCGCATCGCAGTTGATGAGGCCCGCGACTTGCTCGGTAAAATTCGCGATGAATTGAGTGAGGATACCCGCCAGCGCGAAGACTTCCAGGCTCGTAGCGCCGCTATTGCGGAGGCTCTCGAGGCGATCCAAAATGATATGGCCGAGCAGACGGCGGCGCATGACAGAGCTGAAGCCGAAATGGCGGGCTTGCCCAATGAACAGGCTATGCAAGAAAAATCGCAGCAGTTGCGGCAGCACGTGGCAGAAGCGCGGGTGGCGGCCAGCGAGGCGCGCACAGCATTTGATCAGCTTCGTAGCCAGCGGCAATTGCGCGAGGCGCGTCTAGAAAAATTGCAGGCGGACTTCACCTCCTGGCAGGGCCGTCACCAAGCGGCTGTTGCGCAAGTCGATGCGCTCGGGGAACGCCTCAATATGGTGCGTGCCGATCTCGATCGTGTTGCGGGGGAGCCAGAGCAAATCGAGGCGCGGAAAGCGAGCCTGATCGAGCTTATTCAAACTGCTGAATTAGACCGCAAAACCAAAGCCGATACTTTGGCTGAGGCAGAGACCAGCTTGGCTGCCGCAGATCGCGAAGCGCGCGCAATTCAAACGGCATTAAGTGAGGTGCGCGAAGCGCTGGCGCGGCAAGAAGCCAATCGTGAAAACGCTAAGCAGCGCGAGGAAGAGATTGGTCGTAAAATCCGTGAGGTTTTGCAAGTCGAACCTGACAAAGTGTTAGCTCTGGCCGATCATGAAGATGATAAGCCCCTACCTGAAATCTCGGATATTGAAGCGCGACTGGAAAAATTCCGACGCGAACGGGAAGGCTTGGGGGGTGTCAATCTGCAGGCCGATAGTGAAGCAGATGAAATTGAAGCTCAGCTTAGCGAAATGCGGACCGAGCGAGACGATTTAGGACAAGCCATTAATAAATTGCGCTATGGCATCGGGCAATTGAACCGTGAGGGGCGGGAGCGCTTGCTGGCGGCGTTCGAGTCCGTGAACACGCATTTTCAGCGTTTGTTTACGCAATTATTTGGCGGCGGTACGGCGCGGTTAGAGTTGACGGAGTCCGATGACCCGCTCGAGGCAGGGCTTGAAATTATTGCGCATCCGCCCGGTAAAAAACCGCAAATGATGTCTTTGCTATCGGGTGGTGAGCAGGCGCTGACGGCCATGGCGATGATTTTTGCCGTGTTTTTGACCAATCCTTCTCCGATTTGCGTGCTCGACGAGGTCGATGCACCGCTCGATGATGCAAATGTGGAGCGTTTCTGTCAGATGATTCGCGAAATTGCCGACGAAACCAAGACGCGCTTTCTGTTGATAACTCACCACGCCTTGACCATGGCGCGCGTCGATCGTCTGTTCGGCGTGACCATGCAGGAGCAGGGTGTGAGCTCACTGATTTCGGTTGATCTCGCGCAAGCTGAACGCTATGCAGAATCGGGTGGTGCTATCGAAGATGATTTCGACCAAAGGGATATTGGTTAATAAAATCAACTGGTTAATTTTTTTTCGTCGGTTAAAAATATTGTCAGATCTGCAATGATGCGGCGAAAAGCGGGGCAATAGGTCTGATTTGCCGACGGGGTGAGGGTGCATTTTATGGCTGAAGAGCCTGATTCTTTGCAAGAATTATCGCGTCGTCTCGACGCTGCGCGGCAAAAAAAGGCCCAAGAACCGCGCCGAAATGCCTCAGCAGGCCTTGTTGGGCTCGCCTACCGCTTGACGATTGAGATTATAGCGGCTATTGGCGTAAGCGGTTTTATTGGCTGGTGGATTGACAAGGTTTTAGAGACAAAACCGGTTGCTCTGCTGATCATGCTCTTTTTGGGCGTTGCCGCGGGCATTGCGAATGCAATCAGGACGGTTAATACCCTAAAACAGTCTGGAGCCATGGATGGGGGCGGCGACGCCGCTGGGTCCTAAATGGGACGCAAAGAAGAGGAGTGACGCAAGTGAGCGATACGGGTCAGGCGGACGGCGGTGCTGCTATGAATCCAATGCACCAATTTGAGGTGCATTCTCTCTATAATCTGCCAACAATCGGCGGCATTGATACGTCGTTTACCAATGCATCTTTGTGGATGGTTATTGCGGTTGCCTCGATTACTCTGTTTTTTGGGCTGGCGTCTCGCTTTACCTCAATTGTGCCGGGGCGTCTGCAGTCCCTTGGTGAGCTGGGCTATACATTCGTGGCCAATATGGTGAAAGAAAATGTCGGCACCGAAGGCATGCGGTTCTTCCCCTTCATTTTCACACTTTTCATGTTCATTCTGTTTTGCAACTTGCTCGGCATGTTGCCTTATTCCTTCACGGTGACCAGCCATTTGATCGTTACCTTCGCGCTGGCGTCAGTCATCTTTTTGCTGGTTACGCTGGTGGGCTTCATGTATCACGGCATCGGCTTTCTAAAACTGTTCGTGCCATCAGGTATTCCAGTCGTATTGGTTCCCTTGCTCGTGGTCATTGAATTGATTTCCTATCTGACGCGCCCGATCAGCCTATCGGTTCGTTTGTTCGGCAATATGATGGCGGGTCATACCATGCTGAAAATTTTTGGCGGATTTGTTGTCGGCTTGTCAGCTGCAGGCCTTGTGCCTTTGGCTGTCGCGCCATTTCTGCTAATGATCGCTTTAACTGGCCTGGAGCTGTTGATCGCAGCGCTGCAGGCCTATGTTTTCACCATCTTAACATGTATCTACCTCAATGAGGCGATACATATGGATCACTAAACTTAACTTTTAACGTGTTTTAGACGACTAAACGGAGGTCTTACCCATGGAAGCAGAAGCAGCAAAACTTATCGGTAAAGCAATCGGTGCGGGTCTTGCCTGTGTCGCCCTAGCCGGCGCAGGTATCGGTATCGGTACAATTTTTGGTAACTATTTGTCGGGCGCATTGCGCAATCCGTCAGCGGCTCAGGGCCAGTTCCCGAACCTGCTTCTCGGCTTTGCCTTGGCCGAAGCGACAGGCCTGTTTGGTCTGATCGTCGCCCTTATCCTGCTTTTCGTATTCTAATTTAGTTACGATAGCTAAGATATATATCGGATCGGTAACAGCTCATGCCCCAGTTAGACCCAAATATTTTTGGCGGCCAGCTTTTTTGGCTGGCGGTAACATTTGTCTCGCTCCTTGTTGTCTTGACCTTTGTTATCCTACCGCGCATTGGCAAAACACTGTCCACGCGTCAGAACCGTTTGCAAGATGATCTCGAAGCCGCAGAGCGGCTCCGAGACCAGGCGCAAGCTGCACTCGAGGCCTATGATGAGGCTCTGACTGCGGCGCGGGCCAATGCCGTTCGGCTGGCGCAGGAGGTGCGGGCTGAAATGCAGGCTGAGATGGATCAGCAGAAAGCGGTTATTGACGCGCGTATCGCAGAGCAAGCGGCAGAGGCTGAAAAGCGTTTGCAGGCCTCACGCGATCAAGCGATGAGCAATATTCGTAGCTCAGCTGCCGATATTATAGGTGACATTGTGGCGGCGGTATCGGGACATACGCCCGATCAGGCCGCGACCGACGCCGCGCTCGAGCGGGCAATGAACTAGGGAGCTACAACAATGTTTGATGAAGCCTTTTTCGTCGCCTTAGCCTTCGCAGTTGTCGTCGCCGCATTTCTGTATTTGCGACTACCCAGCAAGTTGGTTGCGGCTCTGGATGACCGCGCCGAGCAAATCCGCAAGGAACTCGAGCAAGCTAAAAAATTACGCGAAGACGCGGAAGTTTTACTGGCGGAATACGAAGCAAAACGTAATGCAGCCGAGCAGCAAGCCGAACAAATTGTTGCCGATGCGCGCGCCAATGCCGAAGCGCTCGCTGCGGAAGCAAAGCAAAAATTGGAAGACAGCCTAGAACGGCGGACGCAACAGGCAGAAGATAAGATCGCTCGTGCGGAAGCCAATATGGTCAAGGAAGTGCGCCTCGCTGTAACTTCCATCGCCGTGACGGCCGCCGAGCAAGTGATCCGAGACACTTTGTCTGACGATCAAAAACAAGCGCTTGTGGCGGCAAACTTGTCAGAGATCGACAGCCAGTTTCAGTAAATTTCGCTTAACGGCTTTTTGCCTGTTTGACGTCACTGTCTTGTGATGTGTAATGCGGCCAGCTGTCGCCTGCCAACTGCCGTACCTCGACAGGCTCTTGCCCGAGGCGCGAGCGGTAGACCCACATATTAACAAGCACACGCTGGACGTATTTGCGCGTTTCGGGTGAAGAAATGCTCTCAATAAAGAGCAATGGATCCGACAGCGACCCCAGTTCGCGGCGCCAGCGTTTCAGATTACCTGGGCCAGCATTATAGCTTGCCAAAGCATAAATGAGATTACCGCTGAAATATTCATTGCTGAGAAGCATCTTCAAATAACGCTGGCCAATATCAACATTGGTCTCACTATCGAGAAGCTGATCGCGGCCACTCCGGCGCGCTAGACTACGATCACCGGTCACGAAAGCAGCGGTGCGCGGCATAACCTGCATCAGGCCGCGGGCGCCAGCACGCGATTTCGCCCGCGCTTTAAAAGCACTTTCTTGCCGAATAAGGGCGAGCACCAGTGCCCGATCAAGAGCGAAACCACCAATTTCCTCGCTATTCAGCACCGGATAATTGCCTTCAAAAGCAGTTATTTGACTGTTATCAGGCGTATTTGTGTGAAAAGACTTAAACCGACGCGTAATCGCGAGTTCGACCGCGGGGTGGTTCAGGTCACTGGCCAAATCAAGAATGCCACGCACTTCGTTTTCGGGCAGACGTTCTTGTAGATAGAGCAGCTCCAGCTCGGCGAGTTCTCGCTGCTCAGCCTTATCAAGCGCAAGAGCGCGTTGGACCGCTGGATAGTGTGCGATGACCTCATGATTGACGCGTTCCATTTGTTGCCAATTGATGACCAAATCGCCACGCGCGATCTGATAGGCCAGCAAGGCGTAAAAATTCAACCCCTGATGAGCCGCTTTTTCAAAAGCCAGAAAGGCTTGCTCTTGTTGCTTCTGCTCAATGAGGCTTCGTCCCAGCCAAAACAGCGCGGCAGCGCGTGTGTCCTGACTGATGTTTTGCCCTATACTCAAGGTGTCGAAGTGATGCCGTGCGCTCTCAAAATCCTGCAAACGATATGCGGCAAGGCCGGCATGCCAATCGGATAGCGGCACCTCGACGCGCGATCGCGTCGCCTCACGCGCTAGTTTCAAGGCGTCTTCTGGTTTGCCTTCAATGTAGAAGCTTCGCGCGATGAGAGACTTCAAGTGATCGGTTTCGGCTGCGGAAAGCTGTCGGTCGCGGCTCGGATAGGAGATATAGCGCAAGGCTTGTGTCGGTCTCTCGCGGTAGACGAGGCGCTTTACCTCGTTCGAGATTTGCCGAGCCGCGCGTGACCTGAACAGACTTGATGTTTCGCTGACACTGGTGTTGTGATACACCCGCGCCGGTGGCGACTTCGGCATTGCGCTACCGCGCGGTCGGCGTTTTTGGGCGAGTTGGTAGACTCGCCAGGCGCCGGGATGGTCTGCATATTTGGTTAACCAGCTTTTTAGCTCACGCCATGATGCGCGATAGGCGGTTGGGTGCATGTAGCGTTGGTAGTAGACATGCCCCAAAAGGATGGGGTCGTTGATTTCGCTGATTAAGTCATCGGCCGTCCGCCATTGGGCCTCGTTTTGCGCGTCAAAGACACTGGCATAAAGCTCCCAATCCGTCGGTTTGGGGGGTGGCTGGTAGCTCGGGCGCGCTAGGGGCGGTAATTCTCTCGGCGCCGCCGTCACAGACAGGTCACCCCAAACCGTGGTCGCTAGCAAGGCGAGTGCCAAGCGAGAAAAACTATGTCGCTTCATCGGGCTACCTCGAGCCGTGTTTTTAAAGCGCAAAGGTCACGCCACATCTCGGCCTTTCGAGCTGGGGTCCGCAACAAAAAGGCAGGGTGAAACACAGGTAGGACAGGTATCTCGCGACCGTCAACGCCAGCATAACTGGCCCATTTGCCTCGTAATTTGGTAATCCCGTCGGCGCTGTCCAAGAGCGCCTTTGTTGAGCTACCGCCGACCGTGATAATAATCTCGGGCTGCGCTAAAGCGATGTGACGGCGTAAGAAAGGTAAGAATTGGGCGACTTCTTCGGTATTCGGAGCCCGATCTCCTGGCGGACGCCAAGGTAGGAGGTTGCATATATAAACCGATGATCGGTCAAGCCCGATCAACGCCAGCATGTCATCCAATAATTGCCCGCTGGGGCCAACAAAGGGCTTGGCTTGACGATCTTCTTCGCGCCCGGGCGCCTCGCCAATCAGCATCACACGACTGCCCGCCACACCATCACTAAAAACCATATTTTGCGCCGTTTTCTTTAGCGCGGTGCCGTCAAATTGCTGCATGATTGCGGCCAAATCCGCAAGTGAAGCGGCGCCATCAATTGCCGCCGTCGGGGCTGCCTTGGGGTTTATTTTCGTCAGCGGCGCTTGCGCAAAAACACGCGGGGCCGGAGCCGCTTCCTCCGCCACACCGATAATCGGGGGCGGTGGCGCTTCCGGAGCTTGTGCAACGGCCTCTGGCGCTAAAAACCTATCGATAGCGTCTTCCGAGAGGCAATCGTCGCAAGCAAGATCAATATGGGCCTGCAAGGCATCGATGATATCTGCATGGGACAGGGGGGAGAGCATATAAGTTTATCTATCCTTGCATCACTTTTTTATCAAACAGGTCTTGACGTCGCACCCTGCGCATAGCGTTGCAGTTTTACCAAGTCGATGTAAACTTAGTTAAACTGTCTCGAATCACTAGACATTACCACTATTTGACTGCAAAACAGTCAAAACTTTTGAAGGAGTTGATGATGACTGACTTACCGGTAAATCAGGTCAATGCTCGCCAAGGTTGGGCTTTGGCGCCGGAAGAACGCGAGGCGATGGAATATGATGTCGTGATCGTGGGAGCTGGTCCTGCCGGCCTGTCTGCCGCCATTCGCTTGAAGCAACAGGCTGCCGAGGCTGGTCGCGACGTCAGCGTTTGTGTGCTGGAAAAAGGGTCTGAGGTTGGCGCGCACATCCTGTCCGGAGCGGTCATCGACCCAGTCGGTTTAAATCGTTTGTTTCCAGATTGGAAAGAGCGCGGCGCACCCCTTGAAACCGCAGTAACGGATGATCGGTTTTTGGTGCTCGGCCCTGCCGGCGCTTTGCCTTTGCCGAATTTCTTGCTGCCGCCCTTGATGAAAAACCATGGCAATTACATTGCCAGTTTGGGGAATCTTGCGCGCTGGTTGGGTGAGCAAGCCGAAGCTTTGGGGGTTGAAATTTATCCGGGCTTTGCAGCGGCGGAACTCTTGCTGGATGAAAACGGTGCCGTGCGCGGCGTCGCAACAGGGGATATGGGCGTCTCAAAGGCTGGCGAGAAGAAAGATGGCTGGATGCCAGGCATGGAGTTGCACGCCAAATATACGCTTTTAGCGGAGGGCGTTCGCGGCTCGTTGTCGAAGGCCGCTATTTCCATGTATGATCTGGATGCCAATAGCGATCCACAAAAATTTGGCATTGGAATCAAGGAGCTATGGCAAGTAGATCCAGCCAAGCACAAGCCCGGTTATGTGCAACATACATTGGGATGGCCGCTCGATAACAAAACGGGCGGTGGTTCGTTCCTGTATCATTTTGGCGATAATTATGTCTCGGTCGGCTTTGTAACGCACTTGAACTATCAAAATCCTTATTTGTCGCCCTTTGACGAGTTTCAGCGTTTCAAAATGCACCCCGCGATCCGCGAGACCTTTGAGGGCGGTAAGCGCGTGTCTTATGGTGCCCGCGCGATCACCGAGGGCGGCTATCAGTCGGTACCAAAATTGGCTTTTCCAGGTGGTGCTCTGATTGGCTGCTCCGCAGGTTTTGTTAATGTGCCGCGGATCAAAGGGAGCCACAATGCTATGGAAACGGGCATCATGGCTGCCGAGGCCGCTTTCGAAGCACTATCGGCAGGCCGCACGGGTGACGAATTGATCGCCTATCAAGAGGCTTATACGGACAGTCGGGTCTCTAAAGAATTGAAAATGGTCCGTAATGTGAAGCCTTTGCTGTCACGCTTTGGGACCGTTTTGGGCACCATGCTCGGGGGTGTCGAAATGTGGATGCGGACGCTAGGGATTGGCCTGCCCTTTACCTTGTCGCATGGCAAGCCTGATTATGCTGCCTTGAAGCCGGCACGTGCCTGTAAGCCAATTGACTACCCGAAGCCAGATGGCATTGTTGCCTTTGATAAATTGTCTTCGGTGTTTTTATCGGCAACAAATCATGAAGAAGACCAGCCCGCGCATTTGACGTTGAAGGATCCAGCGGTGCCCGTGGCTGTTAATCTGCCCGAATATGACGAACCGGCGCAGCGCTATTGCCCGGCTGGCGTTTATGAGATCGTGCGCGCTGAGGATGGCAGTAATCCGCGCTTGCAAATCAATGCGCAGAACTGTGTCCACTGCAAGACATGTGATATTAAAGACCCCAGCCAGAACATTAATTGGGTGGTTCCTGAGGGGGCAGGGGGACCGAACTACCCCAATATGTAACCCAAATGGAAGACCGGCGAATGATGCGAGGATCTGTAAATTAAATGGCGTGGCGGCGCATCCTGCTATGGAGCTTGCTCGCACTTGCAATGAGCTTTGTTTTCATTGCCGCTTATATTGGTTTTCAGCTTCACAATTACGCCCTCGAGGAGGGTGCCTCTGGCCCCTTGCTAGCGGGTCGGCAAGCGCGCGCTGAGCATGATATGGAAAATGCCAGCCGCTATTTCGCTATGGCGCTGGCGCGCGCACCCGATGATGAACGCATTCGAAATGAAGCCTTTACGGTTTTCTTAATGAATGGCGATATGGATCGCGTCGTTCCATTGGCGGAAGTTTTGCGGTCCGATCGCGACAAGCGGCTTGAGGCATCTATTGTTCTATTGGTTGATGCCGTTAGGTCGGGCAATTACGAACGGGCAGGTGACATCCTTGAGCAAATCCCAGACGGGCCAGCGGCACATTTATTGACGCCCATTATTCGGGCTTGGCTCGATTATGCCGAGAACCAGACCGTAAGCGAAGCACGGCTCAAGCACCTTTTAAATATGGGCCCATTTTTAACTGTGACGAGCCACCAGGCCGCCATTTTATACGAACTAACGGGCGACATGATTGCCGCTGAAGCCGCTTATGAGCGTGGCCTGCAGACGGGCGGCGCCGCGCACGAAATTTTTGCTCTCTCCTATGGAGAGTTTCTCGAGCGGCGTGGCGAGGATGAGAAGGCGAACCGCCTATACGCCTTTATGCAAGAAGCCCATGCGAACTCGCCGGCGCTGGCTATGATATTGCAGCGGCGGGCAACCGGTGCGGCGCCTAATTTATTGGTCTCCGATATCCCCTTTCATTTGTCGCGGGCGTTTCTAGAGTTTGTCGATGCTCTGCGCAAAGATGGCCATGCTGGTTTTGCACAGTCCTATGTTCAACTTGCCCTTTATCTCTCGCCCTCTGACGCTGGTCGTCTGATGCTGGCTGACTTGGCAGCAGGGCAGGATTATTGGCGTGAGGCAATCAGGCTTTATGATGCGGTTTCGACTGAGACTGCCTTCCGCCGCACGGCGCTTATCCGTCAATCGCAAATGCATGAATTTGCTGGTGATACTGACCAGGCGATAAAGCAACTCCAAACTATTTTGAATGGAGAGCCCGATGACACAGATGTGCTGGTGAGTTTGGCTGATATTTATCGTCGAGCCGACAATTTTGCGCAAGCCGAGACTTATTATGTCCGCGCTTTCGATTTGCTTGAGGCCGATAAGGGCGCCGATTGGGGGCTTTGGTTTTCGCTCGGCATTTGTCGTGAACGGCTCGGGAAATGGTCGGTGGCGGAGCTAGATTTAAAAAAGGCGCGCCAGCTCTCCAATGACGACCCGGTGGTGCTCAATTATCTTGGCTATAGCTGGATTGAAAAGGGGATCCATCTGGCAGAGGCGGAGGCACTGGTGCAACTGGCGGTTCGTAAAGAGCCGAGCAATGGTTTTTATGTCGATAGCCTCGGCTGGCTTTATTTCCGGCGCGGAGAATTCGAGACAGCGCTCATGTTTCTTGAGAAAGCGAGCCAATTAGAACCCACCGATCCGGTCATCACAGATCATTTGGGTGATGTTTTATGGCGGCTTAACCGGCGCACCGAAGCCCGCTACCAGTGGCGTAAGGCATTGGCCTTTGATCCACCTGAAGATTTAAAATCCACGCTCGATAAAAAAATGTTCTCCGGCCTTGGCGAGTACAGCCCGGAAGAGCGAGCGATTTAAATGTCTTCGCGTTGCTGGCGAGGGTCTATCCCTGCCAAAATAAACCTGACACTGCATGTTCTTGGCAAGCGGGATGACGGGTATCACGAGCTGGAAAGTCTTGTCGCTTTCGCCTCCATTGGCGACAATCTCTCAATAACGCTTCGCGACGATGGCGATGTCGGCCAGGCGTTGACAGTCTCCGGACCCTTTGCTGCCGGTGTCCCAAGCCAAAATAGTGTCACGGCGGCTTTGCAAAGCGTGCAGGATTATCTCGGGCGGTCTTTGCCCGTAGAAATACATTTACAAAAAAACCTTCCTGTTGCCTCGGGGATCGGTGGTGGGTCGGCTGATGCGGCGGGGTGTTTACGCGGCTTGCAGGCGCTCCTCGATATTGCCCCAGACGTGATCGCCGATCTTGCACCGAAGCTTGGGGCCGATGTACCTGTTTGTTTAGCATCTCGTAGCAGTTGGATGACCGGCATCGGCCATGCGGTCGAGACAGTCTCAGGATTGCCTGATATCGGCATTATATTGGTGAACCCAGCTATTGCCGTCTCGACACGTTCGGTCTTTGAAGCTTTGGATGCTTCGCCTGTGACAGCTACACCAGCGCCGTGCCCGCGCTTTGCGGCGTGGGATGATTGGCGCGGATTTATGGAAAATACAGGAAATGACCTTGCCAATATGGCCTGCCGTCTACACCCCGAGATTAAAGATCTGCTGGAAGCTTTGCATGCGGCAGGCGCCGACTATGTCTCAATGAGTGGCAGTGGCGCGACGTGTTTTGCGCTCGCTCCGCGCGAGGCGATCGCGGCGATTGCGGCGCGGCTCGACATACCGTCTAGCTATTGGCGAGCCACTGGGTGTTTAGTAGCTGCGGCGGATGCAAAAATCGACGAGATCGAGAAGCATTGATTTAATCTCGGTCTCAGGAAACAAGGCCAAAGCATCGCGTGCCCGTTCGCCATAGTGGCGGGCCCGCGACAGCGTCTCATCCAATGCATGGGTGTCGATCAAGTGCCGCCGCGCCAAGTTAAAATCGTCTGGATTATTTGATGGGGTTTCGATAACGCGTTGCCAAAAGGCTCGCGCCGTATCTGGTCCCCGACGAACCGCTAGAATTACGGGTAGGGTTATTTTGCCCTCGCGGAAATCATCGCCACAATTTTTGCCCAAAGCACTTTCATTGCTGCCATAATCCAGCGCATCATCAACCAATTGAAAAGCAATACCAAGATTGCGGCCATAGGCGCGCAGGGCTGCAATTTGCGTTTTGTCTGACGCTGCAATAACGCCACCGACCTCCGCCGCAGCTGCGAAGAGAGCCGCGGTCTTGGCCTCGACCACCCGTAAATAGGTGTCTTCGGTGATATTAATATTGTGCAGGCTCGACAGTTGCATGACCTCACCTTCGGCGATGACGGCGGCTGCCGTCGATAGCACGTCGAGCGCGCGTAAATTATCGCCAGCGACCATCATGCGAAACGCCTGTCCGAGCATAAAATCGCCGACCAGAACGCTCGCTGTATTGCCCCATTTCACGCGCGCTGTTGGAAGCCCGCGGCGCATATCGCTATCGTCCACGACATCGTCATGCAGCAAAGTCGCGGTGTGCATATATTCGACGGCCGCCGCCAGAGAAATATGTTTGTCGCCCTCGTAATTCGTGATCGCTGCGCCTGCAAGTGTCAAAATGGGCCTAAGCCTCTTGCCACCAGCTTTGACAATGTGACTGCCGATTTCTGGGATCATGTCGACATAAGAGCCCATATTTTCGCGCATTAAGACCTCAACGGCGGCCAAATCCTCTGCGAAATAGGACCGCAAGCGATCTATAATTGGCGTCTTATCGGCATTGCCGCGACGCAGGGGAAGAATGTCAGCCATAGCACCTCAAAGAAGAAATTGCCCTTTATCCTTAAAAGCCTGTAAACAAGAGGTCAAGAGCGCCGATAGCGGCATTTGGGTCTAAATGGAGAGAGTTGACGGGTGGCACTGGAGGTAACGCAGGATCAGTTTCTAGGTGGGCGGCTGACCATTGCGCAACCGCGCCGAGGTCATCGTTCGGGTCATGATGCGGTCCTCTTGGCGGCGGCGATCCCCGCATCAGCGCGGACGTGTTGCGAATTGGGGGCTGGCGCGGGTGTTGCGAGCCTTTGTGCCGCCTGGCGACTTCCCCAGACCCATTTTACGGCGATTGAGATAGATCCAGCATTGACCGATTTGGCCGCCCAGAATGCCGCGGCAAATGGCCTGTCAGACCGCATTTCGCTTCTCAATGCCGACATTTGTGCACAACCCCGTGATTTGCCTGCAGCGCATTTCGATCATGTTTTTCTAAATCCGCCCTATTATTTTCGCGAAACGGTGCCCGCGGTGAGCGATGGCGCAAAGGCGCGGGCGCACCAGTTTGAGGCTGAGGATCTTGATCTTTGGTTGCGTTATGCCGCCTATTTATTGCGCGCGCGCGGCGGCATCACTGTGATCTATCGCGCTGATATGCTCGATCATTTGCTTGCCGCCTTAAGCCCGCGCTTCGGTGGTTTCGTCGTGCTGCCAATTCATAGTCGCGCTGGGCAAGATGCGACACGCATCATCCTACGCGCAACCCGAGATAGCCGCGGTAAGACAATTATGCGTCCCCCTTTGGTCTTGCAAAATGAAGACGCGACCCCATCGACCGAAGCGGAGACGATTTTGCGTCATGCCGCAGCACTTGCTTTATCAGCGGTGGATGGGTAATTTCCCCTCATCGCGTTGCTAGGAATCACAAAAGCTTCAATGTCACAATCTGCACCATCTTTTCAGGATCTTATCCTCAATCTGCAAAGATATTGGGCCGATCAAGGTTGCGTGATTTTGCAACCCTACGATATGGAAATGGGCGCGGGAACATTTCATCCCGCGACGGTTTTGCGGGCACTCGGGCCAAAGCCCTGGAATGCCGCTTATGTACAGCCATCGCGACGTCCGACGGATGGGCGCTATGGCGAGAACCCCAATCGGTTCCAGCACTATTATCAGTTTCAGGTTATTCTGAAACCGTCGCCCGACAATATTCAACAACTCTATCTCGATAGTCTTAAAGTATTGGGGATCGATCCGCTTCAGCACGATATTCGCTTTGTTGAGGATGATTGGGAAAGCCCGACATTGGGCGCCTGGGGGCTTGGTTGGGAAGTCTGGTGCGACGGCATGGAAGTGTCGCAATTTACCTACTTTCAACAGGTCGGCGGCATTGATGTCGAGTTGGTTTCGGGCGAGTTGACCTATGGTCTTGAGCGCCTCGCGATGTATGTGCAAGGCGTCGACAATGGCTTTGAGCTCGATTTTAATGGCAAGGGCGTGAGCTATGGGGATGTTTTCCATCGCAACGAAGTTGAGTTTTCGCATTATAATTTTGAAGCCGCTGACACAGCTATTTTGTTGCGCCATTTTCAAGACGCCGAAGCCGAGTGTTTGTCGCTGGTCGAAAAGGGATTGGCATTACCCGCTTACGATCAATGCATGAAAGCCAGTCATAATTTTAACCTTCTCGATGCGCGCGGGGTGATCAGCGTCACCGAACGACAGGCTTATATTGGCCGCGTACGGGCCTTGGCCAAAGCATGTGCCGAAGCATGGTTGGCTGGAGGCTGACATGGCAGATTTTGTACTAGAGCTCTATGCGGAAGAAATTCCTGCCGGCATGCAGGCCCGTGCGGCCGAGCACATTGAACAGGCTTTTGTGTCGGCTCTGAAGGCGCGCGGCGTTGAACCTCTGGGAGTTGAAAGCTATGTCGCGCCGCAGCGATTAGCGCTGTTGGTAGATGATTTACCGCAAAAGACAGAAGAAATCCGTAATGAAAAGAAAGGCCCGCGGGTCGATGCGCCGCAACAAGCTCTGGACGGCTTCTTGCGCAGCAATGGTTTGCACGATGTTGCCGCGTTGAGCGTCAAGCAAGATGCGAAGGGCGATTACTATGTTTTTGAGGCGGTGCAGCCGGCTGAGGCGATGGCAGATATTTTGGCCAGTATCATCACCGAGATTATATTGGCATTTCCGTGGCCGAAATCTATGCGCTGGGGTGCTGGAAAATTACGTTGGGTGCGCCCCTTGCGGGCGATTTTGTGTCGCTTGGGGGGCAAAATTGTTCCCATCGAGGTTGATGGGTTAAAATCGGGGGGCGTCAGCTATGGGCATCGGTTTTTAGCACCACAGCCGATTGAAATTAAACACGCAGCCGACTATCTGCCCTTGCTTGAAAAAGCATTTGTGTTGGCTGACCCCGCGATTAGAAGTGCCATGATTGCCGAAGAGAGCGCGCATTTAGCTGCTGCCGAAGGGCTTGCTTTGGTTGAGGATATTGCACTTGTGCAAGAGACTGCGGGCTTGGTGGAGTGGCCTGTGCCGCTGATGGGTAAAATTGACACTGATTTTATGACAGTGCCTGACGAACTTTTGACTTCCGTGATGCGGACGCATCAGAAATATTTCTCGGTACAAGACCCCCAAACGGGTCGTCTGGCGGCAAAATTTATTACGATTTCAAATATGGTGACACCCGATCAAGGCGCGCAGATCATCGCGGGCAATGAGCGTGTATTGCGGGCGCGGCTGTCTGACGGCAAGTTTTTCTGGGATCAGGATGTCAAAACCAAGCTCGAAGAGCGCTTGCCGGAGCTGGATAAAATCACTTTTCACGCGGCACTCGGCTCGGTGGGCCAAAAGGCGCAACGCATTGCAGCCTTAGCACACAACATCGCCGAGCAACTGGGTGAAGACCAGGCCAGTGCAGCCCGGGCTGGCTTGCTGTGTAAGACAGATCTCGTGTCGGGCGTTGTTTACGAATTTCCCGAGCTGCAAGGCATTATGGGCGGCTATTATGCCGTCAATGATGGCGAGGGCGAAGCCGTCGGCGCGGCCATTAAAGATCATTACCGACCGGCTGGGCCACGCGACGCTGTGCCATCGACGTCGATCGGACGCATAGTTGCTTTGGCCGATAAGATCGATACCTTGGCTGGTTTCTGGCTGATTGATGAAAAGCCCACGGGTTCCAAAGATCCTTATGCTCTGCGTCGGGCGGCTCTAGGGGTGATCCGAATTATTCTTGAGCATGAGTTAAAGCTACCGCTCACGCCACTACTGGCAGCCGGCATAGCCGCGCAAAATGTTGACGGCGCAGGGAAAAAAGCAGATGCCATAGCGGCAGATTTGTTGGGCTTTATCATCGATCGCTTGCAAGTCTATTTGCGCGATGCAGGGTTGCGGCATGATATTGTTGCAGCAAGCTTGCTCGATGGTGCCGATGATATTGTGGACATCGTGGCGCGCGGTCAGGCCTTGACCGATTTTGTGATGACGGAAGATGGTAAAAACCTCCTCGCTGCCCATAATCGCGCCACGGGAATTTTGCAAAAAGCAAATAGTAGCGCGAAAGTTGATGCGACCTATTTGCAAGAAAAAGAAGAAAAAGATCTCTTTACGGCATTGCAAAACGTGGGTGAAAATGGCGCAGATATGCAAACCCCCGAGGCTTTGCAAAAATATCTGGTGACATTGTCGGCCTTGCGCGCCCCTGTAGATGCGTTTTTTGATAAGGTTTTGGTGAATGCGGATGATGCGAAGCTCAAAACCAATAGGCTTGCTATGTTGCAAAGTCTGGTTGTTTTGATGGAGCGCGCCGGAAAGTTATCGCAAATAGTGAGATAAAAATGGCGACATCGCAATATGTCTATAGTTTCGGCCCGCAGGGATCGGACGGCGATGCCTCAATGAGCGACTTGTTGGGGGGTAAAGGTGCTAATCTCGCGGAAATGGCGCGCCTCGGCTTGCCCGTGCCGCCTGGATTTACCATTACCACTGAAGTCTGTACGGCCTTCCTCTCTGAAGATGGTAAGTTTCCCGATGGATTAGAAAATCAGGTCAAAGCTGCCATGGCTAAAATCGCAGCCCATATCGGCGATGATGCGCCAGTGCTTGTCTCGGTGCGTTCTGGCGGGCGTGTGTCGATGCCAGGCATGATGGATACGGTTCTCAATCTCGGTTTGAATACCGAGACCGTCGCGCGATTGGCGCAAAGTTCGGGCGATGAGCGCTTTGCCTGGGATAGCTATCGGCGCTTTATTCAAATGTATGGCGATGTGGTCATGGACGTGCCGCATGATTATTTCGAAGAAATTCTGGACGACTATAAGCTTGATAATGGTCTAGAGCAGGACAGCGATCTACAAGCGCAAGATTGGCAGAAAATTGTTGAGCTATATCGCGATTGCATTGTGCGTGAGGCGGAGACGGCTTTTCCAGACGACCCAGAAGAACAAATTTGGGGTGCCATTAAGGCTGTTTTCCAAAGCTGGAATAATGCGCGTGCGCAAACCTATCGTCGCCTGCACGCGATCCCTGATGAATGGGGAACGGCGGTGACTGTACAAGCCATGGTTTTTGGTAATTTGGGAGAAACTTCAGCGACGGGCGTTTGCTTCACACGCAATCCTTCGACCGGCGAAAAAGAGCTATATGGTGAGTTTTTGCCAAATGCACAAGGCGAGGATGTTGTGGCCGGTATTCGGACGCCGTATTATCTCAGCACGGCTGCCCGCACAGCGGCGCAGGATGTTAGCCCTGCGCTTGAGGAGCTAATGCCGGATTTATACGCGCAATTATGTCAGCTCTGCGCCAATCTCGAGATGCATTTTCGGGATATGCAGGATATCGAGTTTACCATCCAACAAAACAAGCTTTTCGTCTTACAAACGCGGTCGGGTAAAAGAACCACGCAAGCAGGCCTTAAAATAGCGGTCGATCTGCACCATGAAGGGTTGCTGAGCAAGGATGAAGCCTTGTTGCGCATTGATCCCACAGAGCTCGATCGCCTTTTACACCCGACCCTTGATGATGCAGCCGTGACCGATGTGTTGACGCGCGGCCTGCCAGCGTCGCCCGGCGCTGCCTGCGGTAAAGTTGTATTTTCAGCCGATGCAGCCGAAGCCGCTAAAGCGCAAGGAGAAGATGTTATTTTAGTGCGGATGGAAACCAGTCCCGAAGACATTCATGGCATGTATGCGGCTGCCGGAATATTGACCTCAAGGGGCGGCATGACCAGCCATGCGGCTGTGGTTGCGCGGGGGCTTGGCCGTGCCTGTGTGTCCGGCGCTACTGCTTTACACATAGATTTTGAGGCACAAAAGGCGCAGATCGGTACATATGAGATTAAGGCAGGCGATACGATTACCATTGATGGCTCGACGGGGCGCGTCATCGCGGGGCAAGTGGCGATGCGCGAGCCAGAGCTGACGGGCGATTTTGCCACTCTAATGTCTTGGGCGGATGCGCGTCGTTCGCTTAACGTGCGTGCTAATGCCGAGACAGTCTTAGATGCGCGTATGGCGCGCAAGTTTGGCGCCGAGGGCATTGGGTTATGTCGGACCGAACACATGTTTTTTGACCCTGAGCGTATTTTGCTGGTGCGGCAAATGATTTTGGCGTCCGATGCGAAGCAACGGATAAAGTTTCTCGCGCAGCTACAACCTTTCCAAGAAAAGGACTTTGTTGCTCTTTTTGAGGTGATGGAGGGTTTGCCAATCACCATACGTCTGCTTGACCCACCGCTGCATGAATTTTTACCGCGTCGCGACGATGAAATTGAAAATTTGGCTATGACGCTCGGCGAGAGTGTGGCGACGCTAAAAGCCCGTTTGCGGGTTTTGCACGAAGAAAATCCGATGCTTGGTCACCGCGGCTGCCGACTGGCTGTGACGATGCCGGAGATATATGAAATGCAGATCGACGCAATTTTTGCGGCGATGACAAAAACGCAATATCCGGCCGAGTTGATCGAGATTATGATTCCACTGACAGTTTCAGCCGAGGAGCTTGGTTTGATGCGCGATTTGTTATCGCGCCGTCAAGCAGCCTTTGGCGATGCGGCGCGGGTGGCCGTTAAGTTTGGCACCATGATCGAAACGCCCCGTGCCGCCTTAATGGCGGCCCAATTGGCACCGTTGATTGATTTTGCCTCTTTCGGGTCAAACGATTTGACACAAATGACGATGGGTCTGAGCCGCGACGATGCCGCCGGGTTTTTAGACGCCTATGTGCGCCGCGCGTTAGTGCCGAGCGACCCCTTCGTGCACATTGATGAGGACGGTGTTGGGCAACTGATTGAGCTTGCGGTAGCCGCTCTGCGACATCAAAAACACGTTAAAATTGGCCTTTGCGGTGAGCATGGGGGCGACCCCGAATCGATTCGGTTTCTAGCCAAAATGGGCCTTGATTATGTATCTTGCTCGCCATACCGCCTGCCGATTGCCCGTTTAGCGGCCGCGCAGGCCGCAATTTTGGGCTAAAAATGCAATTTTAGCGTTTTTTTTATGGAAAATTTACGAACACTACTTAGTTTTGACCAGAACAAGTTGAGAACAACTGTTGTGGAGAGCTTTGTGAAAAAGCGAAAAAACGATGTCCTCGATATGCGTGCCTTCTTACAGCGGGGGCTAGCCGCCATCTCTTTGGCGGTGGTTACCGTTCTCTTGGCGCAACAAGTCTCTTCTCTGTCGGGTAATCGATTGGAGAATGCGCTGCGCGCTGTCGAGCACGATTTTTCTGTCGAGACGCTGCAGGCGACCGACGCGATGGAGCGTTTGTTCTCAGGCCCGGGGGCTTTACGCGGTCATGGCGAGACTTATGAGGAGGCCCGCCAATGTTTGGCGCAAGCGATTTACTTTGAAGCGCGCAGTGAACCTGCCGAGGGATGGGTTGCTGTGGCTGATGTCGTTTTGAACCGCGCGCGTGACCCGCGGTTCCCAGCTTCAATTTGCGGTGTCGTCTTTCAAGGCGAGTACCGTCGGCATAAATGCCAGTTCTCTTTTGCCTGCGATGGCGTATCTGATACAGCCTATAATCAGCGGTTGTGGGAAAAGGCGTTGCGTTTATCGAGCTATAAACTAGCCACGCTCTCGGAGGAGCCTAGTCTCACCGAGGCGACGCATTATCACGCCGATTACGTTGCACCCTATTGGTCAAGTGAAATGGTTCGTTTGGCTAAAATTGGGCGTCACATTTTTTATACTGATCTGCGGAACTAAGCCAATCGGTTTACGGTGTGAGGTCGATGTCGAGACCAACATCGAGGCAGGGCGCCGAGTGGGTAATACGCCCAACCGAGATATAGTCTACGCCTGTTTCGGCAATGTCGCGCACCGTCTCGAGGGAGACGCGCCCCGATGCTTCGAGGACAGCTTGTCCTTGGTTACGCCGCACGGCCTCTCGCATGTCATCGAGGCTCATATTATCCAACATAATCACGGGCGCCTTGGCGACTAAAGCTTCATCAAATTGGTCAAGTCGATCGACTTCAATTTCGATTTGCACCATGTGGCCAGCATACCGGCGCGCCTGTTGCAAGGCGGCGGAAATAGAGCCCGCGACCGCAATATGATTGTCTTTAATCAAAATGGCATCATTGAGGCCAAATCTGTGGTTGACGCCGCCGCCAGCGCGAACGGCATATTTCTCTGCCATTCTAAGCCCCGGGGTTGTTTTCCGCGTGTCGCAAATGCGGGCGCCTGTCCCAGCGATGGCGGCAACCAGCTTCGCCGTCTCGCTGGCGATACCTGATAAGTGACCCAGAAAGTTAAGCGCCACACGTTCGGTTGATAAAATCGCGGCGGCTGGCCCCGAAACATCTAGAATACGCGTATCGGGCGTGATCTCGTCGCCGTCGGCACAATGGATCTGACAGCGGCAGGCTTGATCAAGAAAGCTGAACGCGCCGATGACAAAATCAATACCAGCACAAACGCCCGTGTCACGAGCAACGACGGAAGCCTGCGCCAGCGAATCCTGCGGTATCACCGCCAGTGAAGTCATATCGCCAGATTGGCCAAGGTCCTCTTGAATGGCGGCCTCGATGAGGGCGCGGACATAATATTGCGGCAGAGGCGCTGGACCCGTCATTGGATAAATCTCCTTGTATCAGGTATCGGCGTACCTGCGATTTCTTGCGCGAGGTTGTAAGTCTGCTCCAGCGTCAGGATGGACCTTGTGGCTTGGGGGGCTGGTGTCGGGAAATCATGGCGGAAATGGCCGCCGCGGCTCTCTTGGCGCTGATAAGCGGCAACTGAAATCATCAATGCTGTGGCCGTCATATTGGCCATCGGCGCCCAGCCATGGGCTGTCCGCTCGAGCCGAAGCAAGGTCGAAATGGCTTGCTTGAGGCCATCTGCATCGCGCTCGACACCGACAAACTGGGTCATGGTTTTGCGCAATTGGGAGATAAGAGGTCGCTCGCTCTGTACGGTCGAATGTGGCGTCAGCGTCGACGGGCGCGGCGATGAAATATTACGATGGGGAATAACGGAATTGACGTCGCGCGCGATGCGGGCACCAAATACCAGAGCTTCCAATAATGAGTTGCTGGCTAAGCGGTTGGCGCCATGGGCGCCTGTGCAAGCGGCCTCTCCGCAGACCCACAGACCTGATAGGCTCGAGCGGCCATTGAGGTCGGTTTTGACACCGCCCATATGATAGTGAGCCGCTGGTGCGACGGGCAAATAATCCGTTCTCGGGTCGAGCCCAGCGGCATGGCATGTCGCCGCCACGGTCGGAAATTCGGCGGCGAAGTTATTTGTCAGGTGTCTGAGGTCGGGGCGCGTGAGGTCCAAGCCAACGAACGAGGTACGGCGGCGCTCGCGAAAGACGGCGCGGGCAACAATGTCGCGTGGCGCTAGCTCGGCGTCTTCATGCAAGCTTGTCATGAAGCGTTGGCCGTGGCCATTGACCAGCCACGCACCCTCGCCCCTGAGGGCCTCTGTCGCCAGCGGTGCGGGATCGCCCATACCAAAAAAAGCAGTTGGGTGGAACTGAACAAACTCGATGTCGGCAATATCGGCGCCGGCCCGAGCGGCCATCGCAATGGCTTCGCCATTGGCGAAAATCGGATTGGTGGTTACGTCGAATAAATGCCCACTACCGCCTGTTGCAAGAATAATGGCGCGGGCTTTAATCAAGAGTGGGGTCGTTGACTGCACACCGCTAGGACGGGCAAACACACCAACAACCCGGTCATCCTCGACCGCCAGTTCGTAAGCTGACATCCCGTCAATGAAGCGGATAGCGGGGTTGCTACGTGCTTTTTGCGACAGGCAGCGCATAATTTCGTGTCCAGCACGGTCGCCTGCCACGCCAACAATACGATCATGGCCGTGCGCCGCCTCGCGCCCGAGGGCGAGGCTACCGTCGGCTTTGCGATTAAAGGGAACGCTATAGCCGATCAAATCGGCAATTCGCTCTGGAGCTTCCCGCGCCAAAATATCAGCTACTTTGGCGTCGACCAAACCATCGCCAGCCGTAATCGTATCGGTGGCGTGATTTTCAGGACAATCGTGCTCGCCCAGCGCCGCGGCGATACCGCCTTGCGCCCAACTGCTGGCGGTGCCCTGATCGGGTTGCCCTGCGGCCATAATCGTGACCGGCCGCGGTTGCAGTTTTAACGCGGTAAATAAGCCGGCAAGCCCTGCGCCAATGATCAGAACATCACCTGCATCAATAATATTGCCGGAAGAATTTGGCATTAAGCGCTCAATTCGATCATGCGTTCAACGGCTTGCCGTGCTTTACCTGCGATGGCAGGGTCGACATGGATTTGTTGCCGTTCAAAAATCAGGGACTCGAGGACTTTCGGTAATGTAATTCGTTTCATATGGGGGCAGAGATTACATGGCCGCACGAAGTTGACGTTGGGGTTTTCGACGGCGACATTGTCGCTCATTGAACACTCCGTTACCATCAATACTTTTTCGGGTTGCATGTCGCTCACCCATTTGATCATGGCCGCCGTGGAGCCGCTGAAATCTGCTTCAGCGATCACCTCGGGGGCACATTCGGGATGCGCGATGATGCGCAAGCCTGGTTGGGTATCGCGATACTCGCGCAATTCTTCGGCGGTAAACTGTTCATGTACCTCGCAGCGACCTTTCCAACTGATGACCTCGACAGTCGTTTCATTGGCAATATTCTGCGCCAGATATTCATCAGGAATACACAACACGCGCGGGACCCCCAGTCGCTCAACAATTTTGACGGCATTCGACGAGGTACAACAGACATCGCTCTCGGCTTTAACCTCCGCGGAGGTGTTTACATAAGTGACCACGGGGACGTCCGGATAGGCTTTGCGTAGGGCACGGATATCTTCGGCTGTTATCGACTCCGCCAGGGAGCAACCAGCCCCCATATCGGGTATCAAAACGACTTTATTGGGGTTCAATAATTTCGAGGTTTCGGCCATAAAATGCACCCCGCATTGGACAATCATATCCCCTTGCGCGACGGCCGCCTCGCGCGCTAATTGCAAGCTGTCGCCGACAACATCGGCGATGCAGTGAAATATCTCCGGCGTTTGATAATTATGCGCCAAGATAATGGCGTTTTTCTCGGCTTTCAGCATGTTAATGGCTTTAATATAAGGCGCCATGCTCGGCCACTCGATCTCCGGAATAACCTTGGCAACGCGGTCATAAGCCGGCGCCATCTCGCGCGCTAGCGCAGGCGAATAGCTGATATCCATCTCCTGCAGTAGCTGCGCACCAAGCGCACCAGCGGGAGCCGTTTGGCTTTGCGCCATTAGTTCAGCAGAGATATGCATAATTCCTCTCTTTTTATGCTCATATTGAGCATAATATGACCTATACTATATGGGGTGTTATGGGAAAAAAGCAAGGGGCGTTCGGGCGCAGTTTGCAAGCCCACAATCGCTTATTCGGGGCGTTGCCGATTACGTCCAGCTCCAATGCGTAATCCGGCGAGCGGCCTTTCGCGTGCGGCATCATATTTGAAGCGAAACAGCTCGGCAGGGCGGCCGCGGGCTTGCGCTCTTTGGCCTGTGCTTTCCAGCAGAGCAGATCGCTCGACCAGTCGGCGAAAATTTTGTTTGTGCAATGACGTGCCCAAAATCGCTTCGGCGGTCATTTGTAAATGCCCCAAAGTAAAGAATTGCGGCATAAGGTCGAAAATCACGGGGCGATATTTCATTTTACTCCGCAGCCGACCCATCGCCGTCGCGAGAATACGTCGATGATCGAGTTGCAAGGGTTGCCCCATTAGAGCTGTCTCATTGGCGGCGATATTGAGCTCGGTAACCCGCTCGTCACTTTTGGCTTCTGGAATGATGCCGGCTTCATACAAAAGTTCATAGCGTTCGAGCACCAAATCTTCATCCCAATTGCGCGGGTCGACGGGAAAAGCAATATTGATGCGATCGGCACGGGCCTTACTGGGTTTAATCTCGAGCCAGCGTTGCAGAGCTGGACGCAGAACCATCTCAATGACCTCGGGTCGTCCATCGCGCCCGTCCTCCCACGGGAAAAATTCGTAAAGTGAGGCCCAACGTCCTCCTTTCGAAGTTGCTGTATCCGTTTGCGTGAGGGCGAGATAGCCGACCGACACCACGTGGTCGCGCAAAATTGTTCCAGCGTGACGCCCGCGATCTCCAAAGGTGTATAGTTGTTCAACATGACCGAGATTAACGCCCACTTGCTCAGACACCCATTGCCGCAATCCGATTTCCATGGTGCGGTGCTCGGCAGGATAAAACGGGCCAAAGGGGAGGCGCGGTAAAACCTCATCTCGCGACTCGATTAGTCGGCAACACGGTTGGGTATTGACTAGGCTGACAATGGCAACACTCAGATCAATTAAAACGGCGCCGCGATCATCGTTCGCTGATGCACTCGCAGGTGATGCGTCTTGCCGCATACGTTCCTCGCGTGTCATGGCGCGCGGCCATTCTGGGCGTCGCCCCTGAACGACAATTCAACGTAGGGTTCTTGGATTAGCATTTCCTGACGATGATGGATCCAGCCGAATAGCCCGCGCCAAAGCTACAAATCACGCCAAAATCTCCGGCGCCCAAATCCGACTTATTTTGGTGAAAAGCGATGATCGAGCCAGCTGAACTCGTATTGGCATAAGTGTCGAGGACGAGTGGGTTTTGCGTTGCGTCGGGATCGTAGCCCAAAACTTTTTTGGCTATCAAATCATTCATGTTTTTATTGGCTTGATGCAACCAAAAGCGCTTAACCGTCGTCGCTTCAATCTGGTGGTCGCCCAAATGTGCTGAGATCATCTCCGCCACCATCGGGACAACTTCTTTGAACACTTTGCGGCCCTCTTGTACAAAAAGCTTATCGCGCGCCCCCACGGTCTCTGGTGCGGTGCGGTTCAAGAACCCGAAGTTATTGCGAATATTGTTTGAGAACTGTGTCTTGAGGCGAGCGCCAATAATTTCAAAACTTTGGTCCGATGACGTTCCATCGGCAGCTTCAATAATGACCGCGGTGCAGACATCGCCAAAAATAAAATGGCTATCGCGATCGCGGAAATTAAGATGGCCCGTACAAATTTCTGGGTTCACCATCAAGACGCGTCGGGCGCTTCCTGAGCGGATCATGTCATGCGCGGTCTGGATGCCAAACGTAGCCGACGAACAAGCGACATTCATGTCAAAACCGTAGCCTGTAATCCCTAACAGGTCTTGCACTTCGATTGAGATCGCTGGATAGGCACGTTGTAAGTTAGAGCAAGCAACCAAAACCGCATCAATATCAGCGGCCGTTACGCCTGCTTGTTGCATGGCCTCTTGCGCCGCTGCGACGGCCATTTCGGCAAGGATGCTAGGCTCGTCATTGCTGCGTTCAGGCAGACGCGGGCACAATGTGTCGGGGTCGATAATCCCCTGTTTATTCATAACGTGCCGACTTTTAATGCCAGATGCTTTTTCAATGAATTCTGACGAGGAGGGCGTGAGGGCTTCAACCTCACCAGCAGCAATTGCATCGGCATGGGTAGTGTTATGCTTTTCGACATAAGCGTTGAAAGCTGTTACCAACTCTTCGTTGCTGACAGACTCTGCAGGCGTGAATAATCCTGTTCCGCTAATTACAACTCCGGTCAATCTCTCTACTCCCTCTACTTTTCCCCATACTAGGGCGTTCTTTCTGGCTTGCCAAATGTTACTCGGTAAATAACCCGCTTTGGACGGTGATTTTTTGACCATCGGCATTGAGCGGCTTGTCCAGCGCATCAAAACGCAACAGCGCCAGTCCCAGCGCGCCTCTTTGGCATAGCACTTCGCCGACTTGGCCATTATCTGACCGAATGGCCGCAGGGGTCGTCAGGTCGCCATCGATACGGCACGGAAATAGGCCTTTGCGCAAACTGCCTCGGCGGAAACTGCGCGAGGTCACTTCCTGGCCAATGAAACAGCCCTTTTGAAAGTCGATGGCGTGCGTCAAATGCAGACCCATTTCGAGCGGAAACTGTTCGCCGGGAACCAATTCATCGGGGCCCTCGGCTATTCCGAGGGAAAGCCTATGGTGATGCCAGTCCTCGGCACTGGATTCGGGGGCGACGGCTTCGTAGCTCCGCCATCCTAATCCGCCATGGCGTGGATCGGGATGCGCTTGCGCCTCATTCTGCTCGCCCCAAAAAATAACGGGAGCGCCGGCGACATCTTCCAGCGTGACGCGACTTCGGAGTTTATACATTTGCAGTCGCGTCCGAATGGATTCGCGTCGCACAGTGTTGCAATCGAGAAGAATATCGTTGGCCCGCCGATAAAGTAAAAATTCATCGAGGAGCTTTCCTTGCGGTGTCAAAAGCGCGGCCGCGACCAATACGGGCATATCCTGCGACACGGACTGTGTCAGAATATTATTCAGAAAGTCGAAGCGGTCTTCGCCCCCTATGGCGATGAGACGTCGATCTGTCAAACTGGTTCGTAACGTTTTCGGCACACTATTTTCTCATTTCCGGCGCTTGTCTCACTGATCTATACAAGAGCTGTGTGGTTTTTGGAAGGCTCTGACGCGCGAGTGGCTGCTGCGCTCCATGAGCAAGAAGACCAAGCAAAGCCTGTGTAAGGCTGGTAAATAGGGGGCGACAGCGTCGCAAGCTCATGTTAGGAAAATCTTATGATGTCCTATGATTTTATTATTCGCAATGGTCAACTGGTAACCCACGACTCGCAGGGATTTTGCGATATTGGGGTGCGCAATGGGCGCATTGCAACGATCGGTGATTTGTCGAAGGCCGATGCGGGACAGATTTTTGACGCTAAGGGATTGCACATATTGCCCGGTGTTATCGATACCCAGGTGCATTTTCGTGAGCCAGGTAATGAGCACAAAGAAGATCTCGAAAGCGGAAGTCGAGCGGCCGTACTCGGTGGCGTTGTTGCCGTTTTTGAGATGCCGAACACCAAGCCAGCCACCACGACGCTGGAGGCTGTCGCAGATAAATGCAGGCGCGCGCATCACCGCATGTATTGCGATTTTGCTTTTTATGCGGGCGCGGCGCACGACAATATTGAAAGCTTACCCGATCTCGAGAGAGCGGACGGGGTTTGCGGCATAAAAGTGTTTATGGGCTCCTCGACGGGGTCGCTGTTGGTGCCAGATGATGAGAGCCTGCGGCAAATCCTGCATAAAATCACGCGACGCGCGGCTTTTCATTCAGAAGATGAATATCGCCTCCGCGATCGCCGCCCGTTAGCTGAAACGGGGAAGGTGGAGACACACCCTGTATGGCGCGACAGCGAGAGCGCTTTTATCAGCACGCGCCGCCTCATTACGCTAGCACGCGAAGCTGGCAAGCAGATCCATGTGTTGCATGTTACAACGGAAGAGGAAATGCAGTTGCTGGCGGCCAATCGCGATATCGCTTCGGTCGAAGTAACGCCGCAACATCTGACATTGGCAGCGCCTGACTGTTATACCGAGCTTGGGACCTATGCCCAAATGAACCCGCCCATTCGCGAGGCCCGCCATCGCACCGCTTTGTGGCAAGCGTTGTCGAAGGGGATTGTTGATGTGATCGGCTCGGATCACGCACCGCATACTATCGACGAAAAGGCCCAAAGCTATCCGCATTCGCCATCGGGGATGCCCGGCGTGCAGACCCTATTGCCTTTAATGTTGACGCATGTTGCAGAAGCACGTTTGTCGATCCAAGACGTTGTGCGTCTGACCAGTTTCAACGCGCGGCGGTTGTTTAATCTGTCCGATAAAGGGATTGTCGCCGAAGGCGCGCATGCCGACTTCACGCTTGTCGATTTAAACAGCAAGTGGGTTATTGAGGATGAGTGGCTGGCCAGCCGATGTGGTTGGTCGCCGTTTGCTGGCTTTGCGGCCACAGGGCGACCCGTGGCGACGATTATTCGAGGCCATGTGGTCATGCGCGAGGCTGAGTTGGCTACGCCTGCGCAGGGCGAAGCAATAAAATTTGATCTACAAGGAGACTAAAATGTCCAAAGAATTCCGTGCGTTACTGATTGAAAAACAAGATGATAAGCAGACTGTGACGCTGAAGATGGTGGACGAGACGGCTCTGATGGACGGCAATGTGATGGTTGATGTTGCTTATTCAACACTTAATTACAAAGACGGCCTCGCGGTGAGCGGCGCCTCGCCCATTGTGCGAAAATTTCCGATGATCCCAGGCATTGACCTCGTCGGCACTGTGACCCAGTCGGAGGACGTAAATTTTAAAGCCGGCGAACAGGTGTTAATCAATGGCTACGGCTTGAGTGAGATGCATTGCGGTGGCTACGCGCAAAAAGCCCGTGTCAAGAGCGAGTGGCTGGTGCCACTGCCTGCCGCGATTTCACCGCAACGTGCAATGGCCATCGGAACCGCGGGTTATACGGCTATGTTGTGTGTTATGGCTGTCGAAGCCGGCGTCTCACCCGACCAAGGCGACATTCTTGTCACCGGAGCGGCTGGCGGTGTTGGCAGCGTCGCGATCGCGATTTTGTCGCGCCTTGGCTATCGCGTGGTTGCTTCAACGGGGCGGCAGAGCGAGGCCAATTACCTGAAAAGTCTTGGTGCGGCTGATGTTATTGATCGCACGGCGCTGAACGAAAAAGGCCGGCCGCTGGATAAAGAGCTTTGGGCGGGGGTGGTTGACTCTGTGGGAAGCTTCACGCTCGCCAATGCGCTTGCGCAAACGCGTTATGGCGGTGTCGTTGCCGCCTGCGGTCTGGCGCAAGGTGCAGATTTGCCGGCCACTGTGATGCCCTTCATTTTGCGCGGCGTAACTCTGCGCGGGATCGATAGCGTACAAGCGCCCATGCCGTTGCGCTTGCAGGCCTGGAGCCGCCTCGCGAAAGATCTCGATTTGGATCTGCTCGACACGATGACCAGCCATCACGTGCTAGCGGATGTACCGGCCCTTGCAGATCAAATTCTGGCGGGCCAAGTGCGCGGGCGCGTCGTCATCGACGTGAATGCTTAAAGCGAAGACTTTTTTGTGTAACCGCAGTCAGGTCAACGTGACTAGAAAATGGTGTAGCCACCATCAATAACGATACTGTCGCCATTGTGGAAACTTGAGGCGTCGCTCGCCAAATACACGGCGATGCCACCAAATTCATCGCCGCGCCCCCATCTTTGCTCGGGAACACGACTGATCACTTTATTGTTGAAGACATCGCTCTGTTGCGCCAGTTGCGTCATATCGGTCGCGACCCAGCCAGGCAAAATACTGTTCGCCCGAATGCCGTAACGCGCATATTCCACGGCTAGGCCGCGCATCATGGCGACAACACCAGCTTTGCTGGCGCCGTAATGTTGATTGCGGGCCGCCCCTTCAATCGCTGCGGTGCTGGCGATACCCACAAGGCTGCCGCCCGTATCACCTCTGCTGGCGCGCTCGACCATATGGCGAGCAGCGGCGCGCATGGTGAAAAATACGCCATCCAGATTAACGGCCATAACGTCGCGATAATCTTGTGTTTGCATTTGGTCAAATGACTTGCTCATGCGACCAATCCCAGAATTGGCAAAGACCGCATGGATGGCGCCAAAATCAGCCACGGCTTGCGTGAAAGCTTCATCCACTGCCGCTTCATCAGCGACATTGACGCAGGCTGTTTGGTATTGGGCTGTTCCTGCGCTTTGCAGTTTGGCGAGTGCGGCGGCATTTTTTTCGGCATTGGTGCCCCAGATCAAGATATTGGCTCCAGCCTGCGCCAGAGCTTCGGCCATGCCGAGGCCGATCCCCCCATTGCCACCCGTGATAAGAGCTGTTTTGCCAGCCAGATTAAACGCAGAAAATGTCATGATGTCCTCCTATTATTCGCAGTTTCGCAAAAATTCCAGTGCGCGGCTATAGCTCATTTAAGGCTCTAGACCGCCCCATATTTTGCTGGCAGTCTGGCGCGATGCGATGGGGTTTTGTCATATTGATTTTGTTGGCCGTTGGGCACGGCGTGGCGATTGGCGCGGCGCGAGCAGATGACTATCTGATGATTGAAACGCAAGCTGGTGTGCAATACCAGTTTCGCGTCGAGCTGGCTCAAGATAGCGAAGCGCAACGCCGCGGCTTGATGTTTCGCGAGCAACTTGGCGATGACCAAGGTATGTTGTTTATATTTGATAAGCTCGATCATGTGCATTTTTGGATGCGCAACACGCTCATTCCACTTGATATGATTTTTATTCGCGATGGCCAGATCGACCAAATCGAAACGCGGCGTGATACACAATCTGATCGTGCGACCTCTTCTCAGCGGCCGGTTGATCATGTGCTCGAGATTAAGGCGGGCCGCGCTGCCGCCTTGGGCTTAGGGCGCGGCGACCGCGTGTCACTGCACCGCTGCGAGGCGCCATGTCTTATGCGCTAAAGCAGATAAATATTGCCGTCCCAGACCTCGCATTGGCGCAGGATTATTGGGTGAAACTTATTGGCCCTTCAGCGCAGCGTAGCGACGCGTCGGTTTTTCCACTCTCGAATGTAAGTCTAGCGCTGCACCAGAGTGCAACAGCGCAAGGCTTAAGCGGTCTGGTCTTTGAGGGGGAAGTGTTGCCAGATTGTCTCCAGCGCGGCATTGCGGTGCAGTTTACGGCAGCGACCCCAGATCAGCCCATGACGCAAATAGGTGATGGTCTGGCATCCGATATTGCGGCCGTGGATCATGTCGTCATCAGGACCCGCGATGGCGACGCGGCGGTTGCGTTTTTCGCTGAGAAATTAGGTTTGCGGTTGGCTTTGCGCCAGACACGACCGGACTGGGGTGGCGATATGATTTTCTTTCGGACTCAGCACATGTCGATCGAGGTGATCGCCAATTCGAAAGCGCCCGCGCAGGATGAGTTATGGGGATTGGCGTTGCGGTGTGCTGACTTGCGGGCTTGCCACCAACGCTTGGTGACGCTCGGCATTGATGTGAGTGAGGTCAGAGACGGGCGCAAGGCTGGTACCAGTGTCGCGACCATTCGCGATGCTGCAATACCTCTCTTGCTTATTGGTCCGCAGGTGTAGCTGCGCGGCGTAAACGATCCATAATTGCTTCGCCCAAGCCATCTTCGGGTAGAGGCCGAATAATTATTTTCGCCTGCGGTGATGTCAGGGCTTGGTCCATCTCATATAGAGCAGCATAGAGCCGCGCCGCCGCCTGCGTGAGATCTCCCGTTGGGCTGAGGTCGATGTGAAGTCCAGTATGCTCGGTCTCAGCGCCGCCAAAGCTAATCAGTGCATCGTCGCGCTGCGGCGACATGTCAGAAATAACCAGCTGATGCGTGGGCGCATAGTGCCGCGCCAATCGTCCGGGGGCGAGCTTGCTCAACTGCTCTCGCTCACTCGGCGGGCTCTCCAAGGAGCGCCCAATAATGGCTTCAATGTCGCAACGCGCGATGCCGCCAGCGCGCAACCAATATAGGGTGTCCTCAAAACAGCCCACAATACTGGACTCGAGACCCACAGCGCAGGCGCCGCCGTCGATCACGGTGATGTCGGGAAAGCTTATTGTAACATGGGCGGGATGTGTGGGGCTGATGCGACCTGACATATTGGCGCTGGGAGCGGCAACAGGGAATTGACATTGCGCTAAAAGTGCTTGCGCAGTCGGGTTGGCTGGCACGCGCAGGGCAATGGTCGGTAGACCAGCGCAGGCCAAAAGGTCAACGGGGCAATTAGCCCGGCGTGGGACAACGAGGGTCAATGGGCCAGGCCAAAAATGCGCAGCCAAGAGCAACGCCATATCGTTAAGTACGCCAATTTTCTGTGCCGCGTCGATATCTGCGACATGGCAAATCAGCGGGTTAAATTGTGGTCGTCCTTTGAGCGCGAAAAGCTTGGCCACAGCATCGGGGTTACGCGCATCTGCCCCGAGGCCATAGACGGTCTCGGTCGGAAAGGCCACAAGATCCCCACGTCGTAAAATTTCAGCGGCTTGCGCGAGCGACGCTGGATCCTGACCGAGGCGTATCACGAAGTTTTGCGTCCTTTGGATGAGGTTTTAGGGCGAGATGCCGTTGTCTTTTTTGTCGCGGATGGCTTTTTCGCAACGGCGGCGGTCTTACGCTTCGGGGCAGCGCGAGACGATTTGCTTGCCACCGCTATTTTGTCTTCCTCGCGTGCTATCGCATTACGCGATGTTAGGCTGGCGCGTTTGGTCAGGAGGTTTTGCGGCAACCAGCGCATCAAAAGAGCCGTTAATTTATATGACCAGCCATTTATGATAACGGGGCCTGTGTCGGCTTCGACCGCCTCATGCGCTTCGCGAACAACGCGCGGTCCCGTGAGCCACAAAAAGCTCGGCAATTTGTTCATTTCATCGCGATTGCCTGCAACATCGTGAAAATCGCTATAGGTGAAACCAGGGCACAGGGCGACGACATGAACGCCGGTCCCACGATATTCAATCGCAAGGCTTTGGCTCAAGCGCAGCACAAAAGATTTGATCGCGGGGTAAAGTGTGCCGCCAGCCGACCCATTTAAAAAGGCTGCGGCTGAAGAGACATTGACGATGCGTCCCATGCCGCGGGTAGCCATGGCGGGACCGAATAGATGGCACAGCTCCGCGACAGCCGTGGCCATGACCTGGATCATGTCGCGCTCGACTTCCCAGCGCACGTCGCGAAAAAATCCCGGAACTGAATATCCTGCATTATTAACGAGATAGTCGACCTCGAGGCCCGCAGCATCGATTTTAGCCTTGAGTTGGGCTGGCGCTTGCGGCTTTGCGAGATCGGCTGGAAAGCAATCAACCCGAATGTTAAAGGCTGTTTCCAATTCGGCTTTGAGGGTGTTTAGAAGTTGTGTCCGGCGGGCTGTCAAAATCAAATTATAGCCGCGTCCCGCGAGTAAACGGGCATAATCGCGGCCAATACCAGCTGAGGCGCCTGTTATTAGCGCAGTGGGGGTGAAACTCATAATCAACGCTCCTAACTCATTGTATCATGATGAAATTCTCGGTAAGATTAGTCCAGGTTTTTGCTAGCATCAATATTTTAAGTATGCTCTGCTCACTCAGAAAGGCCGCGTATGGGACAGGAAATATCTGGGGAGACCCTTGCACATGGGCTCGTTTATCCATTTGAGACAGCCCCCGATAGCCAGTCGCGCATCGAACTGGCACCTGGTGTCTATTGGTTACGGCTTCCCTTTGATTTTGGTATCGATCATATAAACCTCTGGCTGCTGGAGGATGGCGACGGTTGGACGCTGGTTGATACTGGCTTTGACCAGGACAGCACGCGCAAATTATGGGAGCAGTGGATCGATACTTTGCTCGATGGCAAGCCCTTGCGGCGCGTGATTGCTACACATATGCACCCTGACCATGTTGGGCTGGCAGGTTGGTTGGTCAATAAATTTGATGCCGAGTTTTGTATGTCGCGGACAGATTACCTCATGTGTCGGGCTTTGGCCGCTGATACGGGCCGCAAAGCGCCCGAGGAAGGCGTGCGGTTTTATAAATCGGCTGGGTTTAATGATGAGGCCTTAGCGCGCTATCGCGAGCGCTTTGGTATGTTTGGCGAGCTGATCCATGTCTTGCCGCAATCTTACGAGCGGCTACAGCAAGATCAGGTGATCAAAATCGGCAATTATAATTGGCGGGTTGAGATTGGTATGGGGCATACCCCTGAACATGTCTGTTTGTATTCGCCCGACCTCAATATGATTATTGCGGGCGACCAGATCTTGCCGAAAATTTCGTCAAATGTGTCTTTGTTTCCGACCGAGCCGCTGGCTAATCCACTGCAGGATTGGATCGATAGTTGTTATCGCTTAATTGAAGTTTTGCCAGATGATTGTCTGGTTTTGCCAGCGCATAATGATCCTTTTTATGGCGCCCATGCCCGCCTGCGGGCCTTGATCGATGGCCACGAAAAGGCTCTGGCGCGGCTTTACGAGATTTGCGAGACGCCGCGGCGCGCGGTGGACGGCAAAATTTTCTCGGTTCTGTTTAAGCGTAAAATCGACCGAAATAATTTTTTCATGGCGACGGGTGAGAGCCTGTCGCATCTGATGTGCCTGGTGCATCGCGGCGATCTTCAATTGATCAAAGATGATGAGGGGGTCGGCTGGTTCTCGCAGGCCAACGCGTAAAACGGAGAGACGATCGTGAGTAAGAAAGAGAAAATACCCGAAGATATCGCCAGCATGAGTTTCGAGGATGCAATGCGCGAGTTGGAAGAGATCGTTAATCGGCTTGAGGCGGGCGATGTTGCACTTGAAGAGTCGTTAGAGATTTATCAACGCGGCGCACTCTTGCGCGCTTACTGCGACGAAAAACTAAAATCAGCACAAGCAAAAATAGAAAAAGTGACAGGTGGCGGGTCGGCGAGCGAGGATCTTGACGTCGAATAATTATGGATCATCTGCCCCAGCTCCTGAAACAGGCGGCCAGCGAGATCGACGCGACGCTTGCCTCAATTTTCGATGCAAAAACGGTTGCTGGGCGGCTGCGCGACGCTATGGCTTATGCGGGTCTTGGTGGCGGTAAGAGGTTGCGTGGCTTTTTGTGCCTCCAGGTAGCGGCTCTGTTTCCGCCGGTGCAAGGGAATATATCCTACCTCGCTGCCGCTATTGAGGCGGTACACAGTTATTCTCTCATTCACGACGATTTGCCGAGCATGGATGATGACGACATGCGCCGAGGTAAACCGAGCTTGCATCGCGCTTTCGATGAAGCAACCGCTATTTTAGCGGGTGACGCTCTTTTGACCTTGGGGTTTGAAATTTTATCGAGCCCAGAGATACACCCAAATACGGCCGTGACATCGCGCCTGACGCAAGCTCTCGCGGTTGCTATTGGTGGGCGCGGCATGGTGCAAGGGCAAATGCTCGATATAGTTTCCAGCACGGAACAAAGTGTGGCACCGGATGCGCTTTTAACCCAAATTCATGCGCGCAAAACCGGTGATTTAATCGCTTTTGCGGCTGCGAGCGGGGCGATTTGGGCTGCCGCCCAGCCGGAGGCTGAGGACGCTTTGTGGGCGTATGGCCGTGCCTTGGGGCTGGCGTTTCAAATAGCTGATGATGTGCTGGATGTGACGGCCGATCCTCATATATTAGGAAAGACGACAGGAAAGGATGAGGCGCAGAACAAGCTGACTTATGTTGAGCTTTATGGCCTAGATCGGGCGCGCGACATGGCCGCAGACGCCGTTGAGCAGGCTTGTGCGTCGCTTGAAATATTTGGCCCGCGCGGCCATATACTCAGAGATTTGGCGCAGTTTGTTATTGCGCGAGAAAGCTGATAGAAAGCGTGCCGAGGATATTATTGTGAAGCAGACTGACACGCCCTTGTTGGACCAGATCGTAACGCCGCAAGATTTGCGTCGTTTGGATATTGCCGATTTGCGGCAAGTGGCTGATGAACTCCGCACCGAGACAATTGCAGCGGTATCGGAGACGGGGGGGCATCTGGGGGCCGGGCTGGGCGTTGTCGAGCTCACAGTCGCGCTCCATTATATTTTTAATACGCCTGACGATCGTCTGATTTGGGATGTTGGCCACCAATGCTATCCGCATAAAATTCTCACCGGTCGTCGCGATCGTATTCGGACCTTGCGCCAAGGCAAAGGTCTCGCTGGTTTTACCAAGCGCGCCGAGTCGCCCTATGATCCGTTCGGCGCTGGCCATAGTTCGACGTCGATATCTGCCGGTCTCGGCATGGCTGTCGCCCGCGATCTTCTCGATCAAGATAATCACGTTGTTGCCGTCATTGGTGACGGCGCGATGAGTGCCGGCATGGCCTATGAGGCGATGAATAATGCGGGTGCCTTAGGTCAGCGTCTGACAGTTATTTTGAATGACAATGATATGTCGATCGCGCCGCCCGTGGGTGCGATGAGTGCTTATCTAGCGCGGCTCTTATCGGGCGGGGCTTATCGCTCCATCCGTAATGTCGCTAAAGATGTGTTGCGGCACTTTCCCACCAGTATCGAAGAAGCGGCACGTCGTTTTGAAGAATATGCGCGCGGCATGGCGACGGGCGGAACATTGTTTGAGGAAATGGGGTTTTATTACGTTGGCCCTATCGATGGACACAATCTCGATCATCTATTGCCGATTTTGAAAAATGTTCGGGCCGCCAAAGACGGCCCTGTTTTGCTGCATGTTGTGACCCAAAAAGGTAAGGGCTATGGCCCTGCTGAGGCTTCCGACGACAAATATCACGGCGTCGCAAAATTTAATATTGTCACGGGTGAGCAATCGAAATCTGTGGCCAACGCACCAAGTTATACATCGGTTTTTGCCAAGTCTCTGATCGCGGCAGCCGAGAAGGATCCGCGTATTATCGGGATTACCGCGGCGATGCCCTCGGGCACTGGGATGGACAAATTTTATGACAAGTTCCCTGATCGATGCTTCGATGTTGGGATTGCCGAACAGCACGCCGTGACCTTTGCCGCTGGCTTGGCGAGCGAGGGGATGCGCCCGTTTTGTGCGCTCTATTCGACTTTTCTGCAGCGCGCCTATGATCAGGTCGTGCATGATGTCGCCATTCAGAAATTGCCCGTGAGATTCATTATCGATCGCGCTGGCTTGGTTGGTGCCGACGGGCCGACGCATGCTGGCGCTTTTGACAGCGCCTATCTTGGGGTTTTACCCCAGATGGTATTAATGGCGCCGTCGGATGAGGCAGAGTTGATGCGCATGGTCGCAACGCAGTGCGAGATAGACGATCGCGCGAGTGCTGTGCGGTTTCCTCGGGGCGAGGGCACGGGCGTTGACCTACCCATATTTGGTGAGACCGTCGCAATCGGAAAAGGGCGCCTGGTGCGCGACGGTGGGCGGATCTGTCTTGTGAGCTACGGAACACGGCTGGCAGCCTGCTTGACGGCGGCGGACGCATTGGAGGCGCAAGGCTATCGGACATCAGTTGTCGATGCTCGTTTTATGAAGCCACTGGATACCGACTTACTGGCCCAAATGGCGCGCCATCATGAAGTGATGGTGACTGTTGAAGAGGGCAGTGTGGGCGGCTTTGGCTCGCATGTTATGCAGTATCTATCGGATCAAAGCCTGCTGGATGGCGCCTTAAAATTCCGCAGTTTTGTCTTGCCTGATATTTTTATCGATCACGATGCGCCAGCCAAAATGTATGATGTCGCTGGTCTGAACGCTGAGCAGATCGTAGCGCGAGTTGCCGAGCTGATGCAGGCGGATATAACACCCCTGTCGGTGCGGCCTGCACAAAACTAAGCATGGCCTCGCTTCAACCTGCGCGCCGCTTAGACGTGTTTCTGGTGGAGGCAGGTTTTTTCGATAGTCGCGCACGCGCTCAAGCGGCGATCGCGGCAGGCGAGGTTTGTGTCGATGGGGTGATCGCGACGCGGGCATCGCAAAAAATTATGGATAGTCAGAAACTCTCCGTTACCCCTGAAGCGCAGAGCTATGTCTCACGCGGGAGCCTAAAATTAGCCCATGCGCTGACATATTTTGATATTTCCCCCAATGGGCAAAGCGTTATCGATCTTGGGGCTTCGACCGGCGGTTTTACCGATGTGTTGCTTCGACGCGGGGCGAAAACAGTTTATGCTATTGATGTTGGACATGATCAACTGCACGCCTCCTTGCAACGCGATGCGCGCGTGGTGAATAGGGAGGGGGTCAATGCGCGCTCGCTAGATCAAACCCATATTCCAGAGCCTGCCGATGCCGTGGTTTGTGATGTCAGCTTCATTAGCTTGCGGCTGGTGGTTGAACCTGCTTTGGCGCTGTTGCACGCGCCGGCCTGGATGGTTTTGCTAATCAAGCCTCAATTTGAAGCGGGGCGGGCAGCGTTGAATAAAAAAGGCGTGGTTACGGATCCGCATATTCACGAACGCGTTTGCGCTGAATTTTCAGATTGGTTCGCCGCCGTGGCTCCGGCGTGGAAACAGCTCGGGATTACCCCCAGCCCGATCACCGGCCCTGAGGGTAATCACGAGTTCTTGTTTGCCGCGCGACTAGCTCTCGAGTGAGGCGTCCCACTGACCAAGCGCGGCCAAGCCGTTCATTTTAGCCCGGTGCAAAAAGGCTGCTTGGGCTGCGGCGACATTTTCGACCTTGCCGCCCCACGCTTTCAAAGGTGCGGCTTGCAGGGCGCGACCATAGGAAAAGCTCAGTTTCCATGGCAAACTGCCTAACTTGTTCATGGCATCGAGATGTGCCGTTGCGTCTTGATCCGACTGGCCGCCTGATAAAAACACAATACCCGGAACAGCTTCAGGAACCGTTTTGCGGAAGCAATCAAGCGTCATCTCGGCGACCTTGTCGATACCAGCTTGGTCGGGGTGTTTGGTGCCAGAAACAACCATATTGGGTTTCAGTATAGTACCCTCGAGATAAACTGACTGTTCGGCTAATTGCTGATACAGAGCTGTGAGGGCCGCTGTTGTAACCTCGTAGCAGGTCTCGACACTGTGATCGCCATCCATAATCACTTCCGGTTCAACGATCGGAACAATCTGCGCCTCTTGGCAGAGTGCAGCGTAACGCGCCAAAGCATGTGCATTAGCGGCAATGCAGCCTGCTGAAGGAATGCCAGCGCCGATATTGATGACTGCGCGCCATTTTGCAAAGCGGGCGCCGAGCTCGAAATATGAGGCCAAACGCTCGCGCAAGCCGTCGAGCCCTTCGGTTATCATTTCGCCCTCATGAAGCGCCATTGCTTTGGCGCCTGTATCAACTTTAATTCCTGGAATGCTTCCCGCTTTCTCAATCAGAGAAACCAGCGTCGCGCCATTGGCGGCATTTTGACGGATCGTTTCATCGTACAAAATAACGCCCGAAATATAATTTTGCATCGCTTCGTCTGTGCTGAAGAGCATCTCGCGATAGTCGCGCCGATTGTTTTCGGTGCTGTCAACATTGATCGAGTCGAAGCGTTTTTTAATTGTGCCCGAGCTTTCATCGGCCGCAAGAATACCTTTGCCGTCGGCCACCATGGCCTGCGCGACTTCGGCGAGTTTTTGCTTATTCATTGTCATAGCTCCTTCGTAAAAACGGGATCAGCCGAGGACGGCGACCCCTGGTAAATCTTTTCCTTCTAACCATTCTAGAAAGGCACCGCCCGCAGTCGATACATAAGTGAACTGCGCGCCGGCGCCAGCGTGATTGAGCGCGGCCACAGTGTCCCCGCCACCGGCAACGGAAATTAAAGCGCCAGTTTGGGTTAAGTTTGCGGCATGGCGCGCCGCTTCATTGGTCGCAATATCAAAGGGCTCAATTTCGAAAGCGCCCAAAGGGCCATTCCAGATTAATGTTTTTGCTTTGGTGAAGGCGTCACAAACGCGCGCGACTGTTTCTGGTCCGGCATCGAGGGCCATTTGATCGGCCTCTATTGCCTCACTCGAGACGATGTTTCGCGGCTGACCGGCCGCAAATTCAGGTGCGACAGCAACATCGGATGGTAAAATGATTTCGCAGTTATTTTGTTCCGCTTCGTCAAGTATCGCACGCGCTGTATCGAGCATACTCGTTTCGCACAGTGATTTTCCAACTTCAATTGATTGCGCCGCGAGGAATGTATTGGCCATGCCGCCGCCAATGACCAACATATCGACACGTTTCGTGAGATTGCCCAGAAGGTCGAGTTTGGTCGAGATTTTGGCGCCGCCGACGACAGCAATAACGGGACGAGCGGGATTGCCAAGTGCCATTTCGAGTGCTTGCAATTCGGCTTGCATGGCGCGACCGACATAGCTCGGAAGGCACCGCGCGATCGCCTCGGTCGAAGCGTGTGCCCGATGTGCGGCTGAGAAAGCATCGTTTACATAAGCGGTTGCTCCGCTCGCCAAGGCTTGTGCGAAAGCCATATCGTTTTTCTCTTCGCCCGCATGATAACGCGTATTTTCGAGAACAATAATCTCACCAGACTGAGCCGCCGCACAAACGGTCTCGGCTTCCGGCCCAACGCAATCAGGCGCGAATTTCACCTGCTGCCCCAGTAAGTCAGATAATGCCTGAGCCACTGGTTTCAGGCTCATCTCGGCGACTTTTTGCCCTTTGGGGCGCCCGAAATGCGACAGAATAGCGACCCGCGCGCCAGCTTGGGAAAGCTCGCGCAAAGTCGGCACAACCCGCTCTAAGCGGGTCGTGTCCCTGACAGTGAGCGTATCGGTTAAAGGGACATTGAGGTCAGCACGCACCAATATGAGCGCGCCGCTCACATCCGTTTCCAGAAGCGCGTCGAGAGATCGAGGCGCCATAACTTAGCCGAGTTTAGCCATGACGACGGCGGTGTCGCTCATGCGATTGGCAAAGCCCCATTCGTTGTCATACCAGCTCAACACCCGTACCAAGCGACCATCAACGATTTGCGTCTGCGTCAGGTCAAAGGTTGACGAGCTTGGGTTATGGTTGAAATCGATCGACACAAGCGGGCGATCATTAACCGCGAGAACCCCTTTTAAGGGGCCTTTGGCAGCCGCTATCATCGCCTTGTTAATTGCTTCAACAGTGACTTTCGACTTGGCTTGGAAGACAAGGTCGATCATGGATACATTGGGAGTTGGAACCCGCACCGCCGTGCCATCCAACTTGCCGGCCAGTTCTGGTAAGACCAAACCCACGGCCTTAGCGGCGCCCGTTGAGGTGGGGATCATCGACAGACTTGCGGCGCGCGCGCGGCGTGGATCGCTGTGCAAAGTATCAACGGTTCTTTGATCACCTGTGAAGGCGTGCACCGTTGTCATATAGCCGCGCTCAATGCCGCATAACTTGTTCAAAACCTGAGCGACGGGGGCCAAGCAATTTGTCGTGCAAGAGGCGTTTGAAACAACTTTGTGGCTCTTGCGCAATTTTGCGTGGTTTACGCCATACACAACGGTCAAATCGGCATTGGTTGCGGGCGCGCTGATTAGTACTTTTTTTGCACCGGCTTCAATGTGCTTGGCGGCGTCTTCGCGCTTGGTGAACAAGCCTGTGCATTCGAGGGCGACATCGACGCCTAACTCGGCCCATGGCAATTTTGCAGGGTCACGTTCGGCGAAAACCTTAATTGGGCCACGCCCAACATTCATCGAGGATTTCGTGTATTTGACCGTGGTCGGCAGTTGCCCATGGATACTGTCATATTGCAGCATCATCGCATTGGCTTCGACGGTGCCCAAGTCATTAATGGCGACAACTTGGATATCTTTGCGGCCGCTCTCCACGATTGCCCGTAAGACAAGCCGCCCAATACGCCCGAAGCCGTTAATTGCTACTTTTACTGCCATGGTTTAGGTCCCTTTCTCTTGTAAATCAGTCTTCTTCTGATGTGTCCGTTGCGGCGAGCGCAGAGCGTGCCGCCTCGGCGATATGATTTGCTGTAATGCCAAAATGCTCGAACAAGGCGCTGGCAGGGGCGCTGGCGCCAAAGCCCGTCATGCCTATAAAAATGTCACCTGGACGCATATATTTGCCCCAGCCTTGTTCGATCGCCGCTTCGATAACAATGCGGACGTCGCTGTCGCCCAGTGTGTCGGCCCGATACCCATCGCTCTGGGCGTCAAACAATTCTAGACATGGCGCCGATACCACGCGCGTTTTGATGCCTTCGCCATCGAGCATTTTTTGGGCTTCGACGGCAAGTGAAACTTCTGAGCCACTGGCAATGAGGGTGACACTGGCTTGGTTGGCTGTGATCAATTCATAGGCCCCCATGGCACACCCATTTTTCTCACTATAAGTGCGAATGGTGGGCAGATTTTGCCGCGTTAAGACCAGAGCGCTCGGGGTCGTCTTGCTCTCAAGTGCTAACTGCCAACATTCGGCTGTTTCCATGGCGTCGGCAGGCCGAAGTACATTTAAGTTGGGGATGGCGCGCAGCGCGGCCAGATGTTCAACGGGCTGGTGCGTTGGGCCGTCCTCGCCAAGGCCGATGCTGTCATGGGTAAGCACATGAATAGCGCGTTGCCCCATCAGAGCAGCCAGACGAATGGCGGGTCGAGAATAATCAGAAAAGACAAGGAAAGTGCCAGAATATGGGATCAGGCCGCCGTGTAAGGCAATTCCGTTCATGGCTGCCGCCATCCCGAATTCGCGGATGCCGTAGTGGATGAAGCTACCACTGTAGTCATCGGCCGCAACAGCGCCTTGATCTGGGGTTCGGGTATTGTTCGAGCCTGTCAAATCGGCCGAGCCGCCGATCATTTCGGAGACAACGGGAACGATAGCTTTGAGCGTCTCTTCCGATGATTTGCGGGTTGCCCAGCTCGGTTTATCTGCATCAATCTGTTTTTTGAATTGATCGACTGCTTCGCCGAGCCGGCTAGGCAGGTCACCATTCATGGTGCGTTGGAAGCGGTGGTGTACGTCAGCAGGCTGGTTCTCCAGCCGCTCTTCCCATGCCTTCACAGCCGAAGCATTGGCACGCCCAGCCATGCGCCAGGCATCCAGAATTTCGGACGGAATTTCGAATGGCGCACTGGCCCATTGTAAGTTTGCACGTGTTGCTTCGATCTCGTCAGCACCCAGAGGCGCGCCATGAACGCCGGAGGTTCCAGCCTTGTTCGGCGACCCGAAGCCAATTTTTGTTTTGCAGGCAATTAGGGTCGGGCGGTCGCTGGTTTTCGCATCATTGATCGCTTGATCAATAGCGGCATAGTCGTGCCCATCGATGCGAACAGCATTCCAGCCCGCGGCCGCGAAGCGCGCTAATGCATCCCCCGATTCTGCCAGCGAAAGTGGTCCGTCGATGGAAATATCATTGTCGTCATAAAGAACGATGAGGCGGGATAATTTCAGGTGCCCAGCAAGGCCAATCGCCTCATGGCTGATGCCTTCCATCAAATCGCCGTCGGACGCAATGACATAGGTCCTGTGATCGACAAGCTCGTCGCCAAATCGGGCATTCAACAAGCGCTCGGCAAGCGCCATGCCGACGGCCGTGGCGAGGCCTTGCCCTAACGGGCCAGTTGTTGTCTCGATACCTTGCGCGTGACCATATTCTGGGTGCCCTGCGGTTTTTGACCCCAATTGCCGAAAGTTTTTCAACTCATCGATTGTCATGTCGCTATAGCCAACAAGATAGTGCAGGGCATATTGCAACATTGAACCGTGGCCTGCTGACAATACAAACCGGTCGCGATCTGGCCATGTTGGGTTGAGCGGATCAATTTTTAGATGCTTGGCAAATAAAATTGTTGCGATATCGGCCGCCCCCATTGGCATGCCAGGGTGCCCCGAATTGGCCGCTTGCACGGCATCCATTGCCAAGGCCCGTATGGCGTTCGCCATGGGACGAAATTTTTCGTAATTCTCTTCGACTGGTTCGGCCATTTTAAAAAACCTCTCCCGCATACGGGGTTGCGGCATGCGGTCTGACTACTAAATTGCGCAAAATGCACAAGCTTCACGGATCATGGCTAGGCCCGGCGGTGCTCGGGCGCAAGATACCGCTCTCCCCATTCAAGTCAATGCCAGATTCGCCCGTTTTTGTGGTTTTTAATAGGATCCTAATGCCGCACTTGAGGGGGTTTTCAACAACTTAGATTTCGGGCCCAATTGCGGCAGCACCTTGCGGCTCTGCGAGGCTTGACTTACACTCTGTCGAAAGAGGTTTTTTATGGAGCAAGTGGCGCAAGCCTTAGAGAGATTAGAGGATGCGCTGGGACGCTTGCGGCTCCGCTTGGATCAGCGCGACGCCAGCGCAACCTCTAAACTCGGCGGTCTTGATCAGGATAATGCGACCTTGCGCGCCTCTCTTTCGAGCTTGAAGCGCGACGTGCAGGCGATGGACCATGCCAATCGCAAAGCCCTATCAGCCGTAGAAAAGGCGGAAAAGGCGGTGGCGCAACTTATTCAGGAGTTATTCTCGCGTGGCTGAAATTGATGTTACCATAGACCGTCGGCAAATCAGCCTGAAGGTCGATGATGGCCAAGAAACCCAAATTAAGGCTCTGGCCGAGAGTTTGACAGAGCAGATTAGAGACTTGCGAAAGCAAACGCCGGGGGCGGTGGATAGCAATATACTGCTTCTGACGGCGTTGATTCTAAAAAGCGAGCTTGCGGCTACCCAAGATCAAGTGCAGGCGCTGCAAGATGCTGTCGCTGAGCTAAAAAATACATCGCAAGCGCGCGATAAATTGGCGCTTGAGACGGACGCCCGCTTGGCAGGGCAAATCGTCGCCATGGCACAAACCCTTGAGGCGCTTGCACAGCAGGACGATTAAATTTAGAGCTTGTCGTGGCCACGATGGGCGCAGTAAATAAGCGCAGGGACTGCCCGGTTCGAGGATGCATATAGCGCTCGGGACCTTACGATCCTTAAGGGAGCTGTCCCTGTTTCGGGTTGTGGCCTGATGCACACGGCGCCCACCTACATATGTAGGTTTCCGAGGATCATGCAAGAGACGGCCAGGGCGGTCCCGCCTGAACAAGGTAAAGAAGGCAGATGCTAAGCAAACCCGAATTACGCCGCACGATGACGGAATTTCGCAAGCTCATGTCGAGGGCTGCGCAAAAGCAGGCCGCACAAGCCTTGGCCACGATGCTGGCCCGCATTTTTCAGCCGCAGCAGAGCTACGTCATCGGTTTATATGCCGGGATGGGCGGCGAGTTATCCCTCGATGATGTCATGCGCGACCTATCGAAAGCTGGGCATAGTATTGCGTTGCCGCGGGTTGATAAGATGGCACAACCACCAGCCATGTCATTTCATCATTGGCAGATCGGGTCTCCGCTTTGTACGGGCGCTTTTGGCATTGCCGAACCGGATGGCGATCGCATTAATCCGCAAATCATGTTCCTGCCCTTGCTGGCCTTTGATCGCTTGGGCGCGCGCTTGGGTCGCGGTGGCGGTTTTTACGATCGCTATCTCGAGCAGATCCGCCGGATGCAGAGTATATGCGCTATTGGCGTCGCTTTCGACGAGCAAGAAGTCGAAAAATGCCCAACAGAGTCCCATGATCAACCACTAGATGCTATAGTGACACCTTCGAAGTTAATTTCAATCCATGCGGACAAGCTCGCCACGTTTGGTTTTGTCGCGGAGTAAGCGATGCGAATATTATTTTTAGGTGATGTCATGGGGCGCTCGGGGCGCGAGGCTGTGGTGCAAATTTTGCCCGAGTTGCGGAAAGCACATGCGCTTGATTTTGTGATCGTCAATGGCGAAAACGCGGCCGGTGGCTTCGGCATTACACCGAAAATAAGTGAGGAGTTATTCGCTGCTGGGGCCGATGTCGTGACCACGGGCAATCATGTCTGGGATCAACCTGAAATTCAGGGGTTTATTGACCGCGACCACCGACTGCTGCGCCCTGTTAACTTTCCATCGGGCACGCCAGGCGTCGGGTTAGGCCTGTTCCCCCTTGGCGAGCGGCAAGTTTTGGTGGTTAACGTCATGGGGCAGCTTTTTATGCAGACGCTTGATTGTCCATTTGCAACAATGGAACGTGTGCTGTCGGAAACGCCTTTGATCGATGTCGCCGACGCGATCATTGTCGACGTTCATGGCGAGGCGTCGTCAGAAAAAATGGCGATGGGGCATTTTTGCGATGGTCGGGCTTCGCTTGTCGTTGGGACGCATACCCATATTCCAACTGCGGATGCGCAAATTTTACCCAACGGGACTGCTTACATGACGGATGCAGGTATGTGCGGTGATTATGACAGCGTGATTGGCATGCAAAAAGAAGAGTCCGTCTATCGTTTCGTTTCAAAATTGCGCCGCGGCCGATTTCAAGCGGCAGAAGGGCCCGCAACCGTTTGCGGTGTATTTCTGGTTACCGATGATACAACGGGTCTGGCGACGCATGTCGAACCTTTTCGCTACGGCGGAAGGCTGGCCAGTGCTCCAATCACAGGCTAATCTGGCAGTGATTCGCCGCATGATGTGGCGCGCGCAACCAAATGCACCCGCGGCAATTTCGGTTTTGGGTTGAGAGTTAAGGACGAGGTAGAATGGCTGGACATTCAAAATTTAAAAACATTCAGCATCGCAAAGGCGCACAGGATAAAAAGCGCGCCAAGATTTTTGCGCGGCTGGCGAAGGAAATTACCGTCGCTGCCAAGCTCGGTCTGCCAGATCCCGATGCCAATCCGCGTTTGCGCTCGGCGGTTCTTGCGGCGCGAGCGCAAAATATGCCGAAAGATAATATTGAGCGCGCCATTAAAAAAAGTGCCGATAAGGACTCGGAGAATTACGAAGAGATTCGGTATGAAGGATTTGGCCCTGGCGGTATTGGCGTGATCGTCGAGACTTTGAGCGATAATCGTAATCGTACAGCGAGCGAGGTGCGGGCAGCTTTTTCCAAAAATGGCGGTAATATGGGCGAGACGGGTTCAGTGGCTTTCATGTTTGATCGCGTAGGCGCAATTGAATATGCCGCCGAAGGCTTAGATGCTGAAAAGGTTTTTGAGGCGGCCATCGAGGCGGGCGCAGAAGATGTCTCCTCGCGCGATGATGGTCATGAAATTTTTTGTGCAGTCGAAGATTTGCACATGGTGTCTTCGGCGCTCGAGGCAACACTTGGGGCGCCGCAAGCCGCCAATATTATTTGGCGGCCGCAAAATACGATTGGCGTCGAGGGTGAAGACGCTGAGCAAGTTATTAAATTCATGGACGCTCTCGACGATGTCGATGATGTACAAAATGTCTACGCCAATTTCGATATTTCTGATGAGATTATGGAGCGCTTGTCGGCCTAGGGAGGTTAGCCGTTAACCATATGAGTGATCATGCCCGTCGCATAATAGGATTAGACCCCGGACTACAAGTCATGGGCTGGGGGATTATTGACGTGGTGCGGGACAAGCTCACCCATATTGGTAATGGCTCAATTGCGACGTCTCCGCGATGTTCTCTGGCTGAGAGATTGGTTCAACTCGAAGCTGGCCTGATACAAGTGATTGCGGAGTTCAAACCGCAAGAAGCCGCGGTTGAAAATACCTTCGTTAATCGCGACGGCGCAGCTACGCTTAAACTCGGGCAAGCGCGGGCCATCTCGCTTTTGGTTCCCGCTCGCGCGGGTTTGCCCGTATCGGAATACGCCCCCAATGAAATTAAAAAAGTAGTAACCGGCGCTGGCCATGCCAGCAAACAACAAATCAGCACTATGCTCCGCATGTTATTGCCGAAGGCCGAGCCGGCAAATGAGCACAGCGCCGATGCTCTCGCCATCGCCATTGCGCACGCCTATATCGGGCAAGCCAAATTTTTGAAAATTAAGGAAGTGTCATGATCGGGGCCTTGACGGGGGATCTTCTTGGGCATCGCGATCAATCGATTTTGCTCGATGTCAATGGCGTTGGTTATCTTGTCGAAGTGACCAGCCGATTTTTGGCAAATTGCCCAGAGCTCGGCGCGCGCATTTCGCTCTCGATTGAACCCTATGTCCGCGAAGACGCGTTTCGGCTCTTCGGCTTCGTGCAAGATAGTGAGCGCCAGTGGTTCAAACTCTTGATGGGTGTGCAAGGTGTCGGTGCTAAGGTTGCGCTGGCGGTTTTGGGTATGTTGACCCCTGACGAGCTTGCCGCCGCGATCGCGGCACAAGATAAAGCTATGATTGCGCGCACGCCTGGGATCGGTCCGAAAGTTGCGCAACGTATTGTCCAAGAGTTGAAAGACAAAGCACCAGATCCGCAATTTGAGGTCTCGACAAATGCTGGCACTGGCGCCCGCGATTTGGAAGATGCGCTGGCTGTGTTGGTTAATCTGGGATATGCCCGCTCGCTGGCGTTTCAGGCTTTGCAGACCATTCGCGCTGAGCATGCCGACGCGGATGTCCAGATCTTGATTAAATCTGCTTTGAGGGAGTTGTCGCAATGACCGACCGTTTGGTATCGCGCGCGCGTCAAGAGGATGATGTCGATGTTGCCTTGCGGCCGAAAACACTGGCGCAATTTATCGGGCAGAAAAAAGAATGTGAAAATTTGTCGGTCTTTATTGGCGCCGCGCGCAAACGCCAAGAAGCACTAGATCACGTTTTGCTGGCAGGCCCACCAGGTTTGGGAAAAACCACCTTGGCGCAAATCATTGCGCGCGAAATGGGCGGCGGGTTTCGTGCTACCTCTGGCCCGGTCATTTCTAAAGCTGGGGATCTGGCCGCCTTGTTGACCAATCTTGAGGCGCATGATGTTTTATTTATTGATGAAATACACCGCTTGAGCCCCGCGGTTGAAGAAATTCTCTATCCGGCGATGGAAGACTTCGAGCTAGATTTGATTATTGGAGAGGGACCTGCAGCACGTTCGGTGAAGATCGACCTGCCGCCTTTTACGCTGGTTGGAGCGACAACGCGCACGGGCTTGTTAACGACCCCCTTGCGCGATCGTTTCGGTATTCCGATTTACTTAAATTTTTATGGCGTCGAGGATCTGACGGAAATTATTCGGCGCAGTGCTGGTCTGTTGGGGCTTGAGCTGAGTGCCGATGGCGCTGTCGAAGTGGCCCGAAGGGCGCGGGGGACGCCGCGTATCGCAGGACGGCTGTTGCGCCGGGTGCGCGATTTTGCAGATTTGCAAGATGCGACGTGCGTGACGGCAGAAATTGCCGACATGGCACTCAACCGCCTGCATGTGGATCAGCGTGGTCTCGATGGTCTTGATCATCGTTACCTGAGTGTTGTGGCAGAGAAATTTGGCGGCGGGCCCGTTGGGATCGATACCATTGCGGCGGCCTTAAGCGAGCCCCGCGACGCGCTCGAAGATCTCGTCGAACCATATTTGCTACAGCTCGGCTTTATTAACCGAACGCCGCGCGGGCGACAGCTCATGCCAGCCGCCTTTAGCCATCTTGGCCTGATGCCGCCAACGCAGTCAGAGGCCGATCTCTTCCAGCTTGGGGGTAGCGAGCGTGACTAGTTTTCCCGCTGCCGCTTGGCAAAAGATCATGGTCCGCGTGTATTATGAGGACACAGATTTTTCAGGCATCGTCTATCACGCCAATTTTCTGAAATTTGCCGAGCGCGGGCGCTCTGAGTATCTGCGTGCGATCGGGATCAAGCATCGTGATCTGGCCGAACGCGATCCGCCATTGGCTTTTGCGGTCACCGAGATGACCGTAAAATTTATCCAACCAGCCCGAATTGACGATGACCTCGAGGTCGCAACTCGCTTTTATGATATTCGCGGCGCGCGCTTGCGGGCCGAGCAAGTTATTTTCCGTGGCAATGAGGTAATTTGGCATGCTGCGCTGACGGCAGCGAGCATCGACTTTGACGGCAAACCTCGCCGCTTGCCGAGCGAGATGGTGGCCTTATTTGATCAGCAACCAATCGTATCGCTTGTCTAAAATTGCCGAATAAGTCTAAGTTCTGACACAATTATCCTCTACTCAGAGCCTCAATCTTGTCTGAGTTTTTTTGCCCATTGCGGGCACTTGGGAGGCGTATATGGATCCTGTTGCTGTTGAACAGACCGGCCAAATTGTTGATCAACTCGATTTTTCGCTCATCGCGCTGTTTATGAGGGCGGATTGGGTGGTCCAACTGGTGATGTTGGGGCTTGTTCTCGCCTCGGTCATCACCTGGGCCATAATCATCGAAAAATGGCGGCTTTTAAGGCGTTATAATCAACTGGCCGATAAATTTGAACATCGCTTTTGGTCCGGCGAGTCGTTGCAAGACCTTTACAAACATGCCGAGCGCGACCAAACGCATGCCCTATCGCGGGTGTTTGTTGCCGCGATGCGCGAATGGGGGCGGGACAATGGCGACGCTCCTAATAAGATTAACGAGAACACCTTAAAACGCGTCGATCGCAGTATGACAGCCGTCATCTTGGCAGATATTGCGACCATAGAGGAACGCCTTTTGTTTCTCGCGACGGTTGGCAGTGCGGCACCCTTTATCGGCCTGTTTGGAACGGTCTGGGGGATTATGAATAGCTTCCAAGCGATTGCGATGACGCGCGATACCAATTTGGCGGTTGTCGCTCCTGGTATTGCTGAAGCTTTATTTGCGACGGGGCTTGGCCTACTTGCGGCTATTCCAGCCGTCATTGCTTATAATGTGTTTTCGAACGCCGCAGCGCGGTATGGCCAGAGACTTGATAATTTTGCCGAGTATTTCATGACTTTCGTTGTCGACCGGAAAGGAAAGGCCTGACATGGGCGCAAGTTTTCAAGCCGGCAATAGGATGCAGGCGTCGTCGCGATTGGGTCGGAAGCGGCCCGTCTTTAATGACATCAATGTCACGCCGATGGTTGATGTTATGCTCGTTTTATTGATTGTTTTTATGGTTGCGGCGCCCCTGCTGACGGTCGGCGTGCCAGTTGATTTACCCAAAACCAAGGCACAAAACCTCTCCGGTGAGGATGAGCCTTTGGTGATTACGATAAACGCCAAGGGCGATATTTTTCTGCAGGAGAGCGAGGTTAAAGCGAAGGCTCTGATCGCGCAGTTAAAAGCAATTACCGCTTCGGGCTATGATCAGCGTATTTATGTTCGCGGCGATCAGGCCGTCAATTATGGTCGCGTCGCTGACGTTGTGGCGCGGATAAATGCGGCGGGGTTCACGCGTGTGGCGCTCGTGACGGAGAGCAAAACGGAGCGCTGACGATCTCATGCTTGCGCATCGCGATTTTGGCATATCTCTTCTCCTGCATGGAGCGTTTATTCTGTTGGCTCTGAATTGGGCGCCCCCTTTGCGCCCAGTTCCTGCGCAATGGCAACCCTTGCCAGTGGAGTTGGTGCCCGTGAGTGAGCTGACCCGCTTGCAGAAAAAAATCGAGACGCCGCCTACGCCAAGCGAAGAAGCGGTGAAGCCGCAACCAGCGCCTGCCAAACCTAAACCGGTTGAAAAAGCGCCGACGCCGGAAGTTGTGCCCGAGGCGAAGTCCGAACCCGTGCCTGAAAAAGCGAGTAAGCCTGTCCCCGAGCCCGAGAAAAAAGCTACCCCGCCGCCGGTCGTGGCGCCCGAGCCAGAACCTCAGGATCGATTGAAAATAGACCAAATTCAGGCGCTTCTGGATAAAACCCCAGACGCGCCCAAGGCGCCCGAGGCGAGCCCAGAAGTGGCGGAACTCACGATCAGTGAGATCGATAGTTTTCGCGCGCAAATGCGCCGCTGCTGGAGTTTCCCGAGTGGCGCGCGTGATGGCAGCGATTTGATTATTGAGATTAGTCTGTCGCTCTCGTCAACCGGAGCCGTGTCGCGAGGCCCTGTGATCACAAATCGGCAGCGTTTATCGGATCCGTATTTTAGGGCAGCAGCAGAGAGCGTGTTGCGCGCCATCTTGCGCTGCCAACCGTTTACGATGCCGGTCGATAAATATGAACATTGGCGCGATCTCGAGCTTCGCTTTGACCCGCGTCATATGCTAGGAGAATAAGTTATGTTTACTATACACGCCTCGAGAGCCCGTTTTTGGATGGCCGCGGCCTTGCTCTATTTCTTGTCGCTCGGTGCTGGTCATGCGGTTTTAAAAATCGATATTACGCAAGGAAATGTCGACCCCTTACCAATCGCTGTTCTTGATTTTGGCGGCGAGCAGGAAATTGGCGCCAATATAGCAAATTTGGTCACGGCCGATCTTGAACGCACGGGGTTGTTTCGCCCTGTTAATCGCGATGCATTTATTCAGACATCCGTAGCCATTAACGAGCGCCCGCGCTTTGGCGACTGGCGCATTATCAACACGCTTGCCCTCGTAACGGGACGCGCGACGCTTGAGAGCGATGGTCGCCTGCGCGTTGAATTCAGGCTATGGGATGTGGTTGCACAGCAACAGATGAGCGGCTTGCAATTTTACACCAGCGGCGAAAATTGGCGGCGGATAGGTCATCTGGTCGCGGATGCAATTTATGAGCGCTTAACGGGAGAGCGCGGCTATTTTGATACGCGGATTGTCTTTGTCGCTGAAAGCGGTGAAAAAAACCGTCGCGTTAAACGCCTCGCGGTGATGGATCAAGATGGCTATAATGAACGCCAGCTCACCAGCGGGCAGGGGCTGGCCTTGACGCCGCGTTTTAGCCCGACCCGCCAAGAAATCGCCTATCTGTCATTCTATCAAAATAAGCCTCGGGTTTATTTGTTAAATTTGGAAACCGGACAACAAGAAGTGGTTGGCGATTTTCCGGGAATGACCTTTGCCCCGCGCTTTTCACCCGACGGCGGCAAGATCATCATGAGCCTAGAGCGCAACGGCAATTCTAACATTTACACGCTTGATCTGCGCACCCGCGAGACGCGTCGCTTGACGTCTTCCGTGGCGATTGATACCGCGCCGAGCTATTCGCCCGATGGCCGCGAGATTGTTTTTGAAAGTGATCGATTGGGGACGCAGCAATTATTTGTCATGGACGCTAATGGTCGCAATGCCCGTCGCATTAGCTACGGCAAGGGGCGCTATGGGACCCCTGTTTGGTCGCCGCGGGGTGATTTAATCGCTTTTACGAAAACCTATAAGGGGCGCTTTTTAATTGGCGTGATGAAGCCTGATGGCAGCGGTGAACGCATTTTAACCGAGGGGTTCCATAATGAAGGGCCGAGCTGGTCGCCCAATGGTCGCGTTATCGCTTTCTTCCGTGAAACCGAGGGGGCATCAGGTGGCCCGTCGCTATGGACGGTTGATTTAACAGGCTATAATGAGCGTCCGTTAAAGACGACGAGTTTCGCGTCAGACCCGGCTTGGTCTCCGCTTAATCGGTAAGGATCGCGCTAAATCTTTGATATTTCCGCGACAATAATTGCATTTTTTGATAATTTTGCTTATAAGCAAGGTAATAGGGCACGCTCTTAACAAAATCTTAACATTTTAGCCTTTTACTTCTCAGGAGTTTGGTATGACGGGGAACACGATGAAAAACTTATTTACTGTTGGTCTTTTGACCATTGCGCTGGCAGCTTGCGGTCAGAAAGCGACAACTTCTTCGCAAAATTCAATGGGCGGCGTAAGCAGCGAGTCTGCCGCGTCAGAAGCAGGCTATCTGACGGAAAATGTCTTGGATCGTGTTTTCTTTGACACCGATCAGTCCTCGCTTTCGGCTGAGGCGCGCAATATTCTGCGGTCACAGGCGGGTTGGCTGAAGGCAAATGCGAGCCTGAGTGTTGTGATTGAAGGTCACGCTGATGAGCGCGGCACGCGCGAATACAACTTGGCACTTGGGGCTCGTCGGGCCACGGCTGTGCGCGATGCGTTGATGAGCTATGGCGTATCAGGTGGCCAAATCGCGACTATTTCTTATGGCAAAGAGCGTCCAGTGTCGCTGTGCTCGGCAGATAGCTGCTGGTCGAAAAACCGCCGTGCGGTCACGACGATCCGCTAGATAATTTCTATATTGCATCGAAGGCACCCCCAGTGGGTGCCTTTTTTGTGTCACAGTTGCCCTTTATTTCTGTCAGTTAGGACGCTCAGGGCTAGTTTTTTGTGTGGTTTTTTACCATAGTCGACATTAAGCGCGGATGCGTCGATATTTGTCCGTTTCATGCGGCGCGGTCTTTTGCGGAGGGTCTTTTACTATGCGTAAGTTATTTGCAGTCGTCATTTCGGGACTGGCGATGGCGTCGGGGCAGCCAGTTTTTTCTCAAGGCCTAGACGGCGACACCAGCGCGACCATCGTGACTGAGCTACCAGCAGAAATGACTGGCCCGCTATCCGAGGTTTCGGCGGCAGCGAACGAGGCGCAAAATGAGGCCGTAGCGCTCAGACTCATGCGGATTGAACAGCTTATTCGTGCGCAGCAAAATCTTAATCGCGGATCGGATTTGTCGGCCGATTTAGCGCCCCGTCTTGACCGTATTGAGGCGCGTTTGAACGGCATCGCCGCCGAGCCGTCGCCACTGGCGGGCGTCTCGGCCGTGGCATCTGAGGGAGCTGCGCCCATGGATGATCAGGCTTCAGCTGATTTGCGCGTTCGATTGACGGCACTTGAGGATTCGGTAAGACGTATCGAAGGCCAGACGGATGAAATTTTACGTCTTGTGCAACGCCTCGAAGAGGCCAACCAGCGGGCCGCCGCCGATATGGAGTTCCGCTTTCAAGCCTTGGAGGCGCGGGCGCATCAGCAACAAAATGCCACGTCTGATGAGCCGCTTGTGATCGGTCGGATTGCTGCCCCCGAACCCGTAATGGGCGATGGCGAGGTGATGCCGACCGAGGGACCATTGGTCGGCGAGCAGGCGGATTTGATACCCGAGGCGACAGTGAATGAGCCCTTAGCCGATCCCGATAAGCTTTATGATCGTGGACTGGCGTCCTTGCGAGCTGGCAAATATGCTGCTGCGCGCAAAGATTTTCTCGACCTCCTGAAAGATTACCCGAAGCACAAGCGGGCGGGCAATGCACAATATTGGCTTGGCGAGAGCTACTATGTGGAGCGTGATTTCAAACAAGCAGCGCAGGCATTTTTGAATGGCTATACGACCTATTCAACGAGCGATAAGGCGCCGGATAGTTTGCTGAAACTGGCCATGAGCTTAAGTGCTTTGGAGCAGAAAACGGCGGCCTGCGATGCCTTTGCCGATCTTTTGGTGAAGTTCCCCAACGCATCGAGTGCGGTTCGCCAGCGAGCCTCTAATGAACAAAAACGTGCCGGCTGCAAAACCAATTAAATTGCTGACCCCTGCAGCTTTTCTGAGGCGCTTACGCGCACTGGCTGATGTCCCGCATTATGGGTTAGCCGTCTCGGGCGGCGCCGATAGTATGGCCATGCTGTCGCTTGCCAGTCGTGCGCAAAAGCATAAAGGCGCACCCCGTTTTACTGTTTTCACGGTTGACCATGGATTGCGACCCGAGGCGCGTGACGAAGTTAAAATGGTGGCACGGCTGTCGCGTCAGCTCGGCATCGCCTGTCAGATTTTGCAGTGGCAGGCGGGTCAGGATGGGTCGGCTCTGCAGGAACGGGCGCGACAGGCGCGCTACGATCTTATGGCGGCTGCCTGTCGACGAAAAAAAATTACCGCTCTGGTGACGGCGCATCACGCGGTTGACCAAATGGAAACAATGCTGATGCGACTAGCGCGCGGATCTGATCTGACTGGACTGCGCGGCATGCGCGGCCAGCGGGCGCATGGTGACATCACGATCTTGCGGCCCTTGCTCGACCAAATGCCCGAGGCCTTAAGTGCGTTGTGCAGACGCCACGAGATTGGGTTTGTGTCCGACCCGAGCAATGATGATATGAAGTTCGAACGTATTCGGTGGCGGCAGACGGCGCGGCAAATCTTCGAAGTGGGGCTCTCGGCCGAGAAACTGGCGCTTAGCTCGGACCGTCTTGCCGCGGTCGATGATGATATCGACATAATGGTCGATGAATTCATGCGGCGCGAACACGTCATCACGCCGCTTGGGTTGGTGCGCATTCCGCGCAACGCATTTCTCGCCCTGCCAAGAACCTTGAAGCGCCGTCTTTTGCAGCGCTTGTTGACGTGGATGGGTGGCCATAGCAAGCCGATCGCGGCGGGCTTGGTCGATAATCTGTGCCGCGCGATGGATGCTGGCGAGATAAACGGTCGCACCGTGGCGGGCTGTCTGATCCGGCCTCGGCAGTCCGTTATTTTAATGTCGCGCGAATATGCCGCCATTTCTGATTTAACCATGGCCGCGACAGGGCGTCAGATGACGTGGGATGGACGTTATACAATAATTTGTCGGCGCGCTTTTCCCGCGCGCACCCAGATCAGGGCGCTGGGGCGCGACGGTCTGGCCGACATTAAAAGCAGGGGCATCGCCCTGGACAAGTCGATCCCAAATGGGATGTTGCAGACGCTTCCAGCTGTGGTTACGGATGAAAAACGGCTGACTTGTCCGCTACTTGAGGGCGGGGCGGATTATCGGGTCGTCGTCGCGACAGCTTTTGCGACTAAATAGTCGCATTTTTCGCTTTTCACGCCGCTTTCTCTGGTAAAACAAGCGACGAGTACCTATGTTAAAGATAAGTCTTGCTGGTCTCCATTGCCGTGGTTTTATGGGGTGGTCGACTGGCAGTGCTGTTTTTGAGACGCGATGTCATAAGGTAGAAACGGGTTCCTATGAGAAATTTGGCTATTTGGGCTGCGGTTGCACTCATTTTATTTGCTTTGTTCAATATGATGGGAGGTCAGTCGGAAGCGCCTGGCAAGCGGGAAATTACCTTCTCGCAATTCGTCGCTGAGGTGGACTCGGGCGCTGTTTCTGATGTCATCATTTCTGGAGACACAATCACAGGCCGCTACAGCTCGGGCGGAAACTTCTCCACTTATGCGCCGCCCAATGACCCCAATTTGGTGTCACGTTTGCAAAATAGAGGCGTCAACATAACAGTGCGGCCAGAAAGCTCAGGTCCGACCTTGCTCGGTGTTCTGATTTCTTGGTTCCCAATGCTCCTTTTGATCGGTGTTTGGGTGTTTTTCATGCGGCAGATGCAGGGCGGGGCTGGTCGCGCCATGGGCTTTGGCAAATCGAAAGCCAAAATGCTCACAGAAGCGCATGGCCGCGTCACTTTCGAAGATGTTGCAGGGATCGATGAAGCCAAGGATGATTTGCAAGAAATCGTCGAATTTTTGAAAGATCCCGCAAAATTTCAGCGCTTGGGCGGACGCATTCCGAAAGGGGCTTTACTGGTTGGCCCTCCCGGGACTGGTAAAACTTTGCTTGCCCGCGCCATTGCCGGTGAGGCCAATGTGCCCTTTTTCACCATTTCAGGCTCAGATTTTGTGGAAATGTTCGTCGGTGTGGGCGCGAGCCGTGTGCGCGATATGTTCGAGCAAGCCAAGCAAAACGCACCGTGCATTATATTTATCGACGAGATCGACGCCGTAGGGCGCCATCGTGGCGCTGGTCTCGGCGGCGGCAATGATGAGCGCGAGCAGACCCTGAACCAGCTTCTGGTTGAGATGGACGGTTTTGAGGCCAATGAGAGCATTATTTTGATCGCGGCGACCAACCGGCCAGATGTTTTGGATCCAGCCTTGTTGCGTCCGGGTCGTTTTGACCGGCAAGTCGTTGTGCCCAATCCCGATATTATTGGGCGCGAGAAAATCCTCAAAGTTCACATGAAAAAAACGCCTTTGGCGTCTGATGTCGATGCGCGGGTTATCGCTCGCGGCACGCCAGGCTTTTCCGGCGCTGATCTTGCGAATTTGGTGAATGAGGCGGCGTTGCTGGCGGCGCGGCGGGGTAAGCGACTGGTTTCGATGTCCGAGTTTGAAGACGCTAAAGATAAAGTCATGATGGGCGCCGAACGCCGCTCTATGGTGATGACAGAGGAAGAGAAAAAGCTGACAGCCTATCACGAGGGCGGACACGCTCTGGTGGCAATGAACCTCGAAGCTTCAGATCCTATTCACAAGGCCACGATTATTCCGCGTGGTCGAGCTCTGGGCATGGTCATGCGCTTGCCCGAGCGCGACTTGGTTTCGGTCACGCGCGCTCGGTTAAAAGCGGATCTGGCAGTTGCCATGGGCGGACGTATCGCCGAAGAATTGATCTTTGGTCATGAGAAAGTCACATCGGGTGCCTCTTCAGACATTCAAATGGCAACCAATATGGCCAAAGCTATGGTCACCCGCTATGGCATGAGTGAGGATCTCGGCCCACTTGCTTATGCTGAGAACGAGCAGGAAGTGTTTCTCGGTCATAGCGTATCGCGGACCCAAAACATGTCGGAAGAGACACAGCGCCGGATCGATAGCGAAGTGCGGCGCCTGGTCGAAGAGGGTTATGAGACCGCGAAGAAAATATTGACGGAAAAGATGGAGCATCTGCATCTGATCGCTAAAGGTCTGCTGGAATATGAGACTTTGTCCGGCGACGAAATTGCGGGTCTATTGCGCGGCGAGCCGCCACATCGGCCTGATGCTAATGATGCCCCGAAAGGGCCTAAATCTCCATTTCCAACCGTTGGTGATGCTAAGCTCGGCGGCCCTGAACCTCAGGGGACATGAGCGCGCCCAAAATCTTAGGTATTGTTAATCTGACCACGGATAGCTTTTCCGATGGCGGGCGGTATATTGCGCCTGACACGGCGCTCGAGCACGCCAATAAGCTGATCGCAGATGGGGCTGCTATACTCGATTTGGGCGCAGCATCGAGCCATCCCGATGCGTCCGAAGTGGGCGCAGAAGCAGAAATTGCGCGCCTGGCCACTGTTGTGCCGGCACTAAAAGCGGCAGGGTATAAAATCAGCATTGATAGCTTCGAACCCGAAGTGCAACGGTGGGCGATCGCGCAAGGTGTTGATTATCTGAATGATATCAATGGTTTCGCGCGTGCCGAGCTTTATCCTGACTTAGCGGCTGCATCCTGCCGCTTGGTTGTCATGCACGCGGCCCAGGCCAAAGGCATCGCGCAACGCCTAGTGGGTGACGCGGCAACAATTGAGGACCGTATTTTTGCGTTTTTTGAAGACCGTCTCGCGGCTTTGCGGGCGGCCGGCGTCAGCGACGACCGCCTCATTTTAGATCCAGGTATGGGATTTTTTCTCGGCGATACGCCTGACGTGTCATTGCGCGTGCTGGCACGCCTCGATCGGTTGAAACAACGCTTTGGTTTACCTCTATTTATTTGCGCGTCACGCAAGAGTTTCTTGCGCGCGAGCAGTGGGCGAGATCTCGATCAGGTGGCTCCGATGAGTTTAACTGCTGAATTATGGGCAAGCGATATCGGCGTTGATTATATTCGCACCCATGATGTCGCCCAATTGCACGATGCGCTGGTTTTACGACAAACATTGACGCAATTGCGCAACACCCTGTAATATTTCGCAAAATTCTGTTATTTGAGGCGGGCGCGAATTTTGCTACCACAAGAGCACAGGTCTATTCTGTTGAGGCGTATAGGCGGGAAGTGGGACTGAGCGATGATACGAAAATATTTCGGCACTGACGGCATTCGCGGCACGGTCAATGAGAGCAAGATGACGGCAGATGTTGCCTTGCGTCTTGGTATGGCGGCAGGCCGCTTTTTTACCGAAGGTAGCCATCGCCATCGCGTTGTAATCGGAAAAGATACCCGTCTGTCGGGTTATACCATTGAGCCAGCTCTGGTGGCTGGTTTTACCTCGGTCGGCATGGATGTTTTTTTGTTTGGGCCGATACCAACGCCCGGCGTTTCGTTTTTGACGCGCTCTTTGCGTGCTGATCTGGGGGTTATGATTTCGGCCTCGCATAATCAATTCGAAGATAACGGCATTAAACTATTTGGTAAGGATGGCTACAAGCTGTCCGACGATATCGAGTTCGAGATCGAGCAACTCATGGACCCCGCGGCCCCGCTCGAATTGGCGGCGCCACATGCTTTGGGGCGGGCGAAACGGATTGATGATAGCCAGTCGCGCTATATCGAATTTGCCAAACGCACTTTTCCAAGATCTTTAACATTGGAAGGGGTGAAAGTTGTGATCGATTGCGCTAATGGCGCGGCCTATCGTGTTGCCCCGACAGCTTTGTGGGAGCTTGGTGCTGAGGTCATCTCGATCGGTATTTCGCCCGATGGTTTTAATATCAACAAAGGGTGCGGTTCAACCGATACGAAACAATTGCAAGAGCGCGTGGTTGCGGAAAAAGCCGATATAGGGATTGCGCTCGACGGCGATGCTGACCGCTTGATTATTTGCGATGAGAAGGGCCGCATCGTTGATGGCGACCAAATTATGGGTTTAATCGCCCTAGATCGTCACGCCAATGGCGGCTTAACGCGCGATGGTATTGTGACGACGGTGATGGCGAATTTGGGGCTTGAGCGACGGCTCCAGCAAGATGGGCTTGATATGGTGCGGACCAATGTCGGCGATCGTTACGTCGTCGAAGAAATGCGCCGCAGTGGTTATAATGTTGGCGGTGAACAATCGGGCCATATTGTTTTGAGTGATTTTTCGGCGACGGGTGATGGCCTAGTTGCAGCACTGCAAGTTCTGGCCGTAATGAAACGACGCGATATGCCAGTCGGTGATTTGTGCAAAGTTTTTGAGCCTGTGCCGCAGGTGTTAAAAAATATCCGCTACAATGCAGGAGAGCCGCTCACACAATCCTCTGTGCAGACCGCCATCCGAGAAGCCGAAGAGGGCTTAAACGGTTCCGGACGTGTTTTGGTTCGGAAGTCGGGGACGGAACCGCTTATTCGCATCATGGCTGAGGGCGATGATGCTGGGCAAGTCGATGCCGCCGTGTCTCATATCGCGCGCGCCGTTGAAAACGCCGCTAAGGCATGAGCGCGGACAAATCCATATCACGCGTTTTAGTTGTTGCTGGCTCCGATTCTGGGGGCGGTGCAGGGCTGCAAGCCGATATAAAATCCATTATGGCGATGGGCGGTTACGCGATGACCGCGATTACCGCATTGACGGCACAAAATACCAACGGCGTTCATGGTGTCATGCCGGTGCCGGCGGCATTTGTTCGACAACAAATGCAAGTTGTGCTGCAAGATCTTGGCGCCGACATGATCAAAACCGGCATGTTGCACCGCAGCGAGATTATTGAAGCCGTGGCGGAAACATGGGATGCATTCGGCCGTCTTCCGATGGTGGTCGATCCGGTAATGGTGGCAAAAGGCGGGGCGTCGCTGTTGGATCGGGAAGCGGCTTCAGCTTTGCAAAGTCTTTTGCTGCCGGCGTGCCGCTTACTGACGCCGAATATGCCAGAAGCAGCAGTGCTCATGGGGCGCGATGTTGAGACTGTTGATGATATGAAACGTGCCGCAGATTGGTTGATGGACAGGGGCGCTGGTGCTGTGCTCGTGAAGGGCGGGCATGGCCATGAGCGCGCTATTACTGACCTCTTGGCTGAACCATCGGGTTTTACGGTTTTTGAAACGGAGCGACTCAATACGGTGCATACGCATGGCACAGGGTGCACGCTTGCGAGTGCCGTCGCCGCCTTGCTGGGGGCTGGTATTGCCTTGCCACGGGCTGTCGAAGAGGCCATCACTTATGTTCAAGAGGCCATAAAAACCGCGCCTGGTATAGGGTCTGGGCATGGCCCTCTCAATCACAGTGCTGGCCTTTCGGGCCAAAAAAGCGGTGCCTAAATTCCACAATTGACTTTCTGACGAGTTATCTGTAACCGTCTTGATGGGCCACCCCTCCCCACCGAGGGGCTACTATCTGAGAGGGTAGACTATCATGAGTGATGTCACACAACCGGTAAGTCGGCCGGCTAATCCCGACTTTTCATCTGGACCTTGCGCTAAACGTCCAGGTTGGAGCGTAAATAGTCTCGCAGACGCGACGACGGGGCGCTCACATAGATCAAAATTAGGTAAAGCGAAATTGCAGGAAGCCATTGACCGTAGTCGGTCTATTTTGGGGCTGCCTGATGATTATCGTATTGGCATTGTGCCGGGGTCCGACACGGGGGCCTTTGAAATGGCTATGTGGACCATGCTTGGCGCGCGCGGCGTCGATCTGCTCGGCTGGGAAAGTTTCGGCTCGGGCTGGATATCGGATGCTGTGAAGCAACTCAAGCTGGCAGATATTCGTAAAATGGAAGCCGCGTATGGCGAGCTTCCAGATCTCAGCGCCGTTGATTTTTCGCGCGATGTGGTCTTCACGTGGAATGGGACGACCTCAGGGGTTTGCGTGCCAAATGGTGACTGGATCGCTGCTGATCGCGAAGGGTTGACACTCTGCGATGCAACCTCGGCCGCTTTCGCTATGGATTTGCCGTGGGATAAACTCGATGTCACGACCTATAGCTGGCAAAAAGTTATGGGCGGCGAGGGCGCGCATGGGATGTTAATCCTGTCGCCGCGCGCTGTTGAACGGCTCGAGAGCTACACCCCCGCTTGGCCATTGCCAAAAGTATTTCGCCTGACCAAAGGTGGAAAGTTGATCGAAGGTATCTTTAAAGGTGAGACCATCAATACGCCGTCTATGATTGCGGTTGAAGATTACATTGATGCCCTGCGCTGGGCTGAAGATATCGGCGGCGGCCAAGCCCTTTTGTCGCGCGTCAAAGCCAATAGCGATGTGATTGAAAACTGGGTCGGGCGAACCGATTGGGTCGATTACCTGTGCAAAGAACCCGCAAATAGGTCAACGACATCGGTGTGTCTGGTGATCTCGCACCCGCAGGTGACGGCTTTGGATGCCGATGCGCAGGCCGCATTTGCCAAGAAAATTGTGTCTCTACTCGAAACGGCACAGGTTGCCTATGACATAGGCGCCTATCGCGATGCCCCTGCTGGTCTTCGGATTTGGGCGGGCGCCACCGTCGAGACTAGTGATCTAGAGGCGCTGATGCCCTGGCTCGATTGGGCCTTTGCCAAAACACGCGCTGATTTACCGGCTTAAGCCGATCTTTAATTTTCTAAGGAAACTAAAATGCCGAAAGTATTAATTGCCGATAAAATGAGCCCGGCGGCGGAACAGATTTTTCGTGACCGCGGGATCGAAGTTGACGTCATCACTGGCCTCGATCGTGATGAGCTGATTAAAATCATTGGGAACTACGACGGTTTGGCCGTTCGTTCCTCGACCAAGGCAACGCCGCCTGTCATCGCCGCAGCCGATAAAATGAAAGTCATCGGTCGCGCTGGGATCGGCGTCGATAATATCGACCTACCAGCGGCAACCGAGCGCGGCATTGTCGTGATGAACACACCTTTCGGGAACTCGATCACCACGGCAGAGCATGCCATCGCCATGATGTTTGCGCTGGCGCGTGAGATTCCAGAGGCCAATCGTTCGACCCATGACGGAAAATGGGAGAAGAACCGCTTCATGGGCGTGGAGCTGACCAGCAAGACACTGGGTGTTATTGGGTGCGGTAATATTGGGTCAATCGTCGCATCGCGCGGCATCGGTCTTAAAATGCGCGTCATTGCTTTCGATCCCTTCTTGACGCCGGAGCGCGCGATCGAAATTGGGGTTGAGAAAGTTGATCTCGATACACTTTTGGCGCGGGCAGATTTCATTACTTTACATACACCTCTGACCGACAAAACGCGGAACCTGATCGATGCTAAAGCTCTGGCAAAAACCAAAAAGGGCGTGCGGATTATCAATTGCGCCCGCGGCGGATTAATCGTCGAAAAAGACCTCAAGGCCGCCTTAGATAGTGGCCAGGTTGCTGGCGCCGCGCTCGATGTTTTTGAGGAAGAGCCAGCGAAAGAAAGCTTTTTCTTTGGTATGGAGAATGTTGTCTGCACACCGCATCTTGGGGCTGCAACTGAGGAAGCTCAGGAAAATGTGGCGCTGCAAGTCGCTGAACAAATGGCTGATTTTCTTCTGACGGGGGCCGTCTCCAACGCCATCAATATGCCGTCTATTTCGGCTGAAGATGCACCGCGTTTGCGGCCATTTGTGGCGCTTGCCGAGCAGTTGGGGATGTTTGCCGGACAAATTACCGAAACACGGATCAACTCAGTGACACTGGAATATGCCGGCGAAGTGAGTGATTTGAACACGGCCCCTCTGACAGCGGCGGCCATTGCTGGCCTGTTGCGGCCAATGATGAGCGAAGTGAATATGGTGAGCGCTCCCGCGATTGCCAAACAGCGTGGTTTGCAAATTGCTGAGGCGAAGCAAGATGCAGCTGGTGCCTATGACAGCTATATTCGTTTGACTGTGGAAACCGAGCGCCAGACCCGTTCGGTTGCAGGCACCGTATTCTCAGATGGTAAGCCGCGGGTGATTCAAGTGAAGGGTATCAATATGGAGGCCGAGCTGTCGCCGCGTATCCTATACGTGACCAATACGGACCGACCGGGCTTTATCGGCGCCCTTGGTAAACTTCTTGGTGAAAACAATATCAATATTGCCTCTTTTAGTTTGGGACGTGATAAACCCAATGGAGACGCCATTTCGCTGATCAGTATCGATGATGATGTTTCAGATGCGGTGCTCGAACAGTTACAAGCCCTGCCGCAGGTCGGGCAAGTTAAAAAACTCTATTTCTAGGAGAGGACAAGGTCGATGGCCAATGTTGTCGTAGTTGGCTCGCAATGGGGCGACGAGGGTAAGGGAAAGATTGTTGATTGGCTATCGATCCGCGCCGATATCGTTGTTCGCTTCCAAGGCGGTCATAATGCGGGTCACACATTGGTCATTAACGGGACCACCTATAAATTGAGTTTGCTCCCCTCGGGTATTGTGCGGCCAGGAAAGCTGTCTGTTATCGGCAATGGCGTCGTTGTTGATCCTTGGGCCTTGGTCGCCGAAATGCAGCGCTTGCGCGATCAAGGTGTCGAGATTTCACCTGAGAATCTAAAAATTGCTGAAAATGCTGTGCTGATTTTGCCTGTTCACCAAGAACTTGATGCAGCGCGCGAGGGCACCAATAGCGGAACGAAAATTGGCACCACTAAGCGGGGTATTGGCCCCGCTTATGAAGACAAGGTTGGCCGTCGCGCCATTCGGATGGCCGATTTGCTACAACAAGATAATCTGCAAGCGCGCATAACCGACCTTTTGCAACATCATAATGCGATCCGCCGAGGCTTAGACTTGCCAGAATTTGATGGCGCTGATTTGCTCGCGCGCTTGCAAGAGATTGCACCCCAGGTTACCGATTATATTGCGCCAGTCTGGCGTTTATTGGATGCGGCCCGCCGCCGTGGCGACCGTATATTGTTCGAGGGAGCGCAAGGCGCGCTGCTCGATATTGACCATGGTACTTATCCCTTTGTCACCAGTTCGAACACGATTGCCGGACAAGCGGCTGTCGGCAGCGGCATCGGGCCATCTGCTTTGACGCATGTTTTGGGTATTACCAAAGCCTATACCACACGCGTTGGCGAGGGGCCTTTCCCAACCGAGCAAGATAACGAGGTCGGGCAACGTTTGGGCGAGCGCGGCCATGAATTCGGCACCGTCACAGGTCGTAAACGTCGGTGCGGCTGGTTCGATGCGGTTCTGGTTCGTCAGACCGCGCGTACGGGCGGTATTGACGGCATAGCGCTCACAAAACTCGATGTTTTAGATGGTTTTGACGAAATCAAGATCTGCGTTGGATATAAGTTGGATGGCGCTGAGATTGATTATCTGCCGGCGACAGCGCGCGAGCAAGCGCGGGTAGAGCCGATCTATGAGACCCTTCCCGGCTGGCAAGAAACCAGCTATGGGGCGCGCAGTTGGGCTGATCTGCCGGCCAATGCCGTACAATATGTTCGCTATATTGAAGAGCTGATCAAAACGCCCGTTACGCTCTTGTCGACGTCGCCTGAGCGCGACGACACAATTTTAATGCAAGATCCGTTTGAGGATTAATCCTCAACTGTTGTCGCTGTCGCTTCGATTTCCTGCGGCATAGATTTTTGCATCGCCGTCTTTAACTTTTCAAACGCACGTTGCTCGATTTGCCGAACGCGCTCGCGAGAAATGTCGAATTCCGCACTCAAATCTTCCAGCGTCTGCGGTGGGTCGGCGAGGCGACGCGCATAGAGAATTTTCTGCTCCCGCTCGTTCAAGTCGCGCATGGCCTCGAGTAGCATTTTGCGGCGGTGGTTGCGCTCATCTTCGTCGACCAACGCGGTCTCCGGCGTATCGCTGTCATCGACAAGCCAATCCTGCCACTCATCGCCGTCATCGGTATCGCCGCGGAACGGTGTATTTAAACTCTGGTCAGAGCCAACAAGGCGTCCTTCCATCATTCGGACATCGTCGCTACTGACATTTAACGTGTCGGCAATTTTATCGACTTGGTCTGGGGTCATCTGCCCACTATCAATGGCCTGCATCTCGCCTTTCAAACGGCGCAGATTAAAAAAGAGCTTTTTCTGGGCCGCGGTGGTGCCAATTTTCACAAGGCTCCATGAGCGTAGAATATATTCTTGGATCGATGCGCGAATCCACCACATGGCATAGGTAGCCAGCCGGAAGCCTCGTTCGGGGTCGAATTTACGCACCGCCTGCATGAGGCCGACATTGCCCTCGGAAATCACTTCGCCGATCGGTAGGCCATAGCCGCGATACCCCATGGCGATTTTGGCGACCAATCGCAAATGGCTGGTCACGAGGCGATGCGCCGCGCCGACATTGCCCGTATCGGCATAGTCTTTCGCTAGCTCATATTCTTCTTGTGCCTCGAGAATCGGAAATTGCCGTATTTCTTGCAGGTAACGGTTCAGACTGCCCTCGGGGGACGGGGCTGGCACAAGATTTCTGTTGTTCGACATCAACGAAACTCCTCTTCCCTTATATAGGGACGGAATATGGCAAAAAAAGGGTGTTTATCGGAAAATCTCGACGATCCGTTCCATATCTGCGGGCAAAGGCGTTGTAAAATGCATGCTTTCGCCGCTGTCGGGATGCTCGAAGCCAAGTTCTTTTGCATGTAAGGCCTGTCGCGACAAGGCGGCCACAGCAGTTTGCAAGTCGGGCGCAAGGGTTTCAATTTTAGTTCGCATACCGGGGCCATAAACCGTGTCGGCGATGACGGGGAACCCTAAATGCGCCATGTGCACGCGAATTTGATGCGTCCGTCCGGTTTCAAGGCGGCATTCGACAAGACTGATTTTTTCACTCGGATCCTGTGCCAGACGTCGGTAATGCGTAATGGCCTGGCGTGCGCGTTGGTGCTTCGCAACAGCCATTTTGAGCCGATTATGCGGCGAACGCGCGAGGGCGGCATTCACGGTACCGCTCACCGGGATCGGGCTTCCCCAGACGCAGGCATGGTAAACCCTCTGCATGCGCCCATCGCGGCCATGGGCTTTGAATTGATCTCCGAGCCTTTGATGTGCGACGTCGTGCTTGGCAATGATCATCACGCCGCTGGTGTCTTTGTCGAGACGGTGCACAATGCCCGGGCGTTTCTCTCCGCCAATTCCCGCCAGACTGTCGCCGCAATGGGCGATCAGGGCATGCACCAAGGTGCCGCTATCATGTCCGGCGCTGGGGTGGACAACCATGCCGGCAGCTTTGTTCAGCACTAAAATATGATCATCTTCAAATAATATATCGAGCGATATATCTTCGCCTGCGAGGCTAGTCTCGCGGTTGGGCGGTCGGCTGACAATTATTTCATCGCCCGCGAGCGGCGTCGCCGATGGCGACAAATGAGGTATTTCCTTTTGCTGTCGGTATAATTTGACATGACCCTGCCTGATCCAGTCCTGTAGACGCGCGCGGCTGACGTCTTGCAAAGACCCCGCCAATATGCGATCCAAACGGCTCCCCGATTGTTCGGGCGCAACGGTAATATGAAAGGTGTCCTCAGCCATGGCGATGAATATACAGGAGCAAGAGGCGTCACAAAACCCGCAAGAGGAGAATATTGTGGTCTCTCCTTTGGCGCCCTATACCCGCCACTTAATGGTTGTCGTAGTGATTTTGGGCTTGGTGCTGGTGGTGGGAACCGGCGTTGTTATTAGCACCATCATAGACCGATTGGGGACAGGGCTCGCCATATCGACAACGGATGCCACGGCGCCGGACGCCGCCGCAGCAACAATTTTACCCGAGACTGCCGAGGTGCACATACCAGAAGGGCTGAAGCTTCTGCGGGCCGTGCCAGCGGGAAAAGATGTGCTGCTTGAGATCGGGACGGAACGAACCGAGTTAATCTGGATCGTCAATCCAAAGACCGGTCAAATTAAATCCGCTCTCCGCGTCAAGTAATGTTCTAAAACGGGAACCAGCCCTTGGTGGGGCTGAATTTCACATAACCGATATTGGCGCCCAATCGAATGCCGACGCCAACCCGCATAGGGGCGACGATGGTCTCATCGCGTTGCAAGAAATTGACCGATATACCCCCGAGGTAAAAGGCTGATCCTTCAACACCAACAAAGCGACGGTATATGTCTTCAGGATCTTTGAGATTGTAGATTAGGGCAAAGCTTTTAGCAGCATTGCCACCTGTATCAATGCCAGCTGAGGGACCACGCCAGTAAATCGGCTTTATGTCGCCTGAAGGGAAGAGGAGATCGCCGCGACCATAGCGCAGTCCGAGCATGATTGCGGCGCTAACTTCCTCGCCGCGGATCACGGCATCTGGGGGGCCATATTCGGAAAACAAACGACTGACGACCTCGGCCATATTTTCGGCTGACGTCCCGAGATAGCGGGCGCCTTCGACGACGAGCTTGCTTTCGGTGAAACTCTCGATCTGGCGTTCGCTCTCGGCGCGCACTGTCGTGGATGAGATAAATGGCAATAGCGCCAGCACAAACATGAAGGCAAAGCTACAGCCGAACCAATTCTTTTTACTCATGGTTTACCCATTCGTTATCAAGTCTGTGGGATACTATTCAGTGATTTCCGCTATTTGTCGAGCCGTAGCGATAAAGTGGGGGTTATCGAGCCCACGCTCCAATTTTCCATATAAGAGCGGCTCGCCCGCCACATCGGTTACCGTGCCGCCGGCGCTGAGCAAAATAGCGTGACCCGCAGCGGTATCCCATTCCATCGTGCGGCCATGGCGCGGATATAGATCGGCTTCTCCCGCGGCTAACAGGCAAAATTTCAAAGACGAGCCAGCCGAAATATAATCGGCAATCGCGATACTCTCTAAAAAAGCTTCGGTTTCTGGTGTTCTATGTGAGCGTGACGCGACAACGGTCAGGCCCTCGGGTTTAGGCGCGCGGCAGTTGATGGCTGTAAAATCGTCCCAAACTAAAGCGGTGTTGGGTTTCGGCGCGATAAAATGGGCCGATGCTGCGCCCGAGATGTACAAAGCCTGTCGTGCTGGCGCAAAAATAACACCAGCACAGGGGAGCCCGCGGTAAACCAATCCGATATTGACGGTAAAATCGGCTCGACCCTCGATAAATTCGCGCGTTCCGTCGAGTGGATCGACGAGAAAAAAACAGTCGTCGATCTCAGGCGGCATGTGTTCGGCGCACATTTCTTCGCCGATAATTTGCACGCCCGGCGCAATGCGCTCCAGCCCAGCAACGATAATGGCCTCGGCTTCGCGGTCGGCGACGGTGACGGGGGAGGCGTCGGATTTTGTTTCCGTGACAATATCATGGCCGTAATAGTCCATGATAACTTGACCAGCGCGCAAAGCGACTTCCGCCAGAGCTATCAAAAAGTCTGGATCTGTAGCATGTGCGGGGGCGTCAAACTTGGTCATAGCGTGCTGTTAGCATGTGGTGTTCGGCATGGCTAGACCCAGCACGCTATGATACCGAAATCGTTAGGCTGCTTCGAGGAGGTTAACGCGATATCCGCGTCCCCAAACAGTCTCGATGAGCTTTTGGCCGTTCATGGCGAGCTCGAGTTTTTTCCGCAATTTACAGATAAAAACATCGATGATTTTTATTTCTGGTTCATCCATGCCGCCATAGAGGTGGTCGAGGAAAGCCTCTTTGCTGATGACCCCACCTTTTTGCAAAACCATCAGGCGTAGCATTTCAAACTCTTTACGGGTCAGGTTGATATCTGAGCCGTCGATCTGCACCAGCTGGCGTTTTAAATCTAAAGCGAAGGCACCACTGCGAATGATATTGTCGCTATGGCCGTTGGCACGCCGAATATTGGCCCGCATTCGCGCGATCAACTCCTCACTGCTAAAGGGTTTGGTCATATAGTCGTCGGCGCCAGCCTCCAATAAATCGAGGCAGCTCTGCTTGTCGTCTCGACCGGTCAACACAATAACGGGCATGTCGGGCTTTTCGGCACGAATTTTCCGCAAGCATGTCTCGCCCTTCATGTCGGGCAGCCCAAGATCGAGCAAAACCACCTGAAAATCATATAAGATCAGCATTTCAAGACCTTCTGCCGCGTCGTAACAGGCCTCGACGGAGAACCCGCTGGTTTCCAGGTAATCCGTAAGCGTTTCGTTTAAAATACTATCGTCTTCAATAAGTAAAACTCTCATTAGATTGCTCCTCTTACTAAATTTAATCGTCTTAACTATAAAATTTGATTTTATGGTCACATACAAATCACGTTTTCGTGATCACTTCGAGAGCGGTTGCGGTCACGCCAATCGGTTTGGCGCGGGGCATATACGCGGGTGGGATTATTTGCTATAGCCAAGCCATGTTATCGAATTTGGAACATTTACCTGAAGTTGACTTGGGGCTAGGCGACCCTGCGCAGACGCGCGTGGTTGTTGCGATGTCGGGCGGGGTCGATAGCTCGGTTGCCGCGGCGCTGGTGCGTCGCGCGGGTTACGAAACTGTCGGTATTACCCTGCAACTTTACGATCACGGCCAAGCGCTGGCGCGCAAAGGGGCCTGCTGTGCGGGACAGGATATTATGGATGCGCGGAACGTCGCGGCATCGCTCGATATGCCGCATTATGTGCTTGATTACGAGAGTAAATTCAGAGACAGCGTGATCAATGATTTTGCCGATAGCTATCTCGCCGGGCATACGCCGGTTCCATGTATTCGCTGTAACGAGACGGTCAAGTTTCGTGATCTGTTGGAGACGGCACGCGAGCTTGGCGCGACGGCATTGGTAACTGGCCATTATATTGGGTCGCGCAAAGGCGACGGCGGATGGGAAATGTATCGTCCGAGCGATTTGTCGCGTGACCAGTCATATTTTTTGTTTTCGACGACGCAAGAGCAGCTTGATTTTCTGCGTTTTCCCTTAGCTCGTTTCAGCAAAGACGAGATCAGGGGTTTTGCAGAGCATATCGGCTTGCAGGTGGCGCAAAAGCCCGACAGTCAGGATATTTGTTTCGTACCGAATGGCGACTACGCGACCGTGATTAAGAAATTACGGCCGGATACCAGTCTACCGGGAAATATTGTTGATCTCGATGGGCATGTTTTGGCGACGCATCAAGGCGTGTTGCATTATACCGTTGGTCAAAGGCGTGGTCTGGGGATCGCTACCGGCGATCCGTTATATGTGGTCGCGATTGATGCTGCGAAGCGCGAAGTCATTGTCGGCCCGCGTGAAGCACTTTTGCGTCACGACCTAACATTAGAAGATGTGAACTGGCTGGGTGAGGGGCAGGAAGCCGATGTGATGGCGCGTATTCGCTCGACCGGCGAGCCAGTGCCAGCGCGGTTGCAGCTCGATGCATCGGGACGCGGTGCGACAGTTCACCTGACACATGCCGAGGCTGGGGTGTCGCCGGGTCAGGCGTGTGTTTTTTATGATAAAAATCTGGACCGCGTTTTGGGTGGCGGCTGGATTATTTCCGCACAATAATTATATTCCTATTAATTGGCATATTATCTGTATGTCACGACAAGGTGACCGCCAAGGGTCGGTTTCTAGTGTTAAATTATGGGGATCATGCGGAAAATATCGCAAAAAACCGGCTTAAAGCAGTCGCAGAGCGTGATGATGACGCCGCAAATGCAACTGGCAATGCGGGTTTTGAGCCTCTCGCATCTCGAGCTGAGCGAGCTCATTCAAGAAAAAATTGAAGAAAATCCGCTGCTCGAATATGCCGATGCGGAGAGCGATATACCTGCTGACGTGGTATCGGAGGGCGATATGGCCTCAGACGCTCTGCGCGAGATCGATTTGACCGAGAGCGAGGCATGGTCGGACGAGCATAATATTGACCGCGCGCATGAGGAGCGCGAACTCACATTATTGCAAGATAGCGCCAGCCAATCAGAGCTAAGTTTTGACGTGTTTGTGACGGCGGAAGCAACGCTTGCCGAAGCCCTGCAAGCGCAATTGCGTGACCTGCTCGGTGACGGAGAGGTCCGCAGGTTAGCATTTGATCTCATTCATTGGCTCGACGAGGATGGTTACTTGCGTGAGAGCGACGACGAATTGGCGCAACTTTTACCTGCCGATCTTGTTCTTATTCAAGGCGCACGCCGCGCCTTGCAGACTTGCGAACCGCGCGGCCTCGCTGCCCGATCGCTGGCTGAATGTTTTCGTCTGCAAATTGAGACGATTGATCCGCAACTGGACCTATTGCTACAGCATTTGCATTTACTAACCGCTGGTTCTGTGAGCCGTCTTGAAGAGCAAACAGGATTGCGGGTGGCTGACATCAAATCATCTGTCGCGCGCTTGCAAGCCTTGAACCCGCATCCCGGCCGCAACTATCTTCCTTCGCCTGATCAATTGGCGCCGCCAGATGTCATCTTTAAGCGAGATGGTGGTGGTCAGTGGTATGCGGAAATCAATGAGGCCATGCTACCTGCGGTGCAACTCCGCGACGGGCTTTGGGAGGATCTGGCTCGGCGCGACCAAAGTGACGCGCTGCAGCGTTATATGTCGCAAAACCGTCAGGCCGCCCGGTGGCTCCAGCGGACGATTTTTACCCGCGCGATGTCCCTCTTACGCGTTAGCGAAGCGATTATCGGCGAGCAAGAAGCTTTTCTGGATCAAGGCATAAATTATCTAAAGCCGATGACCATTCGCGAAATTGCCGATCGCGTTGATCTCAACGAGGGCACTGTGTCGCGCATTGTTGCGAATAAGCTGGTGGAAACGCCGCTCGGGGTATGGCCGATGAAAAACCTGTTTAGTTCTGCTGTTGGGCAATCTTCGGATGAAGATGGTGTGTCGTCGCGGGCGGTGAAACAACGAATAAAGGCTTTGATCGATGACGAGCCTGCCGCAAAGCCATTGTCTGACGACAAACTCGTGAAGTTGCTTGGCGATGAGGGTGTTGCGATAGCCCGCCGTACAGTTACTAAATATCGAGAGGCGCTCGCCATTGGTTCATCGGTTGAGCGCCGCAAGCTGAAACAGTTTTCTTAACGCCGAAGAGGGAAGGGTGGGAAGAGAACCGATCTAACCCGAAGGTTATATCGCTTCTGAGAGGGTAGGAATTGCAACGGTCTCTTCCCGATGGTTAACCAGCAAGAAGCGTGCCAAACCGATCTCAATCTAAAAAAACGCTGTAATTTGTCGTTAAGAGATAGATGGAAACAGGACGTACAAACCCCATTGGTGCTGATCAACGGCATCGCCGCCGCCGCCAAAGCCAGCAGGAACAGGCGGATATCGGCGATGGCGATGGTGCAGCACAAGCTGGTTTTCAGCGCCGTCCGGCACCGCGGGCTGTAACGTGGCCAGCAAATTATTACATGACAGCCCAAGAGTGGATGGAAAAAGTCCGGCTAATTCGAAAATAAGCTATTTTACGATTTTGCACTTAAAGCTCTGGATACAATTGACGCGTTGATCAATGGTGATCCTCACTTCCGGCCCACCCGATTGCCGACTATACACACAGACATTTCCTTCGGGTGACCGCTCGAGTTCTCTAAATCGGCATTCCTCGAGGGGTGCTTTTTTGGGGTCTTGCTCGGCACCCGATTGATAGGTGCTGCCAGCGGCAAGCGCGGGCGATGACAGCGCACTTGCCAGTAGCATGCTGATGATGGCTATTGAGAAGGCATGGGGCATCGACGGGCGGCCTGTCATGACGAACTCGATCCGTCTTCGCCACTGCCTGGGAGATAGGCTTTGCCCTGTATGGCGCGCGCGCCCAAGGTTTCGGTAAAAACGGGATTGGCGTTCACGATTTGAGAGAGCTGGTCATTGATCAGGGCTTCGGCGGCTGCTTCACTGTCAGCTTCAATCTCGGCGACACCGTCAATTATCCAATGAATTTTAACCTTCATATTTTCCTCCGCTGCGAAATGAATACGTTGGGTGAAGCATGTTAAGCGTCGTTCTCATGCACGGGCTGCGTTTGCTCGAGTGAAGATGGCGTTGGCTCCGCCGCATTTGGCTCGACATGCGTATCGGGGCTAGGCGCATCGCTGGATGGGTTGGGAAGCTTAGCAAATAGCTCATTGGCCTTCGCTTGTAACATTTCCAATTCTTCGGGCAGAACCAGTTCGCGCGTTTGTTCGCGCTTTGCAATGCTGTTCGGCAAACCAAGCGCGGCGGCGATAGAATACCAGATATAGGCTTCGTTATTGTTGGGCTCTGGAAGAATATCGGCTTGTACATATGCATAATGCATGATGGCATCGCGGTTGCCGGCCTCGATGCGCGCGCGAATAAAACTCTGGACCTCTTCATACACGGCGAGTTGGCTTTCAGCAGACAGTTTTTCTTGTATCGAGGTGACCAGCTTATTGGCCCGTTTAACTTTACCGATTTTGGCCAAGAGAGCCCATTTGAAAGCTTCTTTGAAATCTTCAGGTGTGCCCAAGCCGCGATCAAGCAACAGGGCTAGATTATATTGCGCATCGTAATGCGAGTGCGCCGCGAGCTCGCGAAATGTCGAGACGGCGGCAGAGTAATTTTTATCGCGTATGGCGGCAACGGCACCGTCGAAAGCTAAATCAACTGGCGACACTTCATCTTGCGCCCGCGCCCAGCTCGACAAGCTCGCCGTGACGATCAGAATGCTTAAGCCGACGGCAAGCCGCCGCATTAGCGCCCCGCCATCATAATGAGCTGCAGATAAAATACACGCAGCTTGAATTTTGATCCTTCGGCTTGCTCATAGACAACCACGCGTGGACGGTCTGATTGCGGCTTTTGGAATTCAATCGACATGGTTTCAGGTAGGTGAACACCGTTTTGCGCCAAGGTTCCCTCTGGATCGCGGGAAAATGCCTCATGGAAAGCGCTATCAATCCAAATGCGCGCTAAAACTTTGCCAAGAATATCGGGTAAAAATTGCCGGACTTGCTCGCGATCGCGGATATAGGTTTCGTGTTCCACGAGATCGATGTGCGCGGCATTTGTCTTGCGCGTTTTCGCTGGCGGTGACTTTTTTACGGGCACCAAAGCCGTTGAGGGTGACTTACTCATGTTACTACCTACCTCGGAATTCCCAACCCATCGAGAATGATCTTACTTTTATGACATAACAAGACGTTAAGAAAAAGGGGTTAAGAGAAAGTTAAGTCTGAATAGCAGGGGGAAAATTTCTTGGGTGATAGCCCAGTTTGGCACATTTTTTGTACGGTTTACCCCGACATGAAAGGATTTTTGTGATGTTACCAGTAATCCGTACGGGCCTCGACACGGCGATGAAAAATATCTCGACGATATCGAATAATATCGCGAATGCGAATTCGATTGGGTTCAAACGCAGTCGTCCCGAGTTTGCCGATATGTATGCAGTGGCGATGGAAACCCCGAAAGGCTCAGATCTGGGCCTTGGTGCGCGCAATGTTGATATCCGCCGTTTTCATGAACAGGGCAGTTTCAGAACAACGGGCGCAGCGCTGGACTTGGCGATCAACGGCAGTGGCATGTTTACGCTTCGCAATACCGCGAGCGGCGATCTGCTTTATAGCCGTGATGGCTCTATCAATATCACAAAAGAGGGCGCCCTGGTGTCGAACCAAGGGCACGCATATCTCGATCAGAATCTCGAGCCGATTGTTATTCCATTTTCTATCCAGCGCCCAGATGGAACGATTGGCAATCTCAGTGAGCTAAATGTTCAAACCGATGGACAAATTAATGTCTCTTATGGACCGCAAACGACGTTGACCGTCGCACGCCTCGGTCTGGCATTATTTGAGGACGAAGCGCGCCTGAAGTCTGCGGGCGGCAATTATTATTCGGAGACTGAGCGTTCCGGCCAAATGGTCATGGGAACACCGCTGATTGGCAAAGCGGGCTATTTTCAAGCTGGCGCGCTTGAGACATCAAATGTCGATCTGACCGACGAGATGACGATGATGGTGGGGGCGCAACAGGCTTTTAATGGTTCGTCGCGTTTGATGCAAAGTGAAGCTGAAATGATCCGTCGCCTGATCGGCTAATGGCATTAATGTAGCGGTAATATCCACGAGATATCGACAATAGCCATTGTCACGGCTTGGTCTATCATAAGATCACCTGCCGTCGTTACCATCAGAGGTTCCGCCAACAAGGCGATAAGAGTGACAGGTCGTGGTGGCGTAAACTGAAGGCCATCGCGCAGCCGCGCGAAGGCGGGCGCGGCGATCTCGACATCTAACCGCATCACAGGACGCTCAACAGGAATATCGACTTTGCCGGTAGCAGCGATACTGTCGCCTGGCAGAGGTCGAATATGAACGACGCTATGCCCGCGTGCGATATTGACCAAACTACAGGTCAGATGGAGCTCTGAAGTCGACTTAAAACCAATCAAATGCAGTTCTGCCGACTGGACAGACATATGCAAAGTTGAGGTAGGGTGCCACTCTTGTGCGGCCATGATCTAGAGAGTCCCGTCTTGCGCTTCGCTGATGTGGTCGCGCAGTCGCGTAATAGCGGATTTTTTGATTTGCGATACGCGTCCTGTTGTGACCTCAAGGATTGCGGCTATTTCGTAGATGTTCAGTTCTTCGACGTAAAACAGTTGTATAACCAAAGCCTCGCGTTCGGGCAGGGTTTCAAGAGCAGCGCGTAACAATTTGCGCAAGTCAATATCCGAGACATCCTCTTCTGGAGATTTCATCGCTGAGGCAAACCAGACAGAGTAGTCGTCATAAATATCGTCAAGCGACTCATGACGATTGGCCGCGAAAGCGTTTTGCCACTCGCGCCATTCCTCAGATGATAATTGCATCGCTTCCGCCATCTCATCATCGGATGGCGCACGCTGAAATTTGCGCGTCAGGCTCTCCTCGATGCCATTGGCCTTTTGCCGCATCTGTATGGTGGTGCGACACAGGTTCGAATTTTTACGCAAATGATCGACCATCGCACCGCGGATCCGCAAGCTTGCATAGCTGGCAAAAGAAGCTCCATCTTGCGGAGAGTATTTCTGAGCCGCGGTAATCAGGCCAAAATAGCCGATTTGAATGAGATCCTCGATTTCGGCGGCGGCGCTTACCCGCCCATAGAGATGCCAAGCAATACGTTTGACCAGCTCGAGGTGATCTGTGATCAGAGCTTCGACATCGGGACTTTGCTCAGCATATTGAATACGCATCGTCACGAGGCCTCACTTTTTGGCACGTGGCCGAGAAATCCAATGCCGCGGACGGTATTTGCCGGGGCCTTGATGAGATTGGCCGCTATCCGCTGAAATGCCACGGCTTCGCGACTATCGGATTTTTGCGCCATGATTGGTTTGCGTTGGACGATCGAGTTCCGAACGCTTTGCGAGTAGGGCAGGTGACCCGCAAAGTATAATTTGACGTCAAGAAAGCGGGCAGCAATCGCTTGAAATTTATCAAAATGGTTTCGCGCTTCTTGCTCTGAATGAGCCATGTTGACGACAATCGAGAAGGCTTCGACGCCCGCTTCCAGATGTGCCGCTTTGATGAGCGCATAAGCATCCATAAAACTTGTTGGTTCGCCAACCAATACGATAACGGGCTTATCGGCGGCTGCGACAAAGGCGAGCGAACTGTCGGCGGCGCCGGCGGGGGCATCTATGATTAATACATCGGTGTCGTCGGCGAGGCTTTCCGTCGAACGGATAATTTGAAACCGAGTCTTGTCGTCGAGATTTAAAAGGTCGTTTAGGCCCGACCCTCCGGCGATGAATTGTAGGCCCAAAGGACCTGTTTGCCGAATCTCTGAGAGCGGTTGGCCGCCGCTAATGACATCTTGAATGGTCTCGCGCGGATCCATGCCGAGCAGAATATGGGCATTGGCTAATCCGAAATCAGTATCAAGCAGGCAAACACGTGAGCCAAGTTGGCACATGGTCAAGGCCAAGTTAATGGATAGGCTTGTTTTGCCTACGCCACCCTTGCCACTCGCTACCGTGATCGATTGCGTCATGCACTATCCGATCGTCTCTACGCCACATATACCTGACAAATATTGCGCCACGGGCTCTTGGCTTGCAATCAGCAAACTATCGACCAATGACCGCGATGCCGTCAGGAAGCCCAGCTTAGCATGTGATTCAGCTAAAACCGAGAATTCTGGAGCGGCAATTTCACATTCGTCCAGTCGGGTGAGTGCAATATATGCGCCATTTTGGCCGTAAAGCTCGATAGCTCGTTTGATAGCCTGCGTGCTATAGGCGCCCGGCAAAGGAAGAATGTGGCAAATTTTGGCAGCGGGAAAATGGTGTTGCAAATCGGCTTGCAGGGTTTCGAGACGGCTGGGGTCAGTGCCCGCATCGATCACTAGCTTTCCACTTTGTGCGAGGAGGCCGGCATCAAATCCGAGTGTCAAGTCGACAAAGGGAAGGTTTAATAAGCGGGCATTGTTGCGGCAGCCATTTTGTCCACTGCTGGTCATCTCAAAGCTGGCCAGCCATAGGCGGGCTGTGTCATCGGTTAGGCGCGCAGCAAGCTTCCCGGCGAGGTTTGTTTTGCCGGCACCATGCGGGCCTGCGATAACATAAATATCGGCGTCAAAAAGGCGCTCAGATTTGTCAATAGCAACAGCTTCGGCGAGTGTGCGAATAAAAGCGGTTTGGGCTTCGGCGGAGGGGAGATGGCGCATCGCGTGACCAAAGCGGTCGAGGACGGCGTCTGAAAAACCCACCGTCTTTAGGCGCATCGTTAAGCTATTGCCTATTTCGTGGCGAAGAGCCGTCGCTTCGGTTACGATCATGCCGTTGATCTGGCGACGCAGCTGAGCAATTTCGTCGGCCAGTACATGATACTGATGGTTTTCCACACCGGCGACTGGTGCTGTCGGAACCACATCCAAGTCGATGACGTTGGTCTCTCGCGGAAGCTCGAGCTCATCGAGCGAAATGGTGTCATCAATAAAATGCTCTTGCATTTGTCGGCTCAAAGAAGGCTCTGTTGCGACGGGTTCAGCGGGCGCTTGCAGTAAGCTCGCATCGGCTTGGGTAAAAACATCCGTGAAGCTTTTGCTCTTTTTTGATGCACGCGTTTTACGCGGTGGTAAGCCGCCAGGAACGGGATCATTGCTGGCGCTGATTTCGACCTGGCCCCGAATTTTTCGGGTTGATAGGATGACAGCATCCTCTCCCAGTTTGCTCACAATTTCTTCCATGGCCGTAAGGCTATCGATGGCAGTGACGGTTAAGCGTGGCATAGTTCAGTCTCCTATCGGGTTTTAGGCTTTGTCATCGCCAATGGTTGCGACGACATCGACCTTGCGACTATCGGGAAGCTCGGCGAATGATAAGACGATCAAATCGTCAATATGCTGATGAATAAGGTTAGAAAGCTTGCGGCGAATAACGGGTGACGTCACAAGAACAGCCTGGCGTCCTTCTGCCGATAAGCGCTCGCTCACTTCAGAAATGCTGAGCATCAGGCGTTGCGTGAGTGACGCATCGAGCATGATCTCTTGGTCATTATTTTGCCGCGCCATCTGGATAATCATATGCTCCAGCTCACCTGCCAGCGTGATAACGGGCAAAGGTTGGTTTAATGGGGCAACTTGTTGGATCAAGAGGCCAGCGAGATCAGGCCGTAGTGCTTCAGCCAAATCCTGCATCGACAGATTTCGTCCCGCCAGAGCGGCGGCACTTTCCAAAATGCGGCGTAGGTCGCTAACTGGGACGCGCTCGCGCAGTAGGATCCGCATGGTTGCTGTAAGCTCGTGTAATTGCATGAGTTTGGGAACCACGCTCTGAACCAGATTGGGCGCCGACTGAGCCAAATTATCGAGCAATGACTGGACATCATCCTGCCCGATCAGTTCATGCGCATATTTATATAAGATTTGGCTGACATGCGTTGCGAGAACCGATTCAGGTGCAACCACGACATAGCCATTGGCTTCGGCTTCAGGTGCCTGGCTGGGTTTGATCCAAATCGCATCCATGCCAAATGTCGGATCTTTGACGTCGATGCCGTCAAGTTTGATGGTTGCATTTTCCCCCGGAATGGCCAGCTGACGGTCTGGGAAAATCTGATCTTCGCCGACAATGGTTTGCCCCACGCGGACGCGATATTGATTAGAGTCGAGCGTGAGATCGTCGCGTATGCGGACGGGCGGCAACACAAAGCCGAGAGCTTTTGAGACTTGACGCCGAATACCTGTGACACGCGTGACAAGCGGGCCACCTGAATCATCGTCAACCATTTCCACTAAGCCGAAACCAAGTTGAATGGATATCGGCGCATTATCTGCAATGTCCGAAAGGTCTATGTCGGTTGGTTTTTTCTCCGTAATAGCCTCTTGCTCAGCCAATTCTTCGGCGGTTTCTTCGTTTTCTTCGATTTGGCGAATATACAGCGCGGCGGCGATGGCGAGGCCTGCGGCTACCATGAACAGAAAGTTAGGCATGCCAGGAACCATGCCGATTAAAAACATAACACCTGCGGTCGGCAGCCAAGCCCGCGAAATGCTAAACTGCTTGCCAATATGCTCGGCCATATTCTGTGTGGAAGACACACGGGTCACAATAATAGCGGTCGAGATTGCGAGCAGAAGCGAGGGAATTTGCGCCACCAGGCCATCACCAATTGATAGCAAAACATATATACTGGCAGCTTGATCAATCGCCATATCGTGTTGTGCGAGGCCAATGATCAGTCCGCCGATAACATTGATGGCAAGAATGAGAATAGAGGCGACGGCGTCACCTTTAACAAATTTTGAAGCACCGTCCATGGCACCGTAGAAATCGGCTTCGGCAGAAATGTCTTCGCGTCGTTTTGTGGCTTCCTCGTTGGTGAGTACGCCGGCATTGAGGTCGGCATCAATAGCCATTTGCTTGCCGGGCATAGCGTCCAAGGTGAAGCGCGCTGAAACTTCAGATACGCGCCCCGCACCACGGGTGATCACCACCAAATTGATGATGATGAGGATAATGAAGACAAACAGGCCTACGGCATAATTGCCAGAAATCACAAATTCACCAAACGCCTCGATGACATTTCCAGCCGCGTCCGTGCCCGTATGACCTTCGCTAAGGACGACGCGGGTAGACGCAACATTTAAGCCCAAGCGCAGAACCGTAGCGATGAGTAGTACAGATGGAAAAGATGAAAAATCGAGAGGCCGGAATGTATTCACGGCAATCATTAAAATCAGCAAAGAAAAAAGAATGTTGGTGACAAAAAACAAATCAAGGAGAACGGGCGGCAGAGGCAGAACCATCATCGCGATCAATGCCAAAATCCCGACGGGCAGGCTGATGCCGGTTAAAAAGGATTTCGTTCCCGAATACCCCAATCGCCGTAGTGTCATTTCCATGACAAACTCCTCGTGTCAATTTCGTGTTGCGGGCGTGTCCCGCTGGCTCCACATGGCACTAAAAATGCTCAAACTCTGGAGAATTCAGACACTTTCCTTATTGAAAGGCTGTTTTTTCCAAGGCGCTTTCGTATGCCACGCTGTGAAGAGGCAAGCGGCGTGCCAAGTTTAGAGCGGGCTTAAATTTTATTTCAGTCCGTCTGGCACGGATAATGCATCCTCTGGGACGTTATTTGGCCTTTGCCATGAAATAAGCGGAGTAAATTATGATGTCCCATTTCTTGAAACTGACGACTATTATTCTCGCCAGTACTCTTATTGCCTCCTGTGGCCCCGTGGCGCCTGGAGGGTATCGTCTGAAATTAGAGCGTGATGCCAGCGCTGGTGCCGACGCGTCGGTCTATGCTGTTAACACCGTTACGGCAATCGGCTATGCGGTTGTCTCAACCCAACCAGGCCGCAATGAAGCGCAGCGCCGTCTGATGGCAATCCGCGCCGCTCGAATGGCTGCGATGCGCGATCTTGCTGAGCAGATCCATGGCTTGAAAGTCGACGGCAACACCACAGTCATCGATCTAATGGTGCAAAATGACACATTCCGTGGTGTCGTCACAGGAATTATTCGCGGTGCCCGCACGGTCCGTATTAACCCAACCGGCGAGGACACTTATGAAATTGTTCTCGAACTCGATAAGTCGATGATTGCAGGCTTGATGAAGTCGGTTCGCAAATATAGCTAAGATCGCGCAGTATGGTTCGTCATCTTACAATCTGTCTTCTGGCCATCTTCCTCGGAAGTGGAGCCGTTATTGCGACCGAGGTGGCGCCCGAGGGCGCAAGGCTCGTCGAAGTGACTGGACGGGTTGTTTATGATGACAGCAAGCCGATTGAAGACATTCGGCGTTTGGCGCTCAATGAAGCTCTTTATTTGGCGGCCCTGCAAGGTGAGGCATCTGTCGATGGATACTCCGCTCTCGACAGCGAAACCTCGTTAAATGAGGCTGTTATTGTTCGGCCGGCTGGGGAAATTCTCGACTACACCATCGTCGAGGACGGCCGCAAACAAGACCACTATGAGATGCGACTGAGGGTGGCCGTGTCATCGCATGCCGATCGCGCATGTCCGGCAAACTATCAGCGGCAAGTTGAGATTTTTCAGCCTCAGATTTTCATCAGCCAAAATGTGCCCGTGTGGTCGAGCCGCGTTGTGCAAATGGCTTGGCGCGAGGTGTTAGACGGTATTTCGGGTGACCCACAAGCCGTGCTGGTGGATAATACGGCGCAGGCGTTTGATGTCAAAGCGATGCAAAGCAATGGCGGTGCGATGGACTATACGGCGCTTCTGGCAGCGCGCGCGACATCGCATGGCGATTACGCTTTGGTAAGCCGGATCTCCCTGACGTCGAAAACCGACCGCTTTTATGGTATTGCCGATAAAACCCAGCTCGTTCTAGGGGTTGAGCTAACGTTTTATGCTGGACCAGATTTTAAAACCGCCAAGACGCACCGATTTGAAAAAGAACTGATGGGCCGTTTCGATAGTTTTTTTGAACCAATAAATTTGCTCGCTAATCCTGGCCGTGAAGATCGCTTGCGTGCACTATTGCCCGAGCTTCGTCCCTTTATCGATGAGGTTATGGGCGAGGTCGCCTGTCTGCCCCGCAGCGGACGACTTGCGCGCTTAAACAATAATTTTTACGTTGATTTAGGGCGTCGGCATGGCCTGCGAGAGCAACAGCTTGCCGTTATTCCCGATCAGGTCGGCAGTTGGAACATTGTGCGGGTGACGCGTTTGGAAGAGAACCGCGCTTATGTCTCGCCCCTTGATAGCAGCAAGGATTTGACGGGTTTGGTTGGCCACGACACGAGATTTATGGAGGTTAATTAATGTATTCCTCATTTGCACGTTTGGTTGCCTTGTCGACAGTGTTGACGGCAAGTTCGGCTTTTGCCGCCGAGCCAATTGTCGTTTTGACGTCGCCCGCGCATAATATTGGCAGCGCCTCGAGCGGTAACAATAAATTCGCCCGCGATCCCGATTACAACGCCAAGCATAAGGTTAAGCCCAACGAGACCTTGTCAAAAATTATTGCGCATTATTATGGAGCAAGCGGCCTGAATAAGCGCTTTTTGGAGCTGGCAATTGTCAGCCGCAATAGTCACGCCTTTGTGCGCGGTAATCCGCATTTTCTCTATGCGGGGCGAACCTTGCATTTGCCTTCAGTGAATGAAATTCATGCCATGATCGTTGGTAAATCGACGCAAGGGACGCAAAGCGCTTCCAGCGGTCGGTCGGGGCATATTTATTTCAATGGCTTCTAAACGCAGATATTGCCAATTTTTCGGAGCCGGGCTCATCGCCTTAATGGGCTTTGCGCCCGTTAATGCTGCGACCAAGGTCGTCAGTGGTGCTGATATTCGCGCCGCGGTGCAAGCGCAACTGCAAGTGTCTGGCAAGCGCGGTGACGTTTTATTGGGCGATGAGCGTCTGTTTTATCCATGTGATACCGAGCTGACGGTGGAACGCATGGATGCGTCTTGGCGTACCATGCGGGTTAATTGCGCAACGCCGCGGGCTTGGTCTGTTCATGTGCGAACCAACGTCGTGAGTGCGGTTGAGGCCGCTAAGTCGGAAGACCGGTCTGTCGGTCAAGATTGGGTTCAGCGCGTCGTCCTTAGTCAAAGTTTGACATCTGGCGAGATTATAACCAGGGACCATATCAAGCTTGAAAAGCTCTCGTCCCGGGCGGCTCCGAGCGGTTTTTCCGCGCTTGAACAGGTCGTAGGGCGACGGATGAAGTACGCGTTAGGCCTTGGACAGCCGGTTCAGGCACGGCATTTGCAACCAGATTGGGTAATTGAGAGTGGCCAATTGGTTGAAATAGAACACAAACTTGGACAAATTTCAGTTGTGACGACGGGCAAAGCACTGGAAAATGGCCAAATGCATGACTTTATTGAGGTAGAAAACCTGAAGAATGGCAGAAAGCAGCATTTTTTTGTTATTGGCACAAAAAAAGTTGCGACGTCGACTAAAACGGACACCATGTAGGTCGTAACTAGTGTTGTAGGAGTGTAAGAAGATGGTTGATACGATTAAAAATACTGTTAATCGGGTAGACCCTCAGCAAGTGAGGGCAAAGCCCGCAGCTGTAAAGTCAGGGGCTGCCGCAAGCGCGGCTGCTGCCAATTCGTCGAGTGATGTCGTCGATGTCAAAGGATCTGCCGTTAGCCGCATGGCGAGCGCGCCGCCCATTGATATGGAGGCCGTCAGCCGCATTAAAGATGCCATATCGCGGGGCGAATATCCGGTTGATCTTGATCGCGTCTCAGACGCTTTGATGGATGCTTATCGGGACTTGAAATCTTAATCATTCTTCCGTAAGGGTTGACTATGCCCGAGGCAGAAGATCTAGACGCGTTATTGAGTTTGTTCGAAGACCGTATCGAACAAGCCTTTTCCTGTTTGTCTGATCCGGAAGCCTTGAAAAATGAAATGGCGGCGACCGAGACATTGATCAAGGATAATTGGTCGCGCCTCAATTCCTTTCAGCCCGAAGATCTGCAAAATGCGAGAGACCGCTTGGCCAGCCTCGTCGACCGACTGGCCAAATTGCAGGCGCAGGTCAATGCTAGGTTATCATGGGTTAACGAACTCAACAGAAGCCTTGCCGAACGGGTCGAACAGTCCACATAATAGGGGTGAAGTTGGGAGAGCCTAATGCAGAAAAATCTGGATAAAATGCTCGAGTTTTATAGCTCCGTGTCTGGCTTACCCTTTTTTATCCTGATTGGAATGAGCCTCGTCGCCCTTTTAGCGTTAATGGCGATGTTCAGACAGGCGCGGGTTTTGGGGCGTCTGAAGAGCGAACTTGAATGGCAACACGAGCAAACGGGCAAGCGGTTGCTGGCATTGCAAACAGCCTTGTCGCAAATCGAGGGGCCGGCACAAGAGCAAGCCGAGATCAGCGTCAATCTCGATGGCGTTGTTGAAAAAATTCGTCCCGATATAGCTGCCCTCGAGCGACAGATTGAGGCCATGCGAGCAGACCTTGGGCGTCTCACCGAAGTGATGACGGAACAAGAGCAGTTATCGCGGGCCATAGAAATGGCCAAGCGAGGGGCGCGCCGCGCTGAGATTGTTGAGGCCACGGGTGTTTCAGCCGATCAAGCCGACGCGATCGTGAAATTTCACGGACCAGAACGCGGCTGACCTTGAAACCTGCTTACATCGAAAATCGCTCTTGCTCTTGGCAGGAAAGGGCGTAGTAAGTGTCCGCCGTCAAAGCGGCAAGCTGGTTGGATTTTAAATCGAAGTCGATGCTGAAAAGATCGTGCGAGAGAATGATTTTTTCGGGCGTGACCGCGACATCCATAATGTCTATCTCGCCAAAGCGCGTCACAAAACCTCGATATAACCCGGAACGGGTTTGAATTTCGATCGTTTCAATGCCGAGGGCATTGCTGGCGCAACTATATTTGTCGTAGGAAAAGCGCACCAAGCTATCGCAAGCGCTCAGACTAAATCCGATCAGCAGCGTAAGCCCAGCCGTATAAATTGCCGTGATACGCCGACCAAACACCATATTTAAGCACCTTCCTGCTTGCTTTCTGTCGATGCGTCGTCGTCATTGTCTTCATCTGTAGCGTCGGGCTCCGTCGCCGCGTCATTTTCTGTCTCGGCTTCGGATTTGCTCGCGTCCGCATCTTCAGCGGCGCCTTCTGTCGTGTCTTCTGCGGCGTCTTCAGCGGCGTCGCCTGACGTTTCTTCCTGCTCTGTCTCGCTTGCTTCGGCGACTGGCGTCTCGGCGTCCGCTTCATGGTCAATAATGTCCGAGGCTTCTGTATCTGTTGGTTCAGCAGTCGCAACTTCGACATATTCAGCTTTGCCCGAAGATGTTAGGCGTTCGGCATCTTCGGCCTTAACGTCGACAGTGATGCCGGCCGGGAAGAGAACATCATGGACCGTACTGTCTTCGATAATTTTAACGCGCCGCATGCCCGCTTGTAGCTGCGAGTTCTCATTGGATATCATAACGACGTGCTCTGACGGTGCTTCAGAGGTGTCTTCGGAGACGTCAGCTTTGCTGGTTTGCTTTAAAAAAGAAGGGTGGTTCAGACGAATAACTTCGTTCACATGGTCGCGAATAAGGACAACCCGTGCTGCAAGTGCGGCTATTCGGTTAACTTCATTTTTTTCCGAGGCGAGAACCTTCTGAACGAAGGCGGAAATTTCGGATAAAGGCTCTCCGGTGAAACGGGTAACAATACGATCACGTAGAGATTCAATTTCTGGAGGCAGGCGCCGGAGATAACCGCGCTTCGGCTTCAAGTCTTCGTCTGAGGCGTTCATCTTTTTTCAATCTCCCTTCAATTTGGCATTCATTTTGCAAATTCCAGACCAATCGAAAGCATTTTCGTCAGAAAAATCGTGTCTTGGAAGGATACATTGGAATGGAAAAAATTGCAGATAATTTGGCATTTCATGCCTCTGCATTAGCGTTGCGATCGCAGCGCAATACCATTCTTGCGTCGAATATCGCAAATGCCGCAACGCCGCATTATAAGGCGCGCGACATCGAATTTAATGAAGAAATGAATAAATTGGAGCGCAGCGGCCCCTTGTCGATCACGGATGATCAGCATTTGCCCACTTATCGCCCTCTCAATCCAAATGGTGTCCATTATCGCGTGCCGCTCAATCCTTCACTGGATGGCAATACGGTCGAGCTGAATGTCGAACAGATGCAGTTCTCAGAAAATGCCATGCGGTATCAAACGACACTGTCTTTCCTAAACGGCCGCATTGCTGGCCTGATATCTGCCATACGAGGTGAGTAATGAAGGGCGCTCCGATTAACAATATTTTCGATATTGCCGGTCGCGCGATGGGCGCTCAACTCGTGCGCTTGAATACGATTGCGAGCAATATGGCAAATGCGGGTAGCCTTGCAGGCTCGCGCGAAGACGCTTATCGCGCTCTGCGCCCTGTTTTTGAAACTAAATATGCTGAGCAATTTAGAAAAACAGGCATGTCGACCCTAGATGCAGTTGAAGTCGTGCCGCTTGACCGGGAACCCGAGCGCATTTTTTTGCCCGATCACCCCAAAGCCGACGACAATGGGTTTGTCTATTCCGCCGCGGTGAAGCCCGAAGAAGAGATGGTCGATATGCTCGAGGCCAACCGCCAATATCAGAACAATGTTGAAATGGTCACAACAATTCGTGCGCTGATGATGCGTACCATCAATATGGGTAAATAGAGGAGTCTTTAAGGTTATGAGTTCAATTGATCCCGCACAAAACCAGAGTTTGAATGCGATCTTGGATAAGCTGGGTGTGAACCGCCAGGCTGAAGCCACGAAGAAAAAAGATGCCCTCGGCCAGGAAGATTTTTTGCGCCTGATGACCACGCAGTTACAAAATCAAGATCCGTTTGCACCAATGGAAAATGGCGACTTCATCGCTCAAATGGCGCAGTTCTCGACAGTGACGGGGATTACCGATATGGGCGAGACCTTGAAGAGCCTCGCGAGCCAGCTCTCTGAGTTCCGTCTGGCCACAGCGACGAATTTGCTAGGAAGCTCTGTTTTGGTTCCGGGTAATTTCGCCCGTCCAGATGAAGCGGGTGAGATCCATGGGATTGTCGACCTGCCGGCGGCGTCTTCTATGACCAATCTGACCTTCTCCTCGGAAGATGGCGAAGTGCTCGATGTCATCGAGCTTGGTCCTCAGGCCAGCGGCTTGGTTGGCTTCTCTTGGTTGGATGTGCCGCAACATATTCGCGACAGCCAGGCAATGGTTCGGATCGATGCCTATGCCGACTCGGGCAAAGGCCTGCAGCCAGTGTCATCCTCTGTTTTTGCAGAAGTGCTGGCCGCTTCAACACAAGACCCTGTCAAAGGGGTCACTCTAGATGTGCGTGACTATGGCGAAATTGCCGCCGCTGATGTCACACGGTTTCGTAAATAATTCTCATCGGGATGGAGTTTAACAGATGTCGTTCTATACCGCTCTTACAGGTCTAAACGGGTCGCAGGCTGATATTTCTGCGACGTCAAACAATATTGCTAACGTCGGCACCACAGGCTTTAAGCGAAGCCGCGCTGAATTTGGTGATATTTTCGCCACCTCACCATTGCAGAACTCATCTTCTTCAATTGGTTCGGGTACCATTCTAAAAGGGATTAAGCAGCAGTTTACGCAAGGGAACATCGTGTCATCTTTGAACGCGCTTGACCTTGCCATTTCTGGACAGGGCTTTTTTGCTCTGAAACCGTCGCTCACATCGGCTCAGACCGTGTATACGCGGAACGGTTCTTTGAACGTGAACAACGACCGTTATGTGGTGGATAGCGCGGGTCAGTATTTGCTGGTTTACCCCGTGAACGATGACGGATCGGTGACGGCCAAGGATTTGACCAGTGCCGTGCCGTTGCAGCTGCCTGTAACATCGGGTGAACCAAAAGCGACCAGTAATATCTCGCTGGGTGTGAACGTACCAGCTGATGCAGAAGTGGTTCCGGAAAAAGTCGAATTTACGGATGGATATATTTTCGATCCGAATGATCCTGAAAGTTTCACCAACTCGACGTCGATCACCATCTTTGATGACTTGGGTAATCCGACGATCGCCACAATCTATTTCATCAAAACACAGAACGCTTCGGCGACCGATCCGACCAATAAGTTCGAAACGCGGTTGGTGATTAACGATACCGTTATCGATCCTGATCTCGTTAACGCGGTTGATGACTCGGGCCGGCAAATATTTATCGACCGGTTTGGTAACCAAGCCACGACGGTCCCCGATGACAACTACTTCCTCGAGGGAAAAGGTTCGCCACTTTACAAGTTGGATGACCTACAATCACAAATTCCGTCACAGCCGGCAAAGCTGACGGGCGAACAAACCGCATTTGACTTTGGTGAAGAAGGCGACAAGCTTGTCGAAATCGTCACCGACCCGATGCAATTCCTATCAACCCGCGAAGGCGGCAATGACGATAGTGGTGTGTACTGGGGGAAAGACTTCCTGTTGGTTAACGTCGACGATGGTGACCAGCCTGTGAGTATTGATATCCGCCCCGGCAAGTATAATGCTGAGCAACTCGCCGCCGAGGTGCAGCGTGCGATCAACGAAGCCTATGGCGATGACCGCAAGGTTCAGGTTGTCCAGAATGTCGACGATAAGTTGACAATCGATTTATTCAAGCTGAACGCCGACGGTGTTCCAACAGGTTTGACGAAAAAGATTTCGGTCGATCTTCTCGAGCCGAGCTTTGTGTCGGCACAAATTCCCAATCTGGATGTGAACGGCGCGTCGCCAGACTTCACGCTTGAGCAGTTTCTTGCCCATGCGCAGGCACGTCTGAATGACACTTTAAATGAGTACGCACTGGAAACCGATGCGGCGACTGGCAATTTTGCAAACGCAGATCTCGGTGTGCAAAATAAATTGTTTGCGCGGGCGACAGGGACCGAAATTACCGACGTTATGACGCAAACTCAGATCGTCGAGTTCGACCACCGGACCTATGATGAAGCCACGGATAAAGTGTCTACCGATCCGAAGTTCATGGTCTATTCGTTTTACGGCCGCCGTCCGAATTTGAGTGTTTATAATGATCGCTCGCAACTCACAACCGATGCCAATGTACCCGGGCGGTCTATCATTTATGACGCCGCGCAAAACGTTTTGAGCATTAAGCTCAGCCCAGCTGATGCTGCCACTTTCTCCTCTGGGGAAACCATCCGGCTGGCCGGTAAGTTTGATAATGTCAATAATAGCGACCTGCTCAATGGCCGCGAATTCACCATTTTCTCTGTGGATACCACCAATGGTTATTTGAAAGTGGATACGACGGGTCTGTCATTGCCTGACACTGGCTTTGTTGAAACGAGTACAAATATTTACGCGCTGCACAATGAGTCACAGGATGTTGAAGCCTTTTTCGAAGGCGCTGAAAATGTGTTTGAAGATGCCGCCGTTAATTTCAACAGCAAAAAAATTGTATTGCGGGAAATCGGTAACGACACCAAGCATGGTTATGTGAATGGCGATGTCATCAACAATAGTACGCAAATTCAATTTGTTGAAAAGGTAAATGGCGACGCCAATGCCATTTCCAATGTAAATTTTGTAGCTGGTGCGGCAACGACGCAGGCCATTGGTGTCGGCGATACGGCAAGCCTAACTTTTGCTAATCTTGACGCTAATTATAGCTTCACCATTACCGACAATGCTGGGACTGTGATTAACGTCCCCGTTGATATTAGTGGTCTTGGCCGCGCAGCAGCGCTGGCCGCTGCCGCCGCGGCAATTAATGCCGGGGGTAGTGCCGATGTCTCTGCTGCCGTGTCAGCATCGGGTGCAAATCTCGAGGTGACAGTGGCTAATAACGCGGCGACGATGGGTGCCGTGACAGCTATCAAAGCGAAAGAGCCAGGCATTATCACCATTACGGGTGAAACTCTGTCGCTGACGGATACGTCAGGTGCCGCCATTGATGGCCTCGAAATGTTGGGGCTTACAGATGGCACAAATGACACAACGACGACCCAGACTGTGTGGGTTGATGAGAAAAACCCGCCGATTAAAGTGAGTTACGACTCGATCAATCAGCGGTTCCAGTTCTCTGTGGATCGGACAGTGCTCGGAACTGGGACAGACAGTAATTTCAATTCATTTGAAATTTCGGGGGCTTCAAGTGCAGAAGGCACCAATAATCTGGGTATTCCAGCACCTGACGATGCTATCGAGGCGCTGATCCGCGGTGGATCCGTGCTCTATACGGACCCCTTTGTTGCCGACGGTGAAGAAGTGCAGCTCAATGATAAACGCTTTGGGATAGCGGTTGGGTACAACTCGGACACTAAGAACTTTACGTTTGCGAGTGGCTCAACGGGCGAGCAAATTGATGCCAATGGTGCCATCGGTGTATCAAGTGCGCAAAAATCGTCCAACGTCCAAGTTGGGCGTTATGCCATTAGCGAAGTTGATGGCTCTGTGATCAACAGCACGGTTGATTTGACGAGCCGCGCCATGGGGGTCGGCGACAACCTGCTGATGGGGGTTGGTTCGTCGAAAACCGATGCGATCTTCGCCGATGGACGTGGTCTCGCGGCCGAGCCAGCAGTCGCTAATGGTGCTGCGGCTAAGGAGCCATTGACGGACGTTTTCCGTCTCACCAACCAAAATGGCGAGAATATATTTAACGTCTCGGTGAACGGCATCAACGGTATCATCGAGGTCCCCACGGGGAACTATGTGGGGTCAACCTTGGCATCAGCCCTCGAGGCGCGGATCAACCAGATCCGTGATCCCGAAACCGGAAATACGGTCGGCGGTGTCACGGTGCGCTATTTGACGGAGACCAATAGTTTCGAATTCACAACGGGTACCACAGGTGTTGAATCGACCATTAAGGTGAAGGGGACGGCGCGTCTCGGACTCGATGATGTACCGCTGGGTGTTGGATCGGTCCCTGAAATCTATAATCTGGTGCAAGCCACGAATGCGGAGGGTGTCGCGCTTTATGTCGATGCCAATGGTGATGTGGTTGAAAGTCCGCCCGAGAATCTCGTGACAGGCTATTACCCGCTTTATATCGATGAGGGTGAATTGACTTTCGATAAAACAGGTAAGTTGTTGAGCCCGAAAAACCTCGTGCACTATGAGAAGCAGGAAGAAGGTTTCTCGATCTCGCTGGATATTGACTTTGGTCAGTCCTCGCAGCTCGCACAACCGTTCTCGGTCTTGTCGGTCGAGCAGGATGGTTTTACCTCGGGTCGCCTCGATGGTTTGGAGATCGATGCTTCGGGTACCATTCGCGCCAACTACACCAATGGTCAGAATAACCCACTCGGTAAAATCGTTGTTGCTAACTTTAACAACCAAAACGGTTTGAAACAGATTGGTAATGCCACCTATGTGGAGACCGCTGTGTCGGGCTCGCCGCAGGTCGGTGAGGCCGGTGCTGAAGGTTATGGTAATATTCTTTCGGGTTCGCTAGAGCGCTCGAATGTGGATATTACCGAGGAACTTGTGAACTTGATTACCGCACAACGGAACTTCCAAGCCTCGGCTAAAGCCATCGAGACGACGACAACCCTAACGCAAACCATTATTAACATCCGCATGTAGTGGATAAGCCTTAGGGGTTCGAGGAGTTAGCTTATGGATCGGTTGATATTTACAGCGTTGAATACCATTCAATTCGCGCAGGAAGATAATGCTATCCGATCCAATAACCTCGCCAATGTCTCGGTTCCGGGGTTCCGGAAAGATCTTGAGCCGAAAGTGGTAAATACCGGATTTCTGGATGCCATGGAGCAATTTGATACCCGGGCTTTTGCCATTCGAGAGGGAAAAAACCGCTTCTCGCGCGAACCCGGGCGTCTCGATTACACCGAGCAACCTACCGATGTGGCGGTCACGGGGGATGGCTTTTTCATGATCCAGCCGCCAACCGGCGACCCAGCTCTGTCCCGCCGCGGCGATTTTCGCGTTAATACGCAGGGGCAGTTAATGGATGGGGCGGGCAATCTCGTGCTTAGCAATAATTTGCAACCGATCGTCTTGCCACCTTATAGATCAATAACGATCAGTGAGCACGGCTTGATCTCGCTCGAGCTGGTGGGCGGCGAACCTGGAGAATTCCAAGAGGTCGTCCAAATTGGCACAACCCTAGCCGAAAATATTGAGCTTAAAAAACATGAAGATGGCCAAATTCGTCAGCTCGATGGTACGATTCCAGGGGCCGATCAGCAAACCCGCATGATCCAGGGTTACTTGGAAAGCAGCAATGTGAACTCGGTTGAAGAACTCGTCGAGTCAATGGCGCGGCAGCGTGCTTACGAGCTCAATATTCGCATTATCTCAACCGCACGCGAGCTCGACGAGTCGGGCGCCAGTCTCATGCGGATGCCTAATTAAGGCCAAAAAAGCCCAAAAACCTGCTAAAAATTAAGCCGCGCATGGCTTTGGCATAGCTCTTGCTAGTCTAACTTCAGTTAGTCGTTTCAGGAGGAAAATATGACCGCCAACGCAATGCACGTCGCGAAAAGTGGGCTTAATGCTCAACAAACTCGTATGCAGGTTATCGCTAACAACTTGGCAAACGTGAATACATCCGGGTTTAAAAAAGACCGCGCTAATTTCGAGTCCCTGCTGTACCAGGTCCGCCGTTACGCGGGCGATCAGACATCAGCTGATACGCGGCTGACCTCAGCCTTTGCGATCGGGACAGGCACACGCATCGTCAATACGGAAAAAATGCATTCGCAGGGCAGTCTTATTATGACGGATAATGCTCTCGATGTGGCTGTCGAGGGCGCTGGATTCTTCCAAATCCTAATGCCCGATCAACGCTTCGGTTATACCCGCAATGGCGCGTTTTCGCGTAACCAAGATGGTATCCTGACAACATCGAGCGGTTATGTCTTACAGCCCGAAATTCAAATTCCAGAGGGCGCGACGAATATCAATGTCTCCGCTAGCGGCATTGTCAGTGTGACGCTTGCCGGGCAAGCCGCGGCTCAGGAAGTGGGGCAGTTGACGCTGGCTGATTTCCCGAACCGCCGTGGTCTGCAACCGATCGGTGAAAACCTTTTGGTCGAAACTGATGGCAGCGGTGGTCCCATTGTGTCCAACCCACTTGAGCAGGGTTTTGGGAAGCTTGTGCAAGGCGCGCTCGAAGCTTCAAATGTGAATGTGGTGCAAGAGCTCGTCGATATGATTGAGACACAGCGTGCCTATGAAGTCAGCTCCAAAGCCATCACGTCAGTTGATGAGATGCTGCGCTTTATCGCCAATAACTTGTAAGGACTTGGAGGAAGCGTTATGCGCCATTTCTTGCTTGTTATGTGTTTGCTCCCGGCGCTTGCTGGGTGCAGCACTTACATGGAGAGCCGTCGGTCTTCCGATTTTAAGCCGTTATATGACGATATTGTCCCGACGGCCGAAAGCCGCGTCGCGACGGGGGCGATCTTTAATGCGAATGCCAAAACAGGCCTATTTACCACTGATCAGCGTGCGCGGGGCGTTGGCGATCTGTTAACCGTGTCTTTCTCGGAGTCTTTCGCGGCGACGAAATCGCAAAGCACGGCAACATCTAAGAGCGACGACTTCTCGGTCACCTTGCCTTTCGATCAAACCCGTTTGTCTGGAAAGTTGACAGCGGCAACAGCGCAAGATTTTTCTGGCTCTGGGCAAGCAGCGCAATCGAACAGCTTTCGCGGTCAATTATCGGTGAGCGTGGTTCGCGTTTTTGCCAATGGCAATATGGAAGTTATGGGCCAAAAAATGATCACCTTAAACAACGGCAATGAATATGTTCGTGTGCGAGGCATTGTCCGCCCCGAGGATATTTCGGCTGACAATGTCGTTTTGTCGTCCAAGCTGGCCGATGCCGAAATCACATACACAGGTGCTGGGCAGGTTGCCGACACGGCGCGCATGGGCTGGTTGAGTACGCTCATTCGGATCGTGGCACCCTTTTAGAGAGCTCTCTTATGCGTTTATTACTTACAGTCTGTCTGGTTTTTATATTCAACGCATTGACCGCCGTGCAGGCTGATCGCTTGAAAGACATTAGCTCGGTGGCGGGTGTGCGCTCAAACCAGCTTGTTGGATATGGCGTTGTAGTCGGGTTGGCAGGCACGGGTGATGGTAATACGCGTCTCACCCTGCAAACCATTCAGTCGATCGTGTCGCAGTTCGGTCAATCTACGGATATATCCGGCATTAAGGGTAAAAACGCCGCGTCGGTCATGGTTACTGCCGATTTACCACCATTTATGAAGCCTGGGCAAAATATCGATGTCACGGTATCGACTTTGGGCGAAGCTAAGTCTCTGCGCGGTGGCACCTTGTTGATGACACCCTTGCTAGGTGCCGACGGCCAGACATATGCAATCGCCCAAGGTAATCTCGTGGTCGGCGGCTTGGGTGTGCAGGCTGGTGATGGCTCTAGCGTCAGCGTTAATATCCCAACGGTTGGGCGTATACCGCGCGGTGGTTCAGTTGAGCGAATGGTCGATACACCATTCCTAAATACGGAATATATGGTGCTTAATCTGCATCAGAGCGACTTCTCGACCACCTATCGTGTCGCCGAGGCAATCAATGATCTCGTGCAAGATCAAATTGCAACCCCGATCGATGGTTCGTCCGTGCGCGTAAAGGCGCCGCAAGACAGCGCGCAACGTGTTGCTTTTATGAGCTTAATTGAAAATGTCGAGGTCGACCCCGCGCGTCCCGCTGCACGGGTGGTGGTGAACTCGCGCACTGGCACCATCGTCATTGGCGGTGATGTCCGGGTGACGCCTGCTGCGGTCACGCATGGGAACTTGACGGTTCAAGTGCGAGAAGATCCAAAAGTTGATCCGACGCAAACCGTCATTGCAAATGATAATCAAATTGCTGCTGTGCCCGATGGCGCAGTGGTAACGCCCGACAGTCAAATCGATGTCACGGCCGATCCCGCGCGTGCCTTCCTGTTCGATCCAGGGGTCGAGTTATCTAATATTGTTGACTCAATCAATGCCGTTGGCGCGACACCTGCAGACTTGGTTGCCATTCTTGAAGCTTTGCGCGAGGCCGGTGCCTTGCGCGCTGAGTTGGTTATTATTTAGGAGGCGTCGTGGATAGTCAGCTACCATCTCTCGCTTCTCTTAAATCCAGCCCCGGGGCCAAAATGGCACCGGGTTCGCCTGCATTTAATAACGCCTTACGCACTGTCGCTGAGGAATTTGAGGCGATTTTTGCGCAGCAAATGATCAAGCAAGCGCGGGATAGTAAATTGGCCGAAGATCTTTTTGGCGGTACGGGTAATGAGACGTTCAAAACAATGCTGGACGAGGAATATGCGCGCAAAATGGCGCATGGTTCATCGCTTGGTATTGCCGACGCTTTGGTCCAGCAGTTAAGCCCCCAGCGGCCGATGACGCGAGGTCGATAGAGTATGGCAAGTCTCTTTGATATCGCGAAAAGTGGCGTTCAGTCTTACCGGCAAGCCTTGGCGGTGACAGGGCAAAATATCGCCAATATTAATACGGACGGCTACAAGCGCCGCGATGCTTCGCTGGAAGAAATTACAGCCAGCCAAGGTGGGGTGACGGGTGTTGCTGGTCAAGCGGGCTTGGGCGTGCGCGTTGCCACAATTCGTCGCTCTTTCGACGAGTTTTTGCTCAACAAAACCTTTTCAACTGCGGCCGAGTTTGAACGGGTTCAAGTCTATCTCGATCAGCTGAAGTCACTCGAAAATACGCTTTTGCCATCGGATGCCGACTTGGGAAGCCAAATGAACCGGTTTTTTACGGCGTTACAAGATGTGGCGGCCGCTCCTGGTGACTTGCCGCCGCGTATTATGGCGCTGGAGGAAGGTCGCGCATTGGCCGACAGCTTCAAGACGGTAGCTGCCGATGTGACGTCTATGACGCAAGGCATGTCCGCGCAAGCCACCGACGCTATTGACGCCATGAATTTGCTGAGTGGGCAATTAGGTGAAGTAAATGCGCGGATTTTGTCTGCGGGCCAAAGCGGGCAAGCTCCTAATTCGGTAATGGATTTGCGCGATCGCATTTTGGGCGATATGGCGGCCCTCGCCGATATCTCGGTTGAATATACCGATCGCGGCGTGGCCAATGTGTCGCTCGGCTCCAGCGGTATTGGGCCAACCATTGTCGATGCCAGCCAGGTGACCAAATTGGATGTTTTGTCCAATGGCCGCAATTTGCAAATCTATTTGCTCAATGGTGCCAATCGGGTGCCGACAAATCAAATTAGCAAGGGGCTACTTGCTGGCTTGGTCAATGGCTACGAATTTGTCCAGGATGTCGCGGCTGATATCGACCACCTTGCTTTTGTTGTTGCGCGCGAGATGAATACACAACACACGCTGGGCCTGACCATGGACGGAAGCAGCGGTAGTGCTATCTTCTCGACCAATGGTCTAATCCCCGATGTCAGCGCTGCCAATCGCGGCGAGGCGGTGGTCGAAATCGAGGTGACATCACCTTATGATTTACCGGCCGACGACTTCACCATGACCTATCGCAGCGAAACCGAGAGCTGGGTCAAAACCCGCGGCGAGGTGACGCTTCTGGCCATCAGCGCAAGCGAGTTTAGCGGCACCGGCTTTAGCTTTCGCTTGAGTGGCGCGCCCAAGGATGGCGATACGGTCAGTTTCTCGGCAACGCGGGGCTCTGCGGCACAAATGCAATTTTTGCTGGTGCGGCCGCAAGATCTTGCAGCAGCTGGTGCGACCAATGTGATGCAAGACACCGCCAATGAGAGCGACGCAGTCTTAAGTATGGAAAAGGCAACGGCCGAGAGTTTCTCTGTGCCGCCATCGATTGATCAAATCTTCCGCAATGGCGACTCCCCGATTGTAGCGACACAATTTCTGAAAGACAGCGTCGTCGCAGCCGTGCCGGCGGGTGCACAAAATCTGTCTTTGTCGTCATATGCCGAGCAGGCTCGTGCGCAGTTCGAGTTGAGCTTGAACGATATTCGGCAAGCCCCACAAATGACCGTGGCACTTGAGACCGATCAGGGTGTGCAGACTTATGTTTTCGATCTGTCTTTTGCTACGGCTTTTCCGCGCGAAGCTAGCGATATGAACTGGGAAGATCTGAATAATCTCGTCGACGAGTTGAACCGCGGTAATTTACGCGCCGCCAGCGGCGAGTCGTTGGCCGATCTCGGCATTTTTGCCAGTGGAGCAGGTGGAAATCTGACCCTCGCAGCGGCCTTTGGTTCTTTCGCAGCAGCAACGAATTTTACCACAGCTGTCGGCACAATCTCGAAGCGGATAACGGCGCCCGCCGACGCTTCGACGATTCAAATTTTCACCCGCGAAGGCCGCCATCTCGCCGGAGCGCCCCTTACCACGGAACAAATCAATACACTGCTCAGTACCAAAAATGGGTTTTCGGCTGGCGCGAGCTATCGTGGTGACTATTTAAACGATGAGACAGACGGCTATCGCGGTCTGCAAATGGATGTCTCGCGCACGGGCGGTATGGAGCGGGTCGATATTGGCGCCAATGGTACAGCCCCGTCAGCTCTTGGCGGTGTTGGATTATTGCCGCCCAGTGCAACCGATAGCTATAGCATGAGCTTTACGGCGGAAAACGGCCGCACGGCCAGTTTGATGGTGCCGGCGGGCGCCTCGGCCGGCTTCGCTGCGGGGATTTATAATCGCGATCTGGCGCCGCTCGGCATTCAGGCGCAGGGGCGCACGCGCGTGAGCCTAGGAGGCTTTACCGCCGTTGGCACCGTCAATTTTAATCTCGAGTCGATTAATCAGGACCCGTTGACGATTAAGGCCGATATTGCACCAGGAAACCTTAATGGTTTGGTTGAGGCGATTAACGCGATTTCGGGTCTGACGGGCGTGACAGCGATTTTAAATGATGCTGGTGATCGCGTTATCATGGAAGCCAATTCTGGTGAAGACATCATGATCTCGCGCGTTACCGATATGCCGCCGCAATTTTATGGCGAGGTAATCGACGACGACGGTCGCGTTGTTAGTGACCGGATCAGTTTTCACGCGCCCGAAAGCGGCTTCGATAGTGCCCGCTTCAGCGGTACGCTCAAGCTGACATCGTCAGCTGCCTTCTCCGCGACCTTGGCCGATACCACAATGACCAGCCGATCGGATCCTTTCGACGGCGGTTTGGTCGCGCTGTCGACAAATAATGATGGCACGCGGAAGTCTATTTCGTTCACGGCGCATTCAGAAATTGATATTAACCTTGAAGATGCGACGGGGCGGCGGGCTGTCGCTGCCAGTGGTGTCTATAGTTTAGCAATCCCGCAGACGGGCGACGCGCCTGCTTTTTCGGCGCGTTTGACAACAGCGCAGGTTTCGCCACTCACAGGGGCTTCAATTGCCTCTGCGTTGGTAAGCCAAATTCGGGGTCAAGCGCCGATCGCGTCCTTGTCGGGTCAAACGGGCACCACATTGCCGGTTGATGGTGATCGGGTGCAAATTCGGTTTGCGGGTGAGCTCTACAGTCTCACCATGGAAAATAGCGAAATTGTCGTAAGCGGTGGCGAAGCTGGGCGCATCACGGCTTATTTTGATAAGGATGGTGCCTTGCAGGTCGTGAGCGGCGGCACCATCTCTGGGGCGGCATTGTCGGTTCCTGTCGATAGTGAGGTTGCTGGCAATAGTGATGCCGCTGCGCGGTGGGGTATCGCGGGCGTGACAACCAATCGTTTTGCTGGGGCAGAGATAGATTTGGCTGGCTCCGAACGCTCGATGACCGTCAGTTTTGAGGGCGCAACGTTGCGCGTTGGTGTCGACGAGAACGGTGTTATTGATGATGAACAACTCACCGGCACGGGCCTTGTGGCATCTTGGCGCGATGAAGGTGTTGGGCGTGGCCGCTTGGTGCTCGAATATGGCTCTGATACAGGGCCTATCAGCTTTTCGCGCGATCTCGCCACCGAAGCGCTGGGTTTTAAAACAGCCTCCGTTAATCTTCGCTTAAATGGTGATCGTGTCGATATTATTTCAACCAATCAAACCGCTGTCGAGGTTGAGGCTTCGGGTGACAGTCTGGCGCGCCAACGTTTGTCGCTTAGCAATTTGCCGAATGAAGATCTGATTATTGTCGTCACAGGCGGTTCAGCGCGCAGTGTTTCGGCCGCCTATGATCTGGCAACGCCCGTGGAGATGCCACCAGCCTATGATATTCGCCTAACCGCCGATGGCGGGCGTATGGAAATTATCGATGCCGAAACAGGGCACTCGATTGCAACGCGGACGTTAAACGCAGAGGGCGTCGCGGATTATTCCGATATACGGTTTCGATTGGCAGGTCAGGGTGCGGAGGGCGATGTTTTCCATGTGCTTCCCAATCTGGGTGGCACCGGCGATGCCCGCAATCTCGACGCCATGATGCGCCTGCAATCAGGCGACATAGCTGGGCCAAATTCTGGTGGCTTCCGCCAGCTTTTCGCGCAAATTGTAACTCAGGTCGGGGCAGCAGTTCGTTCTAATGGGATCGCGCTGGAGGCGTCAGAAGCCAGCCGCGATGCTGCCTTGGAAGCGGAAATGTCATTCTCTGGCGTAAACCTCGATGTCGAAGCAGCGGCGCTCCTCGAGTATCAGCAAGCTTATCAGGCGTCCGCCCGGGTCCTATCGACGGCGCGTGAGCTGTTTCAAACCTTAATGGATGTTGTCTAGGAGTTTCTCATGCAGATCAGCACCAAATTGTTTAATGAACGACAAGTCGAGCAATTCTCGAAACTGAATAAGAATGTGCAGACCATTCAGGAAAAAATCTCGACAGGTCAGAATATTCTAAAGGCGTCGGATGATCCGGTCGCCGCGGTCAATTTATCAGCTGCGAAAGAACAGCAGGCGCTGTTATCGCGCTTTGAAATGAATGTTGATAATGCCAAGCGGCGTCTCAGTCTTGCAGATGGGGCTTTGCAAGAGGTTGTCAATGTACTGACGCGGATTTCGGAATTATCGGTACAAGCTGCCAATGGAAGCTATGGTCCAGCCGAACGAAAAGCCATTTTGGCGGAAGCAAAACAGCTGGCGCAGGTTGTTGTCGAGATTGCGAATACAAAAGACTCTCAAGGCCAAGCCCTTTTTGGTGGTTATAAAAGTAACGCGGCGGCATTTGAAATGCAGCCAGATGGCTCGATCATCTATCGAGGCGATCGGGGCGTTTCCGCATTACAAATTTCAGAGACCATGACCGTCGCGACCAGTCTCGATGGTGGCTCTGTGTTCGAGCGCGTTGATACAGGGCAGGGGCGGAAAAGTATTTTCGATATGCTGTCCTCGGCCATTAGTGCCATCGATCCGGCCAATGATTTGGCAACGCAAGGCTCAGCTATGGGTCATGCCGCGCTCAAATTTGACCTGCCGCGGGATCCTCAAAGCTGGACATTCTCTCTGTCAGGCAGCAAGGGGGCCGTACAGATCACGGCGTCAGTCGCCGAAGGTAAATATGATGATCTGATTTCGGCAATAAACCAGCAAAGCGCGGCCAGCGGCGTTGAGGCGTATTTTGACGCCGACAGCCAAACGGTACGTCTGCGCGAGCCTGCGAATGGCACAATTATTATGTCGAACATCGAAGTCGAAGGTGTCACAACGGGAACCATCGGCCGTGGGTCATCGGTTTTATTCTCGACCATTGATGGTCAGGGGCGCGAAATCGGCGATGCGCGTCGCCTCGGTGATAGCGATTTATTGATCGGTAGCCTTGCCAGTGATCTTGGCAAAGGTATTGATCACTTGAGTGTCCAGCAGGCCTTTATCGGGGCGCAAATGAACAAAGCTGACCGTCAGCTCGACGTTATCATGAAGCGTCAAGTCGCGGTTACCGAAAAAGTGGCTGATATTAGCGAAGCGGATATTGCGGCCCTAGTCACCGAGCTGCAAGCTATGTTGCTGAACCGCGACGCGGCGCAACAAGCCTTTGCAAAAATCGGACAACAAAGCCTATTTGATTTCCTCCGCTAGACGTCCTTTTACGACCAGCAAGAAAAAAACGGGAGGGTAGCCCTCCCGTTTTTTATGACGTCAGAAATTTTATGACGGCAAAAAAATAGCGCCCCAAGCGGGGCGCTATTTGTTTAATTTTTGTGATCCAGTTACTGCTGGTCAGCGCTACCCTATTGCAGCAGCGAGAGAACCGATTGCGCGGTCTGATTGGCTTGCGCCAACATGGCTTGAGCTGCTTGTTGCAGAACCTGCGCCTTGGTCAGATTAGCGGTCTCAGTCGCAATATCGCTATCCATAATGCGGCTACGCGATGCCTTTGTGTTAACGACAATATTTGACAAGTTATTGATCGTATATTGCATCCGGTTCATGGTTGCACCCAAGTCGCCTCGTTCGGCGTCAATGCGCATCAAAGCGCCATCAACCACGTCCAACATTTTTGCAGCATTGGCGACCGTTAAAATATTGAGGTCATTAATGCTCGTTAAGGTCGCAGCCCCAGGCGCGGCTTGGAAAAGCCCGCCGCCAGCTGCGCCATCGGCATCCGTGTGCACGGAGAAGATCTCAGACGAGTGGAAGGTCACTTGACCCGAAATCCGGGCCGTATCAACGGCACCTGCGGTTGATGCATCGGACAGTGTAACCGGCGTTCCCACCGCATTATCATTGTCGTCGAAGGCCTGTAAGCGCATTGCTGGAGCCGTCATACCCGACCGTATCGTGGCAGCATCATAATTCTCGATTACAATGTCATAGCCATCAACCGAACGGAGATAGACGGTTTGCTTGTCGTCAGACAGGGTTGCGATCACACCTGTCGAACCAGAGCGCGAGTTAATGGCATTGCGCAAATTACTCAAATCCGCGTCGGTCCCATTTAGACTACCAAATTGTACAGCGGCTGTGACGTCGGCTGGTTGATTATCCATGCCATAAAGGCGGAAGCTAATGGAGTCTGAGAAATCACTGCCTGACAATTGATCAAAGGATAATTGCACACGCGTTTCAGCCGTTGCGCGCACACCCGTCGTGCGGGCCTTTTGGTTCACAGCATCGGCAACTTCTTTGCCGGTCATGCCGTCTTTAATGTCAATACGGCTGGTGCCGACATGGCCATAAACAGTTAAGTCTTCGGCATCAATGACGCGACTGGCTGCTGTTGTCGCTGATGTGCCCGAGATCGGCGTGGCTGCAGAGGCACCGCCGAGCAGCAGAGCACCAGATATTGGCGTTTTAGCGGATATGGTTGCCGTGCGCGGATTTCCAACGCCACCGATTAAATCGCCAGAAGCGTTAATCAGGGCAAAATCGCCGCGCCGCATGACGGATGAGCCGTTGACGTCGATCAGACGACCGTCGGCATAAGGTTCACCTGTGGTAGCGTCGAGGGCGACGACATAGCCGTCTTCATCGATCAGCGCGCCATTGTCGGCGACCCGATATTCCGTCACCTCATTTTGGCTGTTTACAAAGCGCTCGTGCCGATTGCTATCGAGGACTTTGTTATCGGCTGTCAAATACAGTCCAGATGTGCCTTTGCTGGCATATTGGTTGGCAGTCGAGGCCGCCGTATTCGTTGACACGGCATTGTCTGCATCGTGGAAAATTGTCTCGATGGTGACGGCTGTGCCAGGTACAAGTGACTCGATAATGATTTCATCGAGGTGGTTCAAATTGGCGCTGGCCCCTTCGCTGGCGTAGTCAACGCTGGTTGGGATGCGCGCTTGCACCAGCCCCGATAGCGTCGAGTCATTGTTGATCACCAACATAGCCAATTCAGCCAAATCCTGACTGGAGACTGGCTCACCTGGGATAAAGACAATGCCACTCGGGACGTTGTTAACATCGACAATGACCGAACGTTCTGTGACGGTCGAGCCATCTTTGGCTGTGCCACTGATCTTGAATTCAATCGTATCATTGGCAGGATCAAGTCCGCTTTCATTGAACGAGACAAGCGTTTCATGGGCCCCAATAGCGGTCGTGCCGCCGACCCATGGTGTTGGCGTCGAAAGCGGCGTACCGGTCGCCATATTCCAGGCACTTGCAGCGGCAAATTCAAGCTCGATCGAGAATTGCGCAGGCTGGCCGTCGGCGGCGAGGCCTGTGATAACAATATCGTCGCTGCCATCAATGGCAACTGACACGATGCTTGTGAGATTGGCGTTACCTTCAATGGCGCTCTTAATTAAAGTCGCCATGGCGTTATCGCTCGCCGAAGCTGCGTCGAGCGATGCCGATGAAATTGTAACCGTCTCTTGGTTGATTTTGATGGTCAAGGTCTCGGCGGCGCCAACATAACCTGTGACATCAATGTCGATATTGGAGATTTGTGCAACTTCAGTATCGAGAGAGCCTGTGTTGTTATAAGCGCTGGCAGGGCTTGCGGTGATAGCAACAACGTCATTTGCAGACGAGTTTGCCAAGCTCAATGTGCTGGCCGCACCGGTGACAGCGATGTCATGGCGCGCCAGGTCCATACCAAGCGTTCTGCGGAATGTCACGGCGGCGTCATTATTGGCCGTTGTGGTTGTGACGGTAAATTCCGAATAGCTGGCGCCTGCAACGAAGCTAACGGTCGCAGGAAGACCAGCGGCGGCATTAAGAGCGGTGACGATATGGGCTTGTGTAACGGCCCCACCACCGCTGTTGATTGCAGCTGATATATAGTCTGTGCCGTCAATATCGAAGACAATTTTTTCGCCATTATTGAAGTGATCAGCACTCAGATCAGACCCGTCAATAGCGAGCGAGAAGGTGTTCACTGCATCGCGCACGACGGCCCCACCCGTAACGGCACCACTAACGTCAATGCGGTGGCTGGTGTGGTTTACATGCACAAAGTCATAGCTCGAAATGCTGTTTTGGCTGATCGTGAATATCTCGTCGAGACGGCCACCAGACGCATTCGTTGCCGACCTGATGGCATCTAGTACTTCAACACCGGTTGTGCCAGCCAGTGCTGTGGTTGTGTAGGCGGTGCCGTCAACAGTGATGGTGAAACTATCGCCTGCGGCTAAGTCCGTGGCTGCGATCGCGGCTGCGCCAATTTTGAGGTTAAGTGTCACGGCAGCTGTTGACGCGTCGTCGCTGGCATAGGCCGTTTTCAGCACTTCAATCATTTCGGCTTCGGTTGTGGCCGGGTTAGACGTGCTAACGAGGTTGGTTTGGCTCGTGTAACTGGTGCCGCGGTAGCTCAGCGTTAATTGATCGGCTGTGCCGTCAAAAGCAGCTGACCCCGTAATATCAAGGCTTTGCGTTACGAGGCCCGTAGGTTGTGCGTAAGGCGTTGCTTCACTGAGTGTGAACGGATCAAAGCCGTCAGCACTATTGTCGGTGAATGCGAGGCTCGCGGTAAAGTAGGGCGCGCCGCCAGTTCCTGATAGGGTCACGACACCATTATTGGAGCTGGCACGGACTTGCAGAGTGGCGGGGTAGAGGTTTTCCACTTGGTCGGCAATCTCATTGGCGAGGTCATTGACCGAGTTAATGGCGCCACCCAGCGGGATCGAAATTTCAGTGTCATCAATCCGCAAAACCAAGCTATCTGCCGTGAGGTCCAATTGAGATTGGCCGGTACCAAATTGTAGGCTTTCAGGAATGGTAATGGCCATTTGGCGGTTGGTCGCGGCAGCATTAACGGGTTGATTAGCCGCAAAGGTTGATGTCTCGACGGCGTTATTGGTGTGAATCATTTCCGCGATGAACGGGTTACCAGCTTGGCGGGCTGTAATTGTTAAGGTGCCAGCTGTGTGATCACCGGTCACGTCGTAGCGCGCCGCAAGCGTTGGATTGCTCGTGATACGCGACACCATGGCGTCAATAAAGCTGCCGCGGTCGACGATTGACGCGTCGCCTGCCGGAACGCGGATATTTTGGCCATCAATACGGATGTCGAGCGTGTCGAGGTCGGGATTATAGCCATTATAGTCAACATTAAAGACTGAAACTTGCGCTTGCGCGTTCGACACACCGTCAAGTTTGTAGCCCGTGGACGGCTCGATTACGGTTTGGTTGTCGACGGCAATAAAATTATTATTCGAGTCGCGTGCAAAGGCCGACGATGCTTGGCTCGTAGACAGTGTGTAATTGCCAAGTGCACTCGGGCGCACATCTTCGATGGTGACCGTGTGCTTGTGTTCATCAAGATAGCCAACTTGGAAGGACGTATCCTGGAAAGTGCCATTTAACAGTTTCGTATCATTAAAATATGTCGTTTCGGCGATCCGTTGCAGTTCGTTTTGCAATTGAACGACTTCTGCATTCAAGCTTTGCCGGTCGGCGCCGCTGTAGACCCCGTTAGCGGACTGAACCGAGAGCTCACGAATACGTTGTAAAACGGCCGTAACCTCATTTAAGGCCCCTTCTGCCGTCTGAGCTAGCGAAATAGCATCAGCTGAGTTTCGAATAGCGTTTTCTAGCCCGCGAATTTGCGATGTCATTCGATTGACAATAGCAGCCCCAGCGGCGTCGTCGCCGGCATTGGTAATGCGTAAGCCCGAGGCGATCCGTTCCATCGCTTTATCCATGCCCTGCATGTTCTTTTGCAGGTGGTACAGCGTGTTAATCGCGCTCATATTCGTATTAATATTACTCATAGGGACCTCTCATAGGTAATACGAAACTTTATCGTGCCCTTATCTGCAAACCCTGTGCCATTCCCCTCGAAGTTTCATATTTTTATAAACCATTGTTTATATTGAAGTTTATATCTGTAAAACCGCTCATCTCAGGGGGGTCAAAAAAAATATTGGGCGACTAAACATTTCTGAGACGGGTCGTAACGGTTCCTGAGAGGGAAGCTTTGAGCTTGACAACACGGGAAAGGAGTTACCCATGACAGTCGTAAACACAAACATAGGTTCTTTGAGTGCGCAGCACGCAATGAACAAGTTAAATAATGACCTCGAAACCACGATGGAACGTCTTTCGAGCGGTTTTCGGATCAACTCAGCTGCCGATGATGCTGCGGGTTTGGCCATTGTAAACCG